>NZ_KB892320.1 GCF_000373745.1 Oligella ureolytica DSM 18253 | reverse complement strand
CGATGAGTCGAAAACAGAAATTTAGCAACAATTGGAAAAAGGCAAAAGCCACCGTCCAGAAAATCCATGCCCGTATCGCCAATTCCCGGCGCGACTACCTGCACAAAGCCACGACAGCTATCAGCCAAAACCACGCGATGGTGTGTATCGAGGATTTGCAGGTTCGGAATATGTCCAAGTCCGCTTCTGGCACCATTGNCATACCGGGAAAAAACGTGAAAGCCAAGTCCGGCCTAAATAAAGCGATTCTCGATCAAAGCTGGTTCGAGTTCCGACGTCAGTTGGAATACAAGCTGACTTGGCTAGGTGGAGAGCTCCTTGCTGTGAACCCCAGAAACACCAGTCAAACCTGCCCTTGTTGCGGTCATATCGCCAAAGAAAATCGGCGCAGCCAAGCGNGNTTCNAGTGTATGGACTGTGATTTTGAGGAAAACGCTGACGTAGTCGGCGCGATCAATGTGTTAAGGGCGGGACACGCCCGGTTAGCTTGTGCAGAGACTTCGCCTGTAGGTAAGGGCGTCGGGCCAAGAACCCACCGAAGCGAGTCAGGCGATGGTCGCCTGAACGCCGTAGGAATCCCCGTTCTTTAGGGCGGGGAGGATGTCAAAGGGATTAATTCCTTGTTGTCAGTCAATTTAGGAGGGTATCAATGAGCAACGTTGAAGCGCAAAGCAACGCTCACTCAGCAATTGATCAAACTCGCAAACGAATTATCATCGTGATACTCAGTGCTATTTTTATGTCTTTACTGAGTGTGAGTATTGTCAATGTCGCCCTTCCTTCAATTCAAAGCAGTCTACATGCAGGTTATGCTGATTTACAATGGATTCTTGCCGGTTATACCCTAAGCTTTGGAATCTTTTTGGTCGGTGCGGGTCGCGCCGGTGATCTCTTTGGCCGTGGTGCTTTATTTATCGCCGGTACCTTTTTATTTACATTAGCATCAATTGCATCAGGCTTAGCCACTGATCCACTCCATTTAAATATTGCTCGTGTCATCCAAGGAATCGGTTCCGGCTTCTTAACACCTCAGGGTGTCGGTATGATTCAGCAGTATTTTCACGGTAAAGAGCGGGGTTGGGCCTTTGGCTTATTCGGCACAACCGTCGGTGTATCTGTCGCCCTCGGGCCGGTGTTGGGTGGTCTCCTCATCAACCTATTTGGTGCTGACTTAGGTTGGCGTTTAACCTTTTTAATTAATGTACCCACAGGTATTTTAACGATGACCTTGGCATGGTTATGGTTCCCACGCCCCCTATTGGCTGTTGAGAAACTTAAACAACCGGGATGGTTCAAAGCGCTTGACCCGATTGGCGCGATTATTTTGGGTTTAGCCGTCTTAGCCATTTTATTTCCCTTTGTTGAGTCCTATCGCTCACCTGTACTCTGGGTTTTATTGCCGATCGGATTAGTGCTAGTCCTTCTTTTTATCCGCTGGGAGCGTCGTTTTGAGCAAAAGGGCTTTAGCCCAATGGTCAATTTAGATCTATTTTCAATCACCACCTACCGCAACGGCAATATCTCCATGTGCCTCTATTTCTTAGGTATCACCAGCATTTGGGTACTCGTTCCGATTTACTTACAGCAGGTGTTGGGTTTTAGTGCCTTTGAATCCGGCCTATTGGGCTTACCCTCCGCACTCATGGTGAGTTTTACCGCCGTAAGAGCCGGCAAAGCAGTCGGTAATTACGGCATTAAAGTCGTTATCGTGGGCTTAGCGGTATCTTTAATTGGGCTTCTTTTCGCTGTGTTAGCTTTTTATCTTAATGCCGTATACAACGTCAGCATCTGGTGGCTTGCCGTGGCACTGGCCATCTTCGGTATCGGTCAGGGTGCAACCATTAGCCCCATTCAAACGCTAACCCTCAGTGAGGTACCCTTAAACTACGCAGGCAGTGCCGGTGCGGTCTTACAAACCGGTCAACGTATCGGTACCTCTGTCGGTATTGCAGTCATCACCGCGATTGTCTTTACCTTACAACCCATTTACTCGTGGATGTTCGCCACGATGGTCGGCTTCGGTACCATTATTGCTATGATTTTGATTGCACTACTGATCAACCTCCGTGGTTGGAAAAAATCTCATTCGACTGCGTAGAGCAACCCACACACAATAAAAGTAACAATCCCGAGTGATAGCAATGATCACTCGGGATTTTATAAATAAACCCTTTGACAAAGGGAGCAGTCTAGACGAATGGTTTATAGTGGCGTAACTAGACTATCTGCACCTAATTCACCATCATAAACTACGCGCTGACCGGGGAAGTTATTAAGGTATTTTTTTAACTCTTCATGCACCGGATGCGGTTGATATTTCTCCAAACTCTCAACATCTTTAAAGATGCTTGAAAGCGCGTAAACAAAACCACCCGCACGATCAGAGAAATTCTTTTTTAGATCAAAAAGAATGACGCCCTCACAATGCTGCCTGATCTGCTCACAATGATATTCAACAGTTTCTTCAAAATCCGCTGTCACAGGCTCTTCAAACTTAAATAAAACCATGTGGATAATCATAAAATCCTCTAAAAAATTTAACTTATACTTGTTGGCTATTAGATTTTCTACTTGGTTTCCAAGTCTGAAAATAGCGCTCAAAAACACCCACCAAGGCATCTAATAATAAGGCACAAACAGTCAAGGTGATAATCCCTGCGTAAACGGTATTAACATCAAAGGAGCCCTCGGCTTGCAAAATCAAATAGCCTACGCCACTGGCTGATCCTAAATACTCACCAACCACCGCACCGACAAAAGCCAAACCTACTGAGGCATGTAAACTTGAAAACACCCAACTGGTTGCTGAGGGCAAGTAAACATAGCGCAATAGCTGCTTACGATTAGCACCTAACATACGTGCATTGTCCAATAAGGTCGGACTAACCTCTTTAATTCCCTGATAGACATTAAAAAATACGATAAAGAATACCAAGGTAAAGGCCAAGGCGACTTTAGACCAAATCCCCAACCCGAACCACATTGCAAAAATAGGTGCCAAAATCACCCGTGGCATTGAGTTTAAGGCGGTCAAATAGGGATCAAATATCAGACTGGCTGTGCGGGATAATCCCATCCAAAGACCCATGAACATACCGGCGACTGTACCAATGACAAAGGCCAATATGGTCTCACTTAAGGTGACTCCCAAATGCTTATAGATATTGCCATCGGTGATAAACCACTTCCAAATCACCTGAAAAACCCCAATGGGCTCACCAAAGAAAAAAGCTAGCTGATGATCTCTTGACACAAGATGCCAGATCACAAAAAGTACAACAAGAATTCCTATTTGCCAAATACGATAATTTTTATTGCTCGGTAAAATTAACTTCCTCATTACTCATCCTGCCTACTAAAGCTTCTGCTTTTGTTGTTGATAACCCTTGAGAACCTCTTCGCGGAGGACATACCAAATCGCACTGTGTAACTCCACAAAACGTGGATGGTTACGCATCTCAGCAACATCTCGCGGACGCTCTAAGTCAATCACAAACTCACCGATAATTCTAGTCGCCGGGCCGGCCGCTAAAATCACCACACGATCACTCATCGCAATCGCTTCATCCAAGTCATGAGTAATGAACAGCAAGGCTTTACGCTGACTCATCCAAATATCTAGCACCTCGTTTTCCATTTGCTGTCTTGTCTGAATATCCAAGGCAGAAAATGGCTCATCCATAAGGATAATGTCCGGATTACGAATTAAGGTTTGGGCCAACATGGCACGCTTACGCATACCGCCGGACATTTGATGAGGGTATTTGTCCTTGTGCTGCTCTAAGCCAACTCTGGCAAGCCAGTCAATGGCTCGCTCTTCCGCTTCTTGCTTTGATGTACCGGCAAACTCCAGGCCGGCCGTGACATTAGCCAATGCCGTACGCCACGGAAACAAAGCCTCGCCTTGGAACATATAGCCGGCACGATGGTTAATCCCTTGGAGCGGCTTGCCATACACCTTGACATCACCAGACGTGGGTCTAAGTAAGCCGGCACCTACATTGAGTAGGGTTGACTTACCGCAGCCCGTAGGACCGACCACAGAAACAAACTCACCCTCTTGAATATGTAGGGTGGCGTCTCTGACGGCGGTATAGGGCGACCCTCCCTTGTCACTGGGAGGGAAAGTACACGTAATATTATTTAACTCTAACACTGCTTGAGACATCTTATTATTCCTATCCCCTAAGATGCCTGCTTAACAAAGCGATCTGTCCACAATTTAGATAAATCAATATTTTCTGCTTTAAGATCCTCAATATATGCATCAAGCGCATTTAAAGCGGTTTGAGGGCCGGCTTCATCAATCACACCATTAGGCGATAATGCCTCACGGCTAGCCTCTAAAGCCCGACGATAAACCTCAGGGTTGCCTAATAGATACTGCTCGGGCACGATTTCCATGATCTCTTCAACACTGGCCTCCTGGATCCACTTATCCGCCTTGATAATGGCGTTAGCCAAGGCCTGACATGTATTGGGATTATCGTCGATAAACTTTTGCGAAGCATATAGGCAGCTTGACGGCATAGGACCACCAAAAATTGCCTCAGAATCTTCCAGTTTTCTGGTGTCGACAATGACCTCTAACAATCCCTCATGCTCCAGCGTAGAAATCACCGGATCCACATTACTAATAGCATCGACTTGACCGGAGCGAACGGCATTAACCGCACCTGTACCTGCACCGACACCGATAATAGAAACATCACTGGGCTTTAGACCATGCTGAGCTAAAAAGAAATTAACTAACATGTTGGTTGAGGAACCGGGGGCTGTCACCCCGATTTTCTTACCCTTAAGATCGGCAGGGCCTTTATAATCAGGCATGTTTTTCTTAGAAACTGCTAAGGTAATCATCGGTGCCCGACCCTGCATGACAAAGGCGCTATAAATTTGGCGTCGATTTTGTAGGCTAACCGTATGCTCAAACGCACCCGAACATACATCGGCACTGCCACCCACCACCGCCTGTAAGGCTTTAGAGCCACCGGCAAAGTCGACAATCTTAACGTCGACTCCCTCTTCTTTGTAGAAGCCTTTAAACTCCGCAATGGATAATGGTAGGTAATAAACCAAGGCCTGACCGCCGACGGCAATAGTGACAGACTTTTTCTCAATGCCTTCAACTTGTGCCCGTGCCAATCCCGGAGTAATGCTGACCACCCCGGCTGCACCGGCTACTTTTAAAATATCACGACGACTTAAATTCATAATGTCTCCAACCCCTGATTAAAAAATAAATTTACTTTATCAAAATGATTCCTATCTCAATCACTAACTATGACTTTTATTGGAAAGATTTTCAATAGGTTCTTATACTGAATTTGTGCCTATTCACAGCTAGTTAATTGCTTGTTGATTTTGTTTGCGCGCATAGCTAGTTAAGTAGTCTAAATACACTTGAACCCGCTGTGGAATAAACTGACGACTAGGTAAACCGGCATACACAACCAATTGACCTGTTATCCAAGGTTCTAACACCCGCACTATCTTCCCGCTCTCTAGATAAGGTCGAGCTAAGTCAGTCGCCAAAGAAGCAATACCACAACCATCTAAAGCCGCTCTCAGTAATGTATCCGTATGGTTTGCCACTAAAATCGGACCAATCTCTACCTTGGCTTCGACTTTGGGATCATTTTCCTGCCATAACTCCCAACCTCTAAAGGGGTCACTATCACGCCGTCGTATATGTAAACAATCGTGCTCAGGCAACTCTTCCGGTGTCTTGGGCATCCCTCTACGCTCAATATAACTGCTCGCTGCCACCAAAATAGCATCCGATTGGTAAATTTTCCTAGCTACTATCGCCAAATCCGTTCCGACCGTCGAACCAAAAAGCGTTATATCATAATCTTCGATAGGCAGAGTTTGCTGACTTCTCACAATGACTTCCATTTTAATGCCCGGATACAGCTGCCTAAAGTCGAAAAATGAAGGAGCAATCATACTACTCGCTAAGGCTGCGTCTGATGAAATCCTTAACACACCCGATAACTGCTCACGGTGTACACTGACGAGTTCTCGCGCCTGCTCGACATCATCCAAAATCTTACGAATACGCTCTAAGTACAACTCGCCGGCTTCCGATAGTGCTACGCGTCGCGTTGTGCGATGAAATAGCCTCACGCCCAGCTCTTTTTCTAATTCGGCAATCAAGCGTGTAACAACAGGGGGTGACATATCTAAGGCACGCGCTGCTGCGGCAAAACCGTTTTCATCAGCAACCCGCTCGAACACTCTCATTGCTAATAACTTATCCATAAACACCCGACCATTATCTTGTCATTGTTTCAATAATAAGAATAGTGTATATCATCCCAAGCCATTTATTTAACTTCTTATCTTACTTACAATAACAACCATTGATGTTTTAAAGTTTAGAGCGGTGCTTTTATTAGGCAGCCCCTTGAGTAAGAAGTAATTAAGTTTCTTTTTGCTTAATAGGCACCAATCTAATCTCTCGAACCAAATCATTCAGTCATCTAAATTACTCAAAAGATTAATCATGAAAAAAATTATTAATTGCCTCGTTATTTTCTGCCGCTGTTGCCGGCCAAGCTGTTGCTGCACCGCAGACTTACCAAATCGACACAAGCCACACCTTCACAAGCTTTTCTTACAATCACATGGGCTTCTCAACTCAGCAACTTCGCTTAGATAATACGAGCGGTACGGTTGTTTATGACAAAGAAGCTAACACCGCTGAAGTTGATATCTCTCTTGATATGACCGCCATTAACACCGGTTTTGCCGACTTTGATGCGCATATCAAATCAGCTGATTTATTTGATACAGAAAATTTCCCTACTGCCACGTTCAAATCAACGAAAGTCACATTTGAAGCGGATGCACCTAAAACGATTGAGGGTGAATTAACCATCAAGGGCATTACTAAACCTGTCGTACTAGAAGTCACTCACTTCCACAATGCTGAAAACCCTATGTTCAAAAAAGATGCGATTGGTGCTAATGCCACCACAACGATCTTGCGCAGCGATTTCGGTATTGATCTTTTCGTGCCGGCTGTTGGTGATGAAGTCACTATCAACATCGCATTAGAAGCACTTCTGAATAATATCCGGCAATACTTCTCCTAACTTGCGATAGATTAAGCCATCATGTCAGTGATGGCTTTTTTGTATTGGGTTCTTGTCCCCACACCACAACAATTTGATGACTCTCATACATAAGGACGACTTTATTATTTTTACGCTATGAGCTACGATTAAATCCATCAATCATCATTTTCAACACCAAAACGGACTAGACATGAAAAAACTGCTCATTACTTCTTTATTTTCGACAGTGGTAGCAACTCAGGCGTTTGCCGTACCACAAACATATCAAATTGACCCTAACCACACCTTTCCCAGCTTTTCCTATACCCACTTGGGTTTATCAACCCAGCAATTACGCCTAGACAATACCACCGGCACGGTTGTTTACGACAAAGAAGCAAAGACTGCTGAAATTGATGTTACGCTTGATATCACTGCGATTAGTACAGGTGCCGCAGCCTTTGATGAGCATATCACCGGTGCCAATTTATTTCATACGGAACAGTTTCCAACCGCCACGTTCAAATCAACCAAAGTTAATTTTGAAGGTGATGCACCTAAAACGATTGAGGGTGAGTTAACCATTAAAGGCATCAGCAAGCCAGTCACTTTAGAAGTTACCCACTTCGCTAATCTCGCACACCCCATGCTTCAAAAAGATGCGATTGGTGCTAATGCAACAACAACTATTTTACGTAGTGATTTTGACTTAGGATTAAATGTCCCTGCCGTTAGTGATGAAGTCACGATCACTATTTCAATTGAAGCGGTTGCTCAATAATCCTCACTACTAGTTCTATCCACAAAGCCATCACCGAAGGGATGGCTTTTTTCTTTCTCACCTTTCTCGCGTTTGCCCACCATAACACGCTATAAAACAAATAGTTGATATACATCAAATATCCACAATTAAAAATCAACATATTGTGTTTTTTATATATAAAATTGGATAATCACACTATATATTGACTTTCAAATCTATATACCCTTTCACTATTTTCGTTATTTTAGGTGTTAGAGATGCTTAAAACTCCAGAATTGGTGTGCCCCGCAGGTAACCTACCCGCTTTGAAAGCGGCCATTGATAACGGTGCAGACGCCGTCTACATGGGATTAAAAGATGCAACCAATGCCAGAAACTTTCCCGGTTTAAATTTTGATATGAACTCCGCCAGAAAAGGCATTGAGTACGCTCACACGTATGGCCGCCAAGTACTCATGGCAATCAACACCTTTTCCCAATCAGGACAAATGGCACAATGGCAAAAGGCGGTCGACACCGCCGCTGAACTAGGGGTCGATGCCATGATTGTGGCCGATCCAGCCTTGATGGCTTACGCAACTAAACACCATCCTGATCTAAGACTCCATATGTCAGTGCAAAGCTCAGCGACCAATTACGAAGCCATTAACCTGATGAAAGAGCTATTTAATATTCAACGTGTCGTTTTGCCGCGAGTCCTAACAGTTAACCAAGTAAAACACGTCATTAAAAACACCGCGGTAGAAGTTGAGGTTTTTGGCTTTGGCAGCCTCTGCGTCATGGTCGAGGGTCGCTGTATTTTATCCAGCTATGCCACCGGTGAATCACCCAATATGCAAGGAGTCTGCTCACCTGCCAAGGCAGTACGCTGGGAACAACTACCCAATAAAATGAATGTACGTCTTAATCAGGTGCTAATCGATCAATACACACCGGACGAACCCGCAGGATACCCCACACTTTGCAAAGGTCGCTTTGTCGTTAATGATGAAACCTACTATGCGCTCGAAGAACCGACAAGTCTCAATGTACTGGAAATGCTGCCTGAATTAATTGATATCGGCGTCAGCGCGATAAAAGTTGAAGGTCGCCAGCGTAGTCCTATGTACACCGCACAAGTCACCAAAACCCTTCGTGAAGCAATTGATGCAGCAGCTCGTCAATCCAAATCGTACCAAATCAACCCGGCGTGGGATCAGACCCTATCAAAAGTATCTGAAGGCCATCAATCAACCCTCGGCGCCTATAGCCGCCCGTGGAAATAAGCGGATTAAAACATGAGCAAAATTAAATTATCCTTAGGTCCTATCCAATTTTATTGGAGCAAAGAAACGCTTTTAGAATACTACCTTGAAATGGCTAAGATGCCCATCGATACCATTTACATCGGTGAGGTGGTTTGTTCACGACGTCACGAAATGCGTTTTGAAGATTGGTGTGATTTAGCAGATATCCTGGCCGAAAGTGGTAAAGAAATTATCTTTTCTTCCCTCGTTTTATTAGAAAGCGAATCCGATTTACGTCGTTTACGACGCTTCGCCGGTCAGGGTAAATTTATTTTAGAAGCTAATGATATGGCCGCTGTAAAGCTAGCTCGCGAAAACGAGATACCCTTTGTTGCCGGTGCGACCCTAAATATTTATAGCGATGCCACTTTAGACATTTTTCATGACCTTGGGGCGACACGTTGGCTCGCACCCTGTGAACTGAGTCGTGATAAGCTAAAAGCAATCACAACACACGCACAGGCAAAAGGCATAGAAACTGAACTCTTTGCTTGGGGCAAAATCCCCTTAGCCTACTCTTCCCGTTGCTTCACCGCAAGACATTACAATCTTAACAAAGACAGCTGTGAATATCGTTGTCTAGATCACGCTCATGGCATGCCGATGAACACGCGAGAAGGCCAAGCTTTCCTGACTATTAACGGTATCCAGACCATGTCACATGGATGTCAGAGTTTGCTTACGCATTATCAAGATATCGCTAAATTAGGCGTTAATATGCTTCGCTTATCACCTCAACTGACCGATATGCCTAGAATCATTGAACTACACCGACAGGTCCTTGACGGAGTGCTTGACAGCACAGACGCCCTCAATGAGCTCAAAACACTTTCTTATGGTGATTTAGTTGATGGGTATTGGCATGGACAACCCGGCATTGAAGCAATCAAAGAAACGTATTTTGAAGGAGCAAATGCATGAGTCTACCGAATATCACGCTACCCTCTTGGCTTGCTAAGCTGATTGGAATATTACCCTCTAAGCCACCACGTTTTATCTTAGTTAATGCGTTAAATTATATGTTGAAACGTGATTTACTACCGGCAGATATGGACTTATTTAGTGGTCGTAAATTTGAGATTAACGTACTTGATGCCGGTTTTAGCGTCCGCTTCACGGCAGATAACGAGCAGTTCAGCGATACGCCGTTTAGCGGTAAAGCAGATTTAATACTCTCTGCTAATAGCGTCGATTTTATGCGCATGCTCCTACGAGAAGAAGATCCCGACACGCTATTCTTTAACCGTAAACTACACATTGAAGGCGATACAGAGCTAGGACTCATCACTAAAAACTTATTAGATAGTGTTGAGTGGCCGACCGTGCGTGAGCTTGTCTTAAGGCGTCAGGCAGTTTAGTTTTAGTTAATAAAAAGCTCTGTCGTCATTGCACACAGAGCTTTTGAGTGCTCAAAGCATAAGGCTCATCGCAATAGCCAAATGAATACCTTTATAGGATGCAGCAAAAACCATTAATGAGCAAATTGGACCCTAATGACGGTTCCTTGGTGATTAGATTCAGTCGCTTTTAAATGCCACTGTAAACGCTCACACATCAGCGTGACTATATAAAGACCCAAACCACCCCCACTCGTGAGCTTAGTGGCTCCCATACCTTCTTCCAGCAGTTGTACTTGATGGGCCGATAAGCCGGGCCCTTGACCCGACACCGTAAAATATGAGTCATATAAACTGACCTCCACTACCCCGCTGCTGTGCTGAATAGCATTTTGAATTAAATTTTTTGCAGTCATATAAGCCATATTAAATTGCGTGTTGACTCTCGGTTGATAAAAAAATCGCAAGTTCAATCGCTCTTTTGTCTCAGGGTGCGCTTCCTCCAGATCATGTTGAACTTGCACTAGAATATCCGTAAACTGATGCTGGCTCAATTTGTATTGATTCGCATCATAACGCGCCAAACTCAATAACACATCAACATTAGTCCGCATCACCAAGCAAGCCTGTCGCATACGCTGCAGAGTCACCTGATCCTTATCCGAAAGGTTACCCCGCTTTTCAAGAATGTCCAAGCCGCCTAGGGTGACTGCAATCGGTGTTCTTAGTTCATGGCTAGCCATATTGAGTAAATTTTTCTCACGTTGTACAAACTGCTCTATTTGCTTAAGAAACTCATTAAAACTTTCAGAAATCGAATGCAGTTCAATGTCTACATAGTCTGTCCCTAGGCGTTGCATCTGCGTACCTGCTTGGGTCAAACTAATAGAATCTGCAAGCTGCTTAAGCGGTTTAGCAATACGG
Source organism: Oligella ureolytica DSM 18253 (assembly GCF_000373745.1). GTDB lineage: Bacteria > Pseudomonadota > Gammaproteobacteria > Burkholderiales > Burkholderiaceae_B > Oligella > Oligella ureolytica. Next base: position 3,338 of record NZ_KB892320.1, on the reverse strand, counting down.
CGGCTTAGGTATCTTGCTAAAAACAGGCTAAGCAATAATGAAAACCCACTAATAACCAACAAAGCCAAATTAAACAAAAGCTCTTGGTTTTCAAAGTGGGTAATATCCTTAGAAATGTATAAAACACCGCCGGGAATGGTCTCTATCGTGACCAAATATGTTTTATTATCCAGCTCAATTTCACCACGATAGTTTTTAGGTAATGCTGAAAAAAATATCAGGCAGTTGTGTCAAACCATTCCCGGCTTTCTCATAGGCGATTAAGTGCCCATCACTATCGATAAGACGACTTTCAGAAAAATCAATCAGTTGAAGAAAAAAATCCAAAGACCGAACAACACACCCACCAGTGCAATAAAAACACCCAACGCCATGGCAATACGTAGTGACGAGCGAGAAAATGAGGTAATACCTTCAAACGCCAAAGCAATCAAAGAAAAGTAAGCCCATTTGCTTTTACCAGCCACTCGCGCATGACGGTCATATTCAACGACTTTGGTTTTCATACCAATCCAAGCAAATAGTCCTTTCATATAACGATTGCGCTCGGGTAATTGCTTAAGTGCTTCAATGGCATAACGACTCATTAGGCGAAAATCTCCGGTATCCGTCGGAATATCAACGTCGCTGATTTTATTAAGCATCCGATAGTAACAATGAGCGGACCATGTTTTAAAACGTGTTTCACCTTCACGCCTTCGGCGTTTCATGCTGACAACATCGTAGCCTTCACGCCAATGCACCAGCATTTGTGGTATCAATTCGGGAGGATCCTGTAAATCAGCATGCATAATAATGACGGCCTCACCCCTGGCATGGTCAAGACCCGCGGTTAATGCGGCCTCTTTGCCAAAATTACGACTTAAGCACAAGACATGCAGAGTCGGATCAGTCAATGCTAATCGATGCATCAATTCACCTGAACCGTCTCGACTGCCATCATCCACCAGTAGGATTTCATAACTTAAGGATAAGGGTGTAAGAACCTTCTGTAGTCGTTGTAGCAACAAAGGAATCACCGGCTTTTCGTTGTAACACAAGAATAACCAGAGATAAGACAACTGAGCCCTTCTGAGTGACTTTTAAAACATCTTTAAGTGGATAGCGTGTCATAACAAAACACCTTTTTGTACAAAACAAAATTACATAAAGTCATTACAGCCGTCACGATTAATTGAATTAACAAATCATGTTCATGAATCAACTGCTGAAACAAATAAAATAAAATGACATTTGCCCCACAAGAAAATAGGCCGACAAACACAAAACGGGGGAAAGCTTTACGATGAGCTACTAGCGCTGAAAAAGTAACGTGGTATTGCAAAAAATAATTACAAAGCAAACCTACGACCACGCCAATACTTGAGGCGATAAGCGCATCAATACCATTTTGAATGAGATAAAGAAAAATAACGTAATGCGACGTAGTCGCCAAAGCGCCGTTAATTAAGAATCGAATGAGAACGGAATAGTGCATACTCTTATATAAGGGTCGATTACTTCAGCCCAAAACTAATCATGCACTCAGTTTATTTGAGGACTCTTCAAATTCTTATCAAATCATGTTTTAAAATTAATAACCTGAAGAGCGGCAAGCGGGGTAAGCGTCCGGCGAAGCTATGCCGCTTTAGATACTGGATCAAAAATCCATTAAAAAAGCCACCACTCAAAAAAAGTGATGGCTTTACTTTGTCTTAAGATAACGACTTAAGCAGAATTACTGTAGAGCGATTTCTACGTCAACACCTGCAGGCAAGTCTAAACGCATGAGTGCGTCAACTGTCTTATCAGTAGGATCAACAATGTCCATTAAGCGCTGGTGAGTACGAATCTCGAACTGGTCACGTGATTTTTTGTTAACGTGAGGAGAACGTAAAACGTCAAACTTCTTGATACGAGTTGGTAGAGGTACTGGACCACGAACAACTGCACCAGTGCGTTTTGCTGTTTCAACGATTTCAGCAGCAGACTGGTCGATTAATTTATAGTCAAACGCTTTTAAGCGAATGCGAATTCTTTGGCTTTTCATATCTGTTAATCCTAAAAGAACAATATAAAGAACATAAAAAAAATGGGTAGCACTCAATTTTATAACAAAACAAGTGCTACCTGTATAAAATCAGTCAATTAATCTGACTGATTACAAAGCATCATTAAATGATTAATTAAGCTTCGATTTTAGCAACAACACCGGCACCTACGGTACGGCCACCCTCACGGATAGCGAAACGTAGACCTTCCTGCATCGCGATAGGTGCAATTAACTCAACGTCCATTGACACGTTATCACCAGGAAGTACCATCTCTTTATCAGCTGGTAGTGTAATCGTACCGGTTACGTCAGTTGTACGGAAGTAGAACTGAGGACGGTAACCTTGGAAGAATGGCGTGTGACGACCACCCTCTTCTTTAGATAAAATATACACTTCGGCTGAGAACTTAGTGTGTGGGTTGATTGAACCCGGCTTAGCTAATACTTGGCCACGCTCAACGTCTTCACGCTTCGTACCACGTAGTAAAATACCAACGTTATCACCCGCCTCACCTTGGTCGAGTAACTTACGGAACATCTCAACACCGGTACAAATGGATTTCTGAGTTTCACGGATACCAACGATCTCGATCTCTTCACCCACTTTAATAATACCGCGCTCAATACGACCGGTGACTACCGTACCACGACCAGAAATAGAGAATACATCCTCAACCGGCATTAGGAAAGAACCGTCAACCGCACGCTCTGGCGTTGGGATATAAGTGTCTAACGCTTCAGCTAACGCTAAAACAGCTTCCTTACCTAAAGGACCTTCGTCGCCTTCTAAGGCTAAACGAGCAGAACCCTTAATGATTGGCGTGTCATCACCTGGGAAATCGTACATGCTTAATAGCTCACGAACTTCCATCTCAACTAACTCGATTAACTCTTCGTCATCAACTAAGTCAGCTTTGTTTAGGAAAACAACGATGTAAGGTACACCAACCTGACGTGATAATAAGATGTGCTCACGTGTCTGAGGCATTGGGCCATCTGCAGCTGAACAAACTAAAATCGCACCGTCCATCTGAGCTGCACCGGTAATCATGTTCTTAACATAGTCCGCGTGACCTGGGCAGTCAACGTGTGCGTAGTGACGGTTAGGGGTTTCGTATTCTACGTGAGACGTAGAAATGGTAATACCACGTGCTTTTTCCTCAGGAGCTGCATCAATCTGAGCGTAATCGCGCGCATCACCACCGTACTCTTTAGCTAGTACAGTACAAATAGCTGCTGTTAAAGTGGTTTTACCGTGGTCAACGTGACCGATAGTACCAACGTTTACGTGTGGTTTGGTACGTTC
>NZ_KB892319.1 GCF_000373745.1 Oligella ureolytica DSM 18253 | reverse complement strand
CATGTTCACTTATTAGTGAACTACCCGCCCAAAGTTGCCATATCAAAACTGGTTAATAGCCTAAAGGGTATATCCAGTCTTCTTATCCGAAAAAAGAACTACCCCAACATTAAAAAGAAACTGTGGAAAGGGGCTTTATGGTCGCCAAGTTATTTTGCTGGAAGCTGTGGCGGCGCGCCGATTGAAATCATTCGACAGTATATCAAGCAACAGCAAACGCCACCATAGATTCAAAGGACGGCGTTGCCGTCCGCGCTATTCATCCTCGTCCTAAACGACGAGGCTTTCCGCGCATTTTGGTAAATTACATGTCACAGTCACCATCATGGTGATACGAGGCGTATCGGGACATAAACTGCGAGTCATGCCCCACACTGCTTGTGCAATGACTGCTACCGCGACAATCGCAAGACCGTGTAACGCGGTGTCCGGAATCATTTCTTGGTAGACGCTGACCCCAAAGGCAAATAAAATAAGTAATAAGGCCGATGGCATGGTAAAGCCCAACCACGCCGCAAAGACACCACCATAACCGGCTTGAGAAATACCTAAACCCATCCCAACTTGGCTGCTTGAGGGGCCCGGCAAAAAATGGCACAGAGCTAATAAGTCAGCATATTGCTGTTCGCTTAACCAACGACGGCGTGTGATGAATTCATCGCGAAAATAACCTAAATGAGCAACCGGACCACCGAAGGAGGTTAAACCTAAGCGTAAGAAAATGAGGAAGATTGACCATGCGCTTTCTGGGGCTTGAGTGGGCGGTGTGTTGGATTGCTTGACTGAGCCGGGCACGATAGAAACCGTGTTGTTGGTGCGCATAATACATCACTTCCTAATCGATTTTTTTGGACAGCGCCAGTATAGCAAAATGATGATTAAATAGAGTTGTGCTTATTCAAACGCCTTTATTTAATAATGCTAAGAATTAGGTTTAAAATAACCTTAAAATAATAAAAACACAAAGAGAGAGACAATGGAAAATATTTATTCAATTGATGGCATAGTGCCGGTCATTCATGAAAGCGCATTTGTACATCCCACCGCGGTGATCATTGGCGATGTGATTATTGGTCCCGGCGTTTATGTTGGTCCTTTGGCTAGTCTGCGAGGGGATTACGGGCGTATTGTGATGCAAGAGGGGTCTAACATCCAAGATACCTGTGTGATTCATGGTGATGGCCGTCAGGATACGATTATTGAGGAAGATGGTCATATCGGTCATGGCGCAGTGATTCATGGTTGTGTGATTGGTCGTAATGTCCTGGTCGGAATGAATGCGGTGGTCATGGATGAGGTGGTGGTCGGTGCAAATAGCATCATTGGTGCTACTGCTTTTGTAAAAAAAGGCATGATCATTCCTGAGTACAGTTTAGTGGCAGGAGCACCAGCGAAAATCATCAAAACATTGACCGATGATGATTTAAAGCACAAAGTATTGGGCACGCAAAAATATCAGCGTTTAGCCCGACGCAGTCACGCCAGCCTTGAGCGTGTGCAGCCTTTACGAGCAGTGCCGGCTGATCGCCCTCGCTTGACTCGTGAGCAAGTTTGGCCCGAACATTTATTAGATGATTCAAAGAGGTAATTAAATTTATGGCGCTCTATGCTCCTGAAAAAATCAAAGAAAATTTTGTTGAATTACAGCAACGCATCGCTGAGGCTTGTCAGCGCGTTGGAAGGGATCCTGCCGAGGTACGCTTAATTCCCGTGACCAAAGAGTTTTCTCCTGCGGTTGTGGAGCTTGCCTATGAGGCCGGCTACAAGCAAGTTGGCGAGAATAAAGTGCAGGAATTAGTAGATAAGCACGAGTCTCTCAAGCAGGATGGTGCTTATGAGGACTTGGACTTTATCTTAATCGGTCATTTGCAAAGTAATAAAGCACGCTTTATGACCGAACATGTGGCGGAGTTTCACGCCCTTGATTCCTTGCGCTTAGCCGCACGCTTAGATCGCTTTATGGAAGAGGCCGGTCGCGTATTGCCGGTGTATGTTCAGGTCAATACCAGTAAGGAAGACAGCAAATATGGCGTCAGTGCTTCCGAAGCACTAGACTTTATTGACGAGTGCGCGCAGTTCAAACATTTGCGGGTGGTTGGTTTAATGACCTTAGCAATTAACAGTAAAGATGAAGATGAGGTGCGTCACTGCTTCCGCACATTAAAAACATTGCGCGATCAGGCTCAACTCAAGTATCCTGAGGTGACGCGTTTATCGATGGGGATGTCCGGAGATTTTGAAATCGCCATTGAAGAGGGGGCGACAGATATCCGTATTGGTCAGATGATTTTTGGCCCACGTGATATTCCAAACGAATTAGCGCATTTTTGGCCGGAAAATACGCCACATTCAAATTAATTTAAATTAACATAAAAAGAGCACTGCTCAAAGGGGAAGAAAATGAAGAAACTAAGCGTTATTTTAGGTGCAGCCATGGCTTTAAGCACGACTGCTTTTGCACAAACCGCTGCAGATGTGGATGCAACAAATGCCTTAAATCAAACAGCAGAAATAAGAATCGTCGAGCACGTTGTCAAAGTGTCTGAAGTGGATGAAGAGACCGTGAAAATTGATGAAGCTGTGATCGTTACTGAATTTGAGCCTAATGCAGAGGTAAGCACAAGCGCAGAGTAGTTAATGTATTGCGTGTTACGAGGAAGATTGCATGAAAAAACGAGTACTTTTTCTGTTGGGTACAGCCATTTTGACTGTTGCTTGTACTAATAATCCAAAGAGTATCGGTAATACACCACAGGCCGACGCAGAGCCAATGTTATCTACGCAAGAAACACAGCAGCAAGCTAATCCCACGCCTGAGGTAGTGGCTTGGGATGGCCGGTGGAGTGGGGTGATTCCCTGTGCATCATGCCCTGGTATTGAGGTGGATTTAACCTTTAATAACGACGGTACCTTTCGTTTGCGAGAGGAGTATCTGGAGCAAGTAGGTGACCCTGTGGTGACAAAGGGCACGCTAAGCTGGGATGAAGAGACAGGTATCCTAACACTCCGGTCGACAGACCGCGAGCAGAGGTTGCTCTTCAAAGGGATGGGTGAGGCTATTTACCTCGACGCAGAGGGTAAGACGGCACCACATTATCGATTGATTAAGCAAGCTGAGTATCGCGCACCCGGGCAGCAATTAATTTTACCTTTGCAGAGCGTTCGTGTTGAGGCCGATAAAGTGCACTTTAGTGGCTTGCTAAATTTTAGTGAGGCACAAGAGGGTGCTTTTAAATCGGTTAAAGGGGATGCGATGATTGATTGTAAGACCAAGCAGGTGACTTTTAGGGATGCTGCTTATTATCCTGATGTTGATGCAATTGGACAGCGTATTGCCAGCGTGAGCCATATGGTTCAAGGTGGCTTTCGCTTAGAAGGCAGCTCAGAGGATAGTGTGCTGTTGCAGTTAGCTGACACCTTTTGTCCCGCGAGGTCATAGGGTTTAGCACCTAGCTGTTGGTTGGGACAAGGCGTCAAGAGTAATTGCTTGGCGCCTTTATTCTTTATTATTAGTACTTTCTATTTCTTTAACTTCCACATCGATCGTTCTAGCGGCATCGGCAGCAAGATTCCTGCTCTGCTCTAACACGGATAAAGCAATTTTGTAGCAGTCGTTGACATGCGCTCTGCCAACATAGCGCATGGCGCCAAAGCTGATGCCGCCGGACAATACAGGCCCCAGGAGAGGTACATACTTAAGACCTGTTTTAGTGACTGCCGTTGTCGCCGCTTTTGTGCTGATAGCAGTCACGGCTTTGACAGCGGCTTCTCGCGTGACGTACTTACCGATTAGGTTCGTGCCCAGCTTAGTGATAGCAATTAGGGTAAGCTCTTTGAGTTGGGGGTCCAGCTGATCAATCTGCTCCGGGGATAAACCGAACTTTTTATTAATCTTGGGGAGAAGTCGAGTCAAAACCGATACGTCATTAGCAATATCTAAGCCCGGAATAGGCACTGCAGCAACAGCACCTGAGAAGTAGGAGCTTGTGTTGACCATGTCATAGCATTCATCACGTATTTTTTGTAGTTGCAGTACTTCAGGGGGTAGATCTTTCGTCGTTTTGGGCATAAGAAGTTTTCCAAATCATTGTTCTAAAAAAAACCAAGGCCGCTACTTATATACTATACACAAAAAACCTTAATGTGTTTTATCCCTTTGATAAAAAATCGGCAGCACGAATCATTGTTGCTTTAGCTTGTTGTCTATCAGGCAGTCGCTACACCCGCCAAGGCAATCAGCATGCGATCAATACCTAGTGCCCAGACATTGTCCGGGTTGTTGCTGACCAGTAGGACAACCATGGCATTGGTCATTTCAGAGCCACCCTTGCCCCCGGCGCCCGCAGAAAAGACGACAACATCGCAACCGGTCATCAGTTCGGCCAATTGACCCACTTCCAAGGTGAGGAGATCGCCGTGTACGGGTGTCGAGCCAAGGGCTTTAAGCTCTTCGGCCTGTTCTGCTTGTCTATAAAGTGACAGAGAGGTGTGTCCCTGTTGATTTAATTGCTTAGCAAGGTGGCGGGCTATTTGACCTGAGCCGCCCACGATAAATACTTTGCTCATAAGATTCCTTGTGGTTCATTTTGCATCACGGCACGGGTGAGTTTGTTTACTGAGAGACTTGTCCGTGCCGTTCAGTTAGGAGAGAGGCACTCGAGTGGCCGATACCTAACATTAAGTGGTTTTATCCGCTGTTTTTGTATCAAAATCGGATGCGTCATGACGTTCGTGTAGCTGCTCCGATGGAGCACCCCACGTTCTGTTGACCTTGCGACCGCGCTGAACAGCAGGGCGTTCTGCTATTTCTTGTGCCCAACGGTTAACGTTTTTATAATCGGATAGTGTCAGGAATTCAGCCGCACCCTCATAGAGGTTACCCAGAGTCATTTCACCAAACCATGGCCATGCTGCCATATCAGCAATTGAATACTCGGTCCCTGCAATAAATCGGCTATCTGCTAAGCGCCTGTCCAGTACATCGAATAAGCGTTTTGTCTCTAGTGAATAACGATCAATTGCATACTTGATCTTAATCGGAGCATAGGTATAGAAATGGCCGAAGCCTCCACCCATAAATGGCGCTGAAGCCATTTGCCAGAATAACCAATTTAAGACTTCAGCACGCTCTCTTGTATTTTTGGAGATAAACTGACTATCAAATTTTTCTGCGAGGTAAGTGAGAATAGATGCCGATTCAAAAAGGTGGATAGGCTCGCCGCCATCCTTGGGGGCGTGGTCTGTCAAGGCGGGTATTTTAGAGTTGGGATTAATATTGACAAAGTCAGAGCCGAATTGGTCACCGCTAATTTCAATCAACCAGGCGTCATATTCAGCATCGCTGTGGCCTGCTGCGAGCAACTCTTCTAATAGGATGGATACTTTGATGCCGTTTGGCGTTGCTAATGAGTAAAGTTGTAATGGGTGCTTGCCAACCGGCAGTGTCTTGTCATGTGTCGCACCGGCAGTGGGGCGATTGATATTGGCAAACTTTCCGCCATTGCCCGGTTCCCATGTCCAAACCTTAGGCGGCTCATAGCCGGCGGGAAGATTGTTGGATACGTCATTAGATGTCATACATAACCTCCATTAATTAGATCGTATTCAGAAATTATAGCCTGTGCTAATAGTATAGTTGTTGTGGTGAATAATGATAAGAAAGAAGGGGCTGCTATCGAACGGGCATAAAAAGTGCCCATCAATCAATAAGATTGAGCTAAAAAACAAAAGCCCCACAAAACAATGTTCTGTGGGGCTTTATAGTATCTGGTGGCCTGGGGGAGAATCGAACTCCCGACACAAGGATTTTCAATCCTCTGCTCTACCGACTGAGCTACCTGGCCAAAAAATAAATTATATAGGAGTATTTAAAAAATGTGAAGTGTTTATTGAGTTTTTTGTAAAAATCACTAAATTTAAGCTTGTAATAAGCAAAAAAGTTGTTTTTTAGCTACTTGCCCTAATATTTTATTTACAGAGCTAATAAATAGTAATAAGACGACAGCATATTAGCTGTTGACTACCAGTAAAGTATAACCAAGAAATTATGCTCGAAGACAAAAAAACATTGATTTTTCTCATGAGATGCTGTTTATTACCTAATTATATAGCTGTGTTTAATCTTTTCAATTTGTGTAATAGTAATAACAAGGCTTATAATAAGGGCATACATTTAATCAATGCCGATGGTTTTTTTCTTTATAAACTATATACTTAGCCATCTTCAGGTGTGCGGCATTGTTCTTATTGAATATTACATAGGTTTTTAACGCTTATATATGTCCACAGGTGTTTTAACATTCGGCTTAAATCATCACTCTGCTCCCGTCGATGTACGAGAGCGTGTCTCTATGGCTGGCGATTTAGTGTTGCCGGCCTTGCATGGTTTGCGCTCCACCTTTGGTAATGCGGTTGAAGAAGCAACAATTCTTTCTACCTGTAATCGTACAGAGATTTATTGTGCTGCTGATCAGTCAGTGGCCGAGGATATTCCTGCGTGGCTGGCTGATTTTAACTCTCTCAAAGACGACGAGTTAAGACCTTATATTTACCAATTGGATCATGACAATGCAGTACGTCATGCGTTTCGCGTAGCCAGCGGTCTAGATTCTATGGTGTTAGGTGAAGCGCAGATTTTAGGTCAGATGAAAACTGCAGTACGCACGGCGGATAAGGCAGGTACCCTAGGCTCTACGTTGCATCAGCTATTTCAGCGAACTTTTTCAGTGGCCAAAGAGGTGCGTAGCAATACCGCCATTGGTGCTCAGTCTGTGTCATTTTCAGCGGCAGCTGTGCGTTTATCCGAGCGTATTTTTGGTGACTTAAAAAATAGCGATGTGCTCTTTATCGGTGCAGGTGAGATGATCGAGCTCTGTGCGGCGCACTTTGCCGGTGCCAATCCCCGTTCAATTACCGTCGCTAACCGTACACCCGAGCGTGGCCAATTAGTTGCTTCACGTTTCGGTGGCAAGACCATGAAGCTGGCAGAGATGCCGGAGCATCTTCACGAGTTTGATGTGGTTGTATCCTGTACCGCCTCAACCCTGCCTATTTTAGGTTTGGGTATGGTCCAAAAGCTCAGTCGTAAGCGCCGCTCTAAGCCGGTTGTCATGGTTGATCTGGCGGTTCCACGTGATATCGAGCCTGAGGTCGAGAAGCTGGATAATATTTATTTGTATACCGTTGATGATCTGGGCCGTTATGTACAGATGGGTCAGGACTCTCGTCAACAAGCTGTTGGTCAGGCAGAAGCCATTATTGATGCGCGTGTATTAAATTTCATGCAATGGCTTGAGTCTCGTCGCTTAGTAGTTCCCATGATTCAGGAATTAAATAGTAGCGCTGAGAGTTTACGGCAAACTGAATTAGCCAAAGCCCGTCGCTTGCTGGCTAGGGGTGAGGATCCTGATGAGGTGTTGGAGTATCTAGCCCGCAGTCTGACTCAGAAGTATTTGCATGCGCCCATGTCGCGTCTTAATCGTTCCGAAGGGGCGGTGCGTCGTGACTTATTAGAAGTTGTTCCACTGTTATTCCCTTTTGAGAGCAAGCATTAGCCACGCTCTTTATCCTCTCTTTTTAGCACTCGGCATTTTCACATAAGTCCGAGTGCTTTATACTCTTTATATATAATCCCTCTTTTTTTATAGCAATTTTAATTATGAAAGACTCAATGCGTTCACGCTTGGAGCAATTGTCCCACCGTTTAATTGAGGTGGATGCAATACTCTCTGAGCCGGAAACAGTTAATGACATGGATAATTTCCGCAAGCTCTCCCGTGAGCGTTCGGAAATTGATCCGGTGGTACAGCTTTTCCACGAATATAAAAGTGCCGAAGCCGATATGTCTGCGGCCCAGGAAATGATGAAAGACCCTGAACTCAAGGAAATGGGGGAAGAGGAATATCATTTGCTGAAAGACAAGATAGAGGAGCTCGAGGATAAGTTGCAAATTGAGCTCTTACCTAAAGACCCCGATGATGGTCGTAGCGTATTCTTAGAGATTCGCGCCGGTACAGGGGGTGATGAAAGTGCCTTATTTTCTGGTGATTTATTGAGAATGTACACGCGTTATGCCGAGGAAATGGGCTGGCGGGTAGAGATGATTTCAGAGGCGCCATCAGAATTAGGTGGGTACAAAGAAGTTATTGTTCGTGTTGATGGTGATGGTGCTTATGGTCGCTTAAAGTACGAATCCGGCGCTCATCGTGTACAGCGTGTCCCTGAGACTGAATCCCAAGGTCGTGTGCATACCTCTGCATGTACTGTTGCGGTTATTCCTGAAGCAGATGAGCTAGCTGAGGTGGTATTAAACCCTGCGGACTTACGTATTGACACCTTCCGTGCCAGTGGTGCCGGTGGTCAGCACGTAAACAAAACGGACTCGGCGGTACGTATTACGCATATCCCGACCGGTATTGTGGCGGAATGTCAAGATGACCGTTCACAGCATAAAAACAAAGCTCAGGCCATGAGTGTCTTAGCGGCACGTATCAATGACGTTCAGCGTCAACAAAGAGAGTTAGAAGAAGCGGCTGAGCGTAAGAGTTTAGTCGGTTCGGGTGACCGTTCTGAGCGCATCCGTACTTATAATTATCCACAAGGTCGAGTGACAGACCATCGTATCAACTTGACGCTATACAAATTACAGCAAATTATGGAAGGCTCACTTGATGAGTTGACCGGCGCCTTAATGGCAGAACGTCAGGCTGAGTTACTCGCCGCGTTGAGTAATGAGTAATTTACTGCAAGATTGTCAGACGATTAAAGACGTTTTGTTGAACCAACAGCTTCCTTTGCTGGAGCGGAGGATGTTGTTGGAGTTTGTCTTTGATAAGCCGCGAGCCTGGTTTATTAGCCATGACGATCAACCGCTTGACCAAGCGACTAAAGAGCAATTGCAAAGACTGTTTGAGCGTCGTTTGGCGGGCGAACCGATGGCTTACATCATAGGACGTCGTGAGTTTATGGGGTTGGATTTTAATGTGACGCCCGCGGTATTAATCCCACGGCCCGAGACGGAGCTGCTGGTTGAGACGGCGCTTAGTTTTTTAGAAGAGCTCCAAAGTCAAGGTGTTAATAATCCACGGGTACTGGATATCGGTACCGGTAGCGGCATCATTGCAATTAGTCTTAAACATTACTATCCAAATGCCGATGTGATCGCAGTGGATTTAAGTGCTGATGCCTTAGATGTTGCCCGACAAAATGCACAAGCATTGGGTGCGTCAATTGAGTTTTTACAAAGTGATTTGTTTGCTGCCTTGGACCCTAAGCAGCATCAATTTGATTTAATCGTTTCTAATCCGCCGTATATCCATCGTGAAGATAGGCACTTAACACAAGGTGATGTACGTTTTGAACCGGTAATGGCATTGACTGATTTTGCTGATGGGGTAAATTTGATTACTCGTTTAATTGCCGCAGCACCGGCTTTTTTAAAAAGCTCAGCAGCACGTCAGTCTTTACCTACTGCTCTTTGGTTAGAGCATGGCTGGGATCAGGCTGAGGTGGTTAGAGGGTTGCTGAAACAAAAAGGATTTACAGAGGTTGAGAGCTTAAAAGACTTGGCCGCGATTGAAAGAATTAGTGGTGGGCGTATTTAATACGTATAAAATACGGGTTTATATTTTTAGTTACGCTTTTATTAAGTTAAAATGAACCGTTATCTTAAGTATGAGCCTGCAGTCTATTAAGGCTCCGTATGTAGATCGGTAGAAGAATTTTTTAAGGAATTAATTATGAGTTCTGATGTTCAAACCTTTATTGAAGAAACCGTCAAAGAGCATCCGGTTGTATTATTTATGAAGGGTTCTGCACAGTTCCCACAATGCGGTTTCTCTGGTAAAGCGATTACCATTTTGCGTGACTTAGGTGTACGTAAATTAGTCACGATTAACGTACTTGAAGATCAAGAGGTACGCGAAGGTATCAAGACATATTCAAACTGGCCAACCATTCCTCAGCTGTATGTGAGCGGTGAGTTTATTGGCGGTTCAGACATTATGGATGAGATGAGCGCCAATGGCGAGCTTAAAGCGTTACTAGACGAATCAGGTGCAACCTCCTGAGTCTTATGAAAAAGCGTCTAGTCATTGGGGTGACTGGAGCAACGGGGGCCATTTATGCCGTCCGTATGTTAGAGACACTCCAACAAATGCCGGATGTGGAGACCCACTTAGTGGTGTCTTCCTCCGGTGTTGTTAATTTAAAGTACGAAATGGGCATGGATCGTCACGAGCTTTATGCGCTGGCAGATCATTGCTATAACTTCAAAGATATTGGTGCGACCCTTGCAAGTGGCGGTTTTAAAACAGATGGCATGTTGGTTTTACCATGCACAATGCATACGCTTGCGTCGTGTGCGATAGGATTGTCTGATAATCTGATTACACGTACCGCTGACGTTCACCTCAAAGAGCGTCGCAAACTGGTGTTGGTTGTGCGTGAGACACCATTTAGTCTGGCCCATCTGCGTAATATGACCGCAGTCACCGAAATGGGCGGTATTATTTACCCGCCATTACCGGCCTTTTATCACCACCCCAAATCCATTGAAGAAATGGTGGCCCATACCAATGCTCGTTTATTAGAAATATTTGATATTCATGTTGATGCGCCGACTTGGGAAGGTACTAAGAGCTAGCTAATCATCAATTTATCGCACCACTTAGTTGTCGTGCGATAATTGAATGGGCTCGTCAGCCACTTCTTTAATCGTCGTATCAATATCAATAGGTCTATTGCGTAGCTCTCTCAATAAGCTGAGACCATAGTGGGTACATGCAAGAATCGCATATACCGGCATCACTAAGCCCATGAAGGGAATTAAACAGAGCGACCCGCACACTAGACCGATTATCCAAAAACCTTTCTTGTTTTTATCTAGAATATAGGCGCGTTCGGCAGGTGAAGCGTGCTCGGTAATGGCATCGACTTTGGAGATTTGAGAAAAAGCATACGCACTCCAAAAAACACTTAAGATAATAGAAGCAAAAGGTATTAGCCAGAGTGGTAAGGTCAATATCCAGCCGATGACAAAAATCGTCCCCACTTTAACAGCATTAAAAATACTGCGTGAATCAATAAACTTACCGCGTTTTTCTAAATCTTGATAATCGGTTTTGCCAAGCAGACTGACTGCAATGGGTGTCACGGCTACCGCCGCGACTGAAAGACCAATCACTACGCTAATCGCCAATAATGCGATAAAGGCAATAAAGCCACTAAGCCAATCACTGACTGTTGCCATGCCCCAAAGCGCAGTGATATTACTAAACCAGCTCCATTTATGTGCGCTCTCAAGAAACCAAGTGTCTAGTGGCCCCCACGCAACAAGCAAGAGTAAGACAAAGCTGAGCACCATGACACCGAAGGGCATCAATATTGCTCCCAGCATGGTAGGGTGAAATTGAGTGACAAGGGCTTTGCCAAGGGCAGAAATCGGGCTGACCTGCTGGGTCATCATCATATCCTTTGTTTTAAAAACAGTTAGACAGCGGTTATTGAGTGGAGTTCTATCTCATGCTAATTTTAAGATAAAAAATAGATGAGGTTGGGGAGGGTATTAAACAATAGATTGTGAATAGAATTTGTTATAAAAAGATGAAATTTACCTAGCAATCTACAGAAAAGAAGATTATAATTCTATCTTTCCTAAATATTTCATCTTTGTGAATGAAATATTTTGAGTCAAATGCACGTCGCCCGAGTGGTGGAATTGGTAGACGCGGGGGACTCAAAATCCCCTGCCGCGAGGCGTGCCGGTTCAAGTCCGGCCTCGGGCACCAATAGTCAAGCCTTATAAACCTTTGTTTATCTTGAATGACTTTCACTATTTCTTTTACAGTAATTGTTTGTTAGCTACTAGCTGTTCTAAATACAGACAAGTAGCTTTCCACTGTAAATCTACACATTTTCAGAAAATAAACTGCGGCTCTTATCTTAGTATTCTGCTACTATTTTATATAGAGTAGTACACTATTATTTGGATTGATATCATCAGTTGGGGATGTCATTAATTGCTTTGTCTATCAATTCAAGGAGTTCATTATGAAGCTTAGTGCACGTAACCTTTTAAAGGGTAATGTCGTTGAAATTGTTAAGGGTGCGACTACGTCGCATGTTCGTTTAGATGTGGCGGGTTCGATTATTACAGCAGCTATTACTAACGAAGCGGTTGATGATTTAAAGCTTGAGGTAGGTAAAGATGCCTATGCCGTTGTTAAAGCTTCTGACGTGTTGATTGGTGTTGACGAGTAAGGTTTAACTTTGACTACTGTTAATTCAGTTTCTACAAAAGATACTGCCACGTTGCCCCCAAAAGTGCAGCGTGGCAATATTGTTCGCCTGACCATTGCACAAGCCCTAGCTGGTGCCAATGCTGTGGTGGTCTATGCCACGGGTTCAATTATTGGTCATGACTTAGCACCTGATAAATCCTTATCTACTTTAGCCATTAGCATTTTTGTGGTGGGTATGGCTGCTTGCATCTTACCAATGGGTACGGTTTCAAGGCGTTATGGTCGACGCACGGCGTTTATGGTCGGTACTTCTTGCGGTGTGTTAACAGGTTTATTGGCAGCGCTTGCGGTGGTGATAGCTTCATTTTGGTTATTTTGCGTGGCCACCTTCTTTGGTGGTGCCTATGCTGCGGTGGTGTTGTCATTTCGTTTTGCTGCGGCTGATGGCGTTGATCCAGAGAAAAAAGCTCGCGCTCTATCGTTTGTGATGGGTGGGGGCGTGTTAGCTGGGGTGGTTGGGCCACAACTGGTGACTCATACCATGCACATGTACCCCAACCATTTATTTGCTGCTACATTTATTGCGCAAGCGATGGCTGCTGCTTTGTCGGCTGTTGTGTTGATGGGTATTAAATTACCCAAAGCTACACCCGAAGAGGTATCGGGTGGTAGGCCATTACGTCAGATTATTCGTCAACCTTTGTTTATTACCGCTATTATTTGTGGTGCCGTTTCTTATATGTTGATGAACTTTCTGATGACCGCAGCCCCTTTGGCTATGCAACTCGATGGTCATTCCCAAGAAAGTTCAAACCTTGGGCTACAGTGGCATGTTATTGCCATGTATGCCCCAAGCTTTGTGACTGGTCGATTCATTGCGCGTTATGATGCGGGCACAGTTGTCATGGCTGGTTTGCTGTTAATTGGCTTATCGATTGTGATTGGTTTGATGGGCCGTGATGTTTTTCATTTCTGGTCAACTTTAATTCTTTTAGGGATAGGGTGGAACTTTGGTTTTGTGGGTGCTTCAGCCATGGTTTTAGAATGTCATCGTCCCGAAGAAAATACGCGTGTACAGTCACTTAATGATTTTATCGTATTTGGCACCATGGTAATTGGTTCGTTTATATCGGGTAGTTTACTAGCAGCCTATGATTGGGATAGGGTGTTGTGGGTATCCTTTGTGCCACTTGTGTTGGCTGTGGCGATTTTATTATTAACGTTTTTTAAACGAAGTTAAACGACTTTAGTTCGATAATCTCTATTTTTATAAGCTAATCGTTTCTTGTTAGTACTAATACTCGATAGTATAAATACTCCTTTTCACCTTTAATTGGCTCACGTATGATGATTTTTAGGTAATTAATTAACGTGTCTGAGGTGAGCTAATGAGTAAGTTGCGCTTGTCCATTAATCTAGTGCTTAATGATGAGCTGCAAAGTGCGGCAAAGCCTTATGATACAAAAGCAATAACAACCTCTATGGTACAAACAGCAGCCGATGGTCTAGCCGTGCCGGCTGCTTCACAATTGGCGGTTAAAGAAATGCGTCCTCGCTTGTCTGGCGTAGTAGTCATTGGCGAGGATAATTTATTGCGTGATCTGTATTTATTAAAAGAGCGACATAACATTCAGCTCGAACCCTCGGCTGCAGCAGCTCTAAGTGGGCCATGTGCGATTTTTAATGCGGCAGAGGGAGCAAGCTACGTAGATAATAAAATTAACTAAGCCCTTATTTGTTGGATGTTACGATTAATTATCGTAGTGTTTTAAGCTTTTTTGCTGCTTAAAAAATAACCAGCAAAGGTATAACAAAGAATGGTCGTACCAATAAAGCCTAAACCATAAATGATACCGATAAGCAGCCAATCAACTGGACCACCCGCATCGGTAAAGCCTGATGAGGAAACCTTGGCCATTAGGATTAAAGCTAGTACACCACCAAATAAGCCAATTAACTGAGAAACAACTAAGCGCTTAGTGGCAATGGAGCGCTCTTTTAATAGCAAAATAACAAAAGCGGCGGTACCGATAATAATTACTGCTAATAGAATCCACAATAAGAAGCCTAGCATTTCTTGGAAAACGGCTAAGAATACGACAGGATCGAGTGATTGCATAATGTATTACCTCCTTAAGCGCGACCGCGTAGCATGCTGATATATGTTGGTTTGAGTGCCATGGTTTTCATTACCCAGCTAGTCCACAACTCCTCAAGGGGTGCAATAATGCCTGGGAATGAAGGTACTAGGTTATTGTGGTAGTCAAACTCAATCAACATGGCGCGACCAAGTTGGGTAATCATTGGGCAAGAGGTATAGCCATCGTAGAAAGCATCACTTGTAGTGCCCGCGATCTCAGCAACTAAGTGTGAAACAGCCACAGGAACCTGCCATTTCACACTCGCAGCGGTTTTACCCTTGGCTACACCCGCAATATCACCAACGCCAAAGACGTTAGGATAGCGTTTGTGACGTAGGTTGTTGCGATCTACATCTAACCAACCCTCGTCTGCCCAGTTACCTGTTTGCCAAATTAAAGGGCTATTTTTAACAGACTCGGGTGCACTCATTGGCGGGATCACGTTAATGAAATCGTACTCTAACTCAACAGGACCATCGGCGTGGTCAAATGTCGCTATACGACGGTCGAGATCAATGGACTTAAGCACACGACTATAGTTAATCTCAATATCACGCTCTTGGAAGATCATGCGTAACTTTTCATGAACAATAGGTACGCTAAATAAGGCGTTATTGTTGGCGTTATAAATGACCTTAGATTTGCTACGATTACCACGACGAGTTAAGTAATCCTCGGTAATCATCGTGTATTTTAGAGGTGCACCAGCACATTTCATTTCAGTGTTAGGGCGTAAGAAAACACCGACACCGCCTTTATTAGTAAAAGCATCCATGGCTTGCCAAGTAGCATGTGCTTTTTCTGGGCTGTGGTAAATACTACCAAGACCATTAGTGCCGATGCGTGAGGTATCCATACCCTCAATGGCATCGTAGTTTAGAACCATACCAGTGGCTACTACTAGATAGTCATAGTCAATGCGTTGACCGCTATCAGTAACCACAATGTTGGCATCAGGGTCAAACTCAGTCACACGCTCTTCGATTAACTTAACGCCAGCCGGAACATACTCTGCTGTGGTGCTCACTGGGTATTTATCCGATTTAAGACCAGCAGCAACTAAGGTGAAACCAGGTTGGTAGTAATGCTCTTTACGGGCATCAAAGATTGTAATATTTGCGCCCTCTAAACGCTCTGCTAAGTAGTTTGCGGTGGTTAAGCCAGCAGCACCTGCGCCAGCAATGACAATACGTGCCGAGGTTTTGATTTTAGGAGCAGCTTGCGCCTCTTGTGTTTTAAGACCTAATGCAGTAGTACCTGTCGCAGCAGCTGTAAATTGCAAAAACGAGCGACGATCCATGGCGCTGAAAGGTCCCTTTTTGTAGTCACTCATAAAAGATTTCTCCTTGTGTTACGCGGTGACAGGGAATTACTATTGTAAGCACTAATCTTTAGTATATTCCTAAAAGGATAGATTAATCAAAGCTAAATTATTTTTAACTAATTTAGTTTGATGTATCTCTAATTCGTGAAGTACAGGCGACTTGCAAAAAAATCGTATTAACCATTTCCTGAGTTAATCAAAGTTAACGTTTAATAATTAGGTAAATGGTCAGTCGTTATAGTTTAATCTTTAATAACAAATTTACTGAGTTAGGAGACGAGAACAATAATGAAAGATGTTTATTGGCAAAAGGTAGATGTTTTTCTAGATAAAAGTCAGACGGTGAGGTAATCCTCCCACAAAACCATAGCAATTAGAAGTAGAATTTCTTATAAAGGAAATTCAATGAAACGATCACGATATACCGACAGCCAAATCATGGCGATTCTTAAACAAGCCGAA
>NZ_KB892318.1 GCF_000373745.1 Oligella ureolytica DSM 18253 | reverse complement strand
TTAAGGGCGGGACACGCCCGGTTAGCTTGTGCAGAGACTTCGCCTGTAGGTAAGGGCGTCGGGCCAAGAACCCACCGAAGCGAGTCAGGCGATGGTCGCCTGAACGCCGTAGGAATCCCCGTTCTTTAGGGCGGGGAGGATGTCAATAGATGGTGTCAGCATCCAAAAGCGAACAAGCTAATGGCTGCGCAGAGCTGCGCACAAGTTGAGGCTAGTCATCTTGCTCTTCTTTGCTCTCAGCGCTTTGTGTATGTGCGAGTGACATCGTCTTGTCGCGGGCTTTTGTGCGTTTGATGCTAAATTCAGTATAGAGAGGTGCATCGAACTCCACGGTGAAATGGCGTAGTTCATCGCGTCTAAATACATGTACGATGGCGGACTGTTTCTGTTGATAACGGCCAAGGACCTCATTAAGGTTATTGGCGTCGATGCGTAAATAGTCAATGGCGACAATGATATCGCCTGCCGATAAACCGCCCTTATGAGCAACGCCGTGTTGCATCACGCTGTGAATAACACATTGATCATTGCGCTGAATGGTGCGAATATCCAAGCTCACCGATGGAGCGTTATCGTCAGTTTTTTTGCCTAACTTTAGGCCTTCAGCAGCGAGTAACTCTTTGAGATGAAGTTTCTTTGTGCCGTAGACATTACGCTCTAAAAATTCGTCTAATTTGTCTATATCTACGCCGGTGGCATTGTGCAGTACATCAAGAACGTCTTCTTCTCGTAAGCCTTTCGCTTCGCCACGGTAGAAGTTCTTGCCGTAATGCTGCCATAAATAGCGCATGACATCATCAAGTGAGCGTGTGTGATTAGTGTGTTGGCGGATTAATAGGTCAAGACACAGAGCAACCAGCGCGCCCTTAGAGTAATAACTGACAATTTGGTTGCGAGCATTTTCATCTTGCTGATAGAATTTCGTCCACGCATCAAAGGAACTTTCAGCGACGCTTTGTTTAATACGGCCGGAGTCATTATTGACACGGCTAATGGTCTCGGCGATAAGATCAAAATATTGCTGTTCGGTGATAAGGCCACTTCTTAGTAGCATCAGATCGTCGTAGTATGAGGTGAAGCCCTCAAAAATCCATAGCAAGGATGTTGGGGTAGGCTTATCTAGTTGATAAGGTGCGAATGCAGCCGGTTTTATGCGTTTGACATTCCAGCTATGGAAATACTCATGGCTCACCAGACCCAAAAATTCGCGATAGGCTTTGCTTTGTTTCTTTTGTCCAACAGTTGGTAACGAGTTACGAGAACAAATTAATGCCGTGCTGTTACGGTGTTCAAGACCACCATAGTCACTACCTGTCACTGTTGTCATAAAAACATAGCGGTTGGAGTGGTCCCCAAAGGGTGGGGTGCCGCTTTCAGGTTCAAAAAGGCGTATTTGCGCCTCACAGATTTTAGCGACGTCAGTAGCAATACGTTCTAAATCAATATTTGGTAAAACCCCTGTAAATACCATGTCATGGACGATGCCGCCGGCGACAAAACTAATGACGTGCGGGCGTCCGATCTCTACCGGGTGGTCAATCAGCTCGTCGTAGTTATTGGCTCGATAATAACCGAAACGTGTATGGGTGGCTGCGTTTGGGTGACCTTCGGCGGGGGGTAGGCTGGTGTAAACGCGCCACTTTTTACTTTGGCGTGGTGCTTTAATTTCTACTAGGCACGGTAGCTCTTCTTGTCCGTGTACTTTTAAGAAAACGCTGGTGCCATTAAAAAAACCATGACTTTCGTCGAGATGCGCTTTGCGTACAGACAAATCCCAAGCATAGACAGTGTAATCAATCTGAATAGGCCCGTTGCTGACAGGCTCAATTTGCCACGTGTGATTGTCAAGGTGAGTGATGCTTAATGGGTATTTGTTATGTGTGGCTTTTAGTGTTTCAATGTGCTTTGAAAAGTCGCGGATCATATAGCTGCCTGGAATCCAGCGAGGCAGGCTAACGATTTGGCCTTTGGGATCGGGCTCGGCGATAACTAATGTGACTTTAAAACGATGGCCGCTTAAGTCATTAGATGTGATGGAGTAAAAAATTTTATCTTCTAATATTTTGTTATTCATCGATATATTGCCTTTGGTTCTGATAAAATTCCCTAGTCAATTTAGCTAGTGCATATTAACTCATCAGTAGGGGTTGTTGTTTTACAGGTTATTTAAATCATTATAGACAACCTAAGTGACTCTCACTGTCGTAGGAAAACTGTCACCGAAAATAGCTAAATGCACTGTTATTCTTGTTGTTTTAGGATCTGCTTTAGGCGGAATTATGCAGTCACAATAAGCTGCTGAAATATCAAGAAATATGTAACCAAGTCGCAACTGCAATGTGACAAGTAGTAAAATAAAGGCTATACTTAGGCAGCTATGAATCAGGAGCAATTTGAAGCGATTAAGCTGAGTCCAGAGGATAAGCAGCGCATGAGGGTTTCGGCTATGCGAGGGCTGCTCAGGTTGGTGATTGCTCAGGGTTTAGCATTGCTGATTGTGTCCTTTCTTGCGTTGGTTTTTGCGGGGTTGTGGGCAGGGTTATCAGCATTTGCCGGTGGGATGACTTATTTAATACCCACTAGCATGTTTGTTTTACACTTAGTACTAAAGTTATTATCAAAACGCGATGCTACAGCAGTCACCTTTTTTATTGGTGAAGCGATTAAAATCGGTGTAGCCATGGTTTTGATGTATTTAGTCGTCAAAGTGTTTGGATCAAATTTAGTATGGCCCGCTTTTTTTGTCGGGCTATTAGTAGTTTTAAAGGCATACGTACTATTGTTGGTTTTTAAAAAGCTCTAGCCTTTTAATTCACAGGTTTGTAGTTGGCCACAGTAGTTGTTTGATTGGTTGTTGCCTCTGATACAGAGGAAGTTGATACGGAGATTGGAGCAAATGGATGCTTCTTTAGTTACGCCACAGCAATATTATATTCAGCATCATTTGAAGCATTTCAGCAATAAGCCTATGTCAAGCATTGCTGATTTTAGTGTAATCAACTTTGACTCCATTTTTTGGGCTGTGTTGATGGGTGTTATCGGGCTGTATTTTTTATATAAGGCAGCTAAAAATGCCACGTCAGGCGTGCCCGGTCGCTTCCAAATGGCCGTAGAGATGTTGGTTGGTATGGTTGATGAGCAGGCTAAGAGTATTGTTCACAATGCCACTTCTCGTAAGTTCGTAGCGCCATTGGCATTGACAATTTTCGTCTGGGTTACATTGATGAACTCCCTAGACTTATTACCGGTTGATTTGTTGCCATCTATTTTGTCTTGGACAGGCTTAGCTGGAACAGCAGATAACCACGGCGTACTTTACTATCATCGTATTTTACCTACGGCTGACCTTAGCATTACCCTAGGTATGTCGATTACGGTGCTTATCGTGTCAATTTACTACGGTATTAAAATCAAAAACCCTAATGGCTTCGTAAAAGGTTTATTCACTGCGCCTTTCGGTGCCAATGGTATGGTGGCCAAGGTTGTTTTGGCGCCGGCTAACTTCTTACTCAATATTGTTGAGTATTTTGCAAAAACAGTGTCGTTAGGTATGCGACTGTTTGCAACAATGTATGCGGGTGAGTTGATCTTTATGTTGATTGCTCTGATGGGTGCGGCATGGTCAGGCTTTAATGTATTGAGTATCGGATTGGGTATCGGTCACGTATTGGCCGGTTCAGCTTGGGCAATTTTCCACATTTTAATTATTTTGCTACAAGCATTTATCTTCATGATGTTGACCTTGGTATATGTAGGTCAGGCTCATGAGGACCACTAAAATTTAGTTGGCTGAAGGTATTGGCTTTCAGCCGCCTAAGTAGCAGATTTTGTTAGCTAATATTTTCAGAGTCTGTTTAATTTTTAACCTTATTAAGTTATCCATCTTTTAACAATTGGTTCATTACCACAAGGAGTTGTCATGGAAGTTGCAGGTTTAGTAGCTCTTGCTTGCGCATTTATTATTGGTTTAGGTGCTTTTGGCGCGTGTATTGGTATCGCACTTATGGGCGGTAAATACCTAGAGGCGTCTGCTCGTCAGCCTGAATTGATGAACGCTTTACAGACCAAAATGTTCTTATTAGCTGGCCTTATTGATGCTGCATACTTAATCGGTGTTGGTATTGCTATGTTATTCGCTTTTGCTAACCCATTCGTCTAAGCGATAGATTAATACCATCGCTTGATGGTTTGTGAACTGGATGGATTGATGCAGAGCTGAAGAGCCAGTCTCTGCATCCAAATTTTCAGTAATTTTGTCTAGGTATTGCATGGTGCAAAACCTTAATTAGCAAAAGGGAAACGACCGTGAATTTAAATGCGACGCTCTTTTTCCAGGTAATCGTTTTCTTTGTATTAGTATGGTTCACAATGAAGTTCATTTGGCCGCCTCTAATCAAAGCAATTGACGAGCGCCGACAGAAGATAGCAGATGGTCTAGCGGCTGCAGACAAGGGTAAAGCTGACTTAGCTCAAGCCCAGAGTCGGATCGCCGAAATCGAGACGGCAGCAAAGACCGAAAATCAAACAAGATATGCAGAGGCAGAAAAGCAAGCTACTTCAATTATTGAAGCTGCTCGCGAAGAGGCTGAGCAAGAACGTGCACGCATTATTGCACAGGCTAAGCAAGATGCTGGAGTCGAAGTTGCGCGTTTGCGTGATGAATTGCGTGATGAAGTAGCCGCATTAGCGGTACAGGGCGCAGAACAGATTCTTCGCCGTGAAGTCGATGCAAAAACACATGCTAAGTTGCTCGATCAACTTAAGGCACAGCTTTAATTTGGGATTGCTATGGCTGAACTTTCAACTATTGCCCGTCCTTATGCAGCGGCTGCTTTCGCAGCAGCTAAGGACAGTCAAGTCGGATTAGAGACTTGGGCTAAGGCTGTAAAACAATTGTCAGAAGTGGTTTCTGTGCCTGAGGTGATTAAGATCTTATCGGATCCTAAAACTACCGATGCGGACAGTATTGCTGTTTTTGATACGGTATTGCCTAATATGCCTACTGATGTAAAGAATTTTGTTCAATTAGTTGTTGAAAATGATCGCTGGTTAGTATTACCACAGATCGCTGAGCAGTTTGAACAACTTAAAAATGAGCATGAAGGCAAGGCGATTGCCCAAATTACGAGCGCTTTTGAATTGACTCAAGAACAAGTAGAAGACTTGGTTAAAAGTCTTGAAAAGAAATTTAGCGTATCTCTAGAACCCGAGGTGAAGGTTGATTCAGCCTTAATTGGTGGGGTACGAGTGATCGTGGGCGATCAAGTTTTAGATACTTCTGTGCAAGCTCAAATTACTCGTTTGCACGATAAGTTGGTTGCTGAATAAGCGCCATAATTATAGGATTTCAGGAGTCTGATTATGCAACTCAATCCGTCAGAGATCAGCGAATTACTAAAAAGCCGTATTGAGGGCTTAGGTACTTCTGCCGATGTCCGTACGCAGGGTACGGTAGTTTCCGTAACCGACGGTATTACTCGCATCCACGGTTTATCCGATGTGATGCAGGGCGAAATGCTCGAATTCCCCAACAATGTTTTTGGTTTAGCATTAAACCTTGAGCGTGACTCAGTTGGTGCTGTGATTTTAGGTGATTACACCGGCGTATCTGAAGGTGACTTGGTTAAAACAACCGGTCGTATTTTAGAAGTACCGGTAGGTCCGGAATTGTGTGGCCGCGTAGTTGATACCTTAGGTAATCCAATTGATGGTAAAGGTCCAATCGCTACTACTCAAACAGACGTTATTGAAAAAGTAGCGCCAGGCGTTATTGCCCGTCAATCAGTATCACAGCCTTTACAGACTGGTGCTAAAGCGATTGACTCAATGGTACCTATCGGTCGTGGTCAACGTGAATTGATTATTGGTGACCGCCAAGTCGGTAAAACCGCGGTTGCAGTTGATGCGATTATTAACCAAAAGGGTCAAGACGTAATTTGTGTTTACGTAGCCGTTGGTCAAAAAGCGTCTACTGTTAATAACATCGTGCGTAAGCTGGAAGAAGCGGGTGCGTTAGAGTACACAATCGTGGTTGCTGCTAATGCGTCTGACTCAGCTGCTATGCAATACTTAGCTCCATACGCTGGTTGTACTATGGGTGAGTACTTCCGTGATCGTGGTCAGGATGCTTTAATTGTTTATGATGACTTGACTAAACAAGCTTGGGCTTATCGTCAAGTGTCTTTATTACTACGTCGTCCTCCTGGTCGTGAGGCTTATCCTGGTGACGTATTCTACCTACACTCTCGTTTACTTGAGCGTGCCGCTCGCGTAAGTGCTGATTACGTAGAAAAATTCACCAATGGTGAAGTCAAAGGCAAAACCGGTTCTTTAACCGCATTGCCGATTATTGAGACACAAGCAGGTGACGTTTCTGCTTTCGTTCCAACTAACGTAATTTCTATTACTGACGGTCAGATTTTCCTTGAAACTGACTTGTTTAACGCCGGTGTTCGTCCTGCAATCGACGCAGGTATTTCTGTATCGCGAGTTGGTGGTGCGGCTCAAACTAAAGTCATTAAGAAGCTTTCAGGCGGTATCCGCACTGACTTAGCTCAGTATCGTGAGTTAGCAGCTTTCGCACAATTTGCCTCAGACTTAGACGATGCTACTCGTCGTCAGTTAGAGCGCGGTGAGCGAGTTGTTGAGTTGCTTAAGCAGCCTCAATACGCCCCACTAAAAGTATGGGAAATGGCGGTCTCTTTATACACCGTTAACAACGGTTATTTAGATGACGTCGAGGTATCAAAAGTATTAGCTTTTGAGAAAGCGCTCAAAGATAACTTAAAATCTAAGCATGCTGACTTAGTTGATCGCATCGAGACAAGCAAAGAGTTATCTAAGGATGACGAGGTTTTATTGAAAGACGCTATTGAGGCTTTCAAAAAAACATTTGCTTAATAAGGTGATTTAGGATTCAGTCAGGCTGTTGTCAGATCTGACTGAAATCTAACTCTAATAGGAATTTAATATGGCTGGAATTAAAGAAATCCGTACTAAGATCGCTAGTGTGCAAAATACTAGCAAGATCACAAAAGCCATGGAGATGGTCGCTGCCTCTAAGATGCGTAAAGCTCAGGAGCGTATGCGTGCAGGTCGCCCATATATGCTTAAAGTACGCGATATCGCCAGACACATGATGTCAACAACGGCGGATTACTCTAATCCGTACCTCGAAGAAAGAAAAGAGGTTAAAAACATCGGTCTGGTGTTGATTACATCTGATAAGGGCTTATGTGGTGGTTTAAATACCAATATCACACGTTTAGCGCTTAATCGTATTCAAGAATTCGAGTCTCAAGGTATTGGCGTTCAAGCGACTGCGTTTGGTTCTAAGGGATTATCTTTTTTAACTCGCTTAGGTGCTAACATCGTATCTCAAGAAACACAGTTAGGTGATATTCCAAATTTGGAAACCCTGATTGGTGCTCTTAAAGTGCAGTTTGATGACTACAAAGAGGGCAAGATCGATGCAATCTACGTTGCAACGACTGTTTTTGTTAATACGATGAAGCAGACCCCGGCTTTTATTCGCTTATTACCTTTGCCGTCAGATTTAGAAGATCCATACACTACCAACTTCGGTGATGAAGATGAAGAAGCGGATACGGGTCTATCTGAATACGGTTGGGACTATATTTTTGAGCCCGATGCAAAGAGTGTAATTGATGATTTATTGCAACGCTATGTTGAGAGCTTAGTGTATCAATCGGTCGCAGAAAATATGGCATCTGAGCAGTCAGCTCGTATGGTAGCGATGAAAGCTGCATCAGATAATGCTAAAAAGGTTATTGGTGATCTGCAACTTGTCTATAACAAGACACGTCAAGCAGCGATTACTACGGAAATTTCAGAAATTGTGGGGGGTGCTGCCGCAGTGTAATGCTCCATTAGTGAGTATTACAACGGTGGTAACTTTCAATCGTTATTAAGGTAAGGAAACAACATGAGTAACGGTACAATTGTTCAGTGCATCGGCGCGGTTGTGGACGTTCAGTTCCAACGCGACAATATGCCTCGTATTTATGAGGCATTAACGGTGACTGAAGATAGCAACAATAAGTTTGTTGAGGCAGGCTTAACTTTAGAAGTACAGCAGCAATTGGGCGACGGTGTTGTTCGTACCATCGCATTAGGCTCAAGTGACGGTTTGCGTCGCGGTATGGCTGTAGAGCGCACTCACTCTGGTATTTCTGTACCAGTTGGTGAGGGTACGCTTGGTCGTATCATGGACGTTTTAGGTCGTCCGATTGATGATGCCGGTCCAATTGAGCACGATGAAAAGCGTGTAATTCATCAACCTGCTCCTAAGTTTGATGAGTTATCTCTATCGGTTGAGTTATTAGAAACCGGTATTAAGGTGATTGACTTAATTTGTCCTTTCGCTAAGGGTGGTAAAGTTGGTCTCTTCGGTGGTGCGGGTGTTGGTAAAACCGTCAACATGATGGAATTAATTAACAACATTGCTAAGCAGCACTCTGGTTTATCCGTGTTTGCAGGTGTGGGTGAGCGTACTCGTGAGGGTAACGACTTCTACTACGAGATGGAAGAATCCAACGTACTTGATAAAGTAGCAATGGTCTTCGGTCAGATGAACGAACCACCAGGTAACCGTTTACGTGTTGCGCTTACCGGCCTAACAATGGCCGAGCGTTTCCGCGATGAAGGGCGTGATATTCTTTTCTTCGTGGATAACATCTATCGTTATACCCTAGCCGGTACCGAGGTATCTGCACTATTAGGTCGTATGCCTTCAGCCGTAGGTTATCAGCCTACACTTGCTGAGGAGATGGGTGTGCTGCAAGAGCGTATTGCTTCAACCAATACCGGTTCTATTACATCAATTCAAGCTGTGTACGTTCCTGCGGATGACTTGACTGACCCGTCGCCTGCAACTACGTTCCAGCACTTGGACTCTACCGTTGTATTGTCTCGTGATATTGCTTCTTTAGGTATTTATCCTGCGGTTGACCCGTTAGACTCTACTAGCCGTCAGTTAGATCCACAGATTGTTGGTGAAGAGCATTACAACGTAGCTCAGTCAGTTCAGCGTACATTACAGCGCTACAAAGAGTTACGCGATATTATTGCTATTCTTGGTATGGATGAGTTGGCTCCAGAGGATAAGCAGATTGTTGCTCGTGCTCGTAAGATCCAGCGCTTCTTGTCACAGCCATTCCACGTAGCTGAGGTATTTACCGGTTCTCCTGGTAAGTACGTATCATTATCTGAAACTATTCGTGGTTTCAAGATGATTGTTGAGGGTGAGTGTGATGCTTTACCTGAGCAAGCGTTCTACATGGTTGGTACGAT
Source organism: Oligella ureolytica DSM 18253 (assembly GCF_000373745.1). Classification (GTDB taxonomy): domain Bacteria; phylum Pseudomonadota; class Gammaproteobacteria; order Burkholderiales; family Burkholderiaceae_B; genus Oligella; species Oligella ureolytica. Next base: position 8,443 of record NZ_KB892318.1, on the reverse strand, counting down.
TGACGAAGCGTTTGAAAAAGCCAAAACCATTAAATAAGGAATTGTCATGGCAGTTCTGAAACTCGATGTGGTGAGTGCGGAAAAGTCATTGTACTCGGGCACGGTCAAAATGGTCGTGCTTCCGGGTGAATCGGGTGAGCTAGGTGTATTACCTGGTCACACCCCTTTGATTACCCGTATTCGTCCAGGTACTGTAAGAATCACCAGAGAAGATGACTCACAAGAAGTGGTTTTCGTTGCTGGTGGTATCTTAGAGGTTCAACCTTATGCTGTTACTGTTCTTGCTGACGTTGCTGTACGCTTAGAAGAGTTAGATGCAGCGAAGGCTGAAGAGTCTCGCAAAAAGGCTCAAGAAACCTTGAAAAATGCTAGTACGCCACAAGAAGCTGCAAAAATCGAAGCCGAATTGGCTCTATTGCAGGCACAAGTGGTTGCTATCCAGCAATACAAGAAGTCAGGTTCATATCGTTAAGAGCAAACTTGATCTAAAAATCCCGCTAATATTATTTATTAGCGGGATTTTTTATTTTCTCATTGAACCAAGGAAGCGGTTCCTATTTAATACCTTCGTGCGCAAGGGCTTCTTTGAATGGTTCAAAGGCAGATACGCGTTCATAATACGACTGCAAATTCGGCAGATCAGTAAAACGAATTTTAAGTAATTTGCACCATCGTAATATCACCGTCAGATAAATATCGGCAATACAAATCTGATCAATCAAATACTCACGATCTTTTAAATGATTATCAGCGATTTTTAAGCTGCTAATGATCCCGGCTTTGGCTGCGTCTTTGACACGGTTGTGTAGTTCTTCATCACCATCAATAAAAGCCGGTGTACGGAAGAGTGGAGGGAACTGCTTATGTATGTCTGAGTTTGCATAGGCCAGCCAGCGGTAGGCCAGTGCGCGTTGCTCGATATTATCCCGATTACCAAATAACTCAGCTTCAGGATATTTCGTATCTAAATAGGTCAAAATGCCAATGTTTTGTGCGATAGTGAAATCACCATCTTCTAAGGTAGGTACAGTTCCTGCCGGGTTTTTTGCAAGGTATTCCGGTGTTTTTAAATAATCGCGAGGTGTTTCGAAAGCTTCATGCTCAGCACCAACCCAATGCAGGGCAGTGTGTGGTACGAGCGAGCATGAGCCCGGTAAGTAATATAGTTTCATGAGGGTATTGCTCCATAGGTAAATCGACGTGATAAACGCTTATCAACTATGTTAGCAATTAAACTGAAAAATACAAAGAGATTAAAAATGTGGCTTTGAACTTAGAAAAAACTGATGCCTCTATCACTGACAATCGCATCGATGGCTTTGTCATGCGCTAAGCTTTCATAATCACTTCCTAAGCGAGCATCAGCCCACACAGCACCAATCAAAAGCGGTTCGTGTCCTTGCGCTTCCCATTGGGCTATGGTGCGGTCGTAATAGCCGCCACCATAGCCTAGACGCTCGCCATGTACTCCATAACCTAACATCGGTAGCAACACGATATCCGGGCGATCAGCAACTTCCTGAACATTAGGTTCAAAAATGCCGTAATGTCCTTCTACCATGGGGGTACCGGGATCCCAGTAAAGAAACTCCAACGGTGCTTGTTTTTGACTGACTTTGGGGAGGACAATTTCGTGACCCATCGCATGAAGCTCTTCTAATAGTGGGCGTATATCAGGTTCATGACGATAAGGCCAAAAGGCAGCAATGACTAGCCCTTGGCGACGTATTTTATGTCTAGCAGGAAGTAATTTTGGGGCGATAAAATCTTCATCTTGCTGAGTTTCGTATTCTAAGCTTTTTAGCCACCCTAAAAAATGCTCGTTTAAGGCATTTGAACGTAATTGATAGTCAGCTGGACTCAATTGAGCGCGTTTTGTTAACAAATCTCTTCTTATGGATTGGTATCGCTTTGTGGTATTCTGCTGCATAGACAAGTAAGTAGATAATTCAACTGGTCAAGAAATTAGCGGAGTGACAATGTTAAAAAAATCAACATCGCCTTATTGGAAGTATACACTGCTGGGAGGAGTTCTTGTCTCGGCCTTATTTGTGGCCTCGGGTTGTAGCTCTCAAGCTAGCTCCCATCCGTCGGTGGACGAGAGTTCGGAGGTCGATGCCCTTGTGCTGGAAGCTCAGCAGCAGCGTTCACAGATATCTCAGCGAGATTTAAAGGCGGTTGATGCATCAGCCCGCGCTGCAGTACAAAGTGCTTACCAAGCCATGCAAAGGCGTCAGTGGGAGAGTTTGGCAAGCTATGCGCATGCCGCTAAAGCAGATCACGAAATTGGCGCTTATCCGACCTATTGGTTTTTACGTCATCTGATCAACCGGGCAAGTAGCCTGTCACCATTGGATACGGTGGTGCTTAAGAAGTTTATTGATGACAACCCGGGTAGCTATATGGCTGAACGACTGAAAGCCGAATGGATTATCAAGGCGGCTGAGTTGGGAGACCATCGTACAGCAGCTGCACTGGGACCGGTCAATGTGAATTTGACACAAGCACAATGTGCCTTGATACAAAGCCAAGCGGTGACAGGTCAGCGGGTCGGTGTTAGAGATGCCTTAGATAGTTTTAGCCCGGGTAATTCCTGTTGGGCTATGTTGGACACACTAAATGCCCAAGGTCGACTTAGCTTCGAGCAACTACAGCCCGGCTTAAGAGATGCTGTGGAGTATGATAATAAAGCGGTCGCACGGCGCTATGCAGCGTTGGTTTTTTCGCGTTCACAGCTTGCACAATATGATGCGATCATCCAAGACCCGCGAGCCTGGATTAGCAGGCAGTCCGGTAGTGCAGCGTCTACGCTTGATGCGGAGTTAAGAGCCATTGCGTTTAGTCGACTCGCTCGTCAGGATCGGGATGAGGGTATTCATATTTTAAATAGTACGAAGCTACTCAATGATAAGGACAAGCAATGGGCTTATGCACAATTCGGTTTAGTGTCCGTACTGAATTTGGAGGATCGCTCAGATAATTGGTACCAGCAATCCAAGGGTGTCGCTCTCAGTGATTACAATGCCGCTTGGCGCGTACGTTCAGCACTGCGCCAACCTAAAGTCAACTGGCAGCGTGTAAAAGACACGATTGAAATGATGAATAGGGAGCAACAGCAAGAAACGGCTTGGGTTTATTGGCACTCCCGAGCATTGGAAGAGTTAGGCCAAACCGCATCGGCGCAAACCGGTTATCGCAGCCTCTTAACTCATTATGATTTTTATGGACAGCTAGCGCGTGAAGCCTTAGGTCAACAAATTACTTGGCCGGAGCAGGCAGCACCCGTTACTAAAGCAGAGCTTGATCAGATCAAGCGCAATAGTGGGCTGCAAAATGCGGTGGCGTTATATGGTATTGGTGCCCGTGAGTATGCTGTTGTTGAGTGGAACCATGCCATTCGCGGCTTAAGTGATCGTCAGTTAATGGCAGCAGCAGAGTGGGCTAAGCAAATCGGTTTTTACGATCGTACGATTAACACCTCATTATTGACTCAAAATAGTGTCAATTTTGAGCAGCGTTATGTTGCTCCATTTGATGGGCGTGTTACTGCTCAAGCGCGTCGCACAGGAGTATCGCCTGCTTGGGTTTATGGTCTTATTCGTCAGGAGTCACGCTTTGTGCCAATCGCTCGTTCTAATGTCGGAGCTTCAGGCCTTATGCAGCTCATGCCGGGTACGGCACAGTTAGTTGCTCGTAAGCTGGGGGTACAAAACTACAATCAATCAATGATTAATGATTTAGATACCAATATGCTTTTTGGGACGACCTACCTCAAAGATATTTTAGATAAACAAGGCGGTTCTGAGGTGTTGGCGACAGCAGGCTATAATGCCGGTCCTAATCGAGCGGTACGCTGGCGTGGCAGCTTGTCACAGCCGGTAGAGGGCGCGATTTTTGCGGAAACGATTCCATTTACAGAGACTCGTTTATACGTCAAGCACGTGCTTTCTAATGCTGTTTGGTACGATATTAAGTTTAATCATGGTCGACCCAGTTCGCTCACTAAGCGTTTGGGCGTGATTAGGCCGTAGCCGGGAGTGGCTCACGTCATGGAGGTAATCGACGATATGTCACTCTCTGCGCATTGCCCGGAGGGGGCTGTGATTTATGCCGTTGGCGGCGCCGTACGAGATCAGCTGTTGGGCTTGCCTGCCGGTGATTATGACTGGGTTGTCGTCGGCGCGACCCCTGAGCAAATGGTAGCGAAGGGCTATGTGCCGGTGGGTGGTGATTTTCCGGTGTTTTTGCATCCGCAGACCAAAGAAGAATATGCCCTGGCACGCACAGAACGTAAGTCTGGTCGTGGTTATCAGGGCTTTACTTTTTATACCGGTGTTGATGTGAGCTTAGAGCAGGATTTACTGCGCCGTGACTTGACGGTTAACGCGATGGCATTGCGCCAAGAGGGACAGCTCTTTTTGAAGAAAAAAGGGCAGGAATTAGGTGAGGAAGCATTACGTCAACAGCTCATGAGTGGTGCTTTAGACCGTGTCTTAACTGAGGGTGAGGAGCCTTTCTTGGCCGATCCCTTTAATGGTTTAGAGGATTTACGTCAAAAAATATTTCGCCATGTCAGTGAGGCTTTTATTGAAGATCCTGTACGTATTTTACGTTTAGCTCGATTTTTAGCACGTTTCGAAGACTTTAGTGTAGCGACCGACACATTGAGTTACTGTCAAAAGATGGTGACAAATGGCGAGGTTGACCACTTAGTTGCTGAGCGGGTATGGCAGGAATTATCTAAAGCATTGATGCAAACGAAGCCTGCGAGAAGTATTGAGTTCTTATTGGAAGTCGGTGCTCTACAGCGAGTTTTACCGGGCTTTATTTGGGATGCTGAGGCAGCAAGAGCGATCGCATTAGCAGTTCAAAAAGGGCTGCCTCTACCCCTTAGGTATGCCTTGCTAGTTTATCGAGTCGATGAGGTCAAAGCCTTTAGTCAGGCCTTAAGGGTGCCTTTAGTCTGTCGAGATGCTGCTGTTCTACTGGCTCAATGGGAGTGTGCGATGGGTGAAATTGGCAGTGAACCGGCACATCACCCTGAAGCAGCCCTTAATGCTATTTTGGCCACGGATGCGATTAGAAAGCCGCAACGATTTGCGGAGTTGCTACAGGCATATGCTGTTTTATTAGCGGTGCGTGATCTGGATGCTACACAAATTGTTTGTCACATACAGCGGTGGCAACAGCTTTTTGAGGCGGTAGTAGCGGTTGATGCAGGTGCCATTGCCAAGTCCTGCGGCGCTGATACCGGCAAAATAAAAGAGACGGTCTATCAAGCCCGTCTCCATGCGTTAAATAGTGTCTTGAGCGCTTAGCAGATTAGTTTACTAATTTTTTGCCAAAGAAAAATATAAATAAACCAAGCATCGTCACAACAGCGCCGAGGAATCGCCAAATATCGATGGGTCTGGTTGGCATGCCGATTAAGCCGAAGTGGTCAATGAGTAAAGCAACTAGAATCTGAGTCACTACCACCATAAATAAAAAGTTGCTTAAACCGATTTTTAAGGGCAAAAACGCACTACAAAAGACCATAAAAGCACCCAGTAGGCCGCCGGTAAGCTTCCATGGAGGCTGTTGCAGCAGGGTGGGGCCTAGGTTATTAAAATCGGCTCGAAATAAGCAGAGGATAAAAAGGGCAATGGTACCTACACTGAAAGAAATTAAGGCGGCAAGTAACGGCTGCCCCATTACTGCTTGGCCTAGACGGGAATTAATAGGTGCTTGAATGGCGATGGCAACCGCTGCGGCAAAGGCTAAAAAGTAATATAAAATCATTGATCTCTCATGTGGGCAAAGTCTAGTGTATTTTATAACCGGAAGCGTCTGTCAGCTCGTGCAAAGCCGATGGGATAAATATCATCAACATCTTTGGCGAGCATGATGACTTTAAATAGCTCACCCATCTCTGCTTCGGATAGCAGTTTTTGTACCGGACCTATATTTAGGGCATAGCTTTCTACGTCCTCGGGGTCTAGTGAGGACAGTAAATCCAATAGGCCGCAATTCATTAAAAAGTTAGCTTGTGATGTATAGCCGATGACTTCTAAACCGGCTTCTACTGCTTTTTCTGCTACCGCGGAAAAATTAACGTGTGCAGTAATATCCTGAATGCCGGGTAGTACTAACACTTCAGGATGAGCATGATGACGGAAATGGCACATTAACGTACCTTGAGTCCGTTGCGGATGATAATACTCAGAGGCGGGAAAGCCGTAATCAATCAGAATCGCGGCACCTTGAGTCAGCCAATTACCCATACTGGTAACCCACGCTTTAGCCTGCTCATTAAATTCGCTCGTGTAGCCGTTGATTTTGACCAAATGTTCAATGTCATCAGGCATATCCTGCTGCTTAATTTCCTGATCAGACCAGATGAAACGAGAGAGGCTATTAGGAGCTGAGTCCGGATTGATGTCGACGTAGCGCTCTTTTAGTTTATTATTTTCGTCACGAGTAAAGAGACGGACCGGCATGGCATCTAACACTTCATTAGCCACAACACAGCCGATAAAGGCCTCCGGTAATTGCTCTAACCAGACAACACGATCTTCGTAAGCACTTAGTGTTTGTTGTTGGAGATTTTTTAGGTCGCTTGATAGTTCGATAATATAGTATTTTATGCTTTTATCATCGAGGCTATCCAACACCTGCTTGGCTAGCGCGCCACTACCTGCGCCAAATTCCAGAATGTTTTTCTCACTACAATGACTCAGTACTTCGGCGATGGCAATGGCCAGGGTACGACCAAACCAAGGGCTTAACTCAGGCGCGGTAATAAAATCTCCACTGACCGCTTCGACAGAGGGATGGTCTGAATTAACCGACTCTTCGCCGCGGACAAGCCCAATCGCAGGCTCATTACCTTCGCTCAGGATATCTTCATTTTTGTTGACATGCTCTGCAATCGCAGCTTTTACCGCTTGTTGACTGCTTTTGTGACTTGCCAGTTTGACTCGACCACTCGTGTAATATCCAAATTCCGGATGATAAAGCGCATGGTTCATGTATTGCTCAAAGGACATAGGACCATTGGCCTTAATTTCTTGCTGTAAAACGTCAATAAACTTTTGCGTGTGTTCAAGTTCTGCAGGATGCAGTTTAGGTAAGTTTTTAATATCCATTAATTACTTTATTAAGTTCGAAAAACTTTATTATCTCTTTTGATGCGTCAAATTCAGATGCTTCATGATACCGATATTCGGGGTTGCCATTGGCCCAACCATGCCACAGATTAGGAATCATTTTTAATCTAACCGGTTCGGGGCGGCTATCAAGTATACGTGCAGCTTTTCTATTAAGGCTTGAGAACCATCGATATAATTGATCGGCATTTGTGGGATTGACGTAATCGTCCTTTTCGCCATGAATAATCATTACAGGCAAAGGATTCTCTACGTAACTAATAGGAATCGGGAGGTCCTGAATTGTGCCCTTAAAGCCATCTTTCATGATGCGGATGGACGCAGCAGCGTTATGCACTTGAGGAAACATCGGACAGGAATGTAAGATGAGACCTGCAAAGAGGTGGCTATATTCCATAGCGATTTGCCCAGCGAGCGCAGCACCCGATGAGATACCGGCTAAATAAATTCGTTCAGCATCCAGAAAATCATAAACAGTTAATAAGCTGGTGATTATTTCTACGATAGATTGCTTTTCTTTGAGGCCATATCTTTCGTCGGCATTGAACCAATGCCAGCAGTTATTCAGATTCCTGAAATTATTTTGATGGGGGTATAAAACAGCAAAGCCGTGTTGCTCAGCGTATTCGTTCATGCGCGTACCGGCAGCAAAGCTCTGCGAGTTTTGTCCACAGCCATGAATCATGACAATCACAGGTGTTTTCTTTTGGGTGCGATTTTGAGGTAAATAGGCTGCGTATTCGACTTGTTGGAAGTTAAACAAGCCGATGGGGTTAGTGCCATTTTTTAGGATAGGCTCAAACCACTTGCCATCAAGGCTGCTAAAGCCACTTTTTCTAACAAATTCAAATTCAGGCATACGATATGTTCTGTTTAGTCTGTACTGGGTAAGTACTTCATTTTAATGATCATGAGAGATTATTGTGCTATCTCTCATGAGCTGCCGACGAGTCATAATTAATTTTTCTTAGCATATAACTTAATTGCTATTGTATGACCTGGATCCGGTATTTGTCAAGATAGTTGTCACTCATACATAAATTTTAAGCTGCTTTTTTTACTCTTAAATCATTCTCCGGATTTAACGTGACGACACCTAAAGGGGTGCAGTTTCTTACTGCACGTGAACCCCAGCGCATTGGATTATCTCTTTTGGCATTCGCTAGCACTTTGTGCCGCTTTGCTAGTATTTCACGGTCTTTGCCCTCATGGCGTTGCTGTGGTGTTACGTAATTAAGCTGACTGTGACGATGAACAGTGTTGTACCATTGCACAAAGCGTAAGACCCATGCTCT
>NZ_KB892317.1 GCF_000373745.1 Oligella ureolytica DSM 18253 | reverse complement strand
AGTGTATGGACTGTGATTTTGAGGAAAACGCTGACGTAGTCGGCGCGATCAATGTGTTAAGGGCGGGACACGCCCGGTTAGCTTGTGCAGAGACTTCGCCTGTAGGTAAGGGCGTCGGGCCAAGAACCCACCGAAGCGAGTCAGGCGATGGTCGCCTGAACGCCGTAGGAATCCCCGTTCTTTAGGGCGGGGAGGATGTCAAGAATAAATTATCGAGTAGGTATACACTATAAGGCACTCGTTTTTAACAATTATTTCCAAGAAAGGAGACACCATGTCCTATGTCGTAGAAGTGGCTGATGTTGTTGCAGTGCCGGTAGTGGGTGAAGAGGCTAAATTCCCCGTGCGCAGAATTTATTGCGTGGGTCGCAATTACGCCAGCCATGCGATAGAAATGGGTTCTGACCCCAAAAAAGAACCGCCGTTTTTCTTTACTAAAGCCAATGACCAGCAGTCGGTGGTGATTGCCACTGAGGGCGTTGAGGCAACCATTGAGTACCCGAGCCAAACAAATAACCTGAATTATGAATTAGAGTTAGTGATAGCGATTGGTAAAAATGGTAAAAACATCTCGGTCAGTGAAGCGGAAGACTATATTTACGGCTTTGCGGTAGGTTTGGATATGACTCGACGAGATCTCCAACAAGAGGCGAAAAATGGCGGACGTCCATGGGAAATGAGTAAAGCCTTTGACCAAGCTGCTGTGGTGGGCGAGATTAGTCCTAAGTCTGAGGTAGGTGTTATTAATAGTGGCACGATCGAGCTGCAGGTTAACGGTGAGACGGTTCAAAAAGCGGATGTTAGAGAGTTGATTTGGTCTAATGCTGAGGTTATCTCTCGTTTATCCGAGTTTGTTGAGCTTCGCGCCGGTGATTTGATTTACACCGGTACGCCTGAGGGTGTCGGTGCGGTCAGTTCCGGTGACATCATGGTCGGTGCAGTTGATAGTTTAAAAGGAATTCGCGTTAAGGTTCTGTAAAAGTCACTGAACTGATTTTATTCAAGGATAGCTGTTGTTAACGGCTATCCTTTTTTACGAGCAATTACCCGATCCTAATAAAAAAGTTGAATTAAATGGCTATGGTAATGCCGCTGAAGCTAAAGAAACCTTACAAAAAGCGATTGAGGCTTATAAGACAAAAAAATAACTCGGTCTTGACGGAGGGTTATGGTGAATACCCTTCCGTCACCTGATTCCAGCTCACCTAACGTCGATCAATCGATTGAATAACATCAAAGCGGGCAAAATCAAATGCCCGCGTTTTATGCGTAAAGCGTTCTAACAACAAACAAAGAAAAGCAGGAATGAGTGCCGCGACTAAAAATGATGCCAACAAAGAATCCATTGGACCATCAGGCGTCGGGAATAAAAATAACCCCATGATTAGGCCGGCGATCGTACTCAATGTCGCCTGTGTGCCGGTAATACGGCGGCTGTATAAACCGTAAAACACCGGAAAAGCCATGGCTGAACACAGTAAATCAGCCAGTAAGAATAAATACAATACACTCAACCCTTTGGCAGAGACATACCAAACCGGTATTGCTAATAACACGACAAAATAACGTGACAGGCGTATTAATTGCTGATTAGTGAGTTGTGGAAATAAACGCTTAGCATCGACCGCAATGAGACTGCTGATGGCGCTAATAGCCGTATCGGCGCTGCTCATGACTAGTGCCAAACCTAAGGGAATGAGCAATACGACAAACCACAATGGCAAGACCGGCATGACCACGGTGAACAAGGCAATGGAGCTGTCACCATTAGGGTGCCAAGCAACAAAGGCAAGCCCAAATAGACCCATCACAAAAATAAACGGCATGGTCAGTAAAGAGCTGATTAAAAAGCCTCGACGCATTGCTTTGCTGCTGTGTGCGGCATAAATACGTTGCCAATTACCCTGATGAAATAGGCCGGTCAGCAAAATAGCGACAAAAAAAGTGAGCCCGGCTTTGATACCGATGGCATTACTTAAATCAAGTAATTGTGGTGCCGTCGCTTGTAAGCGTTCAACCGTAGGATGTATGCCATCAACCGCAATCCACACAAAAGCGGTCAGCAGAAATAATAATGGCAGTATCACCAACATCTGTACTTTGTCAGTAAATATCGTGGCCCGCAAACCACCATAAGATGTGTAAAGTAGAGTGCAGCTCAGCACAATCGCAGCCGTTATCCCTAAGGGAATAGGTGCAATTAAGGCGATGAGCTTAGACATGGCAGTGATTTCTGCGGTGAGTGAGATAAACAGATAAAACATCATTATGATGAGGGCTAGCGCATACATAGGCTTGCCATAGCGATGAATGATGTATTCGGTTAGGGTATGTCCCTCCGGGATAAGTTCGCGCATGCGATTGCCTAGTGGGATCATAGCCAGTCGTGGTGACATAGAGCCGATAGCGTAGCCGATCACAGCGCCCAATCCTCCCCAAGTGGCGGCTTGTGCAGGAGAGAATAAAATCCAAGCGCCTAATGAGGTAGCGAGCAGTGAGATAACGGTAGCCGTTGAGCGTTGGCTATGGCGAGCGACAATATACTCTTCGAGACTTTCTTGACGATGTCGGGAGTAAAGTACGCCGAACAGCGCAAAGACGATAGAAAATCCGAGTAACCAGAGTAAGGCATGTTCGTAACTAAGCACAGCGTCTCCTGTCTTAAAAATACGCTAAATGGCCGTACCGGATATTAGGTAGGGCCAACAATAAAGACGGCATAATGCTTAGCAGAATAATGTCCATTCCCTGCGCCGGCATTATCCGGATCAGGTTCGAAGGGTCAGTTTAAATAAAACCTCTCAGCCAACGTCGGCACCCCTAGAACAGGGCACATGATAAGATAAAAATCTATACATTGTCAAATAATATGTTATTGTTTTTATTGGCACGGGGTGTTCTAGAAGGCTAGAGCTGAGATTAAACCCGTTGAACCTGATTCAGTTCACACTGGCGAAGGGATGTCTGTCGGATTGTCTGCACATTGTCCTTTGCCGTATTTATTTTGGAGGCAGAAGTGACACAGTCAGTCCCTTTCGATTTTACTCAACAGGTCGTGTTGATTACAGGGGGCGCTAGGGGTCTAGGAGGCGCTCTAACACGAGCGTTTTTAGAGCAGGGCTCACGCGTCGTTATTAATTACCATCGCAGTCAGGAAGCGGCTCAGCAATTAGTCGCTACAGCACCCGATAGAGCGATTGCCATTCAGGCTGATGTGACAGACCAGGCTGGCGTGCAGGACATGGTTGCGCAGGCTACAGAGCACTTTGGTCAAGCGATCACGACCGTTATCAACAATGCTTTGCCGAGCTTTCAATTTAATGGTGATGCGCGTCCGCACGCTGATGCTTTGACCTGGGCCACGATCGATCAGCAAATGCAAGGTATTTTGCGTGGTGCCCTCCACACCATACAAGCGACGTTGGCAGGCATGGAGACCCAAGGCTTTGGGCGTATCATCAATATCGGTACGAATTTATTTCAAAACCCGGTGGTGCCTTATCATGATTACACTGCGGCAAAGGCGGCATTACTTTCGCTAACTCGCACGATGGCGCAAGATTTGGGGCCTAAAGGGATTACTGTCAATATGATTTCCGGCGGTTTATTACGGACGACAGATGCTTCTGCAGCAACCCCTAATGAGGTATTTGATTATATTGCGGCCAATACCCCACTACGTAAAGTGACGGATCCTGCCGAATTTGCAGATACCGCTTTATTTTTTGCTTCGCCATGGGCGCGTGCAGTAACCGGTCAAAATCTCATCGTTGATGGTGGATTGGTCAACGGCTAATGAATGATAAAAATACACCATGAGACAACTTCATTTAAATTTATTTATCTATGGCTGCGGTCATCATGCGGCTGCATGGCGTCATCCTAATTCGCCTGTCGAACGTTTAGGAGATGCCGGTTATTTTGAACGCTTGGCGCAGTCGGCGGAACGCGCCAAATTAGATGCGGTGTTTTTTGCTGATGGGCAATATACGGGTAGTGTGGAAGATGGTCCAAAGTGGTTTTTAGAGCCAATTACCCTATTGTCTGCATTAGCACGCGCGACAGAGAAGATCGGCTTGATCACAACCGTTTCCAGCACCTTTCAAACACCGTTTAATACGGCTCGTATGCTGTCGTCCTTAGATCATATCTCAGGTGGGCGCATTGCTTGGAACGTGGTCACGTCGATGTATGACATGGAAGCGCGTAACCACGGCTATGAATCCATGCCTGACCACGGATGGCGTTATCAGCGGGCAGCGGAGTTTATTGAAGCAGCACAAAAGTTGTGGGATAGTTGGTCTGACAGGGCATTGGTCTTAGATCGTGCAGGTAAGTATGCAGAGTCTGCCGAGGTCAATGCAATTAATCATCATGGCGAGCATTTTTTAGTCGATGGTCCACTGACGATTCCTCGTTCTCCTCAGGGTTACCCCGTTTTGTTTCAAGCGGGTTCCAGTGAGCAAGGGCGAGACACCGCGGCAAAATATGCGGAGGCCATTTATGCGGTTGCCTATGATTTATCGGCAGCGCAGGCCTATTATCGTGATGTTAAGTAGCGAGTCCGTGCGACTGGTCGTGGAGTCGATGTGCCGATTATGCCGGGTTTAGTTACCTATGTTGCCTCTACGCACGAAGAGGCGTTGCGTAAGCAACGCGAATTAGATGAGCTCTTACCGTCTGAAGCATCGCTTAGGCAGTTAAGTTTATTTATCAATCAGGATTGCTTGGACTGGGAATTAGACGCACCGGTACCTGTTTTACCCCCATTAGAGGAGTTTGCGGGGCCTAAAGGGCGATACGGTACGATTTTACGAATTATTGAAGCCGAACAACCAACCTTGCGTCAGCTTTTAGGGCGTTTAGCTGCTGGGGGTGGACATTGCACAATGGTGGGCACGCCGGAAGCGATTGCTGACAAAATGGAGCATTGGTTTTGTAATGAAGGCGCTGATGGTTTTAACCTAATGCCGTCGGCCTTACCTGACAGTTTTGATGATTTTGCTGAGCAGGTGATTCCGATATTGCAAAAGCGCGGCATCTTTCGCCGGGAATATACCGGCAATACACTGCGAGAGCATTTAGGCTTAAAGCGTCCGGCATAGCTTACAGGTGATGCGCTGATTTTAGTGCATCACTTCTTGTATCACGTTTTATGAAGATTATAAATAAGAATCAATATCAATTTTTATTCAAAAAAACATGTTAGTCGTGTAGTATATGATTGGTTTAAATAACTTCCATAAAGACAGGGGAACCCGCATGGCTAAGTCAAAATTTAGGAATCCGTTCATTATTCTCGTGATTGCCGTCATCGCAATCGCTGCTTGGTATTTTCTTTCAAATACAGTCAATAAAAAAGCAGAAGAGTATTTACAGCAGTATTTAGTTGAGAATAACCTGCAAGATAGAGTCAAATGGGAGTCGCTCGAAGCGAGCCCAACAGGTAGCGCTAATTTAAAAAAGGTGACGTTTTTGGATGAGAAGGGCGAGTTGTTTTTAACTGCCGAGGAGTTTAATTTAACGCACTTTAAGCAAGATGAAAATGTCCTAGAGACCAAGGCCGAGATTAAGGGGCTGATAGATGTTCAAGGGATTGCTTTTCAGGAAGACTTAAATTTATTGTACGAAAAACTGGATGTACCACCGTCTAACGCGATTGACCTTGATTGGGAAATTAAACTAGATAACACACAGCAAACATCCTATATGCGAGGTGATGTTCTGCTACCAAACTTATTTAGCGTGGAAACTGAGCTTAATGCGGATAGTCCCGAAACAATCAGAGAAATCTCAAAAATGTCTAATAGCTCTTTCGATAGCGGAGAGATTAGTGAGCAAGACTTAGCGGCGTTGATGGCGTTGGTGAGTAAGGTCAAAGTGCATGGTATCACTATTGGCGTTGTTGAAAAAGGTGGTGTTGAAAAGCTTCGCTATGAGATGATGGCATCAGAGTTTTCTGATGATATTGATAATCTCTCACCTGAACAACTCAACACAGAGTTTGAGAGAGAGATCGCGGAAGCAAGAGCGACATGTATCAATGAGTCTGAATTGTCAGCCGTACTTAGTGATCAGGAGGCTGCGTGCAATAAAGTCATGGACTTTTTGTTAGGAAGCAGTCAGGCAGTTAAAGTAAAGGCATCTACCGTTAAGCCATTTTCCTTTGATGAGATCTTGATGATGACGATGATGGGTGCAGGGCCTGAGATTTATGCTAAAGAGTTTGGTCTTAGCATTGATGTAGAGTAAGTGCTGTCGATGGTGAACTCATCTCAGGAAACAAAAGCGCGTAAACCACTCGCAGCGGCTGAAGTTCAAGTCACTGAAATTCCTGATAATCCGGGCTATTACGCAGCTAAGTTCTTCTTGCGTCCACATTATCAATTAGAGGGTCTAACTGTTTCTCTACGCTTGGTCTCTATATTAAAAGGCTTAAAGTTGCCCGAGAGTCTTGATAGTGATGAGGAACTTAAAAGATTTGAGCTGACTTTCTTATTTGATCATAGTTTTTATGACTTAGAAAATAATGTGTCTGCTGAAAACTTCCAGCTCAATAGTAATAGTGTGCCTGTTATTAATCTATTTCCTTTTAAGGCAAACCGTATTACCGTCACGCCAAATCTACATGAGTATCACGTCGTGCCTGACCGCTCAAAACCGATGGATTATGAAGTTTACAGTGTCGATGAGGTGACGGCCGCACGCGTAGGACAACGTGGTGGCCAGTCATTTAAGGAAATGTATCGGGCGCTGGGGGACAACACGGATGAGCAGCATGGATACTTTTCTGTACGTCGTGAACTTCGACAGATGTCAGACACCGCACTACGCTCGGGGGCTCGTACGTCTTATTTGGGTAGTGAGGTATTTATCAGCCTTGTAGACCCCAAAGCCCCCCCTTTTGACCAAAACATTGAAAGCTTAGTACTGGGCTTAAGCTGTACTAATAGAGACTTGCCCTTGCTGCTAAGGGCAGGGGATAAGATTGATTTCCGTTTTAGTGAGTTTATTCCAGTGCAAAGGATGGCATTACTTAGAGGGCCATCGCGTCCACGACCTGCATTAGCAAAAGGTGCTTATGCTTGGCGTTTATTAAGCCATTTGAATCTTAATTACTCCAGCTTAATGGACCTGGATGAGGAGCAGGGGGCAGAGGCTTTGCGTGAATTGCTTCGTGTGTATGCTGATGTGGCTGATAGCAGTATAGCTAAGCAAATCAATGGGATCAGAAAGGTGTCTATTGAGCCTATGCATCATCGCATGCCGATACCGGGACCCATTTTATACGGGCGCGGGGTAAAAATTGAGGTTGAAGTTGATGAGCTGGCTTTTTCCGGTATCAGCCCCTACCTATTGGGTGCTGTCTTGGAGCAGTTTTTTGCCCGCCATGTTACTATTAATTTAATGACAGAATTGGTTCTAAGCACATTGCAACGAGGCGAAATTGCGCGTTGGAAGCCTCGTATGGGTGCCAGACCGGTCGTTTAATATTAGCTACCAAAAAGGTGTGTCAATCACTTTGTCGCACCCGTGGGATCAGGCGAGGAATCACCTCCTCACCTGACTTGCCCAGTCAAACTCCGTTACCCACATGGTTAAGTAGATAAAAGATAAACCCAACAATTGCTGCTAAAAAAATGGATACGGTGATTAGGTATTTAGCATGTGGGTTTTGATGCGGCACTAGATTAAGACTGCGAACAGCGCAAATCAATGTCCCAAGTATGGCAATAATGCTCCAAATAATATAAAACCAACCAAAGGCATTGGCATAGTCAGGATTAAGTCTTTGTGCGCTGAAAGTACCTACAAACAATGAAATTGCATATAGTGCAATGAGGGTATAGGCGCGTTTGTTCCAACGTTTGGCCTTAGCGATATTGGTTATCTCAGTCATAAGAATCTCTCGCTCCAATGTTAAGAGGGTTTGTTTTTCACAAAAAGGTTGTTTTAAGCTTGGACCACATTTTTTTTCTTACACTGTTTATTATGATGTACTAAGTGGAAAAAGAAAATGTTTCGTTCAATTTTGCAAGCCGGCGTGATATTACTTGTGCTGGTAGGCTGTCAGCAACTGCTTCAAAAGACCAACCTGTTGGACAGCGTAGATCCCGGTACGATAAGTACTGCCACGTCAGAGCAAATTGTCGGGCGCGTAGTGAGAGTCATTGATGGTGACACAGTCAGTGTACTTGATAAAAATAATACACAGCACCGTATTCGACTGGCACAAATTGATGCGCCTGAAACTAAACAAGCTTATTCTAAGGTGGCTAAAGAGGCTTTATCTTCGCTGGTAGCCAATCGGGAAGTAACGGTGAAGGTTGACGGTATTGACCGCTATCAGCGCGTATTAGGTGAACTGTTTATCGCGGATCAAAATGTGAACCTTTATCTGGTGAGAAATGGCTTGGCTTGGGCTTATACTGCCTATGTTACTGATGACAATTATGTTGTTGCTCAGAGACTTGCCCAAAAGGAGCAACGTGGGCTTTGGGCTGATCCCCATGCTGTAGCACCGTGGGAGTTTCGTCGTCAGCAGCGTAAGCAGCGTCAGTAACCTATCCCTGTTGGTTAAAAGCAAAAAGGCAGCTATGAACAAGTCGAAATTAACCTATCCTGTCATTATTTTATTATTGATCATATTGGTGATCGGCGGCTGGTTTGTCATTTCTAATGTGACTTCAAATAAAGTTGAAGAAGCGTTTGAACAGTGGTTACTGAGCAATAATCTTCAAGAAAATCTGACCTGGGATAGCTTAGAAGCGAAGCCGAAAGGTGTTGCTACGTTGGCACAAGTCAAGGTGTACGATAACGCAGCAACACTGCTATTGTCTGCTGATGAGTTAATCATTAATCACTACAAAGCAAATGATGATGTGATGGAAGTAGATTTACAAGTTAAGAAGCTGGTTGATGTTGAGGGTACGTTTTTTCAAAAGCAGCTAAATAGGTATTTTGACGAAGCCCGACTTGAGGCGCCTGATTCAATCAATGTGTCTTGGACGATGTCTTTAAATCAGAAGTCGCAACGTGCTTTTCTAAATCCAGCCATTGAATTACCGGAGTTTATGAGACTGGGGCTCCAACTAAAGACCGATAGTCCTGAGGTTTATCAAGCATTTATTGCCCTATTAAATGATCCTGATGGCTTTGCCAATTATGGCGTGTTTAATTTAATCCCACATGCAGGAAGTGTGAAATTAAATCAAGTGATTCTGGATATTGAGGATTTAGGCGGTATGGAGCAGCTTCAAGAGTCACTTAAACAGTCGATGATAGCTGGTGAGTCAACACCTGAGACTGATAAGCGGCGAGAGGCACTTTGGCAGAGCCGTTTGGCTGACGCCAGAATGGATTGCCTACATGATGGATCGTTGTCAGTTGTTCTTCAAAATCATCAACAAGCCTGTGGTCGTTTGATCGATTTTATGAGTGCTAAAAAGCAGGCTATTCAATTAAAAATTACTGCAACCAATGCGATTAGTTTGGAAGAAACCATGCTTGCCGGAATGATGGGGCTGAGTATTGAAATGCTGTTAGCTAAGTACGAAGCTAAGGTTGTCATTGAATAGCGGCGTTAAGAGGTAGTGAACTTTCAACACCTAAGCGGTCTAATTTCTATGGTGTCAAAAAGGATCGTATCAATGAATTGCTTGACTCGTTTAAAAGATAAAAGTATCTGCCTGATTTTTATTGCCGTTGCCTTGAGTCTACCCGGCTATTTGGCGTTGGCTGAAGAAGTAGGAGAGGTAGGAGAGGTAGAGGATCAAAGCGTTACGGAGCATGACATAGAGGCTGAGGCAGAGCTGAATGTACCGACAGCACCGACTGTTCCGGCATTTTCCGATCTTCAAGCGTTGCGTGATTTTGACCATGATCTAGTGGATTTTACCTCCTCACCGGCACGCTCTTATCAGCAAACTTTTAAAGATATGGCTTTATCTTTTTGTCTCAGTCAGGCTTATCATCGCGTTGAAGAAGTTAAAGATGATACCTTGTACACAGCCGCTGCATTGCACAGCTGGAGCCGCTATGAGTACGACGAGGCTAAGGATAAAATGACCCATTTAGTCAGTGAGTATCTAGCTAAACCATACCGTCATGAGCCTGTAACTGATGAGACTGCGCTTGAAAATGAGGAGCTGGAAGCGCCTTCTCACCCTCCCCATCACCTTGAATTGTCTTTGTTGAAGTGCCTGGATCTGTACCATGGCCCGGAATTAGAAAAATTGGCCAAAGAATGTGTGATTGATCCGGGGCGTAGTTATGCCGAGGACCACTCACATATCCCCTAGGCCGGCTTAGTTAGTCGGCAACCGCAGCGCCTTTGACTTGGTTATCATCAAGAATTTGATGTACCTCACCGCTTTCTTTGATGAGACGAACAAATTGATTGAGGTATTCACCGGCTAATTTACCACGCGTTTTAGCGACTCCCATGGCCTGTTGAATTTCCATAAAATGGCCGGGTAATAAGCGCACGCCACCCACCAATGCCGCATCCATTTCTAATTGCTGCCTGACCCCTGCGGCGACTTCAAAGTGATGTGCTAAAAAGTGATTGACGACCTCTTGAGAGCTTGGTGCACGAATAATTTCAGCATGCTTAATCGCTCGACTGAGGTACAAGTCATAAGCGCTACCATGGCCTACCACAATATGATTATCTTTTTGGTCTACTTCATCAAGTGACTGAATGGGCGAGTTTTCATGCACCAAATAGGCGCCTTGAATAGTCACGTAGGGTTGGGTAAAAGAGATTAACTCTGCGCGTTCGGGATCGACTGCAAAAAAACCGATATCTGCTTTCGCTGTTGCCACATAATTGACGGCATCGGCTGCTTTTAAAACGGTAATTAACTTGAGTGGAACATCTAATTGCAGGGCAAACTTTTTGGCTAAGTCGACAGTGACACCTGTCGGATCCTCTTTTTTTGTGCCGGCTTTGGCAAGAACGGCATTGCCTAAATTAATAACAGCTCGTAATTCACCTGTCGGGGCAAAGATGTTCTTCAGGTCTAAATTTTCGCTCATCATGACTCTCCTCTTACGATGTGGCTAGGTCTCAACTTTGATTGTATCGTTTTATAATTAAATTAGTTGACCGTTTTCTAACTTAATAATGCGATCAACGTAGTCGGTACTTATTTGTGCATGAGTGACCATGATAACAGTGCGCCCTTGGCTGGCAGTCATCAGATCCGCCATAAAAGCACGTTCCGCCTCACGGTCGAGACCGCGGGTAGGCTCATCAAGTACCAATACTTGGCTTGGCGATAATAATGCTCTTGCTAAGCATAGGCGTCGCGCTTGACCGGCGGATAAGGTGCGACCGGTTTCTCCGGTCCACGTATCTAGGCCATGGGCGAGGCTACGTACAAAATCGCCTAAACGGGCACGATCGAGTGCCAGCCAAAGCTGCTCGTCATTTGTATTAGGAGCGGCAATTAATAAGTTACTGCGTATTGTGCCCAAAAAGACGGGTGCATCTTGGGTTAAGAAGGCGATGCGTTGATGTAGTTGTTCCAATGGGGCTTGACGAATATCCACACCGGCATATGTTATCTCGCCCTGATCGGGATCATCAAAGCGCAACAGCAAGCTTAATAAACTGGATTTGCCTGCGCCACTACGACCGATAATAGCGATACGTTCGCCGGCTTGAATAGATAGATTAATGCCCTTTAACACCTCATGACCTTTTTTGTTGCTGGCCCCGATTGGATAGGCATAGCGTACCTGGTTAAATATAATCTCTCCTCTAAGGGGGAGTGCTTGTGGTTTAATCACGTCGACGATATTGGGCGTGGCGGTCGTGAGTGCGGCAATCCGTTTGGCGGCTGCCGCAGCACTTCCAAGGCGCGACGCTCCACGCATAATGGGTGCAAAAATTTCAAAAATACCTAAGACAGCTAACACCAAACCGGCCCAAAGTGGACCACTTATCGTGCCATTAGCAAAGCCGTCAATCCCCCAATACAAAACCCCCAGCAAACAAATGCCGGATAGTAGTTGGACGACCGCTTTGCCGTTAGCTGCGAGTAGACTTTGCTTGCGGTGGGCAGTGGCGACTTCTAAGCATTGAGCAGCAAATTGGCGTCTCGCTTGGTTCTCGGCTCCTAAAGCCATTAAATCTGCGTGTGCCGTGACGGTTTGGACAGTCATTTCACGCATGATCGCGATGTTTTTCTGAACTGCCAGTCCGGGTTGATGTGCTTTTTTGGCTAATACTAAGGGCACAATGATGCTGGCTAATAATAGGCACAGCATTAAAATCAGACCTGCCGCAGGCAGCCAGGCACCAACCACGATAGATAAAATGAGTCCAACCGTCAGTGCGGTAAGGATAGGTGCGATTGCAAACAAATACACCGTATCTAAGGCGTCTATATCACCGGTTAGGCGAGCAATTAAATCACCATCTCGATAATTAGCTAATTGCCCGGGATCTAAAGGGAGTAAATGCCTAAATACGGTACCTCGCAAATCAGCTAAAAGACGTAAGGTGGCGTCGTGACCGACAACGCGCTCTATGTAGCGGCTGACAATACGGATAAAAGACAGACCCCGTACCAAAGCGGAGGGGGCAAATAAATTAAACGTTTGCCAAGAGGCAACAATCGCCGCACCGGTTAGAAACCAACCAGCTACACCTAAGAGTCCAACGCCGGCGGCTAAGGTGATCATCGTAAATACCAGCGCTAAAACTAAACTGCCTAAGCGTTGGCGATAAAGCGGAGCGAGGAGGCGCCAAATCGATTTCATGACCTTAGCACTCCGATGATAAAAGAGAGGATTTATCGATGGGCATTAATGCTTGCGCATCAAAACGCCAGATGTGGTCAGCCCTCTGTGCGACAGCAGGATCATGCGTCACGATTAGGAGACTACGGTTGCGAGCAAAGTGAAGCAGGTTATTTATCACTAAGTCACGTGTGTCGGGATCTAAATTGGCGGTAGGTTCATCTAGTAAAATCACACTTGGATTACGTAAAAAGAGGCGAGCCAAGGCGACACGCTGTAGTTGACCACCGGATAAACCATAGCCACGCGTTTCTAGGCGAGTATTAAGTCCGTCTGCCAAGTCATTTACAAAATCACCCATAGCCGCTAGTTCAGCAGCGTTTTGTAATGCTTGCTCATCAGCGTGCGGTGCTGCTAAGCGTAGATTGTCGGCAATGGTACCGCTTTGTACATAGGGGTGTTGGCTAATTAAGGTTAAGTGCTGACGTAACTTGGTAGATGACCACTGAGATAGGGGGCGATCATCTAAATAAACATGGCCTTCACTAGGACGTAGGCCTGCTAGGCTTTCGAGTAACGAGGTTTTGCCAATGCCGCTATCCCCCATTATCGCAGTCACTCGTCCGGGTGCTAGTGTGAAAGAAAGGTCCTTAATGAGTGGTTGCTCTTGTCCCGGTGCCTTAATAGTTAATTGTTCCGTTCTCAGCACTAACGGGGTTGAGGTGCTAGCACGGCAAGGCTCAGATACTACTTCCGCTTGTATCGCTTCCTCTTCTGCGCTAAGAGTCAGATTATCCGGCAAGGAACCGAAGAGCTGATGAATTTCAGCAACTGCAGCGCGAGCATCGGCGCGATCATGATAGTGCGCAGCAAATTGGCGTAGCGGGTTATAGACCTCAGGTGCCATTAATAAGCAAAACATGCCGGCTTGCAGAGTCAATATACTGCCACCACGTAGATTAATAAAATCAAGATAGGTTAAGCCAATATATAAAGCCGTACCTGCAACGCCTAGGGCGGCAAAAAACTCCAACGTCGCTGAAGATAAAAAGGCGATACGCAAAACAGACATGGTTTTATCTCGTAGGACATCGCTGGCCTCAACCACTCGTTGAGCTTCCGTTTCGGCTTGGCCGTAGAGTTTAAACGTGGATAAGCCACGGATACGATCGGCAAAATAACCGGATAAGCGAGAAAAGGCGTCTAAGTGTCGTCTACTGGCAGCTTCAGCGCCCCAGCCAACCAGCGCCATGAAGAGAGGGATGAGGGGGGCAGTGATTAGAAGTAATAAACCCGCGACCCAATCCACAGGAAATATGGCGATAGCAAAGGCAATTGGTAAAAAGGTGCCGGCGATCAGCGAGGGGATATATTGAGAAAAATAACCATCAAAGGCCTCAATGTGTTCCAGCAATATACTGGCTAGGGAG
This sequence comes from Oligella ureolytica DSM 18253, assembly GCF_000373745.1. Classification (GTDB taxonomy): domain Bacteria; phylum Pseudomonadota; class Gammaproteobacteria; order Burkholderiales; family Burkholderiaceae_B; genus Oligella; species Oligella ureolytica. The sequence continues at coordinate 3,840 of NZ_KB892317.1, read as the reverse complement.
CCTGAGGCTTGCTGTCTGGTCCAGATCGGACCACGGTCAATCATATCTGTAAAAAGGCTTTGACGAAGGAGGTATTTTATTTTTTCTGAGGCTCTGATGCCAGCACGTTCTCCTTGCCAAGTTAATAGGGTACGGACCACAAGAAGGACAATAATCAATGCGATATCACCTAATAGTGCTTCTTTGCCCAAGCCTTGTACGATCGCTTGGTCTAAGACGCCGGCCAGTAACCAAGCTTGTATCAACAATAGTAAACCGGCAATAACCGGCGCGCTAATCCCAATGAGTAGTGATCCCTTTGCTTGTTTGCTTAGTGCAGCTAGCCATTTGCTCTGTTCGCGTGGGAGGGTTGTTAGGGTAGCGCCGGGATCGTGCTCTGTTTTAGACATGGCTAGGTGTTTTTATTTCCTTCTGTCGTTTCACCAATCGCGTCTAAACGCTGATGGTGGATTTCGTACCAGAGCCCAACGGCGATAGCGACACCACAAGCAAGAGCGGTGCCGAGCATCCAAGTTAAGTACCACATAATAAGCTCCTATGATTAATATGTGTTGGTGGTTTTGTTAAGTTCTTCTTCCGACACCTTACCGCGCATAATGTGATAGATGTAAGAGGTATAGCTAATAATAATTGGCATCAGAATGGCTGTCGCTATCAGCATAACCCAGAGGGTTAACTGGCTTGAAGAGGAGTCCCAAACCGTTAGGCCAATACTTGGGTTGGCTGACGACGGCAAAATAAAAGGAAAGATTGCAAATCCAACGGTACTAATGATGCCGGCGATACTGGTAGCGGACGTGATAAACGCAGTAATAGGGCGGTGCAATGCTAAGAAAAGACTTGTAGCCAAGGCGCCTACAATGCCTAGAATAGGCCCTATCCATAACCAAGGCCATTTGCTAAAGTTTGTTAACCATGCCCCTTCCATGAGAGCCACTGTTTTATTTAGCGGGTTAGATGCCGCATTAGGATCGATAGTGCTGGTGATGACATGACCATCAAGAGCGGCGACCCAAAAGCCACCCAGAGCAAATAAAATAGCAACGAGTATGGCGCTGACAATACCTAAACGACGAGCTCTTGAAGCCACCGGGTCAACCACTCGCCAGGCTAGTAAAGTGGCGCCATGTGTGATGTGCATAAGTAAGCTTAGGACTCCACAAAACAAAGCGAAAGGGGTGAATAGCTCCCAGAAAGAGCCGTGGTAGAGTGCACGCATGGAGCTGCTTTCTACGTCAAAGGGCAATCCCAAGATGACATTGGCAAATGCGACGCCAAAGACGATAGGTGCAACGATCCCGGCAGAGGTCAGAACGGCGTCCCATGCGTTGCGCCAAGGGGTGTGATCATATTTACTGCGGTATTTAAAGCCGACAGGACGTAAAATTAAGACCACTAATAAGAGCATCATCGCCAGGTATAAACCGGAGAAAGATGTGGCGTAGAGCATAGGCCAAGCAGCGAAAATAGCTCCCCCGGCGGTGATCAGCCAAACTTGGTTACCCTCCCAGACCGGACCGACAAGATTAATCATAAGGCGGCGCTCAGAATCGCTGCGACCGATAACAGGCAACAGTGCAGCAATGCCAAGGTCAAAGCCATCCATAATAGCGAAACCAATTAGTAAGAAGCCCATGAGAGCCCACCATAGGAGGCGTAGGGTTTCATAGTCTAATAAGATTAATGAGTTCTGCATAATTTTTTCGTCCCTTTTAGACCGTCACTTTGTCAGTAGGTAGTTCTCCCGTGAGTAACGAGCGCCCATCAGTTGGTGCAAGCTCTTCAGGCCCTTTTTTAATGGCATGCAACATGACCTTGGTGCCGATAATGAAGATAATGGTGTACAAAATGATATAAATTGACAAACTGATGAGTAAAGAGGTCACAGAGAGATGTGAAACAGCATAATGGGTGGGTAATATTCCATCAATGGCCCATGGTTGGCGTCCATATTCGGCAACAAACCAACCGCACTCGATAGCTATCCATGGTGTCGCCACACCCCACATGGCCAGTTTTAAAGTACGAGGGCTATCAGCTATACGACCTTTGATAGAAAGCCATAGGGTCAGTGCAAAGAAGAGAATAAAGTAAATACCAAGCACAACCATAATGCGGAAAGCATAGAATAACGGGGCCACATTAGGCACCGTATCCAGGGCTGCTTGATGGATTTCTTCCGGTGTGGCGTTTTCAATATCGTCACGATATTTTTTAAGCAACAAGCCGTAACCTAAGTCGCGCCAGTTTTCCATAAAATAGGCTCTGGATTCGAGATCATGGGGATCGCTTTTAAAGCGTTGTAGTGCTTCATAGCTATCAATCCCTTGGGTGATGCGGCCATGATTGCGCTCAACCAGTTCGTTAATACCCGGCATAACCTGATCTAATGAACGAGTGCCTATAATCCCCATGACCCAAGGAATATGAATCGCAAAGTCATTTTTCATTTCCTCTTGGTTGGGAATAGCAATCACATTAAATGAAGCCGGTGCCGGTTCTGTTTCCCACATGGATTCTAGGGCAGCAATTTTCATTGATTGGTGTTCGCCGAGTAAATAACCACTTTCGTCGCCAAGCGTCACCGCACCGATAGAGACTAAGAAACCAAATGCAGAGGCGACAGCAATAGAGCGCTTAGCAATGTCCATATTGCGTCGGCGTAATAAGTACCACGAACTGACGGCAATAATAAAAATAGCACCGGTAATATAGCCGGCAATGACGGTATGTAAGAACTTTGCTTGTGCGACCGGATTTAAGATGACTGAAAAGAAGTTAGTCATTTCCATACGCATGGTGTCAGGGTTAAACACAGCAGCTACCGGGTATTGCATCCAGCCATTAGCAATTAAAATCCATAAGGCCGAGAAGTTGGTGCCTATGGCAACCAACCAGGTTGCGGTTAAGTGAGCTCGTTTGGACATGCGGTTCCAACCGAAAAAGAATAAACCGACAAAACTGGCTTCTAAGAAGAAGGCCATGAGCCCTTCAAGAGCGAGTGGCGCACCGAAAATATCGCCTACGTAATGGCTGTAGTAAGACCAATTCATGCCAAATTGGAATTCCATCACAATGCCGGTACCTACGCCGATGGCAAAGTTGATCCCAAAGAGTACGCCCCAGAAGAGTGTCATACGACGCCAAATATCCCGCCCCGTGATCACGTAGATAGTCTCCATGACCGCCAGCATAAAGGATAGACCGATGGTCAGGGGGACAAAGATAAAGTGAAACATGACGGTTATCGCAAACTGCAGACGCGATAAACTCACAACATCTAAATCGAACATGAGTGCTCTCCATGGTCTAACTAAAAGAATAAGCGATGATTTTTATTGGGTGATAAAGTGTTAAGAACTCTTTTAGTCAGCTTATTTATAGCTTCAATAAAACTAGTCATAATAACATTGATATTAATTCTGTATTAAGTGTTTAGATAAACACATATAACATTTGAAAAGGGTGTGTTTTAGGCTTGGATTAAGGCAATTAATGGGCAAGCCTATATACATCATACTCTGATGAGCTGAAGTTTGACATCCTCCCCGCCTTAAAGAACGGGGATTCCTACGGCGTTCAGGCGACCATCGCCTGACTCGCTTCGGTGGGTTCTTGGCCCGACGCCCTTACCTACAGGCGAAGTCTCTGCACAAGCTAACCGGGCGTGTCCCGCCCTTAACACATTGATCGCGCCGACTACGTCAGCGTTTTCCTCAAAATCACAGTCCATACACTTGAAGCACGCTTGGCTACGCCTATTCTCCTTGGCAACGTAGCCGCAGCAGGGACAAGTCCGGCTGGTGTTTCTGGGGTTCACAGCAAGGAGCTCTCCACCTA
>NZ_KB892316.1 GCF_000373745.1 Oligella ureolytica DSM 18253 | reverse complement strand
AAACACCAGCCGGACTTGCCCCTGCTGCGGCTATGTTGCCAAGGAGAATAGGCGTAGCCAAGCGTGCTTCAAGTGTATGGACTGTGATTTTGAGGAAAACGCTGACGTAGTCGGCGCGATCAATGTGTTAAGGGCGGGACACGCCCGGTTAGCTTGTGCAGAGACTTCGCCTGTAGGTAAGGGCGTCGGGCCAAGAACCCACCGAAGCGAGTCAGGCGATGGTCGCCTGAACGCCGTAGGAATCCCCGTTCTTTAGGGCGGGGAGGATGTCAACTTTAGCCTCAATCACACCTGTGCTTTTCAGGGTTTGCAGCAGGTTTTTAGGTTTTTATATTTTGTATGCGTTCAACAAGGATATGGATATGTGTACTGGGATTGTCAGTATTAAGATTTTGATGGCTTTTTAAAATGCGTTTAGCATATCCTATTGCTGTTGGAACTTGCTCATATAGTTCAGTATAGATAGACTTTTTCTCTTTGGAATAAGAGGAAAAATATTGTTTAAGCTCTCGTGTCACTGCTTCAGCAGCACTCAAGCCATCTCTGTCATAAAAAGGTTTATCAGTATAGGCAAAGTGTAAAATTAACCAGTATTCAAAACATGGGACAGAAGTAATAGCGAACCATTCACCATTGTGCGTTGTGTTATGTATACGATTTATTGCTTGTTGGTAGCTTGTATGCTGATCTTTGTCGAAAACACAATACACAGCATCAAAGGGATCTCCTCTGCGGGCTTCTTGCCTAACTAACTCCTCAGTGCGTTCGACCAATTTATTTGGATCCAGACCTGTGCCTTCAACCTTAATATTGAGCGTATTGATCTTATGAAATCGCTTGGCGTCTTCAAAATAATACGGTTCTGACTTACTACCTTCACAGACAATTAAAATCTTCTCATAAGGCTCTCTTTTGCTCCGCTCACGCTCGAGAGAACGCTTAGTACGCGCTTTTCTTTTATGAAATAAATCTTCAGAGCCCATAGTCTCCCTCCTACATGAACTCTTCAATGAATGGAGTTGCCCCATATCTACCGCTCAAATAAGCAGCTTCCAAGTTTTGATGGCCCTTACGAACCTTAAAGTCAGTGAGTGGATAAAGTTGCGTTGCTTGTTTAGCATCTTTTTCGCAAAACCAAATTTGATCGCGACGAAGGAGCTCGGAATCTAGCTGATTTGTATCATGCGTTGTAAAAATTAATTGTGCATTATTAGGGTTACTATTTGGATGATTAAAAAGCTTGATTAGGAAATGTACTAAATGGGTATGCAGACTATTGTGCAACTCATCAACAAATAAAACATAACCGTTTTCTAAGGCATCCAGCCAAGGACCAATTAAGCAAAAAAACTTTTGTGTTCCGTCTGATTCGTCCTCAAATGAGAATTCTACTGTCTGACCTTGATTGTCAACGCGTTGCATCTTGATTGATAATGTGCTGTCATTTTTATTAGTAGAAAGGAGTATTTTCCTAAGCTCTGCGGGCAGTTTTTCGGGGATTGATTCCTCAAGTGGAATATTATCAATGGTCACATCAGCTAAGTGATTATCGACTGCTCGGAGATGATTGAGAATCTGTTCTTTATTACCTGTCCTGATAGTTTCGGCAGTGACGAATGGATGAATGCCCTTGACTCCAATAAAGCGTAATGTTTGTTGGAACCAATCAAAAATAGGTTGTAACTGCTGACTGTTGAGTTGTACAGCAGTTGAGAGGAATAAGGCATTTTCTCGAGTGGATTTTTGCCAAAGCGACTTTTCTCCCTGAAAGTAATTGCCAAAATGCCAGATATGTTTTTGTTGCTTGTCATCCCAGACACGCTGAAACCACGTCTGAGCCTGTCCCTTTGGAAAAGCAAATAGCCATTCATCATGAATATGCTCATTGGTAGCGGAAAAGCCGTACTGATATCGTACACCCTCGGCAATAAACTGTACTTCAAACTCAGAAGGCAATGCGCGGCTCATAGAATCCAGCCTAAAGGGAACAATGTCTAGTTTGTCGCCACGTTGAAAATTAACAGATCGTAAAACCAGATAACGCATTTTATTCAAGGCGATTAAAAAGTTAGATTTACCGCTTGAATTAGCACCATAAATAGCCGCAGAACGTAAAACACGATAACTCCGTGCCGCCTGAATATGAGCGACATGAGAATGTTCATGCTCTTGACTGCTATTGGCGATTAAACTGAGTGTTTGCCGTTCAGCATAGGAATAGCAATTAGCAATAGCAACTTCTAATAACATCTCTCTTCCTCACCTAGTCGTCAATTAAGATAAAAAATAAACAATTTAATCAAGTTAACATAAATATAGAACTTATTTGCAAATGTTTTACAAAAACATATCAAATTTTAGTTTGATAGAAGTTTTTTGATTTAAGGCGTTAACTCCCACCAATAATAAAAAATCTCGCTACCTACAAAAAGATAGCGAGATTTTTATTCAGATCAGGTTGTGTTTATCGGCGAGACTCTGCCATCACGCGGTCAACCTCATCAAAAGTTTCCATCACCGTAGACGATGGTTTTTTATCAAGTAAACTGACCACTACGATGGCGATAGTCGATAGGATAAAGCCGGGAACGATTTCGTATAATGTGCTGTTAGCGAAGTTTTTCCACAGTAGCACCGTCGCAGCACCAACTACCATACCTGCAAAGGCACCTTTGGCTGTTGTACGACGCCAGAAAACGGAGAAGATAATAAGCGGACCAAAGGCGGCACCAAAACCTGCCCATGCGTAACTCACCATACCTAAGACTTTACTTTCAGGATCGCGGGCCAAGTAAATAGCAATTAAGGCGACAGCCAAGACCATTAAGCGACCAAACCAGACAAGTTCAGTTTGACTTGCGCCGGGACGAAGGAATGGCTTATAAAGGTCCTGAGTTAGAGAGCTGGAGCATACTAATAGCTGCGCAGATAGGGTACTCATGACAGCGGCTAAAATCGCAGCGAGTAATAAGCCGGCAATCAGCGGGTGGAAGAGCAGAACAGAGAACTCAATAAAGACACGCTCAGGGTTATCTAAAACACGGGCGGCAGCGGCTTGCGTAGCAGGATCGGTCAGCGTTTCAGGGTTTGAGAAATAAGCGATACCGAAGAAACCGACAGCCACCGCACCGGCCAAGCAACAAATCATCCATGTAATACTGATTCGGCGTGCTTTAGGAATACTCTTGACCGAGTCTGCCGCCATAAAGCGGGCGAGAATGTGTGGCTGACCAAAATAACCTAAACCCCAAGCAAGCGATGAAATAATGCCGATGGCCGACACACCTTCAACCAAGCTTAAACTTTGCGGATTGAATTGGAGGCTGGTTTCTGTGGCCACGCCGAAACCGCCGATTTGGCTGAGTACAATGATTGGCGTCAAAATCAAGGCAGTAAACATCATGGAGGCCTGAATTGCATCCGTCCAACTGACCGCTAGGAAGCCACCGATAAATACATAGGCGATGGTAAAGAAAGCACCTAACCACATGGCAGTGACATAGTTCCAGCCAAACATACTTTCAAATAAACGGGCAGAGGCAACCACCCCGGAAGCACAATAGAGTGTGAAGAAAATTAAAATAACAATCGCCGACACAATGCGTAGTAAGTTTGTACGATCTTCAAAGCGGTTAGCAAAGAAGTCAGAGAGAGTGAGAGAATTACCCGCTGCTTCCGTGTAAGCGCGCAATCGACCGGCAACTAAGAGCCAGTTAATATAGGCACCGATAGTAAGCCCGATGGCAATCCATGACGCGGAAATACCGACTGAGAAAACCTCACCCGGTAAGCCCATTAAGAGCCAACCACTCATGTCTGAGGCGCCGGCTGCTAAGGCGATGACGAATGGCCCGAGACTGCGACCGCCTAAAATAAAATCGGATAAGTTTTTAGTCGAACGGTAACCTAAATAACCGATCAGCATCATACCGACAATGTACACCGAAAAAACGATGAGGATGGAATTACTGACTGCACCTTGCATATCACTTTCCCCTTGAGTATTAGAAAAATAAAGTTAAAAATTTGTTGTTTTCGAGGCCTATTTTAGCCAGAAAGTTATGTTTAAAGCTTTTTTAAGTCTTAAATCATCGCCATCAACGTGGCGTTGCCTCCTGCTGCCGCTGTATTGATGCTCAGTGCGCGTTCAATACATAATCTTTCTAAGCGATAGTTTTGTCCTTCTTTAAGAGCCTCCGAGCTTAGAATTTGTGGTTGAATAATAGCTGCTCTATAGCGAGCTAAGCGTTGAGCCAATGGTGCTAGCTGATCGCTATCGCCTTCAAGTAAAGCAGCTCCTAATATTAACTGTGGATTCTCGAGTAGCTCATCTAACGCTGTTGCTAACTGAAAATGCGCTTGCAGTGATTCAGGTAGTTGCGTCAGAAAAGCGGTTATTGCACTATTTTTTTCAGCTAAGAAGAGTGCTTGGTTAGCACTTGCTAAGCAATGAGCCAATTGGATTTTAGCGCCCAACTCTGTGCTAGCTCGACATAAAACGATGCCGCGAGGCAATAGACTATAAATATTATGTTCGCCGGTTGGTCCGGGTAATTCCTTCTCAATGCCAATCAGGTGACGGTCAAAAATCGCTGCTACACGCTCAGCGTCATTACTTCGACCGTGTTCGTCAAGCCAAGCTCTGAAAATGTCCATTGCTTGCAAGGCTGGATGCGCAGATTTTTCGTTGATGGTTGATGGCAGGCTAAGAACCGGACTTTGTTGAACTAAACGTAGTAGATACAAAGGACCACCCGCTTTGGGACCCGTGCCGGACAAGCCTTGACCGCCAAACGGTTGAGAGCCGACCACTGCCCCAACGATATTGCGATTGACATAGACATTTCCCGCATTGATTTGTGCGCTTAGTCTATCAATACGCTCATCAATACGCGAGTGAATACCGAAAGTCAGGCCGTAGCCGTAGGCGTTAATCTCATCAATCAACTCGTTTAAGGAACTTCGTTGGTAGCGTAAAATATGCAGTACCGGCCCGAATACTTCACGGTGTAGATCGCTCGCCTTGTTAACCTCAATAATGGTCGGCGTAATAAAAGTTCCATGCTTGGTGTCCGCAGGTTCGGCGAGTTGCTCGATTTTAAAGCCTTTAGCGCGCATATCCTCAATATATTGAGCGATACCTTGTTGTGCTTCTGCATCAATTACCGGACCGACATCCGTATGCAGTTGATCGGGGTTACCCAGGCGTAATTCGTGCATGGCGCCACGTAGCATGGTGGTGATGGAGTCGGCTACATCTTCTTGTACGCAAAGCAGACGTAAGGCTGAGCAACGCTGACCGGCAGAATCAAAGGCGGAGTTAATCACATCTGCGGTGACTTGCTCTGCGAGCGCTGAAGAGTCCACAATCATCGCATTTAGGCCACCGGTTTCAGCAATTAATGGAATCGGTTGGCCGGCGTTTGTTAAGCGTTGAGAAAGGCTATCAGCGATACTGGTGGCGACCTCAGTTGAGCCCGTGAACATCACTCCTTTAATGCGTGGATCAGCGACCAACGCGGCACCAATATCTCCTGCGCCGGGTAGTAACTGTACGACTTCCTTGGGGATGCCTGCGTCATGCAATGCCGCAATCGCAGCACCGGCAATCAGAGGAGTCTGTTCAGCTGCTTTAGCTAAAACGACGTTACCTGCTGCCAGCGCGGCACTCACTTGTCCAAGAAAAATAGCTAATGGGAAGTTCCATGGGCTGATGCAGACGATAGGCCCTAATGGTGGGTGGGTATCAATTTCAAAGTGTTCAGACACCTGACGGGCGTAATAACGTAAAAAGTCCACTGCTTCACGTAGTTCAGCAATGGCATTAGCGTAGCTTTTGCCTGCTTCTCGGATGGCTAAAGCGATAAAGTCAGGTGTTTTGGCCTCTAATAAATCGGCGGCCTTAAGTAAGCAATTGGCGCGTTCAATCGGTGGTGTCACCGCCCAAATGGGGGCGGCATGTTCAGCCAGGTTGAGCGCTTGGTTTACGTCTTCTTGTGAACTAAAAATTACCTGTCCCACTTTATCGCGATGATCGGCAGGATTTAACACATCTAGGGCGCGCTCTTGTGTGAGCGATGACCATTGTGTCGGATCCGTTCCTTCTTTAAACGTGCTTGGTACAGCGATGTGTGGCTTGGCGGTGCTTGTCAATAGACCGGCGGACAGTGATGCTAAGCGATGTTCATTTGAAAGGTCCAGGCCTTGTGAGTTAAGACGATTTTCTCCTTGCTCTATAAATAAGTAACGAGGCGCCGGGATTAATGGATGTGGCGAGCCAATAGGGTGAATTGCATGACATTGCGCGACGGGATCAGCAATTAGGCTGTCAACCGAGATGCTTTTATCAGCGATTTGATTAACAAAAGAGGAGTTTGCACCGTTTTCTAATAAACGACGTACCAAATACGCTAATAACGTTTCATGTGAGCCGACGGGAGCGTAAATACGGCAGGATCGATTTAACTTACCGGCTGTTATCGGACCAATGACCTCTTCATAGAGCGGTTCGCCCATGCCGTGTAAGCATTGGAATTCATATTGACCTTTGTAGTAGTTATTGCCTGCCATATGATAGATGGCAGCGACGGTGTGAGCATTATGAGTCGCAAACTGAGGGAAAATGTATTCCGGTTCCTCGAGTAATTTGCGTGCGCAGGCAAGGTAACACACATCGGTATATACTTTGCGCGTATAAACAGGGTAACCCTCTAGGCCGTCAGTCTGTGCACGTTTAATTTCAGTATCCCAATACGCACCTTTGACTAAACGAACCATAATGCGACGCTGAGTGCGGTGAGCTAAATCAATGATGTAATCAATCACATAAGGCGCGCGCTTTTGATACGCTTGAACTACAAAGCCGATACCGTTCCATGCCGCCAATTCAGGTTCGTGACAGAGGCGCTCTAATAGATCGAGTGAGATTTCTAAGCGATCCGCCTCCTCAGCATCAATATTAATACCAATATCGTACTGATGTGCCAGCAATGTTAACTCCCGCAGGCGAGGGTAGAGCTCATTCATTACGGTGTCATATTGGGCACGTGAATAGCAGGCATGTAGGGCGGATAGTTTGATTGAAATGCCCGGACCTTCATAGATACCAAGGCCAATCGAACTTTTACCAATGGCGTGGATTGCCTGCTCATAAGCAGCATAGTATTTGAACGCATCGTCGTCAGTCATTGCCGCTTCGCCCAGCATGTCATAGGAGTAATTAAAGCCCTTATTAATCCATTTGCGGCTGTTAGCGAGCGCGTTGCTGATATTTTGACCGCAGACAAAATGCTCTCCCATCAAGCGCATGGCACGATCAACACCTTGTCGGATAAGCGGTTCGCCACCTTTGCTAATCATGCGTGAAAGTGCTGAGGACATGCCTTTTTCACTATTTGTGGCGACTAACTTGCCGGTGATCATGAGCCCCCATGTGGCGGCATTGACAAATAACGAGCCGGAAGAAAGGTGTGATTGCCAATCGCCACGGCTGATTTTGTCGCGAATGAGGGAATCGCGACTGGCTTTGTCGGGAATTCTGAGCAGTGCTTCCGCTAGACACATTAGGGCGATGCCCTCTTGACTGGAAAGAGAATATTCATGAATCAGACCATCGACACCGCCGCTGATTCGTTTGTTGCGTAAAGACTCCACTAATTTACGTGCAGTGCCCTGGATAGTGTCTTTTTGAGGACCGGGGTCGGCCAAGCTTAGTAGCATGGGTAAACACTCAGTCTCCGCACGTCGGTAGGCAGAGGTAATGGCTGAACGTAAAACCGATTGAACGGCAATTTGCTGAGCAAAATCTAAGAAGGGTTGCACTGTCTCATGGTTGACCGGACTCAGACCAGACTCTTCCAGCTCAGTAAGGGTCGTCGTCGACTCAGCCGTGAGTGCATGTTGCAAACTGGGCGGTAAGCGACCCGCTTCAATTTCTTCCAGCATTGAATAAATAGATTGCTTGATAAACCAATGTTGTGTGCGTCCGATGCGATTAGCAGCGTGGCGGATACGCTCCCTTAACTCCGGATCAACTTTAACACCTAGGGTGGTTGAGCTCATAAAAGTCTCCATAAAACTTGGTTGCACCCTATAGGTTTAAAAGTTGCAACCTTTTACATTTGATGGTTGATTTTTGCGCTTATTGGGGTTGTTAGCAATCCGCAATTACCCTAGATTATTTTATGAATATAAAAAAAGAATATAAAAAAAGCCGGTGTAAATGCAGTCACCGGCTTCTGAGGGGCTCATCAAGAATTGCTAAGCGATTTTGGTATGAGCAAATTCTTTTTTAACCGTGGCAGCGATGCTTTGTGCCACAATCCAAGAGGATTTTGGATTATTTGGTGAGGGGGTATTGCTGACTTGCAGACGCATTTCGCCAAACTCGCTTTTCACTAAAATATGATGTTGATTTTGACTGAGTGACGGGTCAACAAGCACGCGAACATGGGTCTTATCCATGCCAATACCGGCCAAGGCCAAGGTCGCTGCAACATTTAAGTTTTGAGGGTAACGTTTAGCGGCTTCCGCAGCAGAGCCTTCAAATAGCACGAATGTCTGCTGAACTGACTCAGGCGAGATGCCCAACGTCGCTAATTCCGGTAGCCACGCGGCCACCGGCTTGCGCGACTCGTAAGCGATCTCAATCTCTTCAGCATCTTTGACGGACTGAATATAATCTAAGCCGGCAATGGCACCTGACGGTAATAAAATACGGTGATTACTTTGCTGAGCTATATTGAGTAGCTCAGCGTATAAGTCTGCGTTAGCGAGCGCGCCGATTGAGCTGATCAGCACATCAGCGCCGGTACTAAGGCAATTAGGGAGGTATTGAGCAACCGCTTCTTGTCCTGCCGCTTCGATGATAAAATCCGCACTAAAGTCCCAGAGTTGAGCGATGTCTTGCGTGAATCTGGCAAATACAGGCAGTGCCTTTTTCTCACTGTCGCAAGGAGTCGAGCGCCTGAGGATTAACACCTCAACTTGATGTTCGCTAAGTAACGGCTGTAGCGCTTGAAGTGTATCCTTGGCAATAGAACCATAGCCGATGATCGCGAGGCGTTTAATCATTAGTGTCTTTCTCCCTTTGTCTATATGCGGTGCTTAGAGATGGGCAAAATTCGACTCTAAGTAGTTAATAATATCCTTAGATTCGTACATCCATCGCACCGTACCATCTTCTTTTTCAATGCGTAGGCAAGGCACTGTACGCTTACCGCCACCACTGATGAGCTCTTGCTCGGCGATAGGATCTTTGTTGACGTCTACGGTGCGTATAGGTAAGTTCAGTTTGTGCATGGTGCGACGTACTTTGATGCAAAAAGGACAACCGTGGAATTGATACAACGACATCTTGGCGGTCTGAGCTTCGACTACCTGCTGCGCCTCACTAGTGCGCTTCTTTTTGGCGGGTCGGGTGAATTGATCAACGGTGGCGACTACGCAACCTAATCCATTTCTTAATGCTTTTGCAAACATATATTTTCCTTAAAAATTAAATGATTTAATCAATAACGCGCCCATTGTTAAGCGCATTGTTTGGATTCAGCAAGTTACGAATTTGTGCCATCACCTTCAGCTCTTCCTCGCTGCGGCTATAGTGTAAAAATGGCTTTTTAATCATACCGATCCCATGCTCGGCGGTGATACTGCCATTGTATCTTTCGGTGATTTGATAGACTAATTCCTCAACGGGCATAAAGTCCTCTTCACGCATTTTAGCAGTAGTTAGGTGCAAGTTACCATCACCTAAGTGGCCAAATAGCTGACATTCGATATCCGGGTAGTCCCTAGCAATGGCGGCTTCAACTTCATCAATAAAACGTGACATATCCTTGAGCGGAATGCCGATATCAAAGGCCAAATAAGGCGCACGTGCCCGCATCGCTTCTGCTGACGCATCGCGTAAGGTCCAAAGCGCTTGTGATTGACTGATGTTTTGAGGGAGGATGGCGTCATCGGCTAACTCCTGCTCAAGGGCTCTTTCTAAAAAGTGTTGGAAGTCGGCTTCGAGACGCGGACTGTCTGCTCCTTCGATTTCTACCAAGACGTAATATTGATAGGCACCATCAAAAGGTATTGCGCTACCGGTCACTTCTGACGCCACTGTAATGTAGTTTTTCCACATGACTTCAAAGCTCGATAACTGTGCCATGCTCGCGCGAGAAAACTTAAGTAAATCAGTGATTTGTTCAAAACGATTCATCGCTAAGAGTGCAGAGTAACGACGTTCTGGTTTGGGAAAGAGGCGCAACATCACCTTGGTGATGATACCAAAACGACCCTCTGTACCAATAAATAAATGCTTTAAATCTAAACCGGTGTTGTTTTTAATAAGACGACGCAGCATATCAAGTACCGTGCCATCGGGAAGAACCACCTCAATGCCCATCACTAAATCACGTGTTGTGCCGTAGCGAAGTACGCGGTTACCACCGGCGTTGGTGCTGACATTACCGCCTATCTGACAACTGCCGCGCGCACCTAAATCCAATGGAAAGTACCAGCCTTTAGACTCAACTAATTGACAGACTTCCTCGAGCACCATACCGGACTCAACACATAAAGTACCGCCAATCTCATCAAATTCCACCACTTGCTTCATTTGTCCAAGGTTGATGATCACCTCACCATCTTGCACCGTGGCACCCGCAGCCAAACCGGTCAAACCGCCTTGGACGACCGCTTTGATGCCGTATTCTGTGCAAGCGCTCATGATACCCGCTACTTGCTCTGTGGTTTTTGGTCTAAAAACTGCTAAAGGCTTGCCGGCTTTGATGTCGGTGAAATCAGTTAAAAACTGTGTATAAAGGCTTTCGTCAGTTATCAAACCAAACTCGGTGGCAGCTTGGAGAAATTGCGCATGTTGTGTCATTATCAGATCCTTCTTTTATATTGCTCAATGAAAATCATTTTACTAATTTCGCAGAACAAAAAGCTTAAAACAGCTTTTTAGAGACTTATGGGTCAGTCTTCAGCAAATAAGCGATGGTTCTACGTTATCAAAGAAGGTGTTTGAGCTGAGTTCACCTGTGTTTTAAAAGAGCTGTATTCATTCTAAGGCTTGCTGATTTTAAGCATTTACCCATAGATATTCGGCATTTTAGGTTATATTGAACAGTTACTTTATTAGCGTCTGAAGATGCAGTAGAAAAATATGCTTTAAGTCCAAAAGCTCGCGTGGTGGCGATGGCTACTGCTGGTCTTGCTCCACGTATTATGGGATATGGCCCAACCTCAGCGGTCGAAAAGTGTTTGCTAAAACGGGATTAAGCATGGCTGATATGGATGTGATTGAGCTAAATGAAGCCTTTGTCCCAATGGAGGAGCCATTGCTTTAGGTCATCCCTTGGGTGCTTCCGGGGTACGCTTGATAACAACAGCCATGCATCAATTGCAACGCACAGGCGGTCGTTATGCGCTATGTGCTATGTGTATTGGGGTGGGCAAGGTGCTGCGGTTATTATCGAAAGGGTTTAAGTAAATGATGGGTTGTTCTTGGTTGGGGTGAATAAGGTCTCAAAGATTGGATTTGTCGTTCAATAATGTCCGTACACGCGTTTTCCCATGTTTGGTCAGTCGATAAGTTTGCTCTGGACTAGTCGGCTTGTCTGGCAAAGTCATTTCAATTAACCCTTGTTCTAACGCCGGATTTAAATAGTTTTCTTTAAGTGTTTGTCTATGTTTAAGACCTAAACTCAATCGTAATTCTTTTAGAGATAAGGTGTGACTTTGTAAGAGAAGTAATAGATTCTCCACGTTAGTAAGTGGAGAGTCTAGGTCGGTAGCTTGGTCGGTAACTGGGTTTATCAGATGGTACAAGGTTCGTTCTTCAGTGAAAAAGCCGACTTTTATGTAGGCATTAATCATTAAGTAGTCAGGGTCAGTATGAAACAGTAGTGCTGCCTCTAAGTTGCTGCTTAGTGCTTTTCTAGTGAGTTCATCTGTATTGGCAGTGAAGTCAGATGTGTTTAGCCTCTTGCTAGCTTCAACTTCTCTTTACGATCGCAATGAAAGCCGTAAAGTCAGGAAGCTTACCTGTGACTTAATAGTGATTGTTACATAACTTTATGCAGTAGATAGAGAATGGTTTTTTATTTAATTACTAGTTATAGCTAGATATCCAGTTACAAAAAATATCAAGCTCAGGTTTGTTTTGCCCTGATTCGGGCCTTACCAAATAATAAGTATACTTACCCAGATCTAGTGTTTTATCGAAAGGTAAAACCAAATTCCCCTTTGCAAGCTCAGTTGTTATTAAATCTAATTGCCCCATGCTTATTCCCTGACTTTGAATTGCTGCTTGATAAGCTAGGATCGAGCTTTCATACTTTTGCCCTGAATAAGAGTCCATATCTGAAGGTCCAAACTCTGACAACCATTTATCCCAATCATCGGGTCTTGCCTGTACATGTAATAAGGTATAGTGACGCAAATCATCAATAGAGCTTAATAACTTGGCTATATGAGGCGAACAAACAGGTGCAATAACGTTGTCTACGAGTCGAAAAGATTGCATTCCGGGCCAATTTCCAGAGCCTAATCTAACAGCGGCATCAACGCCGTCCACATTAAAATCAATCCAGCGTGAAGTGGTGGCTATATCAATCACTATGTCAGGATATGAGGCATAGAAATCTGCAATTCTAGGTATTAACCAATTGACTGAAAAAGTTGAGTAAGACCTTAATTTTATAATTGTTCTTTCTTTAGTTCGCATAACATTTTTAGTGCCCTTGCGTAATTCTGCTAAAGAACGTTGCACATGATACAGATAAATTTCACCCTTTTCAGTTAACTCTAAACCCCATTGATGTCGTGTGAATAAGTCACAACCCAAAAATAACTCTAAACTTTTGATTTGTTTGCTAATTGCTGCCGGGGTAATAAAGAGGATTTCCGCAGCCTTGCGTATACTCGAGGTTTTTGCAGCAGCCTCGAATGCTCTTAAATTCTTTAAAGAAGGTAATTCACGCATAAGAGTAATCCAGTGTTAACTAATAGTTAACATTATACGTATAAAAATTCAATTGACCCTATACCTATTAATACTTACGATTAATTAAGACTGATAAATAAAAATATTTATAAATATTACTTTTCAGCGATAAAAAATAAAAATTATTAGTGCCTTTTGGAGACAACCAGCTATGAATAAATTTATTAGCTGTCTGGAGGACATATTAGTCAATATTGCTGCTGCATCATTATTTTTAATAATGATGGTAGTTGCGGCTGATGTGTTTCTCAGATACATGTTTAATGCGCCATTAGCTTGGTCATATGATTTGATTTCCATGTATTTGATGGTAATCCTTTTCTTCTTTGCTTTATCAAATACATTGCGGGTCGATGCGCATATCGCAGTGGATATATTGCATATAAAAATTCAACCGAGAACGAGACATGCCTGTTTAGCTATAGGTTATTGGTTAGCGCTCGGGGTTTTCCTTTTGGTGTTGGAACGGTCTTTAATTGAGACTTGGAGTAGTTTCATAAACAATGAAGTGTCTGATGGCCTAATAGCATGGCCAATCTGGCTGTCATGGATTTCGGTTCCTATTGGTGTAGCCTTACTTTTACTGAGAATAATATTTAGAGCCATCGGTCACAGTCTTTCAGTCATAAAAGGTGAAGACATTATTGAATTGCCTCTTGTTTCAGGTCACGAAAAGGAATAAAAATGATTTTACTGACTTCTATTATTTTGCTTTTTGTACTTTTAATATTAGGCACACCTGTAGGTTTCACCATGGCGGTTGTTGGCTCAATAGGCCTTTGGCAGTTGCTGGGTTTTAATGCCATGCTTGGTGTGCTGACAACTGCACCACTATCTGCGGCAAATTCATACGAAATGATTACAGTCCCTATGTTTTTGCTTATGGCTGAATTAGTCATACTCAGTGGATTAGCCGACAACCTCTTTAGCGCTGCTGCAACGTGGTTGGGACGAGTGCGTGGAGGGCTTGCAATAGCGACTACCTTAGCTGGTGCTGGTTTTGGAGCTATTGCGGGCTCTAGTACTGCTTCCGCGGCTACGTTAGCCTCCACGACAATACCTGCCATGACTAAACAGGGCTATGAGTCAAAATTTTCCTGCGGAGTGGTTGCAATATCTGGCACTTTGGCCATGTTAATACCGCCGAGTATAGCTTTGGTTTTATACGGATTGATTGCCGATGTAAATATTGGTCAGCTGCTTATTGCTGGAGTCATTCCTGGACTACTGGTCACATTTACGATTATTTTAACAATATGGATAATTGTGTTGTTTATACCTGGTACTGCTCCTGAAGGGCGTGGCTACACGTGGCAAGAAAAAATATCAGTGCTTAAAGCAGCAGGTCCTTTGTTATTTTTATTTGCGGCTGTGACGGGTGTTATTTACACCGGTGTAGCAACTCCAACCGAAGCGTCCGCATTAGGAGCTCTAGGCGCATTTATTTTAGCCATGATAAAGCGCAACTTTACAGCAAAACAGTTGCGTCACGCTGTAATCAGAGCAGCTCAAACGAGTTGTATGGTGCTACTAATAATCTTAGGTGCTCAAATCTTTGGTTATTTCATAGCTCTTACGCATTTCACACAAGATATGATCACATGGGTTCATGGCTTAGGTTTATCTCGCTGGCTAATAATTGCCATGGTGCTAATCGGCTTACTGATCCTCGGTTGCTTCATGGACCAAATAGCCATACTTTTTCTTACGGTTCCAGTCTTAGTGCCACTAATTAAAGCCTATGATTTTGACCCATTGTGGTTTGGTGTAATTATGATAGTTACAGCAGAGCTTGGCATGGTTACACCACCAGTAGGCATGAATGCATTTGTAATTGCTAGATACACAAATCGGCCATTAACAGAAATATTTAGTGGAGTTACACCTCATATCTTTGCTCATGTGCTAGTTATTATTTTGCTAGTAGCCTTTCCTGAAATTATTTTATGGCTACCAAGAACTATGAATAATTAAAAAATATTTACCAATATTAAATTAAAAATTAGGAGACAATTATGAAACTAAAATTACTTGCGAGTGCTGCTGCAACTCTAATGGCATTTGCGATGCCTGCGCATGCTGAAATACCTAACATAGAGCTACGAGTTGGTGATTCGTTGCCGCCAGATCATATTATTAGTCAAAAGTTAACTCAAGCGTGGTTTGATGCCGTTGAATCTAAATCAAATGGAAAAATTAAAATTAAGCATTTTCCAGCTGAACAATCAGGAAAGGCTAAAGATTTATTGTCGTTAACACAAACAGGAGTTCTAGATATAGGTTATGTAGGACCTGCTTATGTTGCAGATAAAATGCCTTTGTCAGGTGTTGCTGAGTTGCCCGGAATGTTTACAACTTCGTGCCAGGCAACCAATGCCTATTGGTCCATGGCGCAAGAAGGAGGTTATTTTTTTGAAAATGAATACAAACAAAACAAAATTAGACCCTTATTTCTTACTGTGCTGCCACCATATCAGCTAATGATTAGTAATAAGAAAAATATAGAAAGCCTTAAAGATTTTGGAGGATTAAAAATTAGAGCGGCTGGTGGTGCGCAAGAGTTAACTCTGAATCAAATTGATGCCGTTGCCGTGAAAATGGCTCCTCCAGAGATTTATGAATCGATGTCCCGAGGCACGATTGATGGTGCATTGCTTCCTTTTATAAGTATTGAATCTTATAAACTTTCTCCGCGAGCCCATAGTTCCACCTTAGGTGCCAACTTTGGGGCAGTGATCGTTACTTATTCAATTAGTGAGCGTAAATGGCGAAGCCTGCCTAAAGAGGTGCAAGAGATTTTAGCCCAAGCTGGAGATGAAGCAACTAAACAAGCTTGCGTTAGTTTTGATGAAGAAGAACAGAAGGTATATCAACAATTAAAAGAACAAGGTGTAAATTTTATTCAGTTTGAAGGTGCAGATAAAGAAAAAATTGAGTCCGTTATGAAAGAAGTTTCTCAGAACTGGGCAGAAAGACTTGATAAACGTAATAAGCCAGGCACCGAAACTTTGAATAAATTCACAGAAGCTTTAGCAACACAAATGTAACTTAGGAGTTTTCAATGACTAAACCATTTTTTATACGCATGGAAGATGTAACACCTTATTCACCGGCTAACCATGAAGGTACAAATAACTACAGAGTGATCAGTGATGAGACTGTTGGTGCCAAAAACCTTGAAGTCTTAATAGGCGTAATTCAGAAAAATCAAGGTGCATTGCCACACGCTCATCCTACCTTAGAGCAAGTGTGTTATCTAATGGAGGGTACTGCAGTTGCCGAGGTTGGTGGAGAAAAAAGAGAAATGAAACCTGGGGATTTCTGCTTTTTTCCTGCAGGAGAAAATCATATATTTACGGCAACTAGTGACACGCCGGTTAAATTAATGGTGATTTACTCTCCACCATATGGAGAAGACCCGAGTAAAGTTATTAGGTAATTTTTATACCTTACCGACGACTCTTATATAGTCGGTAAGGGTCTATTTATTTGCAAACTATTAAATCTGGATACGTAATGAACATGCAAGAAAATGAAGATGGTGCATTAAGAGGCATTAAGGTCATTGATTTGACAACAATAATTTTTGGTCCATATGCCTCCTTAATACTTGCTGACTACGGTGCTGATGTGATAAAAATTGAAGCCCCCAATGGGGATTCAACTAGAAATACTGGGCCATGTATTGAAAAAGGACTGTCAACATTATTTTTGGGAGTTAACCGAAATAAGCGTAGTGTTGTTTTAGATTTAAAGCGTAAAAATGATTTAGACGCATTATATAAATTAGTAGCAACAGCAGATGTATTTATGCACAGTATACGTCCGCAAAAAATGGAAAAACTGGGTTTAGATCCTAAATCTCTCATGAAGTTAAATCCTAAGTTGGTGTACGCAGCTTTGCATGGTTTTGGCAATGGAGGAAGCTATGCAGGCCAACCAGCGTATGATGATACGATACAAGGCTTGAGCGGTATTGCTGATTTAGTTGGTCAACAAACAGGTACACCGAGGTATTTACCGACCATAGCAGCTGATAAAACTAGTGCTCTATTTGCTGCGCATGGCATACTTGCTGCCATAATAAAAAGG
Organism: Oligella ureolytica DSM 18253; assembly: GCF_000373745.1. Lineage (GTDB taxonomy): Bacteria > Pseudomonadota > Gammaproteobacteria > Burkholderiales > Burkholderiaceae_B > Oligella > Oligella ureolytica. The sequence continues at coordinate 1,071 of NZ_KB892316.1, read as the reverse complement.
CAGCGAACCGGACAGGGCCAATTTGTTGAAATACCCATGTATGAATCAATGGTTTCATATCTATTAGTGGAACATTTGTATGGGCATCATCTACCAGAAGCAAATGAACAGATTGGCTACCCTAGAGTTCTCAGTAAGTGGCGTAAACCCTATGCTACCAGCGACGGTTATATTTGCATGATGCCGTACACTGATGCGCATTGGAAAAAGTTTTTTAGTGCAATTGGTAGAAAAGACCTAGCAGATGCTGATGACTTTAAAACAATTAGTGCTAGAACAAGTAATATAGATAAGCTATATGAATTGACCGAAAGCATTACTAAACAAGAAACTAACAAATTCTGGTTAGAGCTATGCCATAAACTAGAAATTCCAGTCACTCCAATCAATAGCATAAAAGATCTTGAACAAGACCGACACTTGCAGGATGTTGGTCTTTTTATAGATATAAAAGATGAACAATCGAATAAATATACATTTACTCGTAATCCAGTATTGATAAAAGGTAGCTCGGTGAAAGCAAAACTACCGCCAAAACTTGGTGAGCACACAGCTGAAGTTCTGCGAGATATAGGGTTATCAAAAGAAGAAATTGATAGTATTATCAATCGTTAGCTGAATTAATTTTGAGCTTGTCTAATACAGTCTTTGAAAAGAAGAATCGCTCGTTTCATATAATAAGTGTCAATACCATAATTTAAATTATAGGGAGCGATTCTTACTCCTTTTTTTGCTAAGTAAATTTATCTTATATAGTCTGCGGTATCCAGTTTTGTTTGACCAATCTGTCTCGCGTAATCTCAATCTGAGACCTTTGCAATAACCCCTCAAACTTCCTAAAATATAGCTTGTTTTCTTGCATTCTTACTTTAGTCCTATGAGTAGTTTCTTTCAACAAACCGCCAAAGCCCGTATTGCCAAACACCTTGATCGTTTTCCGTTACTTAAGTTAGATCAAGTGATTGATTGGCGACCGATTGAATGCTACCTCAATTCACAAAAGCAGCGTCGATTGACGACTCAACAAGGTCGTCCGAGTTATCCCGTGCTCGCCATGTTTAAGGCAGTCCT
>NZ_KB892315.1 GCF_000373745.1 Oligella ureolytica DSM 18253 | reverse complement strand
GACAGCTATCAGCAAACACTAGCGAGCCATGGCTTTACGCAAAGCATGTCGAGAAAGGGAAATTGCTTGGATAATGCGGTAATTGAGAGCTTCTTCGGTACACTTAAATGTGAATTGTTCTATCGTGAAAAATTTACTAGCATTGAACAGTTAGAGAAACGGATTCATGAGTATATTTACTACTATAATCATGAAAGAGTAAGTACAAAACTAAAGGGGCTGAGTCCTGTGCAATACAGAAATCAGTCCTCCTTATAAAAACTAACCGTCCAACTTTATGGGGTCAGTTCATGCTGTTAAAAATGGGGGGGTTACCCTTGGTGTGTATACATGCTCTACCTGTCATAATATAGTCCAAGTTTTTGTCCCCACCTCCTGGGGGTCATTATTACATTGCCGATAACAAATCTAAAGAAACCTCAATTTCTGGTGAACTTTGACGTTGTCTAACAATGTCAGCTAGTTCTATATCTTCTAGCTTACCCATTAAAACCTTATAGGCATCCGCAGGTACACAGTAAAAAATAGGCTGATTACGATTTAATACAACCACTGGGGCTCCTTCAGCAGGCTTCATTACAGCCATTGGATTCTTTTTAAATGTACTCATGTTGGTTGAGTTATCAGCATAAATTTGACGGATTGATATGAAGCACTCCCAAATACAAAAAGGCCAATTGATAGCTCTAATCATACCTTTTCAAAATTATCAAATAAAATCCTCAATAAATACAATATGATACAAATGACCTCGAGTTTGCAGTTCAATGCTAGTTATGGTACATTGGCATACTAGTATTAATTAGTACTATGTATTTATTCTTTTGTCACATGGATTGTGACTATCGATTGAGGACATTTTTATAGTCAGTTTTGTATGCTGATCTACTAAAAATTATCCTGTCTAACATTTCTACGAATCATTAAGAATGAATAGACACTGTACGTATCTCGTATCAGTGCATTAATAATTAAATGGTGTCTTATTGTGAGTAAAACTAGAATTGCTATTTTAGGTGCGGGTCCAAGCGGCTTGGCACAAATCCGTGCGTTTGAAGCATTACGTAAAGCCGGTGTAACGGATCTACCGGAAATTGTTTGTTATGAAAAACAAAATGATATTGGCGGTATGTGGAACTACACATGGCGCACAGGGTTAGATAGAAATGGGGAGCCTGTGCACGGTAGTATGTATCGTTACTTATGGTCTAACGGCCCTAAAGAATGCTTAGAATTTGCTGATTATAGTTTTGACCAGCACTTTGAAAAGCCGATCCCTTCTTATCCGCCACGTGAAGTACTTAAAGACTACATCATGGGTCGTCTGGATAAGCGAGCGGTGTTTAACTATATCCGTTTTGAGTGTCCGGTGCGTTGGGTTACCTTTGATGAGGAAACGGAGCTGTTTACAGTCACGGTTATGAACCACAAAACCGGCGAGCAAGAAACCGAAGAGTTTGATTATGTAATTGTTGCCACCGGTCATTTTTCAACGCCAAATATGCCGTTTTATGAAGGCATGGATCAGTATCCGGGCCGTATTTTACACGCCCACGATTTCCGAGACGCGTTGGAGTATGAGGGTCAGGATGTCTTATTAGTCGGTGGAAGTTATTCTGCTGAAGATATCGGATCACAATGTTATAAGTACGGCGCTAAGTCAGTGACGATTAGCCGTCGCAGTGGTTCTTACAATTATGATTGGCCTGAGGGTGTGTTTGAAAAGCCGGGTCTAGAGCGTATCGAAGGTGATGTCGTACATTTCACTGATGGAACAAGTCAGGCCTTTAATGCCATCATTATGTGTACGGGGTATATCTTCCACTTCTCTTTCTTGCCGGATGATCTACGCTTAGAAACGCATAATTGCCTGTATCCTGATAATCTTTATAAAGGTATTGTGTTTCAAAATAACCCGAAATTGATTTATTTGGGTATGCAGGATCAGTGGTTTACCTTTAATATGTTTGATGCTCAGGCGTGGTATGCACGTGACGTCATTATGGGTAAAATTCAGTTACCTGATAAAGCGACACGCCGTAAGGATATGGACTCCTGGTTGGATCGCCATGAAAAAATCGCCAATGAAGAGGAGTCGATTGATTTCCAAGCAAGCTATATTAAGGATTTGCTTGATATGACTGATTACCCAACGTTCCCAGTGCAAGAGCAGGCCGAGCTGTTTAAGCAATGGCTCAAAGACAAACAGGCTGACATTATGGGCTTCAGAAACAAGACCTATCGCTCGCTTATGACCGGAACCATGGCAGCTAAGTTGCCAAGACCTTGGTTAGAAATCAAAGACGATACACTTGAAGGCTTTATGGCATTAAAGTTTCAACAGGCTGAGGTCATTGAGTCGGCAGATGCTTAAAAGCTGATTAAGTAGCTGATTGCTACGATAATGCGCTAAAGCGTTATCACAATGCATTTTAAAAACTCCGGAGTTGGTGTGTCTATACTGGCTTCGGATTTTTTTATGCGTAATAATTATTTGGATGATGAATCTCAAAGGATAGATATATGCATTATGGTGAGCGGTTTAATAGTATTTCCCATCTAGTTGGCTGTGCCTTAGCGTTAATCGGCACGGTGTTTCTTATCGTTGCTGGTGCACAGGCCGTTGATCCGTGGAAAATAGTTAGCTTCAGCATTTATGGTGCGACATTATTTTTCTTGTATTTGGCATCAACACTCTATCATAGTTTTCGCGGCAGGGCGAAAGAAATTTGGTGCAAATTTGATCATTGCACAATTTATTTATTAATTGCCGGTAGTTACACACCCTTAGCGCTAGTGAGTTTACGTGGTGCTTGGGGTTGGTCATTATTTGGCGTGGTATGGGGCTTAGCGCTATTTGGGATTATCCAGGAGATTTGGTTAGCGCGAGGCAAGCGGATTCTATCGCTGATACTGTATGTGTTAATGGGCTGGTTAGCAGTGATAGCTATTTTGCCGTTAATGGGTGCCCTAGGTCGGGCTGGGTTTTTGTGGTTGTTGGCGGGAGGTTTAGCCTATACCATCGGTATTATCTTTTATGTAAATGACACCCGTTGGAGGCATATGCACGGCATTTGGCATCTATTTGTGTTAGCGGGCAGTGCTTGTCATTATGTGACGATGTTAAATTACGTGGCGTGATGTGGCGTGTAGGTGAGCTTCAGCCGCGATTGTTCTAAATTAGGAGGTTAAATTGAGTCGACCCACCACCGTCCGGCAGTTAACCATTCGCACACTTAACCAAGATGAGTTAGCTGATGCTGTCGCCACTTGCGCGCTGGCCATGCGCGATAACCCCTTACACATCAAAGTATTTGGGCGGGCTGAGCAAAAACGCCATCGTCGGCTACGACGCTTCTTTCCCGGTATGCTCGCCTATGTTGAGCGTAAAGGTTGGTTGTACGGTGCTTTTATTGAACAGCGCTTGGTTGGGGTGTTTGGTGTGATTGCTCCCGGGCATTGCACCCCATCATTGACCGATAGTATACGCTTAGTGCCTTATATGGTTTCGTCCAATGGTGTCGTTGGACTACTGCGCTTGGGTATCTGGTTAGGTAGTTGGGCTAAGCTAAATCCCCGTACTCCACATTGGCATTTAGGCCCCTTAGCCGTCGATCCTGCCTGGCAGGGGCAAGGTATTGGCCGGCAATTATTAGAGTATGTAATCGAGCAAGCTCACAAGGCTGAGCCAAGCGTTCCCCTTTATTTGGAAACGGATAAAGAAGAAAACGTGCGCTATTACACAAAGTTTGGTTTTTATACCGTTGGTACACCCATGATTTTGGGTACTCAAAGCTGGTTGATGCTTAGGCAAAAAGGGGCTATTTGTGGTGCAACAACTGCCGCTAATACAGATGATGTTTTTAAGTGATCCAATAATGAAGATAGAAAAAGCGGCGAGTAACTTCTGTGTACTCACCGCTCATTACTTATTAGTTAGACTGCATTAGGCTGATACGTCTAGTTTAGTAGATGAGATTGTTAACACGTCAAACTTTTCTTTGTCGTATTGCGGTTCAGTATGGAAACGACGCAACGGTTTATTTGCGGTTTCTGGGATAAAGAAAAATACCCAAGCAGTTACGAATAGCGCAACAGCGGTCACATAAATTGCAGGTGATAACACATTGGCCGTATTGGCTGTCATCCAAGTGGCAACGTAGGGTGCGGTGCCGCCAAACAAAGCAAAAGAGAAGTTATAACACATGCCTGAAGCTGTATAGCGCATATCAGTAGAGAACATTTCAGACAGCTGTACGGCGACGACGCTGCCAATCACAGCCACGCCAACACCGAGGATCATCATGCCAATCAAAGCTGAGATAATAATGCGCCCCCGATGAGTTTCCACTGTTCTGGGGGACAGCCCTAAATTCATCGCAATTTTTTTACTGGTCAGCTGCGCAAGCGCGACTTCCAGCTCGTTGACCACGACCTGGCGGCACTGCGTCAGCGCACGAAAGAGGCGGTGCAGCGCATTCACGCCAACATGGCAAACATGCCGCCGGAAATGACGACGGTGGAGCTGAAAGAGTTTCTGCTTGCCACTGAGCGTGCCATCAACGTGAACTTAGCCGCTGCCTATGCCGGCGATGGTTCAGGTGGGGCGCTTAATTATTTGAACTAGAGAGTTTGTACGCAGGGTATGTCGTTACTGGGTGGGGAAGAAGTGGTCAGTGTTCATACGGACGAGTTTAAGCATCACCCTACACAACCTCTATTTTCACTTGAATATCCACAGGCTTCGCACAATACAGCGCTGACGTGACAAGCATTGAGATGCCTGTGGCCGCGTATTCTTCTACATTACTAAGATTAATTCCACCGGCAGCGATTATTGTGCCGGCTTCGACAATGATTTTTTTCTCAGATGCGCTATAGCGGAGCTGGTCAATGTATTTGCTCCACTCGAAGGGCTGCGGTCGACAATAAGCGCGTACCCGGAATGCTTTTTCTAGTACAGGCAATCTGTATGTTCGGGTTGACGCTACGCGCCTGAGCCACCATTTGAGCGGTATATTGCGCAACGCCACACGTCCATTCAAGTATGTTTTGTACGACTTTCCAACCTTGGTGTAAGGCATCGATATCGCCTGTTGCGATTAGGAGGGGCTGTCCCTGTGCGATTGGCATGCCATCGTCGAGAGATTCTGTCGTCCTGAGGCCCAGTTTATCCAAGAGGTGTTTAGCTAGTTTAATGCCACTCGTGACGGTAGCCTGTCGATTCACAAAGCATATCATCCCTTGATGTTTTTCTAAACCGAGACAGCGAGTGGTCAAGTCGCCCATATTGATATCTTCAAGTAGCAAATAATCTAAGAGATATAAATCATCAAATTACCCTTGGTTGAGATATAATCAATAGTCGATATATTTGAAAAAACATATTGAATGTAAGCTACTTATACATAGGCTATAATAATATATAGTTTGAGATGTTTTTTAATAAATTATCGATATGTTTTATTATATATAACGGTTTTTTCTTTTCCAGAACTCTTTCTTTAATTAAATGCGGGGCAGTCACATGAGGCGTACTTTTCTTTCAATCATGGCGGCCGGTGCCGTAATGATTTCGCCAATGGCTTTTGCAGATACGATTACTGTGTCTGCAGCGGCGAGTTTGACCAATGCTTATACCGAGCTAGGTAAGGCCTTTGAAGCTAAAAACCCGGAGCACAAAGTCGAGTTTAACTTCGGTGCGTCAGGCTCTTTATTACAGCAGATTTTGCAAGGCGCGCCGGTTGATGTGTTTGCATCTGCGGACCAGGCCACAATGGACAAGGCCGAAGCCGAAGGCATGATCAAAAAGGGCACTCGTGCAGACTTTATCGGTAATGGTTTAGTTTTAATTGTGCCTATTAATAGTGATCGTAGCTTTAGTTCTTTAGAGGAATTAACAGCGGATGATGTTGAGCATATTGCGATGGGTAACCCCGATACCACACCCAATGCACGCTATGCTCGAGCTGCGATGCAAAAAGAGGGCGTATGGGACAAGATTGAACCCAAATTAGTTCTTGCTTCTAACGTTCGTCAGAGTTTGAGCTACGTGAGTCGTGGCGAGGTTGCTGCCGGTTTTGTATTCTCTACTGATGCCAAGCAAGACGAAGATAAGGTTAAAGTAGCTTTAGAAATTCCTACCGTTGCTGCAGGTGAAAAAGAGGGCGAGTGGGTGTCCAGTCCAATCGTTTACCCAATTGCTGAAGCAGCACAGAGCAAAACAACGGTATCGAGTGATTTCATTGCCTATGTTTTATCTGAAGAGGGCCAAAGCATTTTGGCTCAGTACGGTTTTGTGCCTATCAAAGAATTTAAGCAATAATATCAATTTCTTAGCTAATAACAATCAAGGTAATATCGCATGGAGTGGTTTAGTCCCAATGACTGGAGCGCGTTAAAACTCACCTTAAAGGTGTCTTTTTACGCAACATTTTTTGCTTTTGTACTGGGCATCCTATTTGCTTGGCTGTTGGCACGTTTGAATTTTTTCGGAAAAAACGTTGTCGATGCGATACTTACCTTGCCGATGGTTTTGCCACCCACTGTATTGGGTTATTATTTATTAGTTCTTTTTGGGCGTCGCGGTACCTTTGGCCCGTGGCTCGAAAGCACGCTTGGCTTACAGTTGGTCTTTACTTGGCAAGGGGCGGTGATGGCTGCCACCGTGGTGGCCTTTCCTTTGGTGTTTAAGTCAGCCAGAGCGGCGTTTGAGGATGTCGATAAAAATCTCGAATATGCTGCACGAACACTCGGCTCAAAGGGTTTGGGCGTGTTTTTTCGTGTCAGTCTGCCGTTAGCGGTGCGCGGTATTACGGCCGGTACGCTATTGGCTTTTGCTAGAGCGATGGGTGAGTTTGGTGCGACACTCATGCTGGCCGGTAATCTACCGGGGCGTACCCAAACCTTATCCATGGCTGTTTATGATGCGGTGCAGGCGGGTGATGATATGCGTGCCAACGCCTTAGTATTACTTATTTCGGTCGTTTGCGTCACCATTCTGGCCGTATCGGGTTATTGGCTTGCGCCGAAGCGATAATCGAGGCAGGTGATGCAGTTAAGCGTTAAATTTGAACTTAATCTTAAGCAAAAGTCAGGTAAAAATAAGCGTGAGTTTCCGATGTCGGTGGACTTTGCAACGAGTGCTGATCGTACGGTGATTTTTGGTCCATCAGGCTGTGGCAAAAGCGTGACGTTGCAGGTGATTTCCGGTTTAATTCGACCTGAGGTGGGTCATGTTAAATTAGGTAATCGTGTCCTCTTTGATAGCGAAAAAAACATCTTTGTACCGCCACACCAGCGTAATATCGGTTTTCTTTTTCAAGACTATGCCTTATTTCCTCACCTGAGTGTATTAGAAAATACAGCCTATTCTTTACGACGTTGGCCTTTACCAATTAGCTCCGAAAATAAAGAGAAAACGCTCAATATGTTGGAGGTCTTAGGGATAGCAGATTTGGCACATAGCTTGCCAAGTCAATTATCCGGTGGTCAGCGTCAACGCGTTGCCTTGGGTAGGGCGTTATTGACAGAGCCTGATGTGTTGTTATTGGATGAGCCTCTTTCAGCGCTTGATGTACTTTTGCGTATTAAAATGCGCGAGGAATTAATTCAGGTTCAGGAGCGATTTAATGTGCCGATGCTGATGATTACCCATGATTTAGAGGATATCAAAGCATTGGCAAATCATATCATCGTGTATGGCCGAGGGGAGGTTGCTGAGCATCTGCCTTATCGTCAGATGCGACAGGAGCTTGGCAAAACACAAGCTTGGGAGCAGGCCTTGGCTTCATGTCAGAGAGCCTTTGAATGCTTTTAAATCTTATGTTTAGACTAAAAACATAACATAAGTAGAGTGGGTACTAGTACTTAGTCACTTTAGAGTGTCGCAATAATGACCTGTTTAGGGTCAAGAAGCGCATAGGCAGGTGAGCCACGAGTAGGAGCTTGTGTTGCGTCCTCAATCATCGCAGTGAGGTATTGTCCACTCTTAAGTTGGATAGTGAGTTCAGCGCCGCCGGCTTCATCCAAATCTATTGCTTCCAACACACCTTCTAACCTCATGCCCTGTTCATCAGACCTATGGCTGAGCGATATCATTGGCGCCTTCATGAGCGCAAACACTTGCTGACCAACAGAGAGCTTCATTTCGTCGATACTTTTTTGTGTGAGAATGGCCTGTAAGTATTGCTGATCACCTAAATCCAGCATCGCTATAATCCGATGGCCTTTTTTCTCAAGGGCTTGAATGCGGCAAGACAACTGATTTCTGGCACTGCTGCGTAGCTGTAAACGTGGACTCGGATTAGAAGAAAAATCATTCAGTCCGGGATAGCGCTGTTCAAGTGAAATCAGCATGGCAAGGTATTCACTTTCGATGTGCCTAAAGAAGGCAATCATTTTTTTACCGTAGTCGGTGATGGTGGTGCCGCCACCTCGTCGCCCGCCTTTGGTACTAATAACAACCGGTTCATCAGCCAGGCTGTTCATGCTGTTAAGCATATCCCATGCAGTCTTATAACCCATGCCAAGCTGTCTGGCTGCTTCGGCGATAGAGTGACCGGATTCGATTTTTTCCAGTAACTCGATGCGACCCGGTCCAAGGAAGGTTTTAGCATGGCGCTCAATCCAAAAGCGACCTTGAAAAGAGATACCATTATTATCATGTGGTTGGTGTGTGTTGCTCATGGCTTCCTCCCTGCGAAAACTACCTCAGTATCTTAGCATTTTACTAACGCTTGGCCTTGAGAGAGCGATTTTATTTTAGGCTAGCCGATATGTTAACCTAAAGTGTCCATCGTCAATCAACGACTAAAACTGCAGCGTTTTATGAAAAAAATTATTGCTTTCCCTATCCTTATTTTAGCTCTCTCAACTTTCGCAGCCTGTGAATCTACCCCAAGAAAACCAAGGGTTTCGGCAGGGGCCAGCCATTCCGTGCCGTTTACCGTGGGTAATGGCAAGTCTGCTTGGTTAACCAATGCGGTGAGAGTGTATCCTTGGTCTCGGGGTAATAAGGTGCGCGTATCAACCGGGGTAAGGGTAAAGCCAACCGCTAATACAAACGTAGGCGTAGGGGTCGGTTGGTAGTCAGTCGATACTTACTGCCATTGTGTACCACTGATAATTTTCGGGTAATCAATTGCCAACACCACACCACGGGCGATGACAAAAACAATCAATGCCAACCACAAGCCAATGTTAGCAAGCAAGGGTGTCAGTACATAGCCGGTGACTAACATGCTGATTAAAGCGATAACGGTTGAGTTTCGCATGGCTTTACTGTTGGTGACTCCGACAAATACGCCGTCAAATTGAAAGGCCACAAAGGACACAAAAACATAGAAAGCGGCAAAATGTGCATGGCTATTAGCAATGTGCTGTAACTCTGCGTCTGAGGTCAGTGCTTGGATAAATAAATGACCAAAAACTAATAGCGATAAGCTCAATATAAGTGCACTGACACCGGCAACGACCGTGTTATCAATGACAGCACGTATAAAACGTTGACGCTTTTTAGCACCATATGCTTGCCCAGCAATCATCTCTGTCACATTAGCAAAGCCATCTAAAAAATAGGCAGACATTGAAATAAACTGTAAAAGAATATGGTTAGCGGCAAGCGTGGCATCGCCAAACTGTGCCCCTTGTCTGGCAAACCAAGCAAAGCCGCCTAATAGCGCCAATGTGCGAATCATGATGTCGCCATTAACAACAAAAATGGCTTTTGCTTTTTCCCTATCAAAAATTCGATCGGAAAACTCGTTAAAACGCTGACTGACCGAGCCTACTTCCAGCTTACTGACTATCAGATAAAGCGCATAAATTACTGTCACCCATTCGGCTATTAAGGTGCCTAGGGCAATGCCTTTGACGCCTAATCCCATAAACACAACGAAGAGGACGTTCAGTACAATATTTAAACCATTTAATAAGAGCTGGACGACCAGCACTTGCTTTGTCCAACCAAGACCAATGAGGGTCCCCATCAGGGCAAAGGTGATTAAAGTCGCAGGCGCCCCCCAAATCCGAATAGCAAAATACTCTTTAACACGTAGATTAACCTCAGGGCTTGCTGATAGAAAAAAAGAGGCGATCGAGTGTATGGGTTTTTGCAAAATAATTAACATCAAACCAATTACTGTACCTAAGAGGATGGTCCTAAAGAGTAGAGCAAGTAATTCTGCTCGATCCTCACTGCCTACCGCTTGTGAGACAAAGCCCGTCGTGCCCATGCGTAAGAAGCTGAATCCCCAATAGACAAAGCTGAAAATCAAACTGGCTAACGCAATCGCTGCGAGATCCGCTGTGCTGCCCATTTGTCCAATGACTGCTGTGTCCACCAAACCGAGTAAAGGGACAGAGGCATTGGCCAGGATAATTGGAAAAGCCAGTTTGATGAGGTAGAGATAGTTAGGAAAATCGGTAAAGACTGTTGTTTTTTTGGACATTGAGAAACTTAGTGAAAATCCCTAGATGTTATTTTGCTAATAAAGTGTATCTGCACTTGAAATTGATAATGAGAACAATTATCATACAGGTATAGCTTTTAAATATTAGCACCATTGTATTTTTTTATACAAAGTTTATTTTAACCTTTAGGCGTCTACCGTATAACAATAACTAGGAGTCGCCGGTTTTATATCAGTATATGTAGTAAGTAGCTACAGCCAGAGGGAGATTTTATGTACGTTTGTATTTGTAACGCGATTACTGACCGTCAGATCCAAGATAGTGTATCTTCGGGTACCGTTAATTCTTTCAGTGATTTACAAGCAGAGCTTGGTGTTGCAACGTGTTGTGGCTGCTGTGCTGATTTGGCTTCTTCTTATCTGAAAAAGCCTAAAGGCCGCTCCGTAGAAGTAACTGATTTAACTGAGACGGTGGCTGCTTAGTTTGAGCTACTCAGTTAGATCGTTTAGCTTTGTTAGCTTTTAAAGTTATACAGATTGAAATCAAAGAGTCGAGGATAGACGTATATCCTCGACTCTTTTTCTTGGTGCTTTAATATATAGCGTGTTTAGATTTATTCCGGCGTTGTTTCTATCACAGTCTGTAAGTAGTGTGATTCGCCTAAATCATTCACTAAGTCGAGTTGTAGCTCTAACCAATCCCAGTGATCTTCATTATGCTTCTTAAGCTTTTCTAAGAGGGCACGAGTCACAAAGTCTTGCTTCTCTTCACATAGCTTAATTGATTCCATGAGGACTTCGTCTTTGAGCTCTTCAATCCGGATATCACATTTGATTGTTTCAATCGCCGCTTCACCGATATACAGCTTGCCAAGGTCCTGTAGGTTTGGCAGGCCTTCTAGGAGAAGGATACGCTCAATGATGTCGTCAGCAAATTTCATATCTGCAATAGATTCTTTGTAGATATATTTGCCCAACGCAGTAAACCCCCAGTTTTTATGCATCCGAGCATGTAAAAAGTACTGGTTAATTGACGTTAAATAAACACGGAGTGTTTTATTTAGCGCTTGTAATACTTGTCTATCGCCTTGCATACGAGCTCCTTTATACTTGGCTCTGTAAGTAATTCTGCAGACCAATAATATCAATTAAGCGTAACTGCTGCTCTAACCAATGAGCGTGATCTTCTTCTGTGTCCTTAAGTTGCTCAATCATCAACTCACGTGTGACGTAGTCTTGATGTTTTTCACAGAGTGCGATGCCTTTTTTAAGGTTTGCTTGTACTTCTAACTCAAGTGCTAAATCATTTTTTAGCATATCCACAACGTTAGAGCCGATATTAACAGCCGTAGGAGCAGAAATAGGTGTGCCGCCTAGGATTAAAATACGACGGATGAAGTCATGTGCGTGACCGGTTTCATCGTCCATCTCGTGGTCGATACGCTCAAATAGCTTGTTATAGCCCCACTCAGCATACATACGAGAGTGAATGAAGTATTGGTCACGAGCGGCAAGTTCACCTGCTAATAACTCATTCATAAAATCAATGATCTCTGGATGACCTTTTAAACCTTGCATAACTAACTCCTTTAAAAAGATTAAGTGGATAAATTATAACAGTTAGGATTAAAGAAAAGATGACAAAAGCAGCGTCATAGGGCCGATCATTAAACTATTTGGGAATCATTTTCATTAAAAAATAGTAATGATTCTCAATAGTTAGAAGATATTTGTTTTTATTTGAAGATAATTGTGAAGAAAAAAAGGTTGCTGGATTAACTTAGAGTTATGCACATAATTTGTGGATAACTTTGTGGCTTAATGTTGTCACTAGTCTTAACTTGTTGATTTGCAAGAATTATCTTGGGTTGATGTTTTAATGAGCGATCTTATCAATCTTGCGATCAAGTGCTGGTTTTTATGAAATAGGGGAGTTTTTTCCTGTTGTTAATAAAGTTATGCACAGAAATTGTGGATATCTTTGTGACTTAATATGGTTATATATTCTAAGTGCTTGATTTGTATGATACACCGAGCTTTTGAGAAGTAATTGAGCAGTGGGGTTTATGTTTTTCAGTGTCGAGCTTTATATTGAGAGCAAATATTGAAGATAAGATAACACCATCGAATAATCGAGTTTATCTAACGGCGTTATCTTAAGTAGTGTTTGTTATTTGCTTCTTAATTTAGTTAATTCTTCTTGAGCAATATCGATTCGAACTAATGCTTTATCTACTAAAATCTTAGCTATCTTTTCGACTTCATCTCCAATAGCTCCCGCCATCATAGCGATATTTTGAGCATGTAGAGACATATGACCTTTTTGTATGCCTACTGTAGCTAAAGATTTGAGTGCAGAGAAGTTTTGCGCTAATCCGACTGCAGCAATAATTTCTGCCAATTGATTAGCATTTTGAACGTCAAGGATTTCTAGGTTAGCTTTTGCTATCGGATGAAGCTTGGTAGCTCCACCAATAAGACCAACTGCCATTGGGACTTCAATTGAACCGACCAGATTGCCATATTTATCTTTTTCCCAGTGTGTAAGGCTACGGTACGAACCTTGTCGTGTCGCATAGGCGTGTGCACCAGCCTCAACGGCACGAGTGTCATTGCCCGTTGCTAAAACCACAGCTGATATGCCATTCATTATTCCTTTGTTATGAGTTGCTGCTCGGTATGGATCATGGTTTGCGAATTCGTAAGCGCTGATAATTCCGTCACGTACTCCTTCACCTCCAATGCTTTCACAAGTCCAAGTAGCTCGAGCGCGAGCTAAACGTTTATCCGCTAAATTAGATAAAATACGTAAATAGACTTTTCCGTCAGTCCAGTGCTCTATCTCAGGAGCAAGTTTCTCTGCCATTGTGTTAACAGCATTTGCACCCATCGCATCGCGGGTATCCACAATGATATGGGTGATTACCATGGCGCCGCTAGCGGAATTAATTACGCGGATTTCTAAGTCCTTAAAGCCGCCACCATGGGAAACTAGAATTGGATCGCAAGCATTGCAGATTTCTCTAATTTTTTCTTTTTTTTCTAAAATAACAGTTTTACAGAATTCAGGGTTTGTGATGTTTACTAATTGAATTTGGGCGATCATCAAGGAACCTGACATTGAGGCGCTAAACCCACCATTGTCGTAACACTGACGTGATGCATTACAAACAGCAGCTACCACAGATGACTCTTCGGTTGCCATTGGAATTAATGTGTCTCTTCCGTTAATTTTCATGTTTGTGGCGATACCTAGTGGAATATTCATCGTACCGATGACGTTTTCAACTAGGTTGTCAGCAAGTTCAAGAGGTAAATTGCCTGTGTTTTCAAAAAGTTTAATAGTTTCATCATCTAAATCGCTAAAGGCTTTAACGATATTTAGGCGTTCGAATGTATTCATTTTATGAAAGCCAGATATTCGGGATGATTTGTTCACTGTTGTATCTCCAATATTATTAGAATTTATCCATTAAATTCGGTAGCCAAGTCACCAAAGAAGGGAATATGGCACAAATTATCAAGGCTAAAATTTGTAGACTTAGGTAGGGAAGAACGCCTCGATAGACTGTCGCCATACTGAGGTGCTGTGGAAGAGGACCTTTAATATAAAATAGGGTATAACCAAATGGTGGGCTAATATAGCCGGTTTGAATGGTGATAGCATACAAAACGCCAAACCAGATTTCGTCAAAACCTAGTAACCGCACGATAGGTAAAAAGACAGGTACGGTCAGTAGAATGATGCCTATTTCGTCTAAAACAGTACCTAAGAAAATAAGAATTAGCATCATGCAGGCTAATATTAAATAGGGGTGCACATCAAGATTTTGAATTAGGCTAAGTAGAGTATCAGCACCACCTAAACCTGTAAAAATTGCAACATATGCTTTAGCGCCGATGGTTATCCACAGGATCATTGTTGTCGATTTAAGCGTTTCTATAGAAGCGCTTTGGATTCCAGACAAAGAAAGTTTACGCTTGGTAAGGCCGATTAGAAAGGCTCCTATTACACCAACTGCTGCCGCTTCTGTTGGTGTAGCAGCTCCCGTGAAAATCGAGCCTAAGATTAAAAAAATTAAAAGAAGAGGAAAAATTATATTTTTAAGGCTTTGTAGTTTTGTTCGAAAAGGCACTTTATTGCCTAAAGAAAGAGGTACATAGCCTTTTTTAAAGTAAGATACATACAAAATGTAGCCTATGTATAAAATTGCTAACATTAGTCCAGGTATAATTCCTGCAATTAACATTTTTCCAATTGAAACCTGTGCAGTAACCGCGTAAACAATTGTTAAAACAGAAGGCGGAATTAAGATTCCAAGAGTGCCAGAAGCGCATATTGTTCCTGTTACTAATTCAGCTTTATAGCCTCGTTTTAGCATTTCAGGCATGGCAAGCAAAGCCATGGCAGTTACAGCAGCACCAACTACGCCGGTCATAGCTGCCATAAGAACGCAGATAATAACTGTACCAATGGCTAAGCCACCCCTTAAGCGACCAAACCAGATTTCCATCACTTGATATAGTTCTTCAATAATACCAGTACGTTGCAAAATACCTGCCATGAAAATATAGAGGGGAATTCCTAAAAGGGCCTCTGAACGCATCGTATCGTAGATTTGCACTAAGATGATGATGAGAGCGTTTGGATCCCACAACGTGACTGTGATTAAAAGCGATAAACCGCCAAGTACAAATGCTATTGGCAACCCCGTGAACATGAACAGAGTTAAGCCTAAAAACATAATGATTAAAATTGAATTTGCACTCATACCGGTTTCTCCTTACCTTGGATAAGTAGACGGATGAGTTCCGCTACGCTTTGTAAGCTTAATAAGATAAGTGCAAAAGGGATAACTAATTTAGTTGGCCATAATGGTGGGTTCCAAGCTGAAAAGGTTGTTTCCTTATAATTAAAAGAATCTACAGCTGCTGGGTAGGCATATTGGAATAAGATAAAGCAGAAAATAATAATAACCACATAAGCAAATACTTCTAAGCCTTTTTGAATCGGTTTTGGAAGGCTGTTTTTGATGATATCCAAATTGACATGACCTTTTAGGTGTAATAAATATGCTCCACCTAATAAGAAATAAGGACCAAATAATAAGGTAGCCAACTCAAGCCCCCAAGTAGTTGGTGCATGAAAGATATAACGACTTATTACTTCGTAAAACATTGAAAATACAATGATGAAAATAAATAGTGATGCAAGTCGAAAGAAAAATCTGTTGACGCTTGTAATTGCATTCACAAAGCACAAAAAAAGCGAATGCATGACACACTCCTTGAAGATTCGTTCCCCCATAATGAAAATGGGGGAAGAGTATTAATGTTTAATTTATTGAAGTTGATGGTTTATAGTAGACCTAAATCTTTCATAAATTGAACTTGACTTTCATAGATTTCTGTTGCTAAAGCATCGTCTTTGGTTGCTTCTTTCCAAGCTTCTTGTGCTAGAGCACGTCCTTTTTCAATTTCATCAGCTGGTAAAGCAGAAATTTCTACGTTTTGTTTTTTAAAAGCTTGTAATGCTTGTGTGTCAGCTACTAAATAATGTTGACGCATAGCAGACGAGACCTCACGAGCAGCTACTGCTAGCGCAGCTTTAAAATGTTCAGGTAAACGATCATATGCCGCTTTGTTAGCAACATAGCTAGTAGATGTGGTAGGTTGATGTGGGCCCGGCATAATAATGTATTTAGCGACCTCACCTAAACCGGCATCTAAGTTAGCTGTCAAGTCACCACGGTCAGCTAGATCAATTACTCCTTTATCAAGGCCTGAATAAACCTCATTGGTTGCTAAGGTAGTTACGGAAACGCCAAGTTTGCCCATTACCGTGGAAGCTAAGCCAACAAAGCGTCCTTTTTTATTTTTGAAGTCATGAATTGTTTTGATGGGTACATTAGAATGTATCGGTTCTGGACCGTAAACTGAGGGTGCAATATAGAATAAGCCTGCAGGCCCATAAGCTTTGCGTGCAAAATCTAGGCCACCTTTTTCATAAAACCATGCTTCATATTGATCCGGCTCAGGGAAACCAAAAGGAACGCTACTGGTGAAAGCTAAACTTGGAATCTTGCCTGCCTCATAGCCATCAAATGTTTTCATCATTTGAAATGCACCGCCTCTAACCGCATCAAAGGCTTGATTAGCTGGTACAAGTTGACCTGCTGAGTAAAGTTGGATTTCAAATTTATTATCGGTTAACTCAGCTACGCGTTTTACATACATTTCTTCAAATTTGAGAGGAGTTGTACCTCCATCCCATAGCGCTTGCATTTTCCACTTAACTACTTCTTGTGCATTAGCTATCTTTGGAACTGCTAGCACACCTGCGCTGGCAGCAGATGTTGCTGCTACTTTCTGTAAGAATCTACGTCGATTGTTTGTCATTTTTATCTCCAATCTATAAGTATTAGTAAAGGTGATAGTGTGAGTACTATCTTTAATTATTATTACTTCAATAATCGCTTGTTTTCCTAGCCGGTGCAAGGTACAGTTGCTTTTTAAGGAGGGTAACTGTACCGGTTAGTTATTGGTACAGATTTAAGTTGGAAGATACAAAGATGTAGCGTAGATGATTAGGTTTAAGGAGAGAGTGGGAGTGAGTAAAGTTAGGAAAGTCGTTGAGTATTATGAAACAGAAATCAAAAACAATCGTTTAAAACCTAAACAAAGAATTATGTCTATCCGAGCTGCAAGTCAGTATTTTGGAGTTTCAAAAAATACAATTGTTGAAGCGTATGATAGATTAATGGCATCGGGTTATTTGAAATCTAAGCCTAGTTCTGGCTTTTTTGTGAGTCTATCTTTAAAAAAAAGCTCATCAGCTAAAGAACGATTGCATGTTACAAGAGCGATTGATACAGCTTCGTTATTGAAAGAACAGCTTAATCCCACCTTAGCTGTACGAGTCGGTGATGGTCGGCCACCTGCTAGTTGGATGAGCCAATTTGACTTTGATATGAAGATTAATGCACCTGTAGACAGTAAGTATGGTTATAACCCCCCAATGGGGTTCTATCCTTTGAGAGAAATACTTTCTCAATACTTATATGAACGAGGTATTCAGGCAACCCCGAATCAAATCGTCACTACCTATGGTGCAAACCATGCTATGGACATGATAATTAAGCACTTTTTAGTGCCGGGTGACGTTGTGTTTGTCGATAGTCCAGGCTACTATCCTCTTTTTTCAAAATTAAAACTTTATAAAATAAAAATAATTGGTATCGATAGATTAACAGACGGTTCAAATATAAATCAGCTGGAAGAAAAAGCTAAACATTATGGACCAAAGTTATTTTTTACGCAAAGTCTTGGACACAATCCAACGGGAGGGTCTATTTCATTAAGCGTGCAATATCAAATTCTTAAACTCGCCGAAAAATATGATTTTCTTTGTATTGATGATGATGCTTTCGCTGACCTTTTTCCCGGACAGACCCCACGCATGGCTGCCATTGATCAATTAGATAGAGTAATTTACATTGGCACTTATTCCAAAACGCTTTCTGCAAATTTGAGAGTCGGGTATATTGCTGGTAAAGAAAAACTTATTAAGTCTTTATCACATATTAAGATGTTGACTTTAGTGAGCTCTTCAGATTATCTCGAACGTTGGCTATATGAGGTGTTGACGAGTGGTCAGTATTTACGTCATATACGCCGTCTAGGGGCAATGCTAGATACTACGATTGAAGAGGTTTTAGGTTTATTTGAGAAAATGAATTTACAAGTGTCACATCGCCCTGAACGTTCATATTATTTATGGGTAGAGCTAGAAGAAGGAGAAAATGATATGAAGTTGGCTCAGTTAGCAGCAGAACAGGACATATTTTTAGCTCCTGGCAGTTTGTTTTATCCTGAAAAAAAGATAAGTAACTTGCCAGCCATAAGAGTTAATTTAGCTTATGCTCGAGATTCAAAATTTATACAGTGAGACCTTTGCAATAACCCCTCAAACTTCCTAAAATATAGCTTGTTTTCTTGCATTCTTACTTTAGTCCTATGAGTAGTTTCTTTCAACAAACCGCCAAAGCCCGTATTGCCAAACACCTTGATCGTTTTCCGTTACTTAAGTTAGATCAAGTGATTGATTGGCGACCGATTGAATGCTACCTCAATTCACAAAAGCAGCGTCGATTGACGACTCAACAAGGTCGTCCGAGTTATCCCGTGCTCGCCATGTTTAAGGCAGTCCTATTGGGTCAATGGCATAGCCTCTCCGATCCG
>NZ_KB892314.1 GCF_000373745.1 Oligella ureolytica DSM 18253 | reverse complement strand
GCTCTTCGGCATACATCTTTTTAAGACGTTGATTCTCCGCCTCAAGCTCTTTAAGGCGAGACATCATGGAGGCATCCATGCCACCGTATTTAGCACGCCACTTGTAGAACGTGGCGCTGCTCATGCCATGCTCCCGGCACAGCTCCGGCACTGGCGTACCGGCTTCAGCTTGTTTAAGAATCGCCATAATTTGGCTGTCAGTATATCGTGATCGTTTCATTGAATTTCCTTTATAAGAAATTCTACTTCTAATTGCTATGGTTTTCTGGGAGGATTACCGCAGAGGTTATTGGCGGACGTGTAGCATTTAACATTAATGAGGTTGATGAGCACTATCGCTGGAAAAACACATGCGCGGTGAGATTGAGCTATATCCTCAATGAGTCAGGCCTTAAAGTACCTGCGATCCCCGGCAAAACGGTGTCTGGCTCAGATGGTTCACAATATTTTTATCGAGTCAGGGATTTGAACGAATTTTTAATTTTAAGTCTTGGAAAACCTGAAGTAGTTTCTGGCGACGTCAGGAGTCCAGCGGGATTAAAGGGCCGTAAAGGTATTGTGTTATTTGATATTTCAGGTTGGACGGATGCTAGCGGACATGCTTCGCTTTTTGATGGTAATGGCTGCTATGATGCGTGTTACTTTTATCACCCTCAAGGGGCATACCAAACGAATAACATCTTTTTTTGGGAGTTTGAATGATTTTTTTACACACACAGCTGAAAATCAAAAAAATTCTTTATTTTTTAGCCTTAGTTCTCTGCGTTTTTGGCTTAACACAGACAATGTCAGTTGCTCAAGAAGATAATCATAGAGGCCCTCGCGCTGCCGAACGCTCATACGGGCAAAACTTCAAGGACATGGCTTTTGCGCATTGTTTGGGCAAGGCCTATGGAGGTGATGAGTTGATTACTCGAGATATCGCCAGTAGCCATGGGGCTTTGATTGAGTGGACTTATTATGATTTGGATAAGGCCCCGGAAGCAGTGACAAATTTAGTGCAGGCATATTTGGTGCAAGACTATAGTAATCCTCTGGCGGAGCAAGAGGCACCGGGCTTAGAGTTTAATTACTTAAAGTGCTTAGACCTTTATCATAGTCAAGAGTTAGATGACTTAATGCGTGAGGTGGTGGCTGAGCCTGAGAGTAGGATCCGTTAGTATTCAGTTAGTTAGCAAGAAAAAGGGTACCTATAAAGTCGTTAAATCCATCGGTTGCGCCACCGAGCGTCCGGAAATAGATGCGTTAAAATTGAAGGCACAAGGAGTGATTTTTACCTGATTAAAAGCCCAGCTCAACGTTCCAGTGAGTTGGGCTTGTTGCTTGTGGTTGAGTTTTAGGCCTGATGCGGCTGCGTTTTTATAAATAACTGCAAGCATGTGGCGGCTAGTAATAACGCTCCCGCATACAGCCAATATAAATGGCTAACAGACCAGTTGGCTTCCAACAAATGGCCGGCTACTACCGGCGAGGCCATGCCGCCTAGGCGTGCAAAAGCAAGCACTATGCCGACGCCCGAGCTTCGGGTAGCGGCTTCAAAGCTTTGTGGGGTGGTGGCATACAGTCCGGCAATGGATCCGTTAATTAAAAAACCAATGGCAATGCCTAGAGCAATGGCGGCGGGCAGGGACCAGCTAGTGGCTGGAATGACGGCACACAACGCAAAGACGCCTAATACCATTAATGATTGAGCCACGCGCTGTAAGTGCCAGCGACTGGCTAATAAGCCCAAAGCCAACGCACCCAGCATGCCGCCCACATGCAGCAGGACGCCACCGGCTACGCCTTTGTCGGCAGAAAGACCGGCTTGTTCTAGCAGTTTAGGGGTCCAGCTGGTGACAAAATAAAAACTAAACATTAAGGCAAAAAAACTACCGCCAAGTAACCAAGTGCGTACTGCACCGGGGCTCCACAAAAGGCGTAGCGCTTGTAAAGCGTTGGGTTTCAGACCGGGGGTTGGGTTGGACGACATAGGAAGTTGACCTTGCCCCATGCGTTGCAGTAGACGCTGGGCGCGTTGTTTGTCTTTAGGGTGGCGTCCTTGTAAGAGCTGATCGAGGGACTCGGGTAGGCCAATGGCAATTAACAAGGCTGTGATCCACGTTAAGATACCGCCCCAAATAAACACGTTCTGCCAAGCGCTGTGCTTTAACAGATAGGCCGCCAGCATACCGCCCAAGGTAGCGCCTAGGGCAAAACCCACCGATTGCAAACCAATCGCCAGAGCGCGCCACTTGGCGTTGGCGTATTCGCTAGTGAGCACGTTAGCGTTCACAATGCTACAACCAATGCCTATGCCCGTCAGAAAGCGCAAAGCGCCCAGTGTCCATGGATCTTGTACCCATTCAGTCACCACCATAAACGCCCCTGCTGCGAGCAAACTGGCTAAGACCATGGGACGACGGCCCCAGCGGTCTGAGAGTGGCGCTAAAAACACAGATCCCACCGTCATGCCAATAATGCCCGCCGAGAGCAACCAACCCAGCACGACGTTATTTAGCCCCCAGTCTTTGGAAACCGCTGAAGCGGTGAACGCCATGACAAGGACATCAATGCCATCGATGGCATTAATTAAAAAACATAAAGCAATGGCACGCCATTGCAAGGTGCTCATGGAGGCAGCGTCTAAATGTTGACGTAAGGTGAGAGGGGCAGGAGTGTTTGAGGAGTTCATAGCAACGTACGGCTCAGTTCACGAAATAGGGGTTTGGTGTGAAAAAAGGGAAAAAGAGCTCCGAAGAGCTCTTTGCTGTAGCGAATAGCACTAAACCGCTGGGGTTTAGTTGTTGGGTGTGCCCCAAACTTCGTTAGCGATGTCTACTACAAAGCGCAGTTTGGCGTCTTGCTCGGCTTCAGTGATGTTGTTGCCTTCTTCGGTGGAAGAGAAACCGCACTGAGGGCTGAGACAAAGTTGCTCTAGAGCGACATATTGTGAGGCTTCTTGAATACGGGCTTTAATTAATTCTTTGTCTTCGAGCTCGCCGGTTTTGGTGGTGACCAAGCCCAATACCACCTGCTGGTGGCCCGGTTTTACAAAACGCAAAGGACGGAAGTCGCCAGAGCGATCGTTGTCGTACTCTAAGAAGAAGGCATCCACATTGACGGTGCCAAAGAGCAGTTCGGCGACGGGCTCATAACCACCCGAGGAAATCCATGTAGAGCGGAAGTTGCCGCGACATACATGTAGACCGATAACGAGGTCATCGGGTTTGCCTTCGAGGATGCGGTTTAAAACATCAGCGTAGATTTTAGCGAGTTGGTCGGGGTCGTCGCCGCGATCGCGCACAATTTGTTTTTGTTCTTCGGAGCAGAGATACGCCCAAACGGTGTCATCCAACTGTAGATAGCGGCAGCCTGCTTGATAGAACGCAGTGAGCGCATCACGGTAGGTTTGTACTAAATCGTCGAAAAACTCGTTTAAATCGGGGTAAACGTCTGGACTGACTACATTACGGCCGCCACGGAAATGCAAAACGCTTGGGCTGGGGATAGTCATTTTAGGGTTGGCGCCGGATTCGAGTGATTTTAAGAACTCGAAGTCTTTAAGCATGGGGTGATCACCAAACTTGACCTTGCCGATGACACGCACGTTGTGTGATTTAGTTTGTACGCCAGAAAATTGAATACCTTCGTCGGCGTCGTAGCGCTCCACGCCCTCAAGCCCATCAAAAAAGTCAAAGTGCCACCAGGTGCGACGGAACTCGCCATCGGTAACAACGTGTAGACCGCAATTACACTGGTTTTGTACGCTGTGACGGATGGCTTTGTCTTCTTCTTCACGTAACTCACTGGCGGATAACTCACCTTTTTCAAAGGCTTGGCGCGCTTGTTTTAAAGCGGTTGGACGTAAATAGCTGCCCACTACATCTGCACGAAAAGGGGGCAAGGATCGGAATAAAGACATGTAATACCTCTAAAAATCGTCCTCATGCCTGAGCATGAGTGAAAAAATCAATAGATGGATCATATTCGTTTTAAGCGATAAAAGAAAATGATAGTTTTTCAATTTAGTATGAATTTTATTCATATTAATGGTTTTTAACATGAATAACGCTGCGTTTTCTTTTAGAGATGTTTTTGGCGCGTGATTATCGTGAACCGCTGGTCGAGTCCGAGCGCAGTATCCGCTAGTGTTAATGATGTTTTTTGCATCACACTACATTTTGTTGCTTAAGTGTAAAACTATGAAAACTGCCTTGATCAGGGTGTGGCATCCGAACTAACTTAAAACTTCATAAAGACACTTTTTTGTAGTTACTTTATGAACAGTTAAGTCACTAAGATTTAGCTGCTTTGAAATGCAGTATCACAAAAAGATGGTTTATTTTGAATTATCTTAACTCGACACAGGGAGTTTATTATGAATACAGATATTATCAAAGGCAATTGGAAAGAGATCAAAGGTAAGGTCAAGCAGCAATGGGGTAAATTGACTGATGATGACCTTCAGCAAATTGATGGTAAAAGAGAAGAGCTGGTCGGTAAAATCCAAGCGCAGTACGGCTATGCACGTGAGCAAGCGGAAGAAGAAGTCAAGAAATGGGAAGATAGTTACTAGATACGTCGTGCTTAATTAGCTCTACTAAAAATCAAACATGGTCCATACTCCTAAAAGGAAGTATGGACCATGTTTTGATATGTGCTATGACTATGTGGCCGGTTTAATTCGCCGCCCAAAAGTCCTTGGCTGAATCAATAACCGGCTTTACAATCTCGCGTCGAATCGCAAAATCACCGAAGGCCTCACCATCTTCACGATTCTCTGACCAGTCTTTAATCCAATCATCGATAATAGTGATAATCTCGTCCGTGGCGATATTTTCTTTGTAAAGCTTAGGAATACGCGTACCGATGAGGTTACCACCCACGTGTAGGTTGTAGCGGCCGGGCGCTTTACCGACCAAGGCGATTTCGGCCAGCATTGCTCGACCGCAGCCGTTAGGGCAACCGGTAATACGGGTAATGATGGTGTCATCAGCGACGCCGTGTTTAGCCATGATGTCATCAAGCGTATCAATAAAGCTCGGTAAATAGCGTTCCGCTTCAGCCATTGCCAGAGGGCAGGTCGGTAATGACACACAGGCCATGGCTTGTTTACGCAGTGGTGTCACGCTGTCAACAATTAATGCGTGGTCACGGGCGATTTGTTCGATTTTCTCTTTCTGATCAGCCGACACATTAGCCACAATGATGTTTTGGTTGGCCGTTAAGCGGAAATCGCCTGTGTGAATTTCGGCAATTTTACGTACACCGGTTTTGAGAGGACGCCCAGGGAAGTCCAATAAGCGACCGTTTTCAATAAAGAGGGTCAGGTGCCATTTCTTATCCACCCCTTCGACCCAGCCGATACGATCCCCACGACTTGTAAACTCATAAGGGCGAGTGGCTTCGAAGGTAATACCTGCACGTTTCTCGACTTCTGCGGCAAAGCGGTCGGCACCGACACGTTGGATGGTGTAGCGGGTTTTGGCGTTTTTGCGGTCGCTACGATTACCCCAGTCGCGCTGTGTCGTCACAACGGCTTCGGCGACTTTCAGAACATCATCCAGTTTGACAAAGCCAAATTCATAAGCCAATTCTGGGAATGTTTTGGTATTGCCATGCTCAAAGGACAAACCGCCCCCAACTAATACGTTAAAACCGACTAACTTGCCATTTTCCCCAATCGCCACAAAATTTAAGTCATTGGCGTGAAGATCAACGTCGTTATGAGGAGGGATAACGACCGCCGTTTTAAACTTACGCGGCAAGTAGGTGTTACCTAAAATGGGTTCGGTCGGGTCACTGGCTTCCTTGGTGGTGGGTTTAGATAACTCAGTACTAAAGAGCTTTTCACCATCTAACCAAATATCAGCGTAGGCGTTGGTCTTGGGTAATAAGTGCTCAGAGATCTTCTTAGCCCATTCATACGCTTCAGCATGCAGTTTACTTTCAACCGGGTTCGAGGTACAGAGTACGTTACGGTTGACGTCACCTGCTGTGGCGAGTGAGTCTAAGCCTAACTGATGCAGCCATTGGTGCATTGGTTTAATATCGTCTTTTAACACGCCGTGGAACTGGAAAGTCTGGCGATTTGTAATACGAATGCTGCCGTAGTCGGTGTGCTTTTCTGCGAACTCATCAATGCCTAACCATTGCTGAGGATTGATGATACCACCGGGTAAGCGGCAGCGTAACATCACGTTTTTCTTAGGTTCTAGCTTACTCTCAACTCGAGCCGCACGAATATCACGGTCATCTTGCTCGTACATACCGTGGAAGCGGATTAACTGGAAGTTATCACCTTTGAAACCACCGGTTAAACCGTCTTTTAAATCTTCGGCAATACCGCCTCTTAAGTAATCACTTTGGCCTTTTAGGCGCTCGTTGTCTGATAAAGGACCATCAACCACTAAGTCTTTATCCACTACTGTATTGTCTTTTGTCATTTTTTAATCCTGAAACTTATCGCATTAAACTAATAAACATCGCGCTGATAGCGTTTTTCTTCACGGAGCTCGTTTAAGTAGTCCTCAGCGTCTTCAGCAGAGAGTTTGCCCTCTTTGCTGATAATATCAATTAGGGTGTTTTCAACGTCTTTCGCCATGCGGTTGGCGTCACCACACACATAGAAATGGGCACCGTCTTGTAGCCACTGCCAAACATCTTGGCTGCGTTGGGCTAATTTATGTTGTACGTATTCTTTTTTATCGCCCTGGCGAGACCAAGCAAAATCATATTTAGGTAAATAGCCCGCTTGGTGTAATTGAATCCATTCACTTTGGTATAAAAAGTCTTCAGTAAAGCGCTGATTACCGAAAATTAACCAGTTCCTACCCTTGTCACCCTTGGCCTGACGTTCCTGCATAAAGGCCCTAAAGGGGGCAATGCCGGTGCCGGCACCGATCATAATGATCGGGGTATCGCCATTTTCTGGGAGGCGGAAATTGCGGTTTGGTTCAATAAAGATCTTGAACTCATCACCTTCTTCGATACGATCCGCTAGGAAACCACTGGCAGCTCCTTGATACTCTTTTTCATCTTTGTCATAACGTACTGTTCTGACGGTAATGTGCACCTCATCGCCCACTTCTTCTTGTGAGCTGGCAATGGAGTACAGTCTGGGTGCTAGCGGTCTGAACAAATCGTGTAGTTGTTGAGCGCTTAAATTGACCGGATGATCTGCCACAATAAAGATGGGCGGACGCTCTTGGATATACTCATTGAGGACAGCCGTGTCATCGACAATCGCCGCTAAGTCTTTTTTGCAGTCTGCTGTCAAATAATCGGCATAGGCACGCACAAACTGAGGTGTGGTTTCAGTGATATCAAGGTATTCGGTGAGCGCCTTTTTGATGGTGACTTCAGCACCACTTGCCAAATTAACCTTATCGCCGGGGTTCACCTTGGTGAGCTCAATCAATTCGTCGACGACGCTTTCGGCGTTAAAGAAGTAAACGCCTAATGAGTCACCCGCTTCATACGTAATACCGGAATCACCCAAATCAATTTCGTAGTGGATAACTTCGTTAGCCTGTTCCGTGGTGATGCGTTGCTTCGTGATGAGTTCGGCAGTATAGGGGTTGCTTTTGCTATACGTGTTTGCCACAGGTGCTGCGGTGTCAACGCCAGCTGCGGTTGCCCCATTGATGGCACCATTTGAACTTGTAGGTGTATCAATCAGGATGGTTTGTAGATGATCCGTGATATCACTGCGCCATTGATCGGCTTGAGCGGTGAAATCTAAATCACAGTCCACACGATCAAATAAACGCTTAGCGCCGAGTTTTTCGAATTGATCATCAAAGTCTTTGGCTGCTTGGTTATATTTTGGATAACTTGAGTCGCCAAGACCTAATACAGCAAAACTGACACTACTGAGATCGGGTGCTTTTTTATGAAAAATAAACTTATATAAAGGCACGGCTTCTTCCGGCGCCTCCCCTTCACCTTGGGTGGAGGTCACCAGTAACACAATATCCTCATCGACTAAGCTGCGACTGCGGTAATCACCCGCAGAAGCAAGACTAACCTCGGCGTTAGTGTGTTGCAATTGTTCAAATAAGTGCTTAGCGACCGCTTGAGCATTACCTGTTTGCGAGCAGGATAGAACTAAAATACGTCTTTTCTCAGCAGGAGTGACCGCTTCAGCGGCAATGGCTTGATGTTGCGCCGGTGTGGCTGCGCCGTTAACGTCAGCCCCGTTGACAAGCTCGAGATTTTGTTGGCTTAGCGCCCAGCTATAGCCGGAGATCCAAGCTAGCTGGGTCGGGTCTAAGGTCGTTAATTGTTGAGCGATTTGCGGCAGCAGCGGTTTATTTGTTCCGCTTACTGATTGTTGTTGATCTAGCATGTGCTTCCTACTCCTACTGATCCAATAAGGTGTTAATCATGCCGGCGGCAACGGTATGGTTAGTTGCCTCATCAATTAGAATAAAGGCGCCACTGAGGTGGTTATCTGTATATGGGGTGGCCGTAATGGCTTGTTGAAGTGATAGTTGGGCTTGGGCAATGTCATTCATATCCAAGTACTCAACATGCTCTTCGCGGCTTAGGTTATTAACATCCCAACGGTATTCGAGCTTTTTCACTTTGGCGTAAACCGATTGATGGCCATGTTTTAACCAATAACGACGAGCGGTGTTGAGTGGCTTGTCATCCATCCAAGCAATATGAGCACGGATTGAGCGACTGGCTTGGATAGCGTTGTCGGCAGCGACTAGGGTGTCACCGCGAGAGATATCGACGTCATTGTCCAGCGTGATCGTCAATACCTGACCGCTGACAGCTTCCTGTTGGCTACCGTTGGGACCAAAAATTTCTTTGATGCGACTGCGTTGACCGCTAGGTTCTACGCGTATTTCTTGACCAACGACGAGTTTTCCTGCTGTTAGACGTCCTTGATAGCCGCGGAAATCATCTAATGCGCTACCGTCTTGGCGTACGACGCGCTGCACCGGGAAGAGACTGAGGTCGCCCTGTGCTGTGTCTTTGCTATGTTGTCTACTCGGTAAATCTTCTAATAGAGGTAATAGCGCAGGGCCTTTGTACCAAGGCATTCTCTCGCTGAGATGCACAATGTTTTCGCCGTGTAAGGCGGAAATAGGAATAAACAGCGGGGTAACGGCTAAGTTTATTTGAGCGGCCAGTTTTTTATAAGCTTCAACAATTTTATTAAAAGCGGTTTCGTCATAACCTAATAAGTCGAGCTTATTGATAGCCACAATAATATTTGGGATACCCAATAGCTTTAACAGCGCACTGTGTCGCTTACTTTGACGCTGCAAAGTCACCTCATCTTGACTTAAGTCTAAACGACTCGCGTCAATTAAGACAATGGCCGCATCGGCGGTTGACGCACCGGTCACCATGTTACGTGTGTATTGTTCGTGTCCGGGGGTATCGGCTAGGATAAATTTACGCTTTGGGGTCGCAAAGTAGCGGTAGGCAACATCAATGGTGATACCTTGCTCACGCTCAGCGGCAAGACCATCAGTCAGTTGTGCGAAATCCAAGCTGTTATTGCTGCTGTCTTGGCTTTTTTCGAGCGTATCTACCTGATCGCTCATTAAGCTATGACTATCATATAAAAGACGACCGATGAGGGTGGATTTTCCGTCATCCACACTGCCGGCCGTTATAAAACGTAAAAGAGAATTTGTTGACATAATGAACCTTTAAAAATCGATACTCAACGTTGCTGTCTAGAAATAACCGGCACGTTTTCTTTCTTCCATCGCGACCTCAGAGACCTGGTCATCTAAGCGCGTCGCACGACGCTCGGAGATGGTGCTACCGGCCGTTTCGGCAATAATTTGTGTGGTGGTAGTGGCTTCGCTGGCGACCGGGCAGGTACATGAGATATCACCGACGGTTCTAAAGCGTACGGAGCGAATGTCACTTTGCTCCCCCTCGCGTTTCGGTGTTAAGGGTGTGACCGGTACTAATAAGCCATCACGCGGAACGACTTCACGTTGATGGGCAAAGTAAATCGATGGCAGGGCTAATTGCTCGCGTTCAATGTATTGCCAAATATCCAACTCAGTCCAGTTCGAGATCGGGAAAATACGCATGCTTTCGTCAGGGTGCAGACGGGTGTTATAAATATTCCATAACTCAGGGCGTTGCGCCTTAGGATCCCACTGTCCGAACTCATCGCGGAAAGAGAAGATACGCTCTTTTGCTCGAGCCTTTTCTTCATCACGACGGGCACCGCCCATGAGGGCATCAAAACCGTGTTCTTCAATGGTCTCCAGTAATGTGACAGCTTGTGCCGCATTACGTGAGTCTGTTTCACGACGTAGCACCACGGTGCCTTTTTTGATGGAGTCTTCAACGTGACCGACCACTAAGTCGGCATTGAGGCGTGCCACGGTTTCGTCACGAAACGTAATGACTTCCGGATAATTGTGACCCGTATCAACGTGCAGTAATTTAAACGGCAAAGTTAACGGACGGCCCGGAATCCGGAAGGCTTTAACTGCAAGCGCCAATAACACCACAGAGTCTTTACCACCGGAAAATAGCAGTGCCGGATTCTTGGCATCGGCAATGACTTCACGGATGATGTAAATCGATTCCGCTTCTAATTCATTTAAATGTTGATTATCAATAAACATGGTGATTACAATCCTACTGATTCTTTTTTGTTGTTGGTGTGAGCGTCTGCTTGCCGGTGTAGACCGCATTCTTTGCTGTCCTTGTTTTCCCACCACCAGCGACCGGCACGAATATCTTCTGACAGTCTGATGGGTCGAGTACAGGGCTCACAGCCAATGCTTGGGTAGCCTTTTTTATAGAGTGCATTGAGTGGTAAGTCATGTGCTTGCACATAAGCCCAAACGGCTTCTTCTTCCCATGCAAAAATCGGATTAAATTTGGTAATGCCGCGCTGCGTGTCTTTTTCTTCAAAAGGTAATTCTGTGCGTGTGGCAGATTGACTGCGGCGCTGACCGGTGAGCCAGGCATCTGCACCGTCCAAGGCGCGGTTCAATGGCTCAATCTTGCGAATACCGCAGCATAATTTGCGTTGCTCTAAGCTGTCATAAATTGAACTGATACCGTGATTCTTATCAAAATGACGTACAGCTTCCTCTTGAGGGTGGTATTGCTCTATGTGTAACTCCGGGAAATGCTGTCGAGTTGCCTCAAGTAATTCGAGTGTTTCCGGATTTAATTTAGCGGTATTGAGCGTAAATACAGTAATGGGGAGTTTGAGGCGGGCAATCACCTCGGTAATGACCATATCTTCCACCGCTAAGCTGGACGCAAAGCGTACATCTTTGTGGCTTGCGGAAATGGTGCGTAAATTTTGCTCAAGCTCCTGTTGGAGCGTCGGCAAATGCCTAAAAGTGGCCTCACTTACTACCGGAGCGTGCCAGAGTTGGGGACTAAACATTGTTATTCACTAAATAAAAATTTAAATTTTGGAATGTTTTTCAGTCTAAGCGAGCTTCTTAATAATTAAAAACAATTAATCTTTCTATTAATATGGTTATTTGTTATAAGGTAGGACAGATCGGGCCTAGCGCTTTATATGAAATTAAACATTAAGCTTAAAACTAAAAGTACTTAGTTCAAATCAAGTTAATATCAGCGGAAAAGGCTGTAAATAGGGGCTGTGAAGAGGGCGTTACAATTCTCTATATAAATAAAAGTAGTATGCATAGAGTTTTTTAGTCGTTTGTTTTATATTGATTTTGATCTCTAATGGAGAGTCCAGTAAGTATTACGGTCAATAGTTTACGTTTTTGTTATGAATGACTCTTCTAGTTTTTTTGCCCTCTTTGCTAATTTACACAATCGTCCAGTCCTCTTAGTCGGTGCAGGCACTGTGGCTGAGCGCAAAGCCTTGGCCTTATTAAAAGCCGGTGCGCGCATCAAGGTGGTCGCACGCGAGTTATCTGAGCAGTTTGTTAATTGGCAGCTTGAAGGTCACATTGAGTATTTGGGTGAAGAGTTTCACCCACAACAATTATCAACCGTCTATTTAGTGGTGGCAGCGACTAATGACGAGGCATTAAATCAGCGTGTGTATGTCGCAGCTGAAGCGCAGTCTACCTTTTGTAATGTGGTTGATAGCCCCAAGCATTGTTCATATATTACGCCCGCAGTGATTGATCGGCACCCTTTGCAAATTGCAATCAGTAGTGGCGGTACGGCACCCGTATTAGCACGCTTATGGCGTGAGCGCATTGAGAGTCAACTACCTCAGCATATTGGTAAGGTAGCGAGCTTTGTCGATAGATGGCGCCAAGAGGTTAAAACAAAAATTAAAACCTTAGCCAAGCGTCGCAATTTCTGGGAGGAAATTTTACAAGGCCCATTAAGCGGCACCATTGAAGTAGGTGATGAAGAAAGAGCGATGCAAATTATGCGTGATGCCATACAGCAAGCGCAAAATAAGCAACATCAGCAACCGCTGGGTGAGGTGGTGTTAGTGGGTGCAGGCCCCGGTGATGCCGGTTTACTCACATTAAAAGCTTTACAAGCCATACAAGCGGCGGATGTGGTGCTTTATGATGCTTTAGTTTCTCCCGCTGTACTTGAGCTGGTGCGTCGTGATGCGGATCGCATTAACGTCGGCAAGCGTGCCGGTGCTCACCATGTGATTCAAGAAAAAACCAATGCATTGATGGTCAAATTAGCCAAAGAAGGGCAGCGGGTAGTACGACTAAAAGGGGGCGATCCCTTCGTGTTTGGTCGCGGAGGCGAAGAGGCGCAGGTCTTAGCTAAAGAGGGTATACCTTTTCGTATCGTGCCGGGCATTAGTGCTGCCCTAGGGGCAACGGCCTACGCTGGCATTCCCTTGACCCATCGTGAATTGGCCCATAGTGCGATTTTAATCAGTGGCAGCGGTGCCGAGGAAAAAGACGCCAATGATTGGCAGGCCTTGGCGAAGACGGAGCAGACCTTGGTGATTTATATGGGCTCGCTTAAAGCCGCGACGATTCAGAAGCAGCTGATTGCCAATGGTCGTAAAGCGAACACGCCAATTGCTATCATCAGCCGTGGCACAACTGAACAGCAAGAGGTGGTGACCGGCTCGTTGGCGGAGTTGAGTCAATTAGCGCTGGCAGCGCCACGCCCCTCTTTGATTGTCATTGGTGAGGTCGTGAGTTTGCATCAGGAACTGGCGTGGAATAATCAGCACGCGATCACGGCAACGGAGGTTGCTCTTAGGGCATAGCATACACTCCGGCCAAGCACAAAAATGCGATGATGCTTAGTGTATCCGGGCATCATCGCGATAAGAAGGAGACAGATTCTATTGTCCGCGTTGTTGATTAACACCATAAATCACAACGCGCTTTCTTATATTTAAACTAGATAATATTGGCTTGTTGCCATTGAGCGATTTGCTCATCATCAAAATAGTCCTGCAATACCTTGGTGGTATCCTGTCCAAGAGTAGGGGGCGGACTTTGATATTGCACCGGGGTGTCAGAGAGCTTAATCGGGTTGCCCAACACGCGTACCGGGCTACCTTCAAAGCTGACAACCATGCCGCGCGCTGCTGCTTGCGGTAAGTTTAACGCTTCATCAATGCTATTGATGGCACCGCAGGGCACGCCTGCCTGCTCAAATAGCGTAATCCATTGGTCACGAGACTTTTGGAGAAAGACGGCTTCAATGAGTGGAATGAGTAGGTCTCGGTTTTGGACGCGTAGTGGATTACTTGCAAAGCGAGGATCCTGATCCCAAGTTTCACCCATCACGCGGCAAACTGCAGCAAACTGCTTGTCATTACCGCACGCCAAGACTAAATGTTGTTGCTCTGCGACTTCAAAGACTTGATAGGGCACAATGCTTTGGTGCGCATTGCCCAAACGCGGAGGTGTTTTGCCATTGGCTAAGTAGTTTTGACCAATATTGGCACTCATGGCGAGGGCACTATCAAGTAGCGATACATCCACATGCTGGCCACGGCCACTTTGCTCGCGGGCGCGTAATGCCGCTTGAATACCGATGGTCAGCTGTAAACCGCTAAAGAGATCAACTACCGCAACGCCTACTTTGTGTGGCATGCCGTCACTTGGTCCGGTAATGCTCATCAGTCCCGATAACGCTTGGATAATGTAGTCATAGCCCGGTTTGTCGGCATCGGGACCTGTTTGGCCAAAACCGGTTAAGGAGGCGTAGATTAAGCGAGGGTTTAATGCACTCAAGGAATCATAGTCGAGACCGTATTTTTTTAGACCACCGACTTTAAAGTTTTCAACGAGAATATCGGCCTCTTCGGCTAGGCGACGAATGATACGCTGCCCTTCGGGGTGGCTGATATCGACGGTGAGTGACTGCTTATTGCGATTAATCGTTGCAAAATAGGCTGAGGTATTGTCAGCAAAGCTTGGAGGGGTCCATTGGCGGGTCTCATCACCTTGGCCAGGACGCTCAACTTTGATGACGTGGGCGCCTAAATCAGCGAGAATTTGCGTGCAACTTGGTGCCGCCAATACACGTGATAAGTCCAGAACTTTAATGCCAGCAAGGGCCGTTGTTTTCATCAATTACTCTTTATAGGCTAAAAAAGGGGTTGAAGATCGTGGACTACAAGTAGATAGCAAGTAGTCCACTGACTAGGCGATGCGCTGTGTTAATTCGCTAATTAACGAGCAGCAAAGGCCTGAATACCGGTTTGAGCGCGACCGAGAATTAGCGCATGGACATCATGGGTACCTTCATAGGTATTAACCGCTTCCAAGTTCATGACGTGACGAATGACATGGAACTCATCAGACACACCATTACCCCCATGCATGTCACGAGCCACTCGGGCAATATCCAAGGCCTTGCCGCAGTTGTTGCGCTTGATGATAGAAATCATCTCCGGTGCTGCACGATCTTCATCAAGTAGGCGACCAACACGTAGGGCAGCTTGTAAGCCGAGACTAATTTCAGTCTGCATATTGGCAAGCTTTAACTGAAAGAGTTGGGTGGCGGCGAGTGGACGACCAAACTGAATACGATCCAAGCTGTATTGATGTGCCGCATGCCAGCAGAACTCGGCAGCACCCATCGCGCCCCAAGCAATACCGTAACGGGCTTTATTCAAACAACCGAAAGGTCCCTTAAGGCCACGTATCTCAGGAAAAGCATTTTCTTCCGGAACGAAGACCTCATCCATGACAATTTCACCGGTGATGGAGGCACGTAGTGAGAATTTCCCTTCAATGGCAGGAGCAGATAAGCCTTTCATGCCTTTTTCGAGGATAAAACCGCGAATCACATCGTCATCATCTTTAGCCCAAACGATAAATACATCGGCCACCGGGCTATTGGTAATCCACATTTTATTACCGGTAATTGAGTAGCCGCCATCAACTTTGCGGGCACGAGTTTTCATTGAGCCGGGGTCAGAACCGGCATCAGGTTCGGTTAAACCGAAGCAGCCGATGAATTCACCGCTTGCTAATTTAGGTAGGAATTTTTGCTTTTGATCCTCTGTGCCGTAGGCCCAGATGGGGTGCATGACTAAGCTGGACTGTACACTCATGGCCGAGCGGTAACCTGAGTCAACACGCTCAACGGCACGTGCGATGAGGCCATAAGATACATGTGACATGCCGGCGCAGCCATAGCCATCAATGGTTGCCCCTAATAATCCTAACTCACCCATGCGCTTCATGAGCTCAGTATCAAAGTGCTCATGACGATTTGCTTCAAGGATGCCCGGCATCAGCACCTCTTGACAGAAAGTCTCGGCACTCTCTGCGACCATGCGCTCCTCTTCGGTAAGCTGATCTTCTAATAAAAACGGGTCTTCCCACTTAAATGATGGACGTGACATAGTTAACTCCTACCTATACTAATGAATTATTTATTTAAATAATGTTTCGCTATGCAAAACTAATGATATACTATGCGGAACTATGTGATTGAATTTACTACGTTTAAATAGGCTTGTAAAGTGTTAAATAACTTATTAAGTAGTATTGAGCAAAGTGAAAAGGAAAGTGATCGCCAATTTATCACCTCACTTGCGCGTGGATTGAGCGTTTTGTACAGTCAGCGCTTTTATCCTAATGGTATGTCCCATCAGCAAATTGTGGACATTACCCAACTACCTAAAGCGACGGTGAGTCGTGTTTTGCATACCTTGATCAAGTTGCGATTCCTGCGCAAGCACCCAAGTACCGGCTTATATGTGACGGATATTCGTTTCAGAGAAATGGCACAGATTGCGCTTGATTCCAATCAGCTAGTGCGTGATGCGCGTCCATTGATGATGGCTTTTGCTGAAAAATATGAGGTGTCCGTCAGTTTAGCGGTAGAAGATGGTGGTGAGATGCTGTATTTAGAAAGCATTCGTTCGCCGGCCCGTTTGGCCGTGCAGTTAACCGTCGGCTCTACCGTGCCGTTGATCGATACGGCCATTGGTCGTGCCTATTACAGTGCCTTAGATGATACGCAGCGTAAGCTCTTAGAGGATCATGGCTTAAAAGCACATTTAGCTGAGAATCAAGAGGTAAGAAAGCGGATACTCAGGGAACAAATGGACTTTTTTACAGAGCATGGTTATTGTTATTCTGTCGGCGAGTTTTCACACGATATAACGGCGGTCGCCGTGGTTGTGCGAAGTGACGGGGTAACCAACGGCGTGTATGCGCTCAATGCAAGTGTCCCTTCGTCACGCGTGAGTTTGGAGGAATTAATTGCTAAGGTCGTCGAGCCACTTAAGGCCTTAGCTAAGGATTTGGAGCAGTTATCGTGACTAAAAGATACTCAACAAGATCAGCTAAGACCTATCGCGTAGCCACTAAAAGAGCGGTGAATAGACCAACATCTGCTCCGCGTTTAATTCTTTTTAATAAGCCCTATGATGTGCTAACGCAGTTTAGTGATGAGGCGGGTCGCACGACGCTAAAAGACTTTATCCCGATTCCTGATGTCTATGCTGCCGGGCGCTTGGATAGGAATAGTGAGGGTTTACTGCTTTTAACCAATGATGGTCAATTGCAGGCGCGTATCGCAGAACCTAAGTACAAAACTAAAAAAACCTATTGGGCGCAGGTAGAAGGTGAGGTTAGGGAAGAGCAGTTGCAGCAGTTGCGCCGAGGTGTGCAGCTCAAAGATGGTATGACCTTACCGGCCGAGGTTAGGCAAATTGAAGCAGCGGATATTTGGCCACGCAATCCGCCCATTCGCTATCGTGAAACGGTCCCGACCAGTTGGTTGGAAATAAGTATTATTGAGGGTAAAAATAGACAAGTACGTCGCATGACAGCCGCCGTTGCTTTGCCGACGTTGCGTTTGATTAGAGTCAAGGTAGGCCCTTGGGATTTGGGTGATTTGCAACCGGGCGAATGGCGAGAAGTACCGGCAAAAATCTGACGACGATGTGCTGCGCGAGACTTACTCATACTCCGTTGAGACTCCTTTGGGGGTGAGCTAAATAAGCGCAACAGCCACCATACAACTCACTTATAATAACCTTATAAAAGTACTTCTTCCACATAATCTACGGAGAGTCATTATGGGGTTTAGGCCAATACCAGCGGCTATTTCTGTCGCCCTTGCTTTAGTTATCTGCTTTGTTATTCCCGTTCCGGAAGGCGTAACATCGGATGCTTGGATGTTACTGGGGATGTTTGTCGGGGTGATTTCTGCCATTATCGGCAAGGTGATGCCCATCGGCGCGTTATCTATTCTTGCGATTACCTTGGTGGCGGTGACGGGGGTCACTTCTGAAACAACGTCAGGGGCAATTAATGATGCCTTGAGCAGTTTTGCCAATCCACTGATTTGGTTAATTGGTGCGGCGATTATGATTTCTCGTGGCATCATTAAGACCGGTTTGGGTGAGCGGGCCGGTTATTACTTTATTGCTATTTGGGGTAAAAAGACGATCGGCATTGCCTATAGTCTGGCCATTACTGAGCTGATATTGGCGCCCGTCACACCGAGTAATACCGCACGAGGCGGGGGGATTATTCACCCTTTAGTGCGCTCCATTGCCAAGACTTACGACTCCGATCCTGAAAAAGGCACCGAGGCTCGTATGGGTAAATTCTTGGCTCTGGTAAATTATCATTGTAATCCCATCTCTGCTGCCATGTTTGTCACGGCAACGGCGCCTAATCCCCTCGTCGTGAATCTGGTGGCTGAATCAACCAATATGGATATTAATTTAAGCTGGGGCACATGGGCTATCGCCATGTTGTTGCCGGGCTTGGTGGCGATGGCGATTATGCCGTTGGTTATTTATATGATGTATCCGCCGGAGATTAAGGAAACACCTAACTCGGCAGAGTTCGCTTTTGAACGCCTAAAGGAAATGGGACCGATCACGCGCAATGAGTACATTATGTTGGGCATTTTCACCATCTTATTGCTTCTTTGGGCAGGTATTCCGGAGATGATTTTTGGTGCTGCTTGGGCGGTTAATGCGACCACTACTGCTTTTATTGGTTTATCTCTTCTGTTAATCACGGGCGTGCTGACGTGGGAAGATATTATTACTGAGCGTAGTGCGTGGGATACGATCACGTGGTTTGCGGCCCTCGTGATGATGGCTACTTTCCTAAATAAATTGGGTCTAATTACATGGTTCTCCAATATGCTAGAAACAAGTATTGGCGGCTTGGGTTTACATTGGGCACTGGCAACCGGTTTGTTATTGTTAGCTTACCTTTATGCGCACTATATGTTTGCCAGTACCACGGCGCATATCACGGCGATGTTTGCAGCCTTTTTTACTGCGGGAGTGGCGTTGGGCGCACCGCCCATGTTGTACGCGCTGTTAATGGCAGCGGCTTCTAATATCATGATGACCCTAACGCATTATGCAACAGGCACCTCACCCGTGGTGTTCGGTTCCGGCTTTACAACCTTAGGTGAATGGTGGAAAGCGGGCTTTGTGATGAGTGTTGTGAACCTTGTCGTCTTTGTTGTGATCGGCGGCATTTGGTGGAAGATATTGGGTTATTGGTAGGTTGTTTTTAGTTAGGATGAGTGCCACATTGCGTGGCACTTTTGAGTCTAAAAGCCCAAAGAATGTCTAGAAATGTTTAAATTAATGAGTTTTAGACATTCGCCAAGATTTACCAAAATACGCGGAAAGCCTCGTCGTTTAGGGCGAGGGTGAATAGCGCGGACGGCAACGCCGTCCTTTGAATCTATGGTGGCGTTTGCTGTTGCTCGATATACTGTCGAATGATTTCAATCGGCGCGCCGCCACAGCTTCCAGCAAAATAACTTGGCGACCATAAAGCCCCTTTCCACAGTTTCTTTTTAATGTTGGGGTAGTTCTTTTTTCGGATAAGAAGACTGGATATACCCTTTAGGCTATTAACCAGTTTTGATATGGCA
>NZ_KB892313.1 GCF_000373745.1 Oligella ureolytica DSM 18253 | reverse complement strand
ATAGCACATCGTTATGAACGCTTTAGTTTAGCCATTACGTCTAACAAGTCGTTTGAAGAGTGGGATGAGTTATTTGACGATACCACGATGACGGTAGCAGCCATCGATCGACTAGTACACCATGCCACGATGATTCATTTTACAGGAGATAGTTACCGCAAAAAAGAAGCACTGGAAACTCAACAGAACGGGCAGTAAAAAACCGGCCAAGTTAATTGACGCAAAACCGGACAAAGTAGTTGACGTTCTATAGGAAGCTGAGAGCGATGATCAAATTTAGTCATTAGCCTAGCTTCTCTAAATTCATTTATCTCTTTAGATGTGATTTCAAAAAAACCATTTTTTTTAATTTCATCGAGGATTTTATATTTTAAAAAAATCTTTTCCCAATTTTGGTCTAGTTTTGTATTGCTACTCATAGTTTCGTATTAGTACTTCCTCAACATCGCCTCTTTTAACTGCATTTGAGTTAATAGCTCTTTTAGCTTTAATGATGTGGATATCATAATTTTGGTATTGCTCTAGAATAAAACTAGATGCTGAGTTTGAAAGTAAGAATTTGACCCCTTTATTATTGAGTTCATCGCATGCTTCTCGTAATCTTATTTGGTCTTCAATATTAATTCCCCCTTTTACATATCCAGTAAAATTTGAACTTTCAGAAATAGGGTGGTAGGGAGGATCTAAGTAAACAAATGAGTTGTTTGTCGTGTTTTTTAATATTTCTAAATAATCACCACTCATGATCTCAATATTGTTCGCGTTTAAGTAATGACTAACAGCTTTAATAACAGGCTCATTAACAATATTAGGATTTTTATATCTTCCGAAAGGTGCATTAAACTCTCCGGCATTATTAACCCGATACAAGCCATTAAAACAAGTTTTATTAAGAAAAATTATTCTTGAGGCCCTTTCTATAGGACTAAGATTAGAAAAGCTTTCAGTCCTATCAAGACCACGTATTGCATAAAAGTAATCAGATTCATTTTTATGTTTTTTAAGGTCTTGAATTAGTTCTGCAGCGTTGTTTTTGATGGTTAAATATACATTTATTAATTCTTCATTAAAGTCATTGATAATTGCATTTTTTGGTTGAAGATGAAATAAGACAGAACCCCCACCAATGAAGGGCTCAACGTACATATGTCTGTTAATTGTATTTGGCAATAACTTAACAATTTCAGACATTAATTGTCTTTTACCACCGGCCCACTTCACAAAAGGCGTGACCAATTTATTTTTCTGTGTGTTTTTCATGAGCTTTAATATTTTAGATTTAAATTTTAACTCTTAAATTACAATAATATTAGTACCAACGTATTAGTTTAATAGCGGTATAACTAGTTTTTTCTTGTTATTGAGCTGTGATTTTTATTTAAGAGTAGATGTATAGATTGTAACTGTATAAGTATACAGTTAATTGGGTGGTTTTGTATAGTGAATGCACTCTAGCTAAATTGCTTGATTAGTTTAAACTTATTTAAGTTAGTAAAATCAATGAGTAATTTTTATGTTGCGAAATTATGAATATGAAAGACTATAAATTACCATTACGTTTTGTGTGGGGCTTGTTCTTTTTAGCAATACTCTGTTTATTAAGCAGTGAAGCTTTAGCACAGGGAAGAAAATCCTGTGGGTAACCACCCCCTAAATTAACACAGCACGAATTTAGAATTTTCCTTTATAGTTAAATTATCGTTTGTTAGTCTAGCTCAAAGCATTAAGTCTCATCCTGATTTTAAAATGAAGTATCAAGATGAGCCGGATGCACAAAATCGTCGACTCGCCTTTGATCGTATTTTAACCGAGGTTATGCTGGACCGCCGTCGCAGTGACCTTGAGATCTACCGCTTATTTGCGGTTGATGAAGCATTTAAAGCTTCGCTGGGTCAGTCTTTGCAGAATATGCTGGGAGAGTACTAAGCTTTAAAAAATAGGGGTGATCGTAAAATCACCCCAATCCCCATCACCTAATATGCTCCGCCTCTTCAAACTTATCCACCGTTCTCAGTGGCTTAAAGCGCCAGGCCATGGCAGCAGCCACCCCTAAGGTGCAGAGACCTCCAAAGACAGCAGCAGGCACGGCACCGATTAAAGCAGCGCTGGTGCCCGCTCTGAAGGTGCCCAATTCATTAGATGAGCTGATAAACAGCATATTGACTGCGTTGACTCGACCACGTAAATAATCAGGAGTAGAGAATTGTACGAGTGCCGAGCGTATGTATACGCTAATCATATCGCCGGCACCGGCAACGACCAGTGCAGCAAAAGACAACCAGAAAATTGTTGAGAAGGCAAAGACCAGGTTGGCAATACCAAAGACGGCAACGGCCGTAAACATGACTTTACCGACATGGCGATTAAATGGTCGACGGCTCAGGTAAAGCCCGGTACCGATTTCACCAATGGCCATGGCGCTACGTAATAGCCCCAAACCGGTGGAGTCAACCTGTAAAACTTCCAGAGCATAAATAGGTAAGAGAGCGACGACACCGCCAAGTAATACGGCAAATAAATCTAAGGTGATCGTGCCTA
The DNA here is from genome assembly GCF_000373745.1 of Oligella ureolytica DSM 18253. Lineage (GTDB taxonomy): Bacteria > Pseudomonadota > Gammaproteobacteria > Burkholderiales > Burkholderiaceae_B > Oligella > Oligella ureolytica. The sequence continues at coordinate 99,054 of NZ_KB892313.1, read as the reverse complement.
AGATAATCGGATTCTTCCAGATAAAGCACAGGCCTTCTGAGAAGCGTTGAAGTACCGTGGTGGAGTTACTTGCGGGGGTGCTATGTTGCTCACTGAATAAGATCGGCACAAAGGTTAATAAAAATATAGCGATGACAAAAAATAGGCAACAAACGGCATAGCTTAAACCACCGATATAAGCATAGAGTAAACCGCCGAAGACAGGGCCGATGATGGTGGCTACTTTCATTAACATGCTATTGGTAGCCAGTGCTTGAGCTAGTCGTTCACGCGGCACAATTTGCGGTAATAAGCTTTGTAGTGCCGGTCCGTTAAAGGCACGTCCCACTCCAAAGAGTAATAAAACAATGTAGAAAGCATAGACCTTATCGTTTTCACTATAAGAGAGCCAGACCAATAAAGCACTACAGACTGCTAAAACAGCTAAGCTAATTGAGAGAACTGTTTTACGATTAAATCGGTCAATGAGGTCACCGGCATAAGGCAAAAACACCAGCATCGGGATAAATTGAGCCAAGCCGACATAGGCTAATGACATAGGGTCGCGAGTGATTTCGTAGATTTGCCAGCCAACCACGATAGCCTGAATTTGCATGGCAAAGACGGCACACATACGTGCAATCAGAAAGGGTAAAAAACCAAGTGTCGCGAAAATATTAGAAGGCTTCAATTTAATACCAATAATGTGTTTTTTAATTTTTTTAATTTTTTAATACGCCGAAAGTACATGTGTTAGCTAGGTGTAACTTCATCAAAGCGATCAACTAGTCTAAGCGTTTTAATGCGGTTAGTAATGAGTGCGACGACAACTAAGGTGCAAAGACTACCCAATACCGCCGTCGGTACAGTGCCTATGAGTGCAGCACTTGTACCTGCACGGAAGCTGCCGAGCTCCGTTGCTGAGTTTGAAAAGAGCGAATTAACGGCATTAACGCGTCCACGTAGATAGTCTGGCGTGGCATATTGCATCAGCGCCAAACGCACATACACGCTCACCATATCTGCCGCACCGGCCACCATTAGGGTGGCAAATGATAACCAGAAGATACTTGATAGTGAAAAGGCTAAGTTGGCACAACCAAAAATTGCTACGGCTATCAGCATGGCTTTACCCACATGGCGTTCAAACGGATAGCGACTCAGATAAATACCGGTAGCGATTTGACCAATTGCCATAGCACTTCTTAGCAGTCCGAGCCCGGCTGAATCCGTATGCAAGATATCTTGCGCATAAATGGGCAGAAGAGCAATAACTCCTCCTAAAAGCACGGCGAATAGGTCGAGACTTATACTACCTAAAATAATCGGCTGCTTCCGGATAAAGCGGATACCTTCAGAAAATCGTTGCCACACGTTACTGCCATTGTTTGTCGGCTTTTTATGCTGATCCCTATACAGAATCGGTACGAATTTGAGTAATAAAATGCCAAAAAGATAAGCGATACAGCAGACCAGATACGTCAACACACCGCCGGCATAGGCATAAAGTACCCCACCAATCATAGGGCCGCTGATGGTAGCTATTTTTACCGTCATGCTATTGGTTGCAATGGCTTGAGCCAAACGTTCACGAGGAATAATTTGTGGCAAGAAGCTTTGTAGAGCAGGCATCATAAAGGCACGGCTGGCACCAAAAAGCAGCAGTGCCACATAAAAACCCATCACATTCGTACTGTTTGTCAAAGACATCCAGACCAATATGCCGCTGCAAAGGGCCGCAACAAACCAACTGATTGCAAGAATGGCTTTACGGCTAAAACGATCAATCACATCCCCTGCATAGGGTAATAAAAGTAGCATGGGGATAAATTGTACTAAACCGACATAAGCTAAAGATAAGGGATCGCGAGTGGTATCGTATACTTGCCAAACCACAACAATGGCCTGTATCTGCATGGCAAATACAGCGCATAGTCTAGCTGCTAGAAAAGGCAGGAAACCAGGCGTGGCGTAAATAGTAGTCGACTTCAAGTGATGGATGGCCTGATGAAGAGGGTATTTTTGATTTTGAGTTTAGTTGCTTGATCTTAACCGATGATGGTCATTTTAGCCATAAAAAAACGGCACCCATAAAGTGCCGTTTTAAAAACATTCGTTTTTTAATTACTCATCATAGACATCATAATCAAAGTATTCTTTGGCGATTTTGTCATAGGTGCCATCGGCGCGAATCTCATCAAAGGCACGATTTAAGTCGGCTAATAAGTCTTTATCCTCCTTACGGACGGCAAACGCGGTACCTTTACCAAAGATAGCCTCATCAGCTGAGGTGGGAATAGGATCACCTAAGACTTCATACTCTGCACCCCGTGGGCTATTTAAAAACTCGTCGGCTACACCACTATCGGCAAACACAGCATCTAAGCGACCGGTGACCAAGTCGTTAGCGGCATCTTCAAAGGTTTTATAGCGGCGCAGGGTGGCGTCAGTGAAATACTTTGTCGCGTAATTATCCTGAATAACGCCTTGCTGCACGCCGATGGTCAATCCCTTAGTACCTTCTTTGGTAGGTTCAGCTTGGGTGCCTTTTTTACCAAATAAAGGGTTGGGCGTAGACCATACTTTTTGAGTAAAAGCCACAGCCCGCTCACGCTCCGGAGTGACACTCATTGAAGACGCAATCACATCAAATTTTTTAGCACGAAGGGCAGGGATAATACCGTCCCAACCTTGGTTTTGGAAAGTGCAGGTGGCATTTAAACGCTCACACATGGCCTTGGCCAGATCAATGTCAAAACCGACAATGTCGCCGTTCGGCGCAGTGGACTCAAAAGGTGGGTAGGTCGCATCGGTACCAAAACGAATGGTACGATCCTGTGCGCTAGCTAAGCTACTGGCAAGTGCAAAGCTGAGTAACGTAGCACCAAATAGCTTTTTAGTTATTGCCATTATTAACTCCTTTTTATTTGAAACTTAGAAAAATAATGTGTAAAACTATAGCCCTGTTTTGCCCTAATTTCTATAGGGGATAAGCATAGGTTTAAGAAAATAGGCTGCATTGTGTCCAAATTGCGCTTTATATAGTGAGCTTACAAGGTTTTTAACGATCGATTGCTTCTTTTCGGTAAAATCACTGCAATAAGAGAAGAGGTCCTATGTTTAATTTAGAAATTATTTGGCAATACATGCCAAGGATTTTGCAAGGCGCTGTTTTAACAGTTGAGCTTGCGGTTATTTCAGTGCTTTGTGCGATTCTGATCGGTCTGGTGGCTGCGTTGATGCAGCTATCCGGTAGTCGTTTGCTTAGTGCGATTAGTGTGGCTTATTCTACGATCGTGCGTGGCGTGCCGGATTTGATTTGGATGTTGATGGTCTACTACAGTGCTCAGCTTGGGCTTAATGCTGTGACCACCGCCTTGGGTTGGAGTTATTTTGAAATTAGCCCCTTTGCCGCGGGTGTCTTTACCCTAAGCTTTATTTTCGGGGCGTATTTTACAGAGACGTTTAGAGCGGCGATTTTGGCGGTGCCTAATGGGCAGATTGAGGCCGGCCATGCCTATGGACTGACATCTTTTCAAGTCCTCAAGGACATCACCTTTCCTTTAATGATGCGCTACGCCTTGCCTAGTGCAAAAAACAACTGGTTAGCCTTAACCAAGTCGACCGCTTTGGTGTCTATTATCGGCTTAGACGATATGACACGTGTTGCCCAACAGGCGGGTAGTTCCACCCAATCTTCTTTTGCCTTTAATTTGATTTCAGCCTTACTTTATTTACTGATTACCTATGTTTCATTAAAGGTGTTTGTGTTTGTTGATAAGCGCTATCAGCGTGGTGTGATAGCAGGAGGGGTCAATGAGTGATACTTTAGCGCTTTTTTGGCTCGCCTTATTGCAATGTCTAAATGCATTGCCTATCACCGTCATGCTCACCGTGGTGTCTGTGTTAATCGGATTCATCATTGCTTTGCCATTATCTGTTATTTCTTTAAACACCGGTTCGTTGAGTGCCCGATTAACCAATGGCTTTGTATTTTTCTTTACCGGTACGCCATTATTAGTACAGCTATATATCTTTTATTATGGGATTCCCAGTCTTGAACCGGTGCGAGACCTGATGCAGCTGCCGGGTTGGGGCTTTTTAAAATCCGGCTATATTTGGGTGTTAACTGCTCTGACGCTAAATACAGCGGCTTATTCAACCGTGATTTTTGCTGGTGCGATCAAAAACACCGATCGTGGTGAAATTGAGGCGGCAAGGGCCTATGGAATGAGTAGAGCGCAAGCACTTAAACAAATTATTATTCCGTCCAGCTTGAGACGTGCTTTGCCTGCCTATAGTAATGAAGTGATCATGACCATGCATGCCACTGCCTTAGCGTCGACGGTGACAATTGTTGAGATTACCGGCGCAGCGAGTTACTTCAATAGTACCTACTATGAGCCATTTATTGCCTATTCGGCAGCGGCGGTGCTTTATCTAATTCTTAATACGCTTTTAGTGGTCACGTTTAGGCGAGTTGAGAGGAGATATCTGGCACACCTCCATTATCGCCGTGGAACAGCCTAGGTTTTACCCTCGCAGTGTCTTAATTATGCAGTTTAAAGACGTACTTCCCTTGTGTAGTCTATTCAATTTGCTAAAAAAACGTTACACTTATTATAAGGGGTAGTGTTTTTAGCACTACCAAGTTTTTAACATCAGTATTGCCTGTCAGAGGTGATACTGACGTTGCTTTACATTAACTGTCTGGAGGCTCGTATGGTAAAAATTACTAGACGACAATTCTTCAAGGCAACCGGTACAGCAGCGGCAGGGTCTAGCTTAACGCTACTTGGTGCGGCGCCAACGTCAGCCGTAGCTGAAGTTAGACAATATAAATTATTGCGCATGACTGAAACGCGCAATACCTGTCCGTATTGTTCGGTAGCCTGTGGATTATTAATGTACGGTATAGGTGATGGTGCTAAAAATGCCATCGATACTATCGTACACATTGAAGGTGACCCTGATAACCCTGTTAACCGCGGCGCTCTCTGTCCTAAGGGTGCAGGTTTAGTTGACTTCATCCATAGTGAGAATCGCTTAAAGTATCCTGAGTATCGTGCTCCGGGTTCTGATGAGTGGGTTCGCATCTCATGGGAAGAGGCAATTGAAAAGACTGCCCGTCTTATGAAGGATGACCGTGATGCCAACTTTATCGAGAAAAATGAAAAGGGCCAAACGGTCAATCGTTGGTTAACTACAGGAATGTTAGCAGCATCTGCATCACCGAATGAAGTGGGTTATATCACTCACAAAGTCGTTCGTCCGATGGGGATGGTAGCATTTGATAACCAGGCTCGTGTTTGACATGGTCCGACGGTGGCAGGTCTTGCCCCGACGTTTGGCCGTGGTGCGATGACGAACCATTGGGTAGATATTAAAAATGCTAACGTTGTATTAGTTATGGGCGGTAACGCCGCTGAAGCACACCCTGTAGGCTTTAGATGGGCAATCGAAGCAAAAACTCGTAACAATGCGACATTGATTTGCGTGGATCCGCGCTTTAACCGTACAGCCTCAGTAGCCGATGTTTATGCGCCTATCCGTACCGGTACGGATATTGTCTTCTTGGGTGCGATGATCAAGTACTTACTTGATAACAACAAGATCCAGCATGAATACGTACGCAGTTACACTGACTTCAGTTACATCGTTCGTGATGACTTCGATTTTAATGAGGGTATTTACTCCGGCTATAGCGAAGAGACCCGTACTTACGATCGTAGTACGTGGGATTACGAGCTTGATGGCGATGGTCAGGTTAAGTCCGATCCGAGCTTAAGACATCCGCGCTGTGTTTATCAGTTGATGAGAAAGCACTATGAGCGTTATACGCCTGAGATGGTTGAGCGTGTCTGTGGTACGCCCAAGGATAAGTTCCTTGAGATCGCCGAGATCTTGGCATCAACTCATGTACCTAACCGTACGTTGACTATTCTCTACGCGTTAGGCTGGACTCAACACTCTATCGGTTCGCAGATTATTCGTACCGCTGCGATGATGCAGTTGTTATTGGGTAATATCGGTATGCCGGGCGGTGGTGTTAATGCCCTACGCGGTCACTCCAACATTCAAGGTCTGACTGACTTAGGATTGATGTCTGACTTATTGCCGGGTTATCTGAGCATCGGTAGAGACGGCGAATCGTATGAGGACTACATCTCGGCACGCGCGCCAAAAGCGATGCGTGATAATCAGCTAAATTACTGGGGTAACTACAGAAAATTCTGGGTCAGCCTAAGTAAAGCATGGTTTGGTAAAGCAGCTCAAGCAGACAATGACTTCTGTTATGACTGGTATCCTAAATTAGACAAACCATACGATATGTTGCGCGCCTATGAGATGATGACTCAAGGACAGATCAACGGTTATATCTGTCAGGGCTTTAACCCATTAGCTGCTGCACCTCACAAGAAGAAGCAATCAGAAGCTTTTGCTAAATTGAAGTTTATGATTGTGATGGATCCGCTACGTACTGAGACATCCGAGTTCTGGAGTAATCAAGGCGAAGAAAACGATGTTGACACAGCTTCAATCCAGACTGAGGTTATTCGTTTACCGACGACTTGTTTCGCTGAAGAAGCGGGTGCTTTAGTTAACTCCGGTCGCGTTTTACAGTGGCACTGGAAGGGCAAAAACCCTCCGGGCGAAGCCAAGAGCGATATTGAGATCATGGCGTTGATCTACAACCGCATTAAAGAGCTTTACATTGAAGAGGGCGGTGCCTTCCCTGACCCAATCGTTAACCTTAATTGGCCATATGCCCAACGTTTAAATCCAACGGCGGATGAACTGGCCAAAGAGATGAACGGTAGTGCGCTCGAAGATATCAGTGCTACGCGTAAAGCCGGTCAGCAATTAGCTGGTTTTGCTGAGTTGCGTGACGATGGCTCTACGGCATGTGGCTGCTGGATTTACTCTGGCTCATTCACGGAGCAAGGCAATATGATGGCGCGTCGCGATAACAGCGACCCGACAGGTATTGGTCAAACCCTTAACTGGGCTTGGGCATGGCCTGCTAACCGTCGTATTCTTTACAACCGTGCATCAGCTGATGCCAGTGGTAGACCATGGGATAAGGATCGTGCCTTAGTTTACTGGAATGGCAAGGCGTGGGTAGGTGCTGACGTACCTGACTACAAAGCCGATGAAGCACCAGAAAACAATATGGGTCCGTTCATTATGAACGCAGAGGGATCTGCTCGATTCTTTGCCCGCAAGGCAATGGCCGAGGGTCCGTTCCCTGAGCACTATGAGCCGTTTGAGACGCCGTTGAAGACTAACCCATTGAACCCGAATCAACCTCGTGCTTTAAATAACCCGGGTGCCCGTGTGTTTAAACGCGACTTGGAAGATATGGGTAAGGTAGAGGACTTCCCTTATGTCGGTACGACCTATCGTATTACTGAGCATTTCCACTATTGGACTAAAAACGTTAAGTTAAACGCTATCGCTCAACCTGAGCAGTTTGTTGAGATTGGTGAGGGTTTAGCTAACAAGCTTGGTATTAAGGCAGGTGACCGCGTTAAGGTATCATCTAAACGAGACTACATCAAAGCCGTTGCTGTGGTAACTAAGCGCCTCATGGCGCTTAATATCGATGGCAATGAAGTGCACCAAGTCGGTATTCCAATTCACTGGGGCTTTGTCGGTGTGGCTAAAAAAGGCTTCTTAGCCAATAGCTTAACCCCTGCAGTCGGTGACGGTAATACTCAAACGCCTGAGTTCAAGTCCTTCTTAGTCAATGTTGAAAAGATTTAAGTTAATTATTTCTTATTAAAGAAGCTAAGTAGGTAGCTCTAGTAAACTGCTCTACAGTAAAATGTAGAGCAGTTTTTCTATTGGAGTATAAAATTGAAAAATATAAGATCGAAAGAAGAAATTCTGGACGATAGTATCGGTTCTTTTCCTCGGATTATTTTGCCCGAAGGCAAGGCAACCTTTACCTCACGTGCAGCGCGTTTAAAGCAACTGGCGCCTGGCAATGTATTAGAAGATTATTTGCAATTAGTAGCGGTTTTATCGGAAGCACAGGCCGATGTTTTTGGCAAATACGCTGTGCCCAGTTTAGATGAGGCACGTATTGACTCATCACAAAAACATGGCATGCCGGCACTGCAACCGGATACCGTCGAACGCGATGGGGTCTGGCTTACTATCCTTGATGATATTTTGCAGTACTTTATCAAAGCCGAAGGCGTACCGGCTGCCGCTCTTGATGTGGCTAATAGCTTAATCAAGCAGATCAAAGAAAACCCCGCTGCGATCGAAGCGATTACCGATCGAATTTTAGCTGATCAGGATACGGATCCTGCGATGGCGCCAGTGATTATGGCTGCTTTGCAAGTCTATTGGACTCAGATGGCACTTGATCTGGGTGTTGACAACTTGCCGGTCGTACAAAAGGAATCCGGTGTTTGCCCGTGCTGTGGTTCATTGCCTGTGAGCAGCGTAGTGCAAATCGGATCCAATCAGGGGGTTCGCTATTTGAGTTGTAGTTTGTGCTCAACATTATGGCATATGGTTCGGGTTGTTTGTACAACGTGTCAATTAACTAAAGACATTAATTACTATCACCTCGAGGGTGGGTCAGAAGCGATCAAGGCAGAATCATGCCCTAGCTGTAATAGCTATCGTAAGATTTTCTATCAAGAAAAAGATCTCTTTGTTGATCCTGTCGCAGATGATTTGGCCAGTTTACAGCTTGATATTCTGATGGGTGAACAGGGTGTCAACCGAGCCAGTGGTAATCCTTTCTTGTGGCAAGCGGCAGATGACGCTGACGAAGCCGAACAAGAATCGTAGCTCATAGAGGAAGTTAGGGATTTATGACGCAGCTTACTAATCAATATTCGTTTCGCGATCTGCCATCGGTTGATAAATTACTAAGTAGCCCGTTTTTTGAAGCGCTTTTAAGTGACTATGGGCATAGCTTAGTCAGTCAGACGGTGCGTGATATGTTAAATGATTTGCGTCAGCAGATTCGACATCAAGCGCCTTTAGGCATTGACTTAAAAGCTGACGACAGCATTAATCAGTTTGCTGAGTTGACTAAGCAACGCCTTCAGCAAGGTAGTCAATCTGCCCTGCGCTCAGTCTTTAACCTGACCGGCATCGTATTGCACACGAATTTAGGTCGTGCGTTATTACCTGATGAAGCGGTGGAAGCCGTGGTAGAGGCCATGCGCAACCCGATGAATTTAGAATATGATTTAGCAACGGGTGGCCGTGGTGATAGAGATGATCTCATCGAGGGACTGCTGTGCGAATTAACAGGTGCTGAGGCAGCAACCATTGTCAATAACAATGCGGCGGCAGTACTTCTCATGCTCAATGCCTTGGCTCACGAAAAAGAGGTGGTGGTATCGCGTGGTGAATTAATTGAAATTGGTGGTGCTTTTAGAATTCCTGACGTGATGACACGGGCTAATACGAGGTTAGTCGAGGTGGGCACTACGAATCGTACGCATCTTCGTGATTACGAAGAAGGCATAACTGAAAATACTGCCATGCTGATGAAGGTGCATACCAGTAATTATAAGATTACCGGTTTTACCAAAGAGGTTGATATTGCTGAGTTGTCAGCCCTGGCAAAAAAACATGGCTTGATGGCAACTGTCGATTTGGGCAGTGGTACCTTAGTTGATTTCTCTAAATGGGGATTGCCGGAAGAAGTCACTGTTCGAGAAACAATCGAAGCAGGGGCGGATTTAGTCACGTTTAGTGGTGATAAGTTATTAGGGGGACCGCAGGCCGGGTTGATTGTTGGCCGTACCGATCTTATCGCTAAGATCAAGAAAAACCCATTAAAACGCGCGTTGAGAGTGGGCAAAATCACCCTTGCCGCCTTGGAGCCGATTTTGCAACTCTATCGACGTCCGGAGTTGCTGGCAGAAAAGCTCACTACCTTGCGTCTTTTTACTCGTTCACAAGCTGATATTAGTCGGACGGCTAATGAGTTATTGCCGAGTCTGCAGCAATGGCTTGGTGAGCAGTTTAAGGTGAGGGCTGAAACCATGATGGGGCAAATCGGTAGTGGGGCCATGCCTGTGGAGCAGCTGCCAAGTTATGGTTTAGCAATTCGCTATGTGGGCGATGGGCGTTCCGGCCGTCATTTGAATGCCTTAGAAGAGCGTTTGCGCCAACTGCCTAAACCGGTGATTGGCCGTATTTCAGATGACGCGTTGTTATTGGATTTGCGCTGTTTAGAAGAGTCACAAAAAGCTCAGTTCTTAGCGCAACTGAGATAGATTGATTAGGTAGTCATCATGATTGTTGGTACAGCGGGTCATATTGACCATGGTAAAACCACCTTAATTCGAGCCCTGACAGGGGTTGACACTGACCGCTTGTCCGAAGAAAAAAAGCGCGGTATTACAATTCAACTAGGCTATGCTTATACCCCGTTGGCTAATGGCGAGATCTTGGGTTTTATTGATGTGCCTGGACATGAGCGACTTGTTCGTACCATGGTCTCGGGTGCTACCGGTATTGATTATGCCTTATTAGTGATTGCGGCTGATGATGGGGTGATGCCGCAGACACGAGAGCATTTAGCGATTTTGTCCATCTTAAATATGACAGCCGGAGCGGTGGTCATTACTAAGGCCAAGTCGGTTGAAGCCGAACGCATTGAGCAGGTCAGACAAGACATTCAGCAGGTAGTCAGTGGCAGTTTTTTAGAAAATGCCCCTGTGTTTGTGACTGATGCCTTGGATTCGGATTGTCAGGGTGTTGACCATTTGCGTGAGCACCTTTTTAATGAAGCTTTAGTGCGTTCAGCACTCAATACAGAGGGTTTATTCCGTTTGTCTGTCGATCGTGTCTTTACGCTAAAAGGGCAGGGAACCGTAGTGACGGGCACTGTGCATGGCGGTAAGCTGGATCTTGATGACCAAGCCGAGGAGTCTTTAGCCATTGATTTACGGCATTTCCCGTCCGGGCGGGTTGTACGTGTGCGTTCTATTCATGCACAGGATCAGTCCTCACGTACCGGGTTGGCAGGTCAGCGCTGCGCTTTAAATATCGGTGGCATGAGTACCGATGACATTGAGTATGGTGATTGGGTTGCCGATGTTCGTGCCTTTACACCCTCTCATCATGTGGATGTTGAATTGCAATTAATGGAATCCTCTGAGCAAGTTATTCAAGCTTGGACACCCTTGCATTTGCATATTGCGTCAACCCATTATCATGTGCATGCGGTTCCTTTAAGTACCGATAAATTAGAGCCCGGACAGCGGGCGAAAGTGCAATTGGTTTCTGACAAGCCTATTTGCTGCATGACGGGTGATCGTTTTATTATTCGTAATCCACAAGCCACACAAACCATTGGCGGTGGCCGAGTTTTACACCCCAATGCGCCTGATCGTAAGCGACGTTCGGCTGAGCGATTAGACTGGCTTGATACGGTACAGGACTTTTTAAATGGGGCCGGTATTGAGGTATTGCTTGAAAAGTCGCCTTTTGGTCTAAGCGAAAAAACACTGTTACGCTTAACCGGAAAAACCCTTGATAAGCTGGAAAGGCCGGTCGATGTGTTTGAGTTGGTTCCCACCGGCTTGCACTCACAAGTGACTTGGATCTTAGCGTCGCACTGGCACGATTTGGCAGCTCAGGTGTTGGCTCGTCTTGCTCAGTTTCATGAGCAATTTCCTGATGAGGTCGGGGTGGAGGTGTTGCGCTTACGACGCATGGCGCTAGCAAAGATGCCCGAACCTTTATGGCAATTACTAGTACGCTATTTGGTTGATCAGGGTTTGGCAGGTCGAACTCGTAGTTTGTTGCATTTGCCTGAGCATATTCCTGTCCTTTCTGAAAAAGAAGCGGTCTTAGCAGAGCAGATCCTGCCTTTGATTGAAGAGGGGGATGCCAATCCGCCTTGGGTGCGCGATATTGCTAAGCAATTAGAGGTCGAAGAAGAAGATGTACGCCAAGTGTTGCGACGTTTAAGTCGTCAGGGTGAGGTTTTTCAAATCGTTAAAGATCTTTTTTATCATCGCAAAGCCTTGCAATCACTGGCTCATACTGTGTTGGGTTTAGTGCCTCAAGATGATATTATCACGGCAGAATTTAGAGATGCCTCAGGTTTAGGTCGGAAACGGGCTATTCAACTCTTAGAGTTTTTTGACCGCGTTGGCTTAACCCGTCGTGTTAAGGAGCGTCGATTAGTGCGCAACCGTTCCTTAGATTGGTTATAATAGTCTGTTAAATTCTTTCGGAAGGTATGCGTAACCGGTGTTGCGGCTGGGCTTCAAATCCAGTTGGGGATGTCAGACATTCCCAGGTAGGTTCGACTCCTGCTACCTTCCGCCAATTAATATTTCCGGATGGTGAGTTTCATGGCCGAAAATAGCTCTACTCAATTGATTGATACCCCTCGTTTAACCTCGTTGTCACATGGTGGCGGTTGTGGTTGTAAAATTGCGCCTGACGTCTTGTCAAAGTTAATGTCTAATATGCCGCAGGGCAAGGCTTTTCCTAATCTTTTAGTGGGTAATGAAACGGCTGATGATGCAGCTGTTTACAAACTAAACGATCAACAGGCCTTAATTGCAACGACTGATTTTTTTATGCCGATTGTTGACGACCCTTACGATTTTGGTCGAATTGCAGCGACTAATGCCTTATCCGATATTTACGCGATGGGCGGTACGCCTGCAATGGCTTTAGCGTTGGTGGCAATGCCTATTAATGTACTACCACATGAGCAAATTGCCGAGATTCTCAAGGGCGGGGCAGATGTGTGTCATCAGGCAGGTATCCCTGTGTCAGGCGGTCACTCGATTGATTCAGTGGAACCTATTTACGGTCTTGCCGCGATGGGGACGGTTCATCCTGAGCGTATCAAGCGTAATTCCTCAGCTCAGGTGGGTGATGTATTAATTTTATCTAAGGGCATAGGTATCGGTATTTTCTCTGCTGCCCTTAAAAAAAATGCCCTATCAGAAGCTGCTTATCAGCTCATGATTAACTCAACCACGCAATTAAATACGCCCGGTGCTAAGCTTGGCCCCTTAGATAGTGTCCATGCGATGACAGATGTCACCGGCTTTGGTTTGTTGGGTCATTCCTCTGAAATTGCTCGCGCCTCGGGTGTTGAGCTGAGCATTGACGTTGCCAAGGTTCCTTTTTTAGAGGGAGCTCGTGAATTAGCACAGCAAGGATTTATTACCGGCGCTTCCGGTCGCAACTGGCATGCCATTTCTGATTATATTGATTTGGCTGATTCCTTGACTGAAGTTGACCGTGCTTTATTGACCGATCCTCAAACATCCGGTGGTTTGTTGTTGGCCGTTAGTCCTGATGCGGTTGACGAGGTGCTGGCTCTATTTGAGTCCGAGGGCTTTGCTCTAGCCACAGTCATAGGGGAAGTGACTCAATCGACTGACACCCCTAAAGTCATTGTGACTTAATTTTATTTGGTGCATATGAAAATAGCGTTTATTGGCGGTGGCAATATGGCTGCCGCTATTATTGATGGAATGTTGGCGCAGGGCAGTTGCACTGCTGATGACTTATTAATCTCAGTTAGCTCCGACGCATCGGTACTCAGATGGCAGTCCAAGGGTGTGCCAAATGTGCAAATTGGTGCCGACGACGCCTTTGCTGATGCCGATGTTTGGATCTTGGCGGTTAAGCCTCAAATGATGCAAGAGGTATTGCAAGATTATCAGCGCTATTTTTCAAGTGATAAATTAGTCATCAGTGTCGCCGCCGGGTTGACAGTTGATAGCCTAGCTTATTTCTTACACGGCCCATGCGATGAGGACTCATTAAAAATCATCAGAACCATGCCTAATACGCCTTCTCTGATTGGAGAGGGGGTGATTGGGGTCTTCTGTTCGGCTGCGGTCACGGATGAAGAGCGTGAGCAGTTTGTTCAGATGTTTAACGCGTGTGGTCGCATCGACTTCTTTGAAGATGAATCCATGCTCGATGCAGTGACCGGATTAAGTGGTAGTGGTGTGGCTTATGTTTATCTGTTTGCTGAGGCATTGGTTGAAGGCGCCATGGCTTTAGGCTACGATCAGGCCACTGCACGAGCCCACGCAGTGCAGACGCTTAAAGGCGGTGTGCTGATGATGGAGCAGTCTACCGAGGAAATTGCTTCTTTACGACAAAGTGTCACCTCTAAAAAGGGAACGACCGAACAGGCCTTGTCCGTATTTGAACAGCGCGACTTAAAAGTCATTGTGGCATCTGCTATGAAGGCAGCTCATGATAAAGCCCAAGAGTTGGCCGTTGAGCTGGCCCCCGAGAAATAACTATTATTCTATTTTTATACTGACAAAATGGATCACTCTCCGGACATTCATATTAAGGCAATTGAGTTTGAGCCACTGGCGAACTATCAACGCATCATTGCACTAGTGATTATGTGTAGCTTAGTGGCTGCTTCAAATTACTTTGTGCAACCGCAGTTTCATATCAATGAGTGGCTAACCATTGGTGCATTAACTTATCCTATTACTTTTTTGGTGACTGATTTATTGAATCGTCGATTTGGCCCACAGGCCGCACGTCGTATTGTGTATTGGGGTTTTGCAGCAGCGCTCATTGTTTCTATCTTTTTGTCTACGCCTAGAATTGCCATTGCCTCAGCCTCGGCTTTTTTAGTTGCCCATGTATTAGATATCTATGTCTTTAATCGTTTGCGTCAACGCTCTTGGTGGTTAGCACCGATGGTGGCCGGTGTATTGGCTTCGATTATTGATACTTATGTGTTTTTTGCCACCAGCTTTATTGGTACGCCGGTTCCTTGGGTGACACTGGCGTTGGGCGACTCAATTATTAAAGTCGGTTTATCACTTTTATTGTTAGCGCCTTTTAGAGCCTTGATGTGGAACTTAGGTGCACAAAAAAATTAAACAACTCAACTAAAGCTGCTAATGACTGAAAATAAAGTCGTTAGTTCTAGAGGTGCCACCACAGTCACGCTGATATACATCATAAACATAGATTTTTTTGGTGTAATGTATCAATAAATAAGTGTTTGTGCCAATAGATAAATCACTTGCTTAAGATTATTATTGGCAATTGTTTTATTTTTGAAGGGCACGAACTTATGGATTTTCTGCCTCAGCTTATCCAGCAATTATTTAATGGGCTTTCACTAGGAGCCATTTATGCATTGATTGCCATTGGCTACACCATGGTTTATGGCATCATAGGTATGATTAACTTCGCCCACGGCGAAGTCTATATGATTGGTGCCTATGTGGGTCTAGTCACCTTGACTGCTATCGGGGTTAATGGTTTTTTACCATTACCTCTATTAATTCTCTTCATGATTTTAGTGGCTGCTGTCGTCACCGGGATTTATGGCTATAGTATTGAGCGTCTGGCATATCGACCGGCACGTAATAGCCCACGCCTTGTCTCGTTGATTGCCGCCATCGGTATGTCAATTTTCTTGCAAAACTGGGTTGCCTTAGGTCAGGGCGCTCGTGATATGGCCGTGCCAAACATCATTTCAGGCGCGTTTAAGCTTGACCTGGGGGTTGGTTATCCCGTTATGTTCTCTTATTCACGGCTCTTGATTATTGCTGTCGTGTTTATCTTAATGATTGCCTTGACGTTATATATCAAGAATTCGCGCATGGGGCGTGCGTCAAGAGCGTGTTCTCAAGACATGCATATGGCTAACCTGCTCGGTATTGATACAAATCGTGTGGTGTCATTTACTTTCGTCTTGGGCGCCATGCTCGCCGCGGTAGGGGGTGTCTTAATTGCACTTTCCATTGGTAAGTTGAATCCGTACATTGGTTTTATTGCCGGAATCAAGGCGTTTACTGCCGCTGTTCTTGGCGGTATCGGTAGTGTTCCTGGCGCTATTTTAGGGGGCTTATTACTCGGGGTAGTTGAGACATTAGCAGCAGCCTATTGGTCCTCAGAATATAAGGATATCGTGGCCTTTGGTTTGTTGATATTGATTCTATTATTCCGTCCAACAGGCCTGTTAGGTAAACCTGAAGTGGAGAAAGTCTAATGGCTGAGAATTTAAAGAGTGCAATTTTTGCAGCGGTACTGACAGCCGTGATGGTTATTCCGATTTTTGGTTTGCAACTCATACGTCAAGGAGCTCAAACAATTATTGTTCCTGATTGGGAATTTGTGATTATGGGGGTTGCGGCTGTATTTGTGGTGCAATTAGTTAAACCGTATATTTTTAAAAATATCGCGAGTGCCGGCAAGAAGTCGCGCTGGGCACTACCTGTTTTAAAACCGCGCACCATTAATTTGCTGCTTTTATTAGTGGTTGTTTTGGCTGCTATTTGGCCTTTTTTCAGCTCGCGATCGCATGTTGATATTGCTACCTTAGTATTGATTTATGTGATGCTCGGCTTAGGACTCAATATCGTTGTCGGTTATGCAGGGTTATTAGACTTGGGTTTCGTCGGTTTTTACGCTGTCGGTGCCTATACTTATGCCTTGTTATTCCATTGGGCCGGTTGGGGATTCTGGGCTGCCTTGCCGATGGCCGGTGCCATGGCGGCATTATTTGGCTACATCTTAGGCTTCCCGGTGCTGAGGTTACGAGGTGACTATTTAGCGATCGTCACCTTGGGTTTTGGTGAGATTATTCGTCTCTTATTAATTAACTTAAGTCAGTGGACCGGTGGGCCTGACGGTATCGCTAATATACCAAAGCCGACCTTGCTTGGTCATGTGATGGCTCGTAGAGCACCGGAAGGTGAGCAGACTTTCCACCAAATGATGGGTTGGGTATATAACTCAAATCATGTGGTTATCTATTTGTATTTATTAGCCTTGGCCTTGGCAGTGATTACGCTCATAGTCTCTAATCGTCTCATTCGTATGCCGATTGGTCGAACTTGGGAAGCATTACGTGAGGATGAAATTGCCTGCCGCTCTCTCGGCTTAAATCCGACCAGCATCAAGCTTTCAGCCTTTACCTTGGGTGCGATGTTCGCTGGTTTCGGTGGCGCATTCTTTGCTGCACGCCAAGGCTTAGTTAATCCGGAATCCTTTACCTTTATTGAATCCGCTCTGATCCTTGCGGTGGTTGTATTAGGTGGCATGGGATCACAACTCGGGGTGATTTTAGCGGCTATCCTGCTAACTGCCTTGCCGGAAGTGGCACGTCAGTTTGCAGAATATCGTATGCTTATTTTTGGTTTGATTATGGTGCTGATGATGGTTTGGCGTCCTCAAGGCTTATTGCCGGCACAACGACCGCAGGTGGAGATTAAGTAATGAGTGATGTTATTTTAGAAGCTCGTGATATCTGCATGCGATTTGGTGGCCTGCTGGCAGTTGATCATGTGTCATTAGATGTTAAAAAAAATGAAATCTTCGCCATCATTGGTCCTAACGGAGCGGGTAAGACTACTGTCTTTAATTGTATTAGTGGTTTTTATAAACCGAGCTCGGGCAGTATTGTTTTAAATGGACAAAATATCACGGGTTGGACGAGTCATTTGGTCGCTAAGCAAGGGCTGGTTCGTACCTTCCAAAACGTTCGTTTATTCAAAAGCTTGACCGTCTTAGAAAACCTATTGGTGGCGCAACACAATAAAACAGCTGGTTTTTTACCCGGTTTACTCAATCTGCCGAGTCATCGCCGCGCTGAAAAAAAGGCCTTAGATAAAGCCGTTTTTTGGCTTGAGTTTATGGGCATCAAGGAGTTTGCCAATCGCGAAGCCGGCAATTTGGCTTATGGTCACCAGCGTCGTTTGGAAATTGCACGCTGCATGATCACTGACCCGAAATTATTGTTATTGGATGAACCGGCCGCCGGCCTGAATCCACAAGAAAAAATTCAATTGGCAGAATTGATCGATCAACTTCGCCGAGATTACAATTTGGCTGTTTTATTAATTGAACATGATATGGGATTAATTATGAATATTTCCGATCGTATTTTAGCGATGGAATACGGTAAACCTTTAATTATCGGTACACCGGAGGAAGTTCGTACGGATCCAAACGTAATTAAGGCGTATCTCGGAGAGTAATGATGGCCATGTTAAAACTGGAAAATATCAATTCGGGCTATGGGGCCATTCAGGCTTTGTATGACGTCAACCTTGAGATTAATCAGGGCGAAATCGTTACGCTGATTGGCAGTAATGGCGCGGGCAAAACGACCACTCTAATGACTATTTGCGGCAATCCTCGCTTACGAACCGGGACGATCAGTTTCGAAGGTGAGGATATTTCTGATCTTCATACGCACATGATTATGCGTAAAGGCATAGCGATTTCTCCTGAAGGTCGCCGAGTTTTTCCGGATTTAAATGTCTTGGAAAATCTTAAGATGGGGGCTTTTTTTCTAAATCGCGAAGAAATTGAGGCCGGTGTTGAGCATGTGTTTGAGCTCTTTCCTCGCTTAAAAGAACGTGCAGGACAACGTTCCGGTTTGATGTCCGGCGGTGAGCAGCAGATGCTGGCCATTGGTAGGGCCTTGATGAGTAAGCCAAAAATGTTGCTATTAGATGAGCCGACACTAGGTCTTGCTCCGCTTATCATTGAGCAGATTTTTGAAATCATTAGAACCATTCGAGATGAAGGGATTACTGTTTTCTTAGTCGAGCAAAACGCTAACAAAGCTTTGCAAATTGCTGATCGCGGCTATGTGTTAGAAACTGGCCGCATTGTATTGCACGACACGGGTGCTAACCTATTACTCAATGATGAGGTGGGTAAAGCCTACCTAGGCCACTAAAAGGATAACGCAGAAGCCCATATATTAATATGGGCTTCTGCTGTTATGGTGAATGGTTGGCGGGTGCTAATGAGACAGTATTAGTTTGGTGTTTTGTCTGTCTTGGTTTCTACTTGTTCAAGATCGGAAGGTGCTTCGTCTACCGCTTGTTCTGAAGCTTGCTCGCTTAGGGTAGGCTCGTCATTGCTTTTTTGAAGGTCTTGTTGATCTTCACCAGCTGCGCTTTGCTCTTCATAACTCAGTGTGGCGGCTGTGATTGACGCCTTTTCTTGTGCCAATTGATAGGTACTACGCTCTTTTACAGCGTTTAAAAACATGTCAATATTTTTGTGATCTGCCTGTAGCTTACCCTCGGACTCTAAACCTAATAAGATGTAAGCAAGATCAATATCAGCGGCACAGAATTGACTGCCACAGGTCCACCCGCTTTCGCCTAGGCTTTCATTGATATAGTTCAGCTGGCGATTAATTTCAGGTTCGATATTGTTAGCCGCGTAGTTCAGTACCGTTTTTTTCATGATAGAACGTGCAAAAAACGGCACTCTGGATTGCCCCAGTTTGTTAATAATACGCTGCTGATCGACTAGCGGAAGAAGGGTACCTTCAAGGTAGTGAACCCATTGTAAATACTGAATATAGTCGGGGTGTGCCATGGGTGGACGCATACCGGAGCGGTCGTAGCTGCTTAAGAGATATTCGCGAGCGGCCCCGTGTGTGGCAATACTGATAGGACCATCTAAAAGCATGGGTGCTTTGCTTAGAGGGTGTGTATTGCTTGCTTCTGAGTCCTTAGTGTCCTCACGGCGATTTATTTTAAAGGTTAGACCAAGTTCACAAGCTAGCCAGATACTACGAAATGAACCTGTAGAAGGGAGGTGGAAAAGAGTGAGCATGGCCATTATCTCCTTTAAACGTTGAAGTGTTGATTGATTTAATGATAAAAATCAGTGTTTTAATTAGTTATCAATGAGGTTGACATAAAGCTTAGCATTGATTATTGCTTTTATAAGCTTTTTACCTACTAACTTTGGGTTAAATTAATTAATTTAGTAACTCAATGATACGATCACGCATCGTCTCGATATCATGACTATTTGAGGCTAGGAAGCTTGCTCGCCCCTGCTGGTCAAAGACATAAATACCTTCTGCATGCATGACATCATACATTGTCGGATACTCAGGGTTTTGAGGTTTCTCGATTTGATAGGCTACTCGGTAACGCTTAGCAATATCGGCAATTTCTCTTTCAGTACCGGTGACGCCGAGGGCACCCATACCGAAGGCCTCTAGGTATTGCGCCAGACGCTTAGGTGTATCACGGTGGGGATCGACACTAATCATGAGAACTTGTACTTGCTCTTGTTGTTGCGCTGTTAGCGAGCTTTTCATAAGCGCCAGCTCAGCCATTGTCGTGGGGCAAACATCCGGGCAGTAAGTATAACCGAAATAAACTAAAACAACTTTACCCTCTAAGTCTTTTGCGGTCAGGCGCTGATTATCGCCAATGGCCAAATCAAACTGTAGTTTAGGCAAATGATTGCGGGTTGAGTAAAAAGAAGTTTCTGCGCTATAGGCCAGTGTACTGTGTGTGCTTGCCACTACCCCCAGACAAGCTAGGGATAGTGACAGAGCAATGCGCGTTTTTTTTAAAAAAATAGTCATTGTTGCTCTCTTCTTAGGCCTCAGCACCTTCTTCGAACATGCCGTAGTGACGCAATAAAGCACTTGCATCTGCTGCACGACCTCGGAAGTTTTCAAAGAACTCTGTCGCAGGGATTGAACCGCCGACTGCCAGCACTTCTTTTTTAAAGTGCTCACCTGATGCAGGGTTGAGAGTGCCTAATTCCTCAGTCGCATTCTCTTCAAAATAGCTATAAGCATCTGCTGAGAGTACTTCAGCCCATTTGTAGCTGTAGTACCCTGCAGAGTAGCCGCCTGCAAAAATATGTGAGAAATTATGCGGGAACCGGTGCCAACTCGGTGGAATAACAACAGCGACTTCCTGGCGTACATCGTCCAATTGCTTTAGGACATCGCTAATGTTGAGCTTATTAACCTGTTGGTGAAGCAACATATCAAATAGTGAGAACTCCAGTTGTCTCACGGTTTGCATACCTGTCTGGAAGTTTTTAGCTGCAACAATTTTATCGAAGAGCTCACGAGGTAGTGTCTCGCCCGTCTGGTGATGGCGGCTAAGCTTTTGAATGACCGGCCACTCATAACAGAAGTTTTCCATGAACTGAGAGGGTAGTTCAATCGCATCCCATTCCACACTTGAAAATGGAGAGGCAGAGGGATCATCAACTTTTGAAAGTAAGGCATGCAGGGCATGACCCATTTCATGGAAGAGGGTGATGACATCATCTAGGCGTAAAAGGCTGGCTTTGTTATTTTGGGGTGGCGTGAAGTTACACGTTAAATACACCACGGGGGTAATTAACTGCTCACCGTGAAGGTGACGTGTACGCTCGTTGGCAACCCAAGCACCGCTTTGCTTGCCACTGCGAGCATGTAAGTCGGTATATAGATGGCCGATTAAGGTGTCACCCTCTTTGAGTGCATAGACCTTGGCGTCTTGGTGCCAAGTCTCAGCGTCAACCGCTTCAAACTTGACGCTAAAGAGCTGTTCAATGATGTCAAAGCAACCCGCAATGACTTGGTCTTCGGGTAAGTATTGCTTTACGTCCTCGTCGGAGTATGCATATTTCTTTTCTCTGAGAATTTCAGACACATAAGCAAGATCCCAAGGCTGTAGATCGCTCATGTTAAGCTCTTTGCTGGCAAATGCTTTGAGTTCAGCAATGTCTTTTTCTGCAAATGGTTTAGCACGCGCAGCCAGACCGCGGATAAAATCAATGACCTCTGCCGGACTATCGGCCATGCGCTTTTCCAATTGCATTGTCGCAAAATCTTTGAAACCTAAGATCTGCGCAAGCTCGGTTCTTAAGGCCAAGAGATTTTCGATGTTTTGAGAGTTGTCATATTTTTTGTCGCCTTGCTCTGAAGCAATGGTAGCATACGCTCTGTACATGCGTTCGCGTAAGGCCGAGCTTTGAGCGTATTGCATAACTGGCAAATAAGATGGCATCTTTAAATTAAAGGTCCAGCCCTTGCCGTCTGCTAAAGCCTTGGCGGCCTCTAATGCCTGCTCTGGAATGCCTTCAACTTCGGTTGCATCTTCAGTCGTATAGGACCAGTTATCTGTTGCGTCAAGTGCATTTAAAGCAAATTGCTGGCTAGTCATCGCCATTTGCTCGCTAATCTCAGCGTAACGCTCTTTAGCTTCTCCCTCTAACTCTACACCACCGAGTTTAAAATCCTTTAAGGCCTCGGTGATAATGCGTTGGCGGGTTTTATTTAACTGTTGAAACTGTTCGCTTTCGTGTAGCTTTTTGTACTGATTAAATAACTCTTTATTTAGACCGATCCAAGTGGAAAATTCAGACACTTGCGGTAATAACGTATTGTAAGCAGCACGAATTTCGTCTGTATTTTGAACGCTATTAAGGTGATTAACAACGTTCCAAGCACGCCATAAGCGGCTTGTGCCATATTCCATCGGCTCAATGAAGTTGTCCCAAGTAGGCTCTTCGATCGACATGGCTTGCTCAATGAGTGCTTTCACCTCTTTGAGCAAAAACTCTAAGGCAGGAACAATATGTTCGGTCTTAATCTGTTCGTAAGCAACGAGTTGCTCAACAGGGTTTAGTAATGGATTATTAGTTAGTTGTTCAGTCATTATTTAAAAAGGTCCTCCAGACCATGTTGGTGCATGGTGGCTTGTATGGTGTTGACCAATAACATGGTGATGGTCATGGGACCCACACCGCCCGGCACAGGGGTAATGGCGGAAGCTACTTGCAGTGCTTCATCGAAATTAACATCACCCACTAATTTGCCGTTGTCTAAGCGATTAATACCGACATCAATCACCACAGCACCCGGTTTGATCATATCGCCGCTAATCATACCGGGACGACCGGTAGCAACGACCAGCACATCAGCTCGTTTGGTGTGTGCTGCTAAATCTTTGGTTTTTGAATTGCAGATAGTGACAGTTGCGTCTGCTTTTTGTAGGAGAAGGGCAATCGGTTTGCCTACAATGTTACTGGCTCCGATGATAACTGCCTCTGCACCTCTTAATTGTACTTCCTGATCCTCGAGCATTTTCATAATCCCATAAGGGGTACAAGGAATTAACTGAGGATCGCCGGTCATTAGAGCGCCGGCATTTAAACGGTGGAAGCCGTCAACATCTTTTTCGGCTTTGATATGCTGAATGACTAGTTGGCTATCTAAATGCTTAGGCAATGGCAGCTGTACTAAAATGCCATTGACCTTCGGGTCCTCGTTTAGTTCATTGATTTTTTCTAGGAGCTCATCTTGCGTGATATCAGCAGCTAAGCTGACAATCGTTGAATCCAGTCCCATTTTATGGAAGGTATTGTGCTTATTGCGGACATACACTTGAGATGCAGGATCTTCGCCAACTAACACGACAGTCAGAGAAGGGGTGATGCCCTTTGCTTTAAGAGCGTCTATCGTGGGTGCTAAGTTTTGTTTGATTTTTTCGGATAAGGCTTTGCCATCAATGATTTTAGCGTTCATTTGAGATTTGGATCCTGTGTTTAACTATTTCTTTAAGACAATTTTCATTAAATCAGCAACGGTGCTGACTTCTAGTTTTTCCATAATATTGGCTCGGTGAGCTTCTACTGTTTTGATACTGATGCTTAAATCATCAGCAATTTGCTTGTTTAAACGACCGGCAACAATGCGTTCAAGAACTTGTTCCTCACGGCCAGTTAGGCGAGCAAGCAAATCGTCAACTTCTTGCAGTGAAAGCGCTTCTTGCATTTGTTCATAGGCTTGGTCTAAGAAACGGGTTATAACCGGGTTGATCTCATCAAGATTAAATGGTTTTTCAATAAAATCAACGGCACCTTTTTTCATTGTAGAAACAGCCATATTGACATCGCCATGACCAGTGATAAAAATAATTGGTAAGGTGGCCTTACGCTCAATGAGTTGCTCTTGTAACTGTAGTCCGGACATGCCTGGCATGCGTACATCAGTAATTAAGACGCTCACAAGATTTGGATTGTACTGCTCAAGAAACTCTTCACCGCTAGCAAAGGTTTGTACTTGATAGTTTTGAGTTTCAAGAAGAAGACGTAAGGAGTCTCTAACTGCATCATCATCGTCTACTACAAAAATCACACTGTTACTATGGTCTATCATAATTACTTTGTTACTCCATGTTGTGAGGATTAATTCTCTGCTTTGCGATAGCAGGGAACTCTAAACGAAAATATGGTGCCGCCGCCCGGATTGTTTTCAGCCCAGAGCCTGCCTCGATGAGCCTCAATCACTGAGCGACAGATATTTAGGCCAATGCCCAGCCCCTCTTTTTTAGTGCTATAAAATGGCTCAAATAAGCGCTCTGCATCTTTGAGGCCATGGCCGCTATCAATGACCTGAACTTGCATTTCTTGACCGACTTGTGAAATATGTACATACAGCTTGTCATGCTCACTCTGAGCCATCGCTTCTAGGCCATTTTTAATGAGATTGAGCAACACCTGTTCAATTAGAATAGGATCAACATAAACCTCAGGCAAGTCTTCGGGTAGATTGACTTCAATTTGTTTATTGTATTTGCGACTCTCTAAAATGGCTAAATCCATGGTGTTGTCGACGATTGTATCTATTTTAACCGCTTGTTGTTCAGGATCATTGCGCCGAACAAATTCACGAATACGAGAAATGATACGTCCGGCTCGTTCAGTCTGAGAAATAGACTTGTCTAGGACTTGCAACAAACGCTCTTTGTCCAGTTTGTCACTTTTAATTAACGCTGCAATGGCTGTATTGTAATTGACAATAGCGGTTAGTGGTTGATTCAACTCGTGGGCTAAGGAGCTTGCCATTTCTCCCAACGTACTGAGGCGACCGCTGAGCTGTACTTTTTCTTGCTGAGCGAGCAGCTTTTTCTCATACTGACGGCGTTGAGAGATGTCGCGAGCAACTTGTAGCCGGACCTTACGGCCATCGGTCCAGTTAAGCGTGCGATGATGCACTTCAAACCAGCTATCAATGTGAGGAATATAAAATTCATTGTTGTCTTCATATTGCTCATCGTGATGATTGGTAGCGGCATTGTAGAGCAGAGCGTGTCCATGCGCTTCGGAACCCCAAAGCCGACGATAGGTGCGGTTGGCAAAAAGCAATTCCGGTCCATTTGCGGTGTCAGCAACGACAGAGATGGTGTCCTCTAAACTTTCCAATACTGTCATAAAACGCTCATGGGCAGCTGTGAGTGCTTCTCTAATGCGCTTTGGTTCGGTGATGTCAGTCATTGATGTCATCCAACCGATTTGCTTACCCTGAGGGTCTCTAAGTGGCGAGACATATAAACGTGCGGTAAAAATAGAACCATCACGACGCCGAGCCTCCATCTCCATGCCGGAACTGGGGGTCTTGCCGCTCAAGACAATGTCTAAATATTTTTGGTGCTGTTCGAGCTTATCCTCGACCCAATAAGGATAAGGAAAGAGTGTCCCTAGCAGCTCCGATTCGTTCCAACCAACCATACGACAGAAGGCAGGGTTCACATAGACCACCCGACCTTGCATATCTAATACCCGCATGCCTGTGGACATAGAGTTTTCCATCGCGCGTCTAAAGGTGGTTTCTAAAAATAGCTGCTCTTCCGCTTCGGAGCGAATTCGAGTGTAATGCCATAAGGTCAATAAACTGATTACGATAGTGAATGACATGGCAACGACTAAGAAAATAAGTAACTGGTGACGAACTTCCTCAGCGTTTGAGTAGAGAATTGCATGCTGATGCTGGATATTTTGAATGGCTATAAATGCAAAAATAACCAGTACATATAGAACGAGCACGAAAACAGGAATGATCCAATGCAGTCTGCGTTTATTATCATCTTTTAGAGCTTGTGGCAGAATAAAAGAAAGATCAGAATGAGTAGACATAAAGAAACCTGTAAAAGCTAAGCGAATGGATCGCAATCTGCAACAACCTTTGTTTATTGCATGGTCCATTTTAGCAATATTAATTATCCTTACAGGATAAAGGTTATCAATCTATTAAATAGATGACTGGTGTGATCCTATTGAATGTCGTATTATTTGTATTTAACCCTATTTGTTTTACATTATGAAAAATAATATTACCATGTGAAAATATCTTGACAAAAAAGGTGTGTTTTCTAGAATTTGCAATGATGGATAAAAATACCCTAATCAAAAGAAACAATTTGTTAATTCATTTAAGTAACTAATTGTTCGCATTTAGCTTTGAACTTGTTTATCCTATGGATATGCAGTTAAGTCACAACATATTAACTATATGACAATAGTTTAACCACTAATTAAGGAGTCTCGAATGAGCAATGATTATTCGGCAACCAGTATTCCAGACATTGACGAAGTCGAAACCCAGGAATGGTTGGAGTCTTTGGAGGCGGTGCTTGATCGTGAAGGCACGGAGAGAGCACATTTTCTAATTGAAAAGCTAACTGATTTGGCTCGTCGCTCAGGATCTAATATTCCTTACTCGCCTTACACAGCGTATGTGAATACGATCCCTCCAGGTCATGAACCAGCTAACCCGGGTAACCTAGAATTAGAAGCGCGTATCCGTGCTTATATTCGATGGAATTCGGTAGCGATGGTCGTCAAAGCCAATCTTCATGAAACAGAAGGTGGTGGTGGTCTTGGTGGTCATATGGCGTCTTATGCTTCATTGGCTACGATGATCGAAAGTGGTCAAAACCATTTCTGGCATGCAGAGACAGAAGATCATGGTGGTGACTTAGTTTATTTCCAAGGACACTCTTCCCCGGGTATTTATGGTCGTGCTTATTTAGAAGGCCGTATCACCGAGGAGCAACTAGATCATTTCCGCCAAGAGGTTGACGGAAAGGGTTTATCATCCTATCCACACCCTCATTTAATGCCTGAGTTCTGGCAGTTCCCAACAGTATCAATGGGCCTCGGTCCAATGATGGCTATTTATCAAGCCCGTTTCTTGAAGTACTTACATGCTCGAGGCATTGCTGACACGACAGATCGTAAGGTTTGGGTTTTCTGCGGTGACGGTGAAATGGATGAGCCGGAGTCTTTAGGTGCTATCGGCTTAGCTGCACGCGAGAAATTAGACAACTTAATTTTTGTTGTTAACTGCAACCTACAGCGCTTAGACGGCCCAGTACGCGGTAACGGTAAGATCATCCAAGAACTCGAAGGTGAGTTCCGCGGTTCCGGTTGGAATGTAATTAAGCTAATTTGGGGTAGCTATTGGGATCCTTTATTAGCACGTGATACCGACGGCGTATTGCGTAAAGTGATGGAAGAAACCATTGACGGTGAGTATCAAGCGTATAAAGCCAATGACGGTGCCTATGTACGTAAGCACTTCTTTGGTAAGGACCCACGCCTTTTAGAAATGGTTAGTCGCATGAGCGATGAGCAGATTTGGCGTTTAAACCGTGGTGGTCATGATCCTAACAAGGTCTATGCAGCGTTTGATGCTGCCATGAAAACAAAAGGTCAGCCGACAGTGATCTTAGCAAAAACCATTAAGGGTTATGCTTTAGGTGAAACCGTTCAGGGTAGAAACCCATCGCACCAGCAAAAGAAATTAGAAGAAGAGTCTTTACGTGACTTACGCGATCGCTTGAATATTCCAATTCCTGATGAGAAGATTGCGGATATTCCTTATTTTAAGCCATCAGAAGATTCTGCTGAAATGCGTTATTTGCGTGAGCGTCGCGAAGCTTTAGGTGGTTTTTATCCACGTCGCCGTACTGACTCTGATGAGCGCCTAACAGTCCCCGGTTTAGAGTACTTTAAGACAGTTACTGATCCGACGCCTGAGGGCCGCGAATTATCAACGACTCAATCGTTTGTTCGTTTCCTAAACCAATTATTGCGTGATAAGCAATTAGGTCATCGCGTTGTGCCTATCTTATCTGATGAAAGCCGTACCTTCGGTATGGAGGGTTTATTCCGTCAAATCGGTATTTATTCTCCTGATGGTCAAAAGTATGTGCCTGTAGATAAAGATCAGGTCATGTATTATCGCGAAGTAGAAAACGGTCAGCTATTACAAGAGGGTATTAACGAAGCCGGTGCTACTTGCTCATGGATTGCCGCAGCGACTTCTTACTCCACAAGTAACCGCATTATGATTCCGTTCTTTGTGTACTACTCAATGTTCGGTTTCCAACGTGTAGGTGATTTACTGTGGGCTGCCGGTGATATCCAAGCTCGAGGTTTCTTATTAGGTGGTACTGCCGGTCGTACGACGCTTAATGGTGAGGGTCTACAACACGAAGACGGTCACAGCTTATTATTAGCTTCTACTGTTCCTAATTGTGTTTCTTATGACCCAGCCTTTGGTCATGAAGTCGCTGTCATTATGCAGCATGGCTTAAAACGCATGGTTCAAGATCAAGAAAACGTGTACTACTACTTGACGCTAATGAACGAAAGCTACCCAATGCCTGGTCTTAAAGAGGGTGATGAAGAGGGCATCTTAAAAGGAATGTATCGCTTTAGCGAAGGTGCCGCAGGTGAGCATAAAGTCAACTTACTTGGTTCAGGTACCATTTTACGTGAGAGCATTGCCGCTCAAGAGTTACTCGAAAAAGACTGGAACATCAGTGCTGATGTTTGGAGTGTAACGAGCTTTACTGAGTTACGTCGCGAGGGGCTTGATGCCAATCGTGAAAACTTACTCAACCCAACAGCGACTCAAAAAGTGCCTTATGTCACTCAATTGTTAGATGACTCTCAAGGTCCTATTATTGCGAGCACGGACTATATGAAGGCAATTGCTGATCAAATTCGTGAGTTTATTCCTGAGGGTCGTTCTTATCGTGTTCTCGGTACTGATGGTTTTGGTCGTTCTGATTTCCGTCATCAGTTACGTAAGCACTTTGAGGTTGATCGTTACTTCATCACACTGACTGCATTAAGAAGTTTGGCTGATGAGGGTAAGATTTCAATGGACAAGGTTGTTGAAGCAATCGAAAAATATGGCATCGACCCTAACAAAGCTAACCCACATTACGCCTAATGGAGAAGCATCAAAATGAGTAATTTAATTGAAGTTAAAGTTCCTGATATTGGTGATTTCGACGAGGTTGACGTAATTGAAGTGCTGATATCGGAAGGCGACCGCATCGAAGAGGATCAAAGCCTGATTACTGTAGAGTCAGATAAAGCTTCTATGGAGATACCATCGAGCGCTGCCGGTATTGTTAAATCTTTAAAAGTCCAAGTGGGCGATAAAGTAACAGAAGGTACTGTTTTATTAGAGCTTGAAGCAGCGGATGGAGCTGCTGCTTCAGAGCCGCCTGCAGCCACTGAGGAAGCACCTACTCCTACAGCAGCACCGGTAGCTGCCGAAGAGCAGAAACCTGCTCCTGCGCCTGCAGCAGCAGGTGGCGGTGTGGTTCAGGTTGTCGTACCTGATATTGGCGATTCTGATGAAGTCGATGTGATTGAGGTGATGGTCTCTGTTGGTGATACGATCGAAGAAGAGCAAAGCCTAATCACCGTTGAGTCTGACAAGGCATCAATGGAAATACCCAGCAGTCACGCAGGTATAGTGGTTGCTGTAAAAGTCCAGGTGGGCGATAAGGTTGCTCAAGGCACTCTCATCCTTGAGGTTGAAACTGCCGGCGCGGCTGCTGCCGGAGCACCTGCTGTTGAAGCCCCGGTGACGGCTGCTGTCGAAGCTGAAGTAGAGCCGGCGGCTACGCTTAGTCCAGGCGTAGAAGCAACTCATGCTTACCCTGTACAACGTGCAGAGCTCTCTGACGACAAAGAGTCGCCAACAGCTTCATACGCTTTAACAGCCAAAGAAATTCGTAACTTACCGCACGCTTCTCCTTCCGTGAGAAAGTTTGCCCGTGAGTTGGGTGTGGACTTGGCTTCTGTCAACGGTACAGGCACTAAGGGCCGTATTGTCATTGATGACGTACGCCAATACGTTAAGAAGGCCTTGTCAATTGGCTATAGCCAACCTTCTGCGACGCCTGCTGCAACTAAAGCAGTTGACGGTGGTGGTCTACAGGTATTGGATTGGCCAAAAATTGATTTCAGTAAGTTTGGTGAAATCGAAACACAGCCATTATCACGTATCAAGAAGATTTCAGGCGCCAACTTACACCGTAACTGGGTGATGATTCCTCATGTGACTAACAATGATAAAGCAGATATAACTGATTTAGAAAATTTCCGTAAATTATTAAATAAAGAGCATGAGCGCGAGGGCATACGCTTTACGATGCTGGCCTTTTTAATTAAAGCAGTGGTAGCCACGCTTAAGAAATTCCCTGAGTTTAATGCCTCTCTCGATGGCGATAACTTGGTTCTTAAGAAGTACTACAATATCGGTTTTGCCGCAGATACACCACATGGTTTAGTCGTGCCGGTGATTCGCGATGCTGATAGAAAGTCAATTATTGAGATTGCCCAAGAAATGGGTGAGTTATCCAAAGCAGCGCGTGACGGTAAATTATCACCGAGCCAAATGCAAGGCGGATGCTTTACCATTTCTTCTCTAGGCGGTATTGGTGGTACTGACTTTACGCCGATCGTTAATGCACCTGAAGTTGCTATTTTAGGTGTATCCCGTTCAGCGATTGAACCTGTGTGGAATGGTACTGAATTCAAGCCGCGCTTGATGTTGCCATTGTCATTGTCTTATGATCACCGCGTTATTGACGGTGCAGCAGCTGCCAGATTCAATGCTCACTTAGGCGCTTTAATGACGGATTTCCGTCGCGTGGCACTATAAGGGGTTAGTAATGAGTGAAATACAAGTAGTAGTGCCTGATATTGGTGATTTTGATGCAGTGGATGTGATTGAGGTGTTAGTTGCCGTCGGTGATGTAATCGAGGTCGATCAAAGCTTAATCACAGTAGAGTCTGACAAAGCCTCTATGGAGATTCCTTCATCACATGCAGGTAAGATCACCACTTTATCTGTCAATGTGGGTGACCAGGTTTCTCAAGGTTCGGTTTTATTAACGCTAGAAGCAGAGGCTGCCCCAGCAGCTGAGGTCAGCGAGCCGGCCAGCACTGAATCAGCACCGACACAATCTGCCGCTCCAACCGCTTCAGCTGCTCCGGCTGCTGCTGCAGGTATCAGTGCTAAGGCCGGTGATGACGCCTATGATGTGGTTGTTTTAGGTGCCGGTCCCGGCGGCTACTCAGCGGCATTTAGAGCGGCTGATTTAGGATTAAAGGTTGCGTTAATTGAGCGCTACTCCACACTGGGCGGCGTTTGTCTCAATGTAGGTTGCATCCCTTCCAAGGCGTTATTGCACAATGTCTCTGTTCTTGAGGCGGCTAAAACACTAAGCACCGCAGGTATCTCATTTGCGGAGCCTGAGGTCGATTTAGATAAGCTGCGCGACGCTAAGGATCAGGTAATTACTAAACTGACCGGTGGTCTGGCTTTTATGGCTAAATCCCGCAAGGTTGATGTGATTGTCGGTACGGCCAACTTCAAGGACGACCATCATTTTGTTGTCGCAAAAGAGGATGGTTCAAGTCAAGAAGTTGCTTTCCATCATGCAATTATTGCGGCTGGTAGTGAGTCAGTTAAACTGCCTTTCCTGCCGGAGGATGAGCGTATCGTTGACTCGACAGGTGCATTAGAATTACGCCAAAAGCCTGAAAAAATGCTTGTTATCGGTGGAGGCATTATCGGCCTGGAAATGGCGACTGTCTATTCAGCGCTTGGTGCACGCATCGATGTTGTTGAGATGATGGATGGCCTATTTGCGGGTGCTGATAAAGACTTAACCAAGGTTTGGGAAAAGCGTAATAAGCATCGTTTTGATAACTTGATGCTTAAAACCAAAACCGTGAGCGCTGACGCCAAGGAAGATGGTATTTATGTCAGCTTCGAAGGGGACAAAGCGCCAACCGAACCTCAACGTTATGATCTCGTCCTTCAGGCCGTTGGTCGTCGTCCAAATGGAGCAAAGATCAGCGCTGATAAGGCAGATGTTCATGTGGACGAGCGAGGCTTTATCCCGGTTGATGGTCAGATGCGCACCAATGTACCGCACATTTTTGCTATTGGTGACATTGTCGGTCAACCCATGCTGGCTCACAAAGCTGTGCATGAGGCGCATATAGCCGCGCAGGTGATTGCCGGTCAAAAGAGTGTTTTTGATGCTCGCGTGATCCCATCGGTGGCCTATACTCACCCTGAAATTGCTTGGGTTGGCTTAACCGAAGAGCAAGCCAAGGCAGAAGGCATCAAGGTAGAAAAGGGCCTGTTCCCTTGGGCGGCCTCCGGACGTGCCATTGCTAATGGCACAGAAGATGGCTTTACTAAGTTGTTATTTGATGCTGAAACTAAGCGTATCTTAGGCGGTGCGATTGTCGGCGATCATGCCGGTGATTTAATCTCTGAGGTTTGCTTAGCCATTGAAATGGGTGCTGATATCGATGATATCGCGTCGACCATTCATCCTCACCCGACCCTTGGTGAGTCGGTTGGTATGGCAGCGCAAGCAGTACATGGTGTTTGTACTGACTTACCGCCCGTAAAGCGTTAAAATAGTCTTTGTTTAGGCTAAGCGTAGAGTGCTTTAATTAAACGCACTCTACGCTTTTTTTATGTTTATTTTCTGTAGTTGCAAATCAATGAGTATCGTCCCCACATCCAATAGCAGCCTTAATCAATGGCTGAGTTATTTAGAACAATTGCATAGCCAAGAAATTGATTTAGGTCTTGACCGTATTAAACAAGTCGCTGAACGACTCGATACCGATTGGGACGCAGTCAAAATAGTTGTTGGTGGGACAAACGGCAAGGGCTCAACATGTGCCATGCTTGAATCGATTTATCTGGCAGCAGGTTATCAAGTAGGCCTG
This sequence comes from Oligella ureolytica DSM 18253, assembly GCF_000373745.1. Classification (GTDB taxonomy): domain Bacteria; phylum Pseudomonadota; class Gammaproteobacteria; order Burkholderiales; family Burkholderiaceae_B; genus Oligella; species Oligella ureolytica. Next base: position 66,447 of record NZ_KB892313.1, on the reverse strand, counting down.
TATACCTCTCCACACTTGATACATTTTAATGAGCGCATTCGTTTAAACGGTTGCCAAGCATCAGACGAACAGATTGTTGAGCAGCTGGATCGTATTGAAAAGGCAAGAGGGGAAATTAGTCTCAGCTATTTTGAATACACGACCTTAGCCGCTATTTTGTTATTCAAAGAGAGCCAAACACAGGTAGCTATTTTTGAAGTGGGCTTAGGCGGTCGTTTAGATGCTGTTAATCTGATCGATGCAGATTGCTCAATCATCACGTCGATTGCTATCGATCACGTCAGCTACTTGGGCGACACTCGAGAGCAGATTGCTTGGGAAAAAGCGCATATTTACAGGAAGGGCAAACCGGCCATTTGTGCTGATCCGGAACCGCCACAGACATTAATAGACTATGCCAAAGAGATTGGTGCGGACTTGCAGTTATTCGGTCGTGACTTCAATTTTAGTGGCGATCAGGTGCAATGGACCTTTGCCGATAGACATCAGCGACGCAATGCGCTGGCCTATCCGTCGCTTAGAGGTGCTAATCAACTCATCAATGCAGCGGCTGCTTTAGCTGCGATTGGCGCATTGAAAATGTCGGTACCTGTACCCAACCAGTCGATAAGACAAGGCTTGTTACAAGTGGATTTACCGGGGCGTTTCCAAATCCTACCGGGTCAACCGACCACTGTGCTTGATGTTGCCCATAATCCACATGCCGCCGCCGTGTTACAGCATAACCTTCATGTTATGTCGTATTTCCCTTATACGACTGCGGTATTTGCTATGTTAAATGATAAGGATGCGGATGAGGTAATCAAAACCCTAGCTAAATCGATTGATTATTGGTATTGTGCTACCTTATCTGGTGGTCGGGGACTCTCAGGACAGGAATTAGCTGATAAAATAAATAGCTTAATACCAAAAGACAAAGACGGCTTACCACAGGTGGAAGTATTTGACGCGCCCAGATTAGCCTATGATGCAGCTAAAGAGCGTAGTCAGCTCGAAGACAGAATAGTCGTTTTTGGTTCATTTTTAACGGTAGCAGATGTCTTAGAACATCTACAATCATCGAATTAATCTAAGGATTATAAGAAATATGGCATTATTCGGTTCAGGTAAAAATCAACGCCCAAGTGAGCAATATGAGCAAAAGCGCAGCAGTTCACGTCAGCAGCAGCGCTATCAGAATGAGCGTGAGATGAAAGAGCAGCGCGTCAGATCACGCAATCGCTTAATTGGTTCAGTGATTTTAGTATTAGCAGCAATTATTATTCTGCCATTGATCCTTAAAACGGGCGATGACTCAAGTAATCAGACAGTTACTAACGCACCGCTTATTTCTCCCGGTTCCAGCATTGGGCAGGGTGAGTTGGTCGTTGAGCACTCATCGGGTACACAAACGCCAAGCGACTCAGAAGAGCCCGGAATGACCCCACAAGGTGCTGAAGAGGGGCTGTCTATCGCTGAAGGCGGCGTATTGTTTGAGGATGATGAAGAAACGCCTTTAGCCGTTGATGAGTCCTTACCCGAAGGTGAAGACGAAGCGGCCTTTGCAGGCACCTCAGGTCTTTCTATTGCAGAGTCAACAGCGGAGCAGAGCGCCATTGAAGCCTCTGAGGCAAGAGAGCGTGCAGAGCGAGAGGCGGCTGCAGCGGCAGAGCGTAAAAAGCAAGAGCAAGCAAGAGCTGCAGCAGCTAAAGCCGAGCAACAAAAGCAGCAGCAAGCCGCAGCGGCCAATAAGAAGCGTACAGACGATGGCAGTAAGGCCTTAGCGATTCTAGAGGGCAGAGCAGCTCAACCTTCTGCTAGTGCGCCCGCACCGGCTGCCAGCAATACAGGTGAGTTCAGTCTACAGGTTGCATCGTACACAAACGCCAATGATGCACGTACTCAACGTGACCGCTTGAGAAGCTCCGGCATTTCTAATGCCTATATTCAAAGTGCTACTGTTAATGGTAATCAAGTCTTTCGCTTGCGTGTCGGTCCCTTCTCTAGCAGAGAGGCTGCGCAAGCTGCGCAAACCCGTGTAAGAGCGTTAAACTTTAGTGATAGCTTTGTGACCGGTCGCTAGCCTTTACAAAAGTTTTTTAAGTTATGACGGCTTTCGATTACGTTATTTTAGGGATTATCCTCGCCTCAGGTCTGTTGGGCCTGTTGCGAGGATTTCTCAAGGAAGTTTTTTCTCTATTAGCTTATATCCTGAGTTTTTTAGCGGCTATTTGGTGGGGACCCAATTTAATCCCTATGCTGGCTCGCTATATTGATCAGGCAGTATTAACCGTAGGTTTGGCTTATTTTCTTGTTTTTATAGGCAGTTTATTAGTGCTGGGACTTCTCAACAAAACCTTAGGTGCTTTGTTGGATGTCACCGGACTGGGCTCTGCCGATCGGGGCTTGGGTTTTTTATTCGGAATTTTTCGTGGCGTAATCATTGTTTTAATTCTCGTTTTAATCGCCGGTTGGAGCGCACTGCCACGAGAGCTTTGGTGGATAGAATCTCACTTTGCTCATATGGCAGTGGATACAATTCGTCAAATTAAAATTTGGTTGCCGGAAGGTATTGCAGTTTATTTACCTTATTAATTTGTTTTAAAATTTAGTATTTTTTAGGCGTATTTTCATGTGCGGTATTATTGGTATTCACGGTTGTTCACCAGTTAATCAATTGCTTTATGATGGTTTGTTGCTTTTACAGCACCGTGGTCAGGATGCCGCAGGTATAGCCACGTACCAAAATAATCAATTCCATCTCTACAAAGCCCAAGGCTTAGTTCGCGATGTTTTCCGAACGCGTAATATGCGCTCTCTGCCGGGAAATAGTGGCATTGGCCAAGTAAGATATCCCTCAAGTAGTGCCACGGGTGATGCCGATGAGGAAGCACAGCCTTTTTACGTTAATGCGCCTTATGGTATTACCTTTACGCACAATGGCTATCTGACGAATTCAGATGAGTTGAGAGAGTCTCTATTTAAGCATGACCGACGCCACATTAACACCAGTTCTAATAGTGAGGTGTTATTAAATGTTTTTGCTCATGAACTGCATGAAGTAAGCAAAAGCAGCACCCTCCAGGTTGACGAGGTATTTAATGCGGTAACTGCTGTCCATAAGCGTGTTAGGGGTGCTTATGCTGTGGTTGCGCAAATTGCCGGCTACGGTATTTTGGCTTTCAGAGATCCCAATGGTATTCGACCGCTTTGTTTAGGTACCCAAGAAACAGACGAGGGAGTAGAGTGGATAGTGGCTTCTGAATCAGTCGCAGTCGAGGGTATAGGTTTTCATTTTGTACGTGATATCGCGCCGGGTGAGGCTGTGTTTATCGACACCGAGGGTAAATTGCACTCACGTCACTGCGCAGACAATGCAATATTAAGTCCATGTATTTTTGAGTATGTGTATTTTGCACGTCCCGACTCTACGATTGATGGCGTTAATGTCTATAATTGCCGCTTGCGTATGGGTGAGTTATTGGCTCAGAAATTAGCGCGCGAACTACGCCTGTCAGAAATTGATGTAGTGATGCCTATTCCCGACTCGTCCAGACCGTCCGGCATGGAATTAGCTTCAACCTTAGACTTGCCGTATCGAGAGGGTTTTATCAAAAATCGGTATATCGGTCGAACCTTTATTATGCCGGGTCAAGCAGTGCGCAAAAAATCCGTGCGTCAAAAACTGAATCCGATGCGCATTGAGTTTAAAGACAAGAATATTCTCCTAGTAGATGATTCCATTGTTCGTGGTACCACCAGTCGTGAGATTGTGACAATGGCTAGAAATGCCGGCGCTAATAAGGTGTTTTTTGCTTCTGCCGCGCCTGCTGTTCGCTATCCTAATTTTTATGGGATCGATATGCCTGATCAAAACGATCTCATTGCGCATGGCAGAACAAAAGAGCAGATCGCAGAAGAAATCGGTGCTGATGATTTAGTCTTCCAAGATCTAGATGATCTGAAGTCATCCATCTTAGAGTTAAATCCCAAAATTGACCGTCTTGATGCCTCTTGTTTTGATGGGGATTACGTGACGGGTGATATTGTATTGCCGGCTTAAATAGGGGTTTAAGGGTGCTTGCATTTCTCGGGGCAGTCAATAACCCCGGGAGTGCCGAAATAAATTTTAAGCTCTTTTAAATAAACTTAAAATCAACACAATAGCAATGACGGCAAATAGTAATAAGGCCCACATTGCATACTCTACACCGAATAGCTCAACCGCAGCATCCATGCACGTTGTGTAAATCCCAAAGAGCCAAGGCAATGCAGCATCAAGCCCGGTTTGACGGGACATAAAGACATCTGCAAAGGTCATGTCGCAAGAAAAACTGGCACTGGCAACGGAGTACTGATACCATGCAGCGACGACACCGCTGACGGATAATCCGGCTGCGATAAATGTGATGATTTTTTGGTAAATAAAAGAACCGGAAAAATTAACCAGTATGCAGACAAGCGCAATGACGATAAAAATCAGTCGCTGAAGCACGCACCAAGCGCAAGGGAGCATACCAAGCACGTGCTGACTGAATAAGGCAAAAGCCACGGCAGCTAGGCAGATAAAAGCGATGATATTGAGTAATTTACGTTGTGTCATGTTTAAATCACTAAAACTAAGCATGTGCAGAAAATCTTAAACTTATCACTAGCTCAACAATACCATTCCACATAATTTGTATCCCGATACAAATCAATAAGAAAGCAATTAGACGCATCACGACAGCCATACCGGTCTGGCCCATTTTAGTCATGATCTTAACCGCGAAACGATTGGACATATAGAGTAAAAAACCAATTAGAAAACACCCTAGCGTGATCCCAATGACTGAAAAGAACTGCTCGCCATTGACACCCCTTTGTAAAGAAGCTCCCACTGTAATGGCCGCGGCAATGGAGCCGGGGCCGGCAGTAAGAGGGAAGGTGAGCGGATAAAAAGAGTTGGCCTTTGCTTTTTCAATATTAAAGTCATCGGCAAGCTTTTCGTGATGTCCGCTATCGGGGTCTTCAGCGTTTAATAGCTTCCATCCGGCGTGCACAACAATCATCCCACCGGCTAACTGCACGATAGGAATGGAAATGCCGAACATTTTTAAAAACAAATTACCGAATAAAGTAGAAACTAATAAAATACAAAACACATAAATGCCCACCTTGCGGGCAATAATACGTCGACCTTCTTTGGAGGCACCCGCTGTCATGCTCCAGAATATCGGCGTGACATAAAGCGGATTAAGTATGGGCAATAAGGTACCGAGCACCAAGAGAAAACTACTTAGTGTAGTAGCGATATATATCATCAATTCGTGACTGATTTAGAAGTTGAAGGAAGTAGTTCATTTAAAACATCAATAATAGCACGTTCAAAGTTGAGTTGTGAGTGTTGGCCCTCTAGGAATTGCCCCTCGATAATAAAAATATCTTCTACCCGCTCACCCAAGGTTAATAAACGTGCCATTCGTAAATTGATTTTAAATTGGCTAAAAATATGGGCTAAGCTATATAGGATACCGGGCGTGTCGGTGGTGTTAATCTGTAGTCGCCAATAGCGTCCACTCTCTTCGCGATCTAATTGCACTCTCGGTCGAACAGGAAAGCTTCTTGAGCGGCGTTGACCGGGGGACGTGGTTGGTAGATCGGCATTATCAATATCCGGTGCGGATAGGGGATAGGCTAAATCCAGTTTACGTGCCAGATTTTTTTCTATGCTTTTTTCAAAGGTCGTGGAGTCACCAATAAAACGAGGACTTTCGACTAAAAAGCTGTCTAGTGCATAGCCATTTAGGCTTGTGTGAATTTGAGCTTCGTAAACATTAATTTGTTGCTCGTGAAAATAGGAAGCAATACGTTCAAATAAGGCTTCTTGGTCTTTAATAAACACCAAGATCTGCATGGCATCCGCTCTATCTGTGGCTCTAGCCCGAACAATTGCTTGCTCCGTGTCTGTGTGCTCAAAGAGGTTGAGTGTATGCCAAGCAATGTCGTCTGCCTCATGCCTTAAAAAATAGGCATTATCCATTTTCGACCAAAACAGATCGCGTTGCTCATCGGTCATGCCCTTAGTTCTAATTAAGGCTTTTGCTTCTTTTTTGCGTTGTTCCAAAATTTGGCTACGATTAAAACTATTATCACCCAATGCACTTGAGCATAAGTAGTATAAGTTTTCTATTAATTTGGCTTTCCAGCTATTCCAAACTTTGGGACTGGTGCCGCGAATATCTGCCACCGTCAGTAGATAAAGCGCTGCCAAACGACTTTGAGTATTTACTTTTGCAGCAAAGGCACGAATGACTTCCTCATCAGAAAGGTCTCTTTTTTGAGCAACATTAGACATTAGTAAATGCTCAGCCACTAAGAACCTCAGAAATTCAATGTGCTTTTCTTGTAGGTTGTGCAGCCTGGCAAACTCGACCACTTCAAGAGCTCCCAGAGCAGAATGATCGCCGCCTCGTCCTTTGGCGATATCATGAAATAATGCGGCAATATACAGTAACCATCGATCTTCAAAGTTCTCCATGACTTGATGAGCTAAGGGATTTTCATCAGCAAACTCACTCAGTGTAAAACGGCGAATATTGCGAATGACCATCAACGTATGCTCATCTACCGTGTACACATGATACAAATCATGCTGCATTTGTCCCACTACTTTATTAAAAGCAGGAATATACGCAGGAAGAACGTTTAAAAAACTCATCAAGCGAAGACTTTGCACAACACGCGTTGGTTGCTGCAAGATTTGTAGAAATAACCAGTGATTAATCGGGTTGTTTCTAAACTGCTCATCAATACGGTCTACTGAGTCCCAAATAAGTCGTTGGGTTCTGACGGAAATGGTTTGAACTTGGTGGTTTTGTTGAAAAACTAAAAAGGTTTTTAATAGTAGTTGAGGTTTACGTTGAAAAATATCATCATGTATGACATCGAGCTCTTCATCAATAATTTTAAAGTCTTCACCTAGCAGCTGCTCATCTACTTGCTGGTTTTCAAAGAAGTAGCTTTCAAATATTTGCATCATAAAGCCGCTGATCACGTACACGGTGCGCGCATCTTGATAGTACATTTGCATGAGTAATTCGCTTGATCGTTTGCTTTGCTCAGCTTGAATACTTAGCTTACGTGCGAGTGCGATTTGGGAATCAAACAGCAAGCGGTCATCATTTTTTTTATTTAATAAATGAAGCTCAATGCGTAAGCGCTGATAATTACTTTCCGCGGTCTTCATTTGTAGCGCTTCATTTTCAGTCATGAAGCCGGCACTGACCAGACGGTGCCATGATGGTGTAATGCCCGCTGCCCGAGCAATCCAATGGATAAACTGAATGTCACGGATACCACCGGGAGATTCTTTGCAGTTGGGCTCCAGTGCGTAGGGCGTATTGGCATAGCGCTTATGTCTTTGCTTGTACTCTAAGGCTTTGGCACGATAAAAAGATGAAGGATTTAATTGCTTCTTGAAGCGTTTTTGCAGTTCTTGAAAATTGCTTTTATTGCCGAGAATAAAACGTGATTCCAATAAACCGGTTTCTATTGTAATGTCTTTGCGCGCTTCTTCAAGACACTCAGTGATGGTGCGTACGCTATGACCAACTTCCAGCCCGAGGTCCCAAAGTGCGGCAATAAAAACTTCCAACAGCTCTTGTTCTGCCAGTGTGGGGAATTCTTTAATTAATATTAATAAATCAATGTCCGAGCTGGGGTATAGTTCACCGCGACCATAGCCGCCAACAGCACATAAACAAGCGTGTTCGGGCAGGGGGTGGTCGGTAGCTACTTCTTTTAAAATGCGATCAACGATCTTACGCAAACTGATCAGCAGTTCATCAGGCCTGCTACGATCGTGCGTGTAAAGTTCAATCGCTTGATCGTATTGTTTGCGCAGTTTTTCTTTGAGTTGAAAGCTTTTCGCGGTGAAGTTCATAGCAGATTATTCAGCTGGTGGTTCCGGCATACCCGGTGAGGCGGATAGGATCTCATAACCATCATCGGTGACGATTAGTTGATGCTCCCATTGGGCAGAGAGGCTGCGATCTTTGGTGACTACTGTCCACTGATCACCCAATAGGGAAGTGTGGTGTTTGCCGGTATTGATCATGGGTTCAATCGTGAAAACCATGCCTTTCACTAGTGTCAGTCCAGTACCAGGTTGGCCGTAATGAAGAATTTGCGGATCTTCATGCATGACCTGACCAATGCCATGGCCGCAATAATCGCGTACCACAGAGAAGCCTGCCGCTTCAGCGTGTGTCTGGATGGCATGACCAATATCACCCAAGGTAGCACCGGGTTTAACCGCACGAATTCCTTTCCACATACACTCATAGGTCGTTTCGACTAAGCGGCGAGCGAGGATTGATGGCTTGCCAATCATAAACATGCGGCTTGTGTCACCAAACCAACCATCTTGCTCAATCGTAATGTCTAAATTAATGATATCGCCATCTTTGAGCTTTTTGTCACCCGGTATGCCGTGACAAACCACGTGATTGACTGAGGTGCAAATAGCGCCGGGAAAAGGAGGGTGACCATAGCCAACAGTTGCTGAGCGAATGCCTAATTCCTCAATACGCTCGCGAGTTAAGCGATCAATTTCGCTTGTTGTTATACCGGCTTTTATATAAGGGGTTAAGTAATCCAAAATGCCGGCAGCTGTCTGCGCGGCGCGACGAACTTTAGCAATATCGTTCGTGTTTTTTAAAGTTGCCATAAAATCGTTTCCAATATGTTTAACAATCGTATATAATTATACACTTTATTTTCTTAGCTAAAACCGTAGCCAAATAAGTTACAAGCCACTCGTTAAGTTACAAGCCACTCGTTCAAGTAATGGGCTGTAGCTGGTGCTAGCGGAAAGTATTCTTTTTATTTTATTTGAAATCGCGTGTGTACCACCCAGGGGTGTTGGTGTAGGCATTTTATTTATATGCGCTACGCTAATCCTGAGTACACACAAGACCAAACCCTTTGGAGATAATCACATGTCATTATTACGTGAAATGCTAGAAGCAGGTGTGCACTTTGGCCACCAAACTCGTTACTGGAACCCGAAAATGGCTCCTTACATTTTCGGTCAACGCAACAAAATTCACGTTGTTAACTTAGAAAAAACAGTTCAAAAGTACCTTGAAGCCATGGAGTTCCTACGTGCCTCAGCTGCTCGTGGCGAAGAGATCCTGTTTGTAGGTACAAAACGCGCTGCTCGCGATATCATCGCTCAAGAAGCAGAGCGCGCTGGCTCTCCTTATGTTAACAACCGCTGGTTAGGCGGTATGATGACTAACTTTAAAACAGTTAAGTCATCAATCAAGCGCTTAAAAGACATGGAAGCAGCTGAAGCTGACGGCAGCACTGAGCTAATGAGCAAAAAAGAAGCGCTTATGTTCAGCCGCGAGTTAGATAAACTGGAAAAATCAATCGGTGGTATTAAAGACATGGCTAGATTGCCTAGCGTTCTCTTTGTTATCGACGTTGGTTACCACAAAATTGCGATTCAAGAAGCGCGTACTTTAGGTATCAAGATTGTTGGTGTTGTTGATACTAACCACTCGCCTGATGAAATCGATTACGTTATTCCTGGTAATGATGACTCTGCTAAAGCCATTGCTTTATATGCTCGTGGTGTTGCTGATGCAATTATTGCCGGTCGTGAGGCTCGTGATGGCGCGTTAGTTGAAATGCTTCAAGAAGAGCAACAGGCTGAAGACGCTGCTGACGAAGTAGCTCAAGATGCCGAGGAAACTACTGAAGAGTAATTTCCTCAATCGTTATTTGCCTTAATACTGTCATTTTATTAGGGTAAATTCACATGAACAGTTGGGCTGTTCTGACTAGAGACATGAATAGCCCCGTCATTAATTAACGGGGCTTTTTTTATATTTGGAGAATTACATGGCTGCAATTACCGCTGCAATGGTTAAAGAACTTCGTGAAAAAACTGATGCACCAATGATGGAGTGTAAAAAGGCTTTGACTGAAGCTGATGGCGATATGGCACGTGCAGAAGAAATTTTACGTGTTAAATTAGGTAGTAAAGCCAGCAAAGCTGCTAGCCGCGTTACCGCAGAGGGTCTAGTAGGCCTTTTTGTTGCTGATGATGCAAAAGTGGGCGCTTTAGTAGAAGTTAACTGTGAAACTGACTTCGTTTCTAAAAACGATGATTTCATCAACTTTGTTAACGACGTTACTAAGTTAGTTGTTGATACTAACCCGGCTGACCTCGATGCTTTAAATGCAACAGAGTTCCGTGATGGTACAGTTGAGTCTGTGCGTGCTGCTTTGGTTGGTAAAATCGGTGAAAACTTATCTGTTCGCCGCTTCCAGCGCTTCGAAACTGAAGACAAATTAGCTTCATACAACCACGGTGGTCGCATTGGTGTGTTAGTTGACTACAGCGGCTCTGACGAGGTTGGTAAGGATTTGGCTATGCATGTTGCGGCTACTCGCCCACAAGCCTTAGATGCTGATGGCGTTCCTGCTGAGTTAATCGAAGCTGAGCGTTCTGTAGCAAAACAAAAAGCTGAAGAAGAAGGTAAGCCTGCAAACATCATCGAGAAAATCGTTGAAGGTTCTGTTGCTAAGTACCTAAAAGAAGTTGCTTTAGTTTCTCAGCCTTTTGTTAAAGACGATAAGCAAACCGTAGAGCAAATGCTCAAAGCTAACGACGCTTCTATCAAAAACTTCGCTCTCTTTGTTGTTGGCGAGGGTATTGAGAAAAAAGAAGAAGACTTTGCTGCTGAAGTTGCCGCTGCTCAAGCTTCTTTATAAACTCCAGCTGGCGAGTTATTAGAGCAACTGCTTTGCGCAGTATCTGATAACAGTAAAACCGAGGTCGATTAGATCTCGGTTTTTTTATGCATGCTCCTATTAGCCATCTAAACTTTGATAAAATAGGGCGATTCTTTTTATATGGTGCGAACATGACAAGTGAAATTGCTTATAAACGAGTTTTATTAAAACTTTCCGGTGAAGCCTTAATGGGTGAAGACTCCTTTGGCATTAACCGACAAACCATTTCTCGCATGACTCAAGACGTTGCTGAGATCGCCAAGATGGGTGTTGAGTTAGCAATTGTGATAGGTGGCGGTAATATTTTCCGTGGTGTAGCCCCCGGCGCTCAAGGTATGGATAGAGCGACAGCAGATTATATGGGCATGATGGCCACTGTGATGAATGCCTTAGCACTTCAGGATGCATTAAAAAGTCATGGCGTTGTTGCCCGAGTTCAGTCTGCTATCAATATCGATCAAGTGGTCGAGCCCTATATTCGCCCCAAAGCGCTTCGATACCTTGAAGAGCAGAAAGTGGTGATTTTCGCCGGCGGTACCGGTAATCCATTCTTTACTACAGATACTGCAGCAGCCTTACGTGGCGCTGAAATCGGTGCCGAGATTGTTTTAAAGGCGACTAAGGTTGATGGAATTTATAGTGCAGATCCTAATAAAGATCCCAAAGCGACACGATATAGTAGTATAAGTTTTGATGAGGCGATTTCTAAGCGCCTCGAGGTAATGGACGCTACTGCATTTGCCCTGTGCCGCGATCAAAAGTTACCAATTAATGTGTTTTCTATTAACAAAAGTGGTGCCTTAGAGCGTGTCATACGTGGTGAAGATGAGGGCACCTTGGTTCACGTTTAATATTTATAGTTTAAGAGAAAAATAATGAGTACAAGTGAGATAATTAAATCGACCGAAAACCGCATGGGTAAATCGATTGAGAGTTTATCAAATAACTTAGCCAAGATTCGCACCGGTCGTGCAAGCCCCGGTTTATTGGATCACGTTCAGGTTGATTACTATGGTTCTATGGTGCCGGTAAGTCAAGTTGCCAACGTTAACGTTATTGATGCGCGTGCACTTAGCGTACAGCCTTGGGAGAAGAACATGATCTCGGTTGTCGAAAAGGCAATTCGAGAGTCAGATTTGGGTTTAAACCCGGTACCTTTAGGTGATTTAATTAGAGTGCCTATGCCTGCCTTGACTGAAGAGCGTCGTCGTGAGTTAACTCGCGTTGTACGTGCTGAAGGTGAAGATGCTAAGGTAGCGGTTCGCAACCTGCGACGTGAAGCTAATGACTCTTTAAAAAACTTGGTAAAAGACAAAGAGATTTCCGAAGATGAAGAGCGTCGCTATCAAGAAGTTGTGCAAAAACTAACCGACAAGTTTGTTGCTGAAATTGATGATTTAATTGCTCGTAAAGAGGAAGAGGTGATGACTGTTTAGCTGATTAGCTTAAACAGTCATGATTCTGGTGAGGGGTTTAGTGTCACAGTCCAAGATTAGTTCGACTCAGGTAGTGCCTGAGGTATCAGCAACACCGCAGCATTTAGCGATCGTAATGGATGGTAATGGTCGTTGGGCAGCTAAACGACACTTGCCCCGCACGGCGGGTCATTTGCGCGGTATCGGTGCCGTACGCCGTACGGTACGTTACTGCGGCCACAAAGGTATTAAGTACCTTACTTTATTTAGCTTCAGTTCTGAAAATTGGCGCCGACCAAAAGATGAGGTGGATTTATTAATGAACCTCTTTGTGCGCTCTTTACAAAAAGAAGTTAAAACGCTGCACAAAAACAATATCTGCTTAAAAGTGATTGGTGATCTTTCGGCTTTTAGCTCGCAAATTCGTGAGTTAATTGCTAAAGCTGAAGACCTGACCAAAGACAATGACTCAATGTACCTAACCATCGCTGCTAATTATGGTGGGCGTTGGGACATTTTGAACGCTTTTCAAAATTACATGAAAGAGCAGGGGGTAGATCCTGAGCGCCGTGTTGATGAGTTGGATTTTGATAAGTATTTAAGTATGTCGTGGGCCCCGGAGCCGGATCTATTCATTCGTACCGGCGGTGAGCAGCGAATCTCCAACTTTTTAATATGGCAATTAGCTTATACAGAGTTATACTTTACACCTACCTATTGGCCCGACATTAAAGATAAGCACCTTGATGAGGCGTTGGCATGGTATTCGACTCGTGAGCGTCGCTTTGGTCAAACTAGTGCTCAACTAGTCAAATAGTCAAATAGTTTTCCCTATCCTATAGAGAGATTGTATGTTGCGAGAACGTCTGATGACGGCAGTCGTATTGTTAGTGATTTTAGCGGTGCTTTTATCACTACAGCAAAGTGTTTATTTTGCCATTTTTTGTGTCATCGCATCCGGCTTGACCTTGGCAGAATGGTGGAGAGTGTGTTTAGACGGACGTTTTAAGCGGCTAGCGTTTGGCGTGGCTACTATCTTAACGATTGTCGTCATTATCTTTAGCTTTAGTCTCGTTACGCGAGGCGATGAGGGGATGGCCAGCACGCAGCTCACGGATACGTCATTAGTGCGTTTTAATTTATGGCTATCCATTATCAGTAGTGCTATTTGGCTATTTGTCATTCCTTTTATTCTAAAAAAAGGACAAACTCAGCACAAAGAAAATCCGTTGTTCCATGGCCTCTTTGCTTTGATTGCGGTCTCTGCCGCTGCTCTCTCTCTCATATTATTTGTGCAGTATTTAGGCTCTTGGTTTGTCTTTTCTTACTTCATCCTGATTTGGTGTGCCGATACCTTTGCCTACTTTGGCGGTCGACACTTTGGCGGAACCAAGTTGGCGCCTGCAATTAGTCCCGGTAAAACCCGTTCCGGCGCTATCTGTGGTGTTCTTGCTGCGACTTTATGGCTAGTGATCAGTGCCTACATGAGCCCTACATCCTTTGGTGGTATTTTATTAGCGCATAGTAATTTACTTGTGCTTCTACTCAGTGCGATTGTTTTATCCATTTATTCAATCGTTGGCGATCTCTACGAATCACTCATGAAGCGTCGAGCAAATATCAAGGATTCAAGCAATATTTTACCGGGACATGGTGGGGTTTGGGATCGTCTAGACTCAGCGTTGGTCGTGACGCCAATGACCTTTTTACTAATATATGTTTTTTTAATTTAAAAGAAATTAGGAATCTTAGAAATGGCAAGACCTCAACGTATTTGCTTATTCGGTGCGACCGGTTCAATCGGTGACAGCACCTTGGATGTTATCGCATCCCACCCTGAGAAATTTGAAGTCTATGCCATGAGCGCGTTTAGTCAGGTCTCTAAATTAATTGAGTTGAGTCTGGTGCACAGGCCTGAGGTGTTGATTTTACCAAGCCAAGAGGCGAAGCAGCAGCTGACCAGTCTATGGCCCAGTGATCGTGCTTTGCCTGAGCTGCGTATTGGGGCGGAGGCCTTGGTAGAGACTGCCATGGATCCAGAGGTTGATACCGTCGTTTGCGCTATTGTCGGCACAGCCGGTTTGGCGTCAGCCTATGCAGCTGCCAAAGCGGGTAAACGCATTCTTTTAGCCAACAAAGAGGCATTGGTGGCTTCCGGTGAGCTGTTTATGAGGGCAGTCAGACAAAGTGGTGCCGAGTTGCTGCCTATTGATAGTGAGCACAATGCCATTTTTCAATGTTTACCTAATCCTGTCGCTCATAGCGAAATTAAGCAAATCATCTTAACAGCGTCGGGTGGTCCATTCAGAGATACGGAGGTGGGCTTATTGGACGGTGTAACACCTGCTCAAGCCTGTAAGCATCCTAATTGGTCGATGGGCCGAAAGATTTCTGTTGACTCAGCCACCATGCTAAACAAAGGGCTTGAGGTGATTGAAGCGAAGTGGTTGTTTGATCTACCCTTAGAGCAAATCAAAGTCTTGGTGCACCCGGAGAGTACGGTGCATTCAATGGTGCATTATTGTGATGGTTCCATTCTCGCTCAGCTCGGCAACTCGGATATGCGTATTCCGATTTCTCATGCGCTGGCTTATCCTAAACGCCTTCTTAATCAGGCACCGGAGTTTGACCTTAGTCAATTCTCACAACTGAATTTCAAATTGCCTGATTTACAGCGTTATCCTTGTTTGGACTTGGCTTACCAAGCATCAGAGGCTGGACAAGAGAGTACCATCGTGCTTAACAGTAGTAACGAAATCGCTGTTGATGCTTTTTTAAATAATAAAATCAAGTTTACTGATATTCCAAAGCTTATCGCCTCAATGTTGGAAAAAAGCTGGCATCAGATGATCGATTCCATAGAGGCAGTTCATGCCTTTGATGAAGAGGTCCGAATTAAATCAGCAGAACAGTTACAGCAGTTTATATAGGCTTATAGAAGAAGTTCTTCATGTTAACAACTATTATCAGTTTTTTAATTACTATCAGTATTGTCGTCGTTTTTCATGAATGGGGGCATTACCTAGCGTGTCGTCTGTTTGGCATCCATGTCGAACGGTTTTCGCTCGGTTTCGGTCAAGTCATCTATAAAAAAACGGATCGTCGAGGTTGTGAATGGGCACTTAGTTCTTTGCCACTTGGTGGTTATGTCAAGCCTCTGTCTATCGATTCTGAGCATTATGCAGCGTATTTAGACAGTCCTGAAGGCTTGCCGGGCAAACCCATCGAAGCAGTCACTCCTTGGCATCGTTTTGTTGTCTTTGCGGCCGGACCCTTATTTAGTTTTATATTAGCGATTTTAATTTATACCGGTTTAAATCTAAAAGGCGAACAGGAGGTGATTGCTGTGTTAGCGGAGCCTCAAACAGCGTCTGCTGCGGCCGATGCCGGATTGCGCCATCGCGATTTAATCATAGGGGTCAATGGTTCGTCGGTTTATAGTTGGTCTCAACTAAATGAAGCGCTATTAGAACCTATTCACTTTGGTCGTGAAGCAACATTGGAAGTGATAAGAGGGCTGGATACTCAATCGTTTCCTGGGCATATTCGTGATTTGGAGCAACAGCTAGCTTCTTATCCTAAAGAGTCGTTGCTCATTCGTTTTGATGCGGTAAACGGCAGTTTAGAAAATCGTAACTTAATGGCTGAAAGTGGCTTATTTATCGATACCTCGCGAGTTAAAGTGGTTGAGGTGATGGCAGATAGCGCTGCCGCAACAGCCGGACTTATCGAGGGCGATATTATTAAGGGCCTTTGTGCGCCACTCCCCCAGCAGCGCGAGAACTCAGCTACTACTTTCAGTCTTCAGGGTTTAATGATGGCATTTAAGGAGCATCCGGATCAAAGCTTATGCTTAAGTGTAGAGCGTAATGGTTCGAATCTATCCATGCCGCTGACGCCTGATTTGGTGAGCCAAGATGGAGAAAGTTTTGGTCGCGCCGGTATGCGCTTATCTGCCGACCTCCCAACAATGACCGTACGTTATGGCGTTATCGACAGTGTCACTAAGGCGGTAGAAAAAACCTATCAATTGGCTGCCATGTCGGTTAAGGTCGTTGGCCGAATTATCACGGGCGATGTTTCGTGGCGAAATTTAAGCGGTCCTCTGACCATTGCTGATTACTCAGGCAAGGTGGCTCAGGCAGGTGTTTGGCCCTTTATTTCATTTATCGCTCTCATCAGTCTGAGTATTGGTGTCCTGAATTTGTTACCTATACCTGCGTTGGACGGTGGACAGATGGTTATCTGTGCTATTGAGGGCGTGCGCGGCAGACCCTTACCTGACAAAATCATTCGCCATATCCATGCGACAGGCTATGTATTATTGTTGATGTTAATGGTTTTAGCATTTACGAGCGATATTTTTAGACTTTTATAAAAAATCCTAAAATAGGCGTTGATAAATGGCATAATTGAGTAGTTTTACTCGTCTGTTGACTTTATTAACATGAAGAGTAAATTTGTCATAAAATTATGTTTTTAACTTTATCGTATTGTCTTGTCGGCTTTTGTTTGTTGGCAGTTTTCTTAAAATTAAAGGATTGTTAATGCGTATACGCCAAAACTTTACCCATAACAAAAAATCCTTAGCATTGAATTTAACAGCATTTTCTTTGGCACTCTTGATGCCATTGAAAAGTTTGGCTTTTTCACCGTTCGTTGTGCAGGATATTCGTGTTACAGGGTTGCAGAGTGCTGAGCCGGGGATGGTCTTTAGCTATTTACCGGTAGGAGTAGGCGGTACTTTTACCGAAGAGCAGGCGACCGAAACTGTACAGCGCCTTTATGCGACAGGTTTGTTTGATGATGTAAATATCCATACGCAAAATCGTATTGTTGACATTCAAGTGGTCGAAAGACCGATTATTACCTCATTAATCTATGAGGGCATGAATGCATTTAATGACAAAGAATTAAATACATCCCTGTTGGCAGTAGGTTTTGGCGAAGGCCGGGCACTTAACCCGGCACTACTGGATAGAGCCAAAGACGAAATTCGTTCTCAATACATTCTCAAAGGGCATTACGGCGCCACAATTGAGCATACGTTGACTCCCTTGCCCGGTAATCGTGTAGGTGTGAGTTTCCAGGTGCAAGAGGGTGGTCGTGCCCGTATTAGCGATATTAATTTTGTCGGCAACGAAGCCTATAGCTCATCTACTTTGCGTAAGCAAATGGTACAAACGACACCGGGCTATATGACTTGGTTGACAGGTAGCCATCGTTTTAGTCGCGAGGGCTTAGAAAGTGATACTAAAAATCTACGCGATTTTTATTTAAATCGTGGTTATTTGGATTTTCATATCAGTGAACCACAAGTAAGCATTTCAACGGATCGTCAAGACATTGCCTTAAATTTTACGGTTGATGAGGGCGAGCAATACACCATCCGTAAGCAGCAACTAGCCGGCGATCTGATGGGTCTTAATGACGAACTGCATGACCTGATCGTTCAGCGTGAAGGGCAAGTCTTTAATAATAGTCGTGCTCAGGAAACCGGTCGCCGCATTGAATCTCGCTTTGGTGAATTAGGTTATGCTTTAGCAGAAGTTAATGTCGTGCCAATTACAGATCCCGAAACAAATCAAGTCGATGTGACTTATTTTGTAAACCCCGGTAACCGCATCTATGTCCGCCGTATCAACATCGGTGGTAACGTTCGTACCCGCGACGAGGTGATTCGCCGTGAGGTACGTCAGCAGGAGTCTGCTTGGTATGATGAGGCGCGTTTAAGTACGTCGAGAGACCGTATTGACCGTTTAGGTTACTTTAATACGGTTGATCTTACGCAGACTGCAGTTCCCGGTACAAGTGACCAGGTTGATATTAATATCGATGTTAAAGAAAAGCCGACCGGTTTGATTAACTTAGGTGTAGGCTATGGTTCTACAGACAAGCTATCATTTATGGCCGGCATCAGTCAGGATAATATTTTTGGTTCAGGTACTAACCTAGGCCTTCAGATTAATACCGGTCGTTATAATCGTTCAGGGGTTATTCATCATACTGATCCTTATTTCACAAGTAGTGGAATCAGTAGAACAACGTCATTATATTACCGCGAAAGTCGTCCATACAACGACTATGTTTACGATATGGATGAGCGGACCTATAGAATTCGTACCTACGGTTTTGGTATGAATTTCGGTGTGCCTATTTCTGAGTATGACCGTGTCTTTGTGGGCGCTACCTTTGAGCAAAACCGTGTCACATTACCTAAAGAAGATCATTTGGGGTATGTAGTCATCCCCGAAGCCTATCGCGAGTTTGTCAAACATTATGGCGAAACTTCTAATGTCTTTTTATTCAACGCAGGTTGGACTAAAGATACACGTGACAGTGGCTTGGCTCCTACTCGTGGCTATCGCACCAGCCTTGATGCAGTGGTTGGTGTTGGTGATTTAAGCTACTGGGTAACCAGTGCCTCCGGTCAGTATTACCTACCATTAGGTAAAAACTTTACCTTAGCATTTAATGCTTCTGTAGATTACGGCCGTTCATTTAACAACTCTAAACCATTCCCAGTGATTAAAAATATGTATGCTGGTGGTATTGGCTCAGTCCGTGGTTATGACGGTGCTTCCTTAGGTCCTCGAGACCCTGTGTCGGGTGACTTCCTAGGGGGCTCAAGCCGCGTTCTTGCTAATGTACAGCTATATTTACCATTCCCGGGGACGAATCAAGACCGCACATTACGTTGGTTCCTCTTTGCTGATGCCGGTAAAGTAAATACCACCGGTTCAGGCACATGTTCTACAGGTAATGACCGATATGGTGGTGTTGTTGAGGATCCGTGCGATTGGCGTTATTCTGCAGGGGTTGGTTTGTCATGGCAGTCACCTATGGGGCCTCTTGAGATTTCATGGGCAAACCCGATTAACTCTAAACCGGGAGACGAAAAGCAGCAATTCCAATTCCAGATTGGTACCTCCTTCTAATATCAAATGGTTACAATCAGTTAAAAAAACATGAGCGTTGATTCTTTATATTTAATATCATAGCTATTTACAAGAATCTTCGACTTTAAAATTAATTCAATCAGAGGTGTTTTTTAGATGAATAATACGTCAAATCAAAGTTTTATTTTACGCAAGTTGCGTGCTATTCTCGTCGCAGCAACATTAGCTTCTTCTGTTGTGCTGGTTCCTACGGTAGTTGCACAAGAGGCTAAAGAGGCTGAAGCACCTGTAACGGCCGACGGTCTCAAGATCGGTTTTGTTAATACTGAGAAAATCCTCCGCGATTCTAAACCGGCTCAAGAAGCTCAAAAAAAGATCGAAGAGGAGTTTGGTAAGCGCGATGAGGAGTTACAGCAATTAACTGAAACTTTACGCACTAAATATTTAGATTTTGAAAAAAATGCGCCAGTCATGTCTGACGCAGACCGCACGTCTGCACAGCGTGAACTGACTGACTTGGATACTGATTTGCAGCGTAAGCGTCGTGAGTTTCAAGAGGACTTTAATCGTCGTCGTAATGATGCTTTCTCGACCATTGTAGAAAAAGCCAATATAGCTATTCATGAGTTGGCAGCAGAAGAGTCTTATGATTTGATTTTACAAGATGCCGTTACCGTGAGCGAGCGTATTGATATTACGGACAAAGTCATTGAAGTTTTAAATAAATAATAAGTAGTAGCTATGTCAAACAACCTTAGTATTCCAATCGAACAGTTATTACAGCAGGTTGATACAGAGGGAGTCCCTTATTCTCTCATCAAGAGCGATAGTCATGCGATACCAGATATTGTAGGCTTAGGCTCTTTATCTCACGCTGAAAGCAACCAGATTAGCTTTTTGTCCAATCCTCGTATGTTTAATTTACTGATGGATACTAAGGCTGCCGCAGTTATTTTGCCACAGGCCGTTGTTGATAAACTGCCTAAAGAATTGCCTTTCGCGGTCATTGTTTGTGAGGATCCTTATCTTCTCTACGCACGAATTTCGCATTACTTTGATGACACTCGAATCGATTTGATTCCAAAAGTTATTCATCCTACTGCAGTAATCGATGACTCTGCCGACATCGCCGATGGTGTGGCGATTGGTCCTTATGTTGTCATCGAAGAGGGCGTCAAAATCGGAACAGGCAGTGTAATTGGTGCGCATTCAGTCATTGCTAAAAACTCTGTTATTGGTAAGGACACCAAACTTTATCCTCATGTGACTCTATATCGTAGCACTATCATTGGTGATCGCTGTCTTTTACATAGCCACGCGACACTTGGCGCAGAGGGTTTTGGTTTTGCTCCTGATAATACCGTCGAAAAAGGCGCATGGTGCAGAATTGCTCAATTTGGACGTGTAGTTGTAGGTAATGACGTTGAGATTGGTGTGTGTACAGCAATTGATCGTGGTGCGTTGGGTGATACCATTATTGGTAATGGCGTCAAACTGGATAATCATATTATGATCGGCCATAATTGTGAAATTGGCGATCATACCGCAATGGCCGCATGCGTAGGTATTGCCGGTTCAAGCATTATCGGTAAGCGTTGCACCCTTGCAGGTGCCGCGATGTTAGCAGGTCACTTGGAATTAGCTGATGATGTACATATTTCCGGTGCCACTGGTGTCATGTCAAGCATTAACAAGCCCGGACGCTATACGTCAGCTTACCCAATTGAAGAGCACAGTGAATGGCAAAAAAATGCTGCTGTCATCAAAAATTTATACAAATTACGCAGAAGAGTACAAGAATTAGAAAAAAAGCTCTAAAAAAAGGGCCTTTTTACTACAAAATCATAGTTTTTTAAAAATAGAGTAGTTTTCGGGAAGAAAAATGAGTAAAGAAGTGCAGTTAGATATAGCCGCAATTATGGAGCGTTTGCCACATAGGTATCCGTTTCTACTAGTGGACAGAGTTTTGGAAATTGTTCCGGGCGAAAGCATCGTGGCAATCAAAAATGTCACTATTAATGAGCCTTTTTTCCAAGGCCACTTTCCACACATGCCAGTCATGCCTGGCGTATTAATTACTGAGGCCTTAGCTCAAGCGGCTGCCTTGTTTACTTTTGTATCTGATGACGGTGAATCTTTAGACCGTGAAAAAACAGCTTATTACCTAGTAGGTATTGATGGTGCTCGCTTCCGCACACCTGTGGTTCCCGGTGACCAATTAGTACTCAAGGTAAAAGCAGATCGTATCAGCAAAGCAATCTGTAAATACACAGCAGAAGCTTATGTCGATGACAATGTTGTGGCATCAGCTAAAATCATGTGTGCTATCCGTAAAATTGAAGAATAAATTTATTCGCAATTTACTAAAGCACATTCCTTAATCCAGATTTTCAAACAGGTTCTTATGGCTAATATTCATTCTACCGCAATTATTCATGATGGCGCACAACTGCACGAGAGTGTTAAGGTTGGCGCGTACTCAATTATCGGACCTGAAGTAATTATTGGTGAGGGTACAACAGTCGGCGAACACTGTATCATTGATGGCCGTACTATCATTGGTAAAAATAATACCTTCTACCGATTTTGTTCAGTAGGTGGTATACCTCAGGACAAAAAATATCACGGTGAGGATACAGCGCTGGAAATCGGTGACGGCAATATGTTCCGCGAGTTTGTTACCATTAACACCGGTACCGTACAGGATTCCGGTACCACGCGTTTAGGTAATAATAACTGGATTATGGCCTATGTTCACATTGCTCATGATTGTCAGTTAGGCAATGAAATTGTTATGTCTAATGGAATTCAACTTGCTGGACATATTCATATCGGCGACTGGGCGATTATCGGCGGTTTGGCTGCTGCCCATCAATTTACCAATATTGGTGCTCATAGTATGACGGGTGGTATGAGTGCAATACGTCAAGATATTCCTCCTTATGTGTTAGGTGCGGGTCAACCTTACAAACCGGCAGGCGTTAACTCCGAAGGTTTAAGAAGACGCGGTTATACAGCGACGCAGATTCAAGCAATTAAAGAAGCGTACAAGTACATTTACTTAAGAAGCTTGAAAGTTGAAGAGGCAGTCGCTGCTATTCGTAACATGCAAGAAAATAGCGAAAAAGACATTGCCGATGTATTAGAGCCTTTCGTTGATTTTTTCGATAAGTCTTCTTCTCGCGGTGTAGGACGCTAACGATAAAAGCAAATGGGTTATAAAATCTCCATGGTGGCGGGCGAACCCTCAGGTGATTTGCTCGCCTCGCGTGTGATGCAAGGTCTGATCGCTCGCGATGCCAAACTTCAATTTAATGGCATTGGCGGTCCCTACATGCAAGCATCCGGTTTACAATTAAATTATCCCATGGATGCTTTATCTGTTTTTGGCTATATCGATGCACTTAAACAGTTACCACGTCTAATTTCTATCTATCATAATTTTAAAAAGCAGACTATCGCAGGGCGGCCCGATGTTTTTGTTGGCGTAGACGCACCTGATTTCAATTTGCGATTAGAAGAGCAACTAAAAAAATCGGGTATACCGACAGTTCAGTTTGTCAGTCCCTCGATTTGGGCTTGGCGCTATCAACGTATTGAGCAGATTCGTCGTGCGGTCGACCATATGTTGGTGCTATTTCCTTTTGAAGTAGAGCTCTATGAAAAAGAGGGAATACCGGTTACCTATGTAGGACATCCCTTGGCACAACAAATTCCAGCAGAACCGGATGCTCGTGCAGCACGTTTACGCTTAGGATTAGATCCTGATAAGCCTGTATTGGCTATTTTACCGGGTAGCCGAAAATCCGAGATTAATGCTTTATCAAAGGTATTTCTTGAAACAGCTCAAAAGCTTCATCAAAAGTATCCTGATTTGCAATTTATCGTACCGTTAGTTAATGAAGCTCGTAAGCAGCAATTTATGGAAATTAGCAAGGGCATTGAGCTGGCTAATTTACACCTCTATTCACAAGCAGTATCTGAACAACCCATTTCTCGTGATGTGATGGAAGCGTGTGATGCGGCATTATTGGCAAGTGGAACGGCTTCGTTGGAAATGGCCTTATATAAAAAGCCAATGGTCATCGCGTATATTTTATCGCCACTGATGGTAAAAATCATGGCATGGAAGTCAGGCCAATCTGCGCCATTACTGCCTTGGATTGGTTTGCCCAACATTTTATTACGAGAATTTGCTGTGCCTGAGCACCTACAGGAAGAGGTCACGCCGGATAAACTGATGGCTTCTTGTGTGCGTGCGCTAGAAGATCGTGAGTATATTCAAGAAGTTCAAACCAAGTTTCAGACACTTTATACGACCTTGGCAGTAGATACACCTCGTTTAGCTGCTGAGCAAATTTGGCGTATCGCCTCCACCAAATAGAACCTTTGACGATTTATTCGTTATTTTATGCAAACAACAATGGCATTTTCCCACTCTAGTTCTTTATCCACTTCATTAGTCGTAGGCATTGATGAGGCCGGACGAGGCCCTTTGGCAGGTTCAGTATTTGCTGCCGCGGTGATTTTGAATTCAAATAATATCATTGAAGGGCTCATGGATTCAAAAAAACTGAGTGAAAAGAAACGTGACTCTCTTGCTGAGATCATCAAAGAAAATGCATTAGATTGGCATATCGCCTCAGCCTCAGTCGAAGAAATAGATCGGATCAATATTTTACAGGCAACCATGTTAGCCATGACTAGAGCATGGCAAGGTATCAGTACTCCACACAGGCAAGTGCTTATCGATGGCAATCAGATACCTAAGCAACTACGTATGGAGTTGCCGGATAATCTTTTAAATGGCCAAGAGGTACAAGCAATTATTAAGGGAGATGATTCTGTACAAGCGATCGCAGCGGCTTCTATCTTGGCCAAAACAGCAAGGGATGCTGAACTATATGCGCTAGATGAAGTGTATCCCGAGTATGGATTTGCTCAACATAAAGGTTATGGTACAAAGCTTCATCTGAGTAAAATCGCGAAGCTTGGGCCTTGTCCAATTCATCGTCAGAGTTTTGCGCCCATCAAGCGCTTTTTAGCTAATACCTCATCCTGATACAGGTGTTTTATGTCTTTTGAACCCAAACTGATCGATTCAAAAAACAATCCTACTTTTAAGCATATTGTAAAAATCGCTAATAATAAAGAAAAAAAGCTCTGCTTATTGGAAGGTATTCACTTGTGTCAAGAATTTTTAAAAAATTCGAGAGGATTAAAGCTTAACTATGCAATTTTTCAGTCGAGTGCATTTAAAAAAATTAGTGAAAAAACAGCGACAACTGAATTAATAGCGCTGTACGAGCAATTTGCTTCTCAGGCCGTTATTTTCTCTGACTCGCTATTTAAGCAATTATGTACCATGCCGAGTCCGCAGGGAATTTTACTGGTCGTGGAGGTGCCTCAACGCGATGCATCAACCATTCCTTTGACAAAAGCTATGGTGCTTTTAGATCGCTTACAAGACCCGGGCAATTTAGGCACGATTATTAGAACGACTGCAGCTGCAGGTATTGAGCATATCATTTTGTCTACCGGCTCGGTAAATCCTTGGTCACCGAAAGTTCTCCGCAGTGCTCAAGGGGCTCATTTCGCATTAACCATTCATAGCGATTGTGATTTGAGGAGCTTAATCACGCGACTGCAAATTCCAGTGTATGCCACCGCACTAAATGACAAAGCAGAGTCTCTTTACGGTAGTGTAATACCCGAAAAATGTGCTTGGCTATTTGGCAATGAAGGGCAGGGGGTTAGTGATGAGCTGTTGGCGCAAGCTAGCAAACACATTTATATCCCTCAGAGTCATCAGGTTGAGTCTTTAAATGTGGCTGTAGCTTGCGGCATTGCGCTATTTGAACAGCGCCGACAGCTGTTGGCTCAAGCAGCTACTTAGTAGCTCTTACGGTCAAGATTTAATATCTTTAAAACCGTGGTTGAAATCTCTTCGATTGATTTGGTTGTGGTCGATAACCAAGAAATGTTTTCTCTGCGCATCATGCGCTCAGCCTCGGCTACCTCATATTTACACTGACTTAATTCAGCGTAGACACTACCCGGACGACGCTCTTGACGAACCTCATGTAAACGCTCCGGATTAATGGAGAGTCCAAATAGTTTATGGCGATGAGGCAACAGGGTATTAGGTAGTGTACCGCGAACAAAATCTTCGGGAATCAGAGGGAAATTAGCGGCTTTTACTGAGTATTGCATAGCTAAATATAGACTTGTCGGTGTTTTACCACAACGAGAAACACCCACAAAAATGACATCAGCATGCTCCAGATCGTGAACAAACTGCCCGTCGTCATGGGCTAAGGTAAAGTTTATCGCTTCGATACGACGTCGGTAAGCATCAGACGTGGCATTGATATGAGAGCGCCCGATCCCAGGATCAGATTTTGTATTGAGACTTTCTTCTAGTTGATGGACACAGGCAGCAAATATATCCATATAAATGCACTTACTCGTGCGTAAAAAAGTATTAATATCTTCGTCAACGATCGTACTGAAAACAATAGGAGGCAGATCGTCACGCTCTGCAACCTCATTAATCTTTTGTGCAACATCTTTGGCTCGCTCCGGGGAGTTAACAAAGGGTTCGCGTTCTTGATCAAAACTAAATTTATGAGTAAACTGCGACAACACTGAATGACCAAAAGTCTCAGCGGTGATGCCGGTACCGTCAGAAACTATAAATACTGTGCGTTTTTGTAATTCCATGGATAAAACCTTTTCCTCTGTCGTCCAGAATGGGCTACAATGTAGCCTAAAAATGTTACGGATTAATGATGGTTAAAATTTACTTTAAATGATGGTTAAAATTTACTTTAAATAGTATTACCGTTTAAGAAAGTGCCACTTAAGAAAGTACAATTTAAGGGAAAACCACTTAAGGCAATACAATTTAAGGGAAAACCACTTAAGGGAAAACCACTTAAGGGAAAACCACTTAAGGCAATACAATTTAAAAGGATACATCACGATACACCAAAAGGCTTATTTGTTTAGCAAAACAGCGTTTTTTTGAACAAATATGCTTTTTTTATCTTTGAGGTACTTTTTATGTCTTATATCCTTTCATTTGAACAATGTCGCATGTGTGATGTCGACGTCGTTGGCGGTAAAAACGCATCTCTCGGTGAGATGATCAGCCAATTAGCGTCTGCCGGCGTCCGTGTGCCCGGTGGTTTTGCTACGACAGCACAAGCCTTCCGTGACTATTTAAAGCAGTCAGACTTGGACAAGCGCATTAACGACCGTCTTAATCGCTTAAATCCTGACGATGTTCGTGAGTTAGCTGAAGCCGGCCAAGAGATCCGTCAGTGGATTATCGACACTCCTTTCCATCCTGAACTTGAAGCACAAATCCGCACAGCATTTGCTGAGCTAGACGCCGATGGCAAAGGCACATTCGCTGTACGTTCTTCTGCTACGGCTGAAGACTTACCTGACGCTTCATTTGCCGGCCAACAGGAAACTTTCTTAAACGTTGCCGGTATTGATGACATCTTAGACAAAATCCATCACGTTTTCGCTTCTTTATACAATGACCGCGCTATTTCTTACCGTGTTCACAAGGGCTTTGCCCATGCTGACGTTGCTTTATCAGCAGGTATTCAGCGCATGGTCCGCTCTGATTCTGGTAGCGCAGGTGTGATGTTTACCCTTGACACCGAGTCTGGTTTTGAAGACGTGGTGTTTATTACCTCATCTTACGGTTTAGGTGAGACCGTCGTTCAGGGTTCAGTTAACCCAGACGAGTTCTACGTATTTAAACCCACACTAGCCCAAGACAAATATTCAATTATCAGCCGCCGCATTGGTTCTAAACTCATCAAAATGGAGTTTAAAGAGGATCGTGCTCCCGGTGAAAATGCTGTCCGTGTCGTTGATGTCCCTACCTCTGAGCGCAACCGCTTTTCTCTTACTGACGAAGAGGTACTTGAGCTGGCTAAATATGCTGTCATCATTGAAGAGCACTACCAACGTCCTATGGATATTGAGTGGGGTCGTGATGGTGTTGACGGTAAGATTTACATTCTTCAGGCGCGCCCTGAGACGGTTAAATCTCAGCAATCTAAGCAAGATGTACAGCAGCGTTTCAAATTAAAAACGACAGGTGATGTCTTGATTACCGGTCGAGCCATCGGTCAGAAGATTGGTGCAGGTACTGTACGTATTGTGCATGATATTTCTGAAATGGATCAGGTACAAGCCGGTGACGTATTAGTAACTGACATGACTGACCCTAACTGGGAACCTGTGATGAAAATCGCCTCAGCGATTGTTACTAACCGTGGCGGTCGTACGTGTCATGCTGCAATTATTGCACGTGAATTAGGAATTCCTGCCGTTGTTGGTTGTGGCGAAGCGACTGAGGTACTAAAAGCAGGTCAAGAGGTGACGGTTTCTTGTGCTGAAGGTGATGAGGGTCGCATTTACGATGGTTTATTAGAAACTGAAGTCGAGGAAATCAAGCGCGGTGAAATGCCTGAGATTCCAATCAAAGTGATGATGAACGTCGGTAACCCACAATTAGCTTTTGACTTCTCTCGAATTCCTAACAAAGGTGTTGGTTTAGCACGTTTAGAGTTCATCATTAATAACAATATTAATGTTCACCCTAAAGCTGTTTTAGACTACCCTAATGTGGATTCTGAGCTTAAGCAAGCGGTTGAATCAGCTGCTCGTGGTTATGCCAGTCCACGTGCTTTCTTCGTAGAGAAGTTAGCTGAAGGCGTTGCTACTATCGCTGCTGCTTTCTATCCAAAATCTGTTATCGTTCGTATGTCTGACTTTAAGTCAAACGAGTACCGCAAATTAGTAGGCGGCTCCCGTTACGAGCCTGAGGAAGAGAACCCAATGTTAGGTTTCCGTGGTGCTTCACGTTACCTATCAGAGGATTTTGCTGAGTGTTTCCGCATGGAGTGTGAAGCGCTTAAGAAGGTGCGTGATGAAATGGGTCTGGATAACGTCGAATTAATGATCCCATTTGTGCGTACAGTAAGCCAAGCCGAACGCGTTATTGATCTATTAGCTCAAAACGGCTTAAAGCGTGGTGAAAATGGCCTACGCATTATTATGATGTGTGAAGTTCCATCTAACGCCATCTTAGCTGAAGAGTTCTTAGAGCACTTTGATGGTTTCTCTATCGGTTCTAACGATATGACTCAGTTAACCTTGGGTCTGGATCGTGACTCTGGCATGGAAATACTCATGGCGGACTTTGACGAGCGCGATTCGGCTGTTCAATTCATGCTTTCACGCGCTATTCAAGCGTGTATCAAGGCCGGTAAATATGTCGGTATTTGTGGTCAAGGTCCTAGTGACCACCCGGATTTAGCACTTTGGCTGCAACAAGAAGGCATTATGTCAATGTCCCTCAACCCGGATACGGTAGTTGATACTTGGCAGAAACTAGCTGAGCAACAAGGCTAATTACGCTATTTAGCGTTCAGCTTAAGTCCCGTTAATCTTCATTGATTGGCGGGATTTTTTTATGTGCGTGACCGTATTCAGGTAAACTATTTTCACAACATTGTATTAACCGTTAAATGGATAAATTGATGACTGAGTTAATTATCGAAGATATAAATTTAGGCACTGGCGACGAAGCCAAAGCAGGCCAAGAGGTAACCGTACATTACACGGGCTGGCTATTGGATGGTGGTCAAAAATTTGACTCAAGCAAGGATCGTAATCAGTCTTTTTCTTTTCCACTGGGTGCAGGTCATGTCATTAAGGGGTGGGATCAGGGTGTCCAGGGCATGAAAGTCGGTGGCGTCAGGAAGCTTACTATTCCTGCTAATTTAGGCTATGGTGCGCGCGGCGCCGGTGGCGTTATTCCGCCTAATGCCACACTCGTTTTTGAGGTTGAGCTATTAGCAGTTAATTGATTTATTAATTAACTAAAGGGGCTGCTTATGTGGATTTGGTTTGCCGTGGCTGCCATTGCTTTGATTCTGGAGTTGTTTAGTGGCACCTTTGTCTTATTATTACTTTGCATCGGTGCGATAGCTGCAGGTCTAGCGGCCTGGCTTGAGCAGAGTATCATTATCCAGTTAGCGTTACTGGCAATTATCCCTGTCATTGGGGTGTTTGTATTGAAGCGTATGGGTAAATTTCACTTACGTAACCCCTTAGCCAGCGAAACCGATTCAAACTTAAATCTTGATATTGGTAAATCCGTTTATGTCGACAAGTGGGTGACCGAACGCCGTCTTGCTCATGTTAAGTTTCGGGGAGCACAATGGCAAGCCAAACCTGCAGACAGTTATATTCTGCTTAGGAGTGGACAGCATCAAATCGTTGCTATACGCGGAATTATCTTAATAATAGAGCCTATAGGAGGCAGCTAGTTATGTTTGATTTTGATACGTCGCTCGGGTTTTGGGTTATTATCATTGTCCTTGCTGTTATTTTCTTATTCAAGTCAATTGCTATTGTGCCTCAACAGCATGCTTGGGTCATTGAGCGCTTAGGTCGTTTTGATCGTGCCTTAAGTCCGGGACCTCGCCTTGTCATTCCATTCATCGAGCGTATATCGTACAAGCATTCTCTAAAAGAAATTCCATTAGATGTTCCCAGTCAGGTGTGTATTACTCGCGATAACACACAGCTGCAGGTTGACGGCGTTATTTATTTTCAGGTCACTGATCCGATGTTAGCGTCTTATGGTTCTTCGAACTATATCTTAGCCATTACACAGCTTGCACAAACGACACTACGCTCAGTGATTGGTAAGATGGAACTGGACAGGACTTTTGAAGAGCGTGATTATATTAATAGTAAGATTGTTTCGTCCTTAGATGAAGCTGCTGCTAACTGGGGTGTTAAGGTCTTACGTTACGAAATCAAGGATCTCACGCCACCTAAAGAGATTCTTCATGCCATGCAGGCTCAAATTACTGCTGAGCGTGAGAAGCGAGCCTTAATTGCTGCCTCTGAGGGACGCAAGCAGGAGCAAATTAATATTGCAGAGGGTGAAAGAGCTGCAGCTATCGCTCGTTCAGAGGGTGATCGTCAGATGCAGATCAATCAGGCACAGGGGGAAGCTGAGGCTTTTGTTACGGTTGCCGACGCTACCGCAGAAGCAATTAAAAAAGTAGCACGTGCTATCAATGAACCTGGCGGCATACAAGCGGTTAATTTACAGGTAGCGGAAAATTATATCGATGCTTTTTCTCAGTTAGCACAAAAGGGCAATACGCTGATTATTCCATCGAATCTTTCGGATATTAGTGGCTTAGTTGCCAGTGCAATGACCGTTGTCAAACAATCTAAAGACTAAGTAGTTCGGGTGGCGATAGGGGACGCGTCTCACCACTCGATACTCTCATCACCCGATATAAGCAATGTATTTAATAACGAGTGTCGTTTTTCATGATGCGTGCTTTTTCACGTTCCCAATCACGGTCTTTGATGGTTTCACGCTTATCATGCTGCTTCTTACCTTTGGCAAGTGCCAAGGTCATTTTTATGCGACCTTTTTTAAAGTAAAGGTTTAATGGGACGAGCGTATAGCCGCGTTGCTCCACACGGCCGATTAGCTTATTAATTTCACGCTTATGCATCAGTAATTTGCGTGAGCGAGTAGCATCCGGCCTGATATGGGTTGAGGCTGTTTCTAGTGGGCTAATATGCATATTAAGTACAAAAAGCTCGCTGTCACGGATAATTATGTGACTCTCTGCGATTTGTACGCGACCGGCGCGTATGGACTTAACCTCCCAGCCCTCAAGGACAATACCTGCCTCAAATTCTTCTTCGATGAAATAATCGTGTCGTGCTTTTCTATTATCAGCAATCCTGGTCATTCTATTTAATTCTGTGTTTTATTTGCTATTGATCGTTAAAATATAGATCATATGTTATTAAGTACCAATCATCTATTCTAATAAGAAGTGATGATTTTCGCCATCATTCATTCAAATTATCAATTTTATTTATATGCATACCGTAAAACGCAGTGTATTAGTCCCTTATAGTGCTGAACAAATGTTTAAACTCGTCGCTGATGTAGATAAGTACAAAGAGTTTATGCCTTGGTGTGGCGGCTCTGAGGTTAAGGAGCATTTGGATAATGGGCTGATTGGCTCTGTTACCATTGCACTTTCTAAGATTAAGCACACTTTTACTACTCGTAATACGCACGATTACCCAAATCGAATTCAACTTGAATTGATCGATGGGCCATTTTCCTCACTGCATGGTGACTGGGTTTTTACTGCCTTAGCCGATGATGCGTGTAAAGTTGAGTTTACACTAAATTATGCTTTTAACAGCAGGCCACTCGAGTTTATTTTAGGTCCTATTTTTAATAAAGTCGCCAATAGCTTCATTGACTCTTTTACTAAACGAGCCGAACAGCAATACGGTGAGGCTTTTTAGCGTTGACTATGATCACAATTACAATAATATATGCGGCTGATGCCCAGACTATATGGCAGCATCAACTACAAACTTCTGCAGGCTGTACGATAGAACAGGCGCTCAAACAAAGTGGTTTATATGCTGATTTTCCTGACTTGACTAATTGCATAGAGGCTGTGGGCGTTTTTGGACAGGTGAAATCCCTGAGTGATATTGTCACGGACGGTGATAGAGTTGAAGTTTACAGAAGATTAAACTTTGATCCTATGGAATCGCGCCGGCGTCGTGCAGCACATAAGCAAGCCGGCATTCTTAAGAAAAAGCACTTTAAACCTGATCGTTCAAAGCGTTTTGATTATATAGAACATAATGACAATACCCACAAAAGGAGGGAGTATGAGTGACGTTGTACTATTTTCAACCATAGATAGTGGTGACAAGCGTATTGCCGTAGCGACCTTAAATCGGCCCAAGGCTTTGAATAGTCTCGATTTAGAGATGACTGAGTTACTAACTCAACAATTAAGAGCTTGGGCGTCAGATGACGCTATCGTCGCCGTCATTTTGGACTCAAGCGGTGACAAGGCATTTTGTGCCGGCGGTGATATTACCAGCGTGTATCAAGGCATGTTAGACAATCAGAGCGGCCAAGTGATGAACAATCACTACGCTATCGATTTTTTCAAAACAGAGTACGCGCTAGATTACTATTTACATACGTATAAAAAACCGATTATCGTCTGGGGTCGCGGTATCATCATGGGCGGAGGTATTGGTCTATTATCGGGAGGTAGTCATCGGGTGGTGAGTGATGATGCTCGATTGGCGATGCCTGAAGTTACCATCGGTCTATTTCCGGATGTCGGTGGGAGCTGGCTATTACCTCGTTTAAATGGCCAAAGCGGCCGCTTTTTAGCAGCTACCGGTGCGATTGTCGGCAGTGATGATGCCTTATTTACCGGTCTTGCTGATTATGCTATACCAACAGACACTTGGACTGATTTTATTCAGGAATTGGCAGCCCAAACATGGCCAACTTACCCATGTAAGCGACGAACCCGAATTGAGCGTGATGACTTAATTCATGATGTATTAAGTAAGTATGCGCGTATTGAGGCTAAATCGCCTGGTCCATTACAAAAGAATTTTACTTTAATTAATCAGATTTGCTCTGTGCGTGATTATCAGCGTGTTTATCGTGAAATCGAAAAGCTGGCTGATCATGAGGATGACTGGCTTGCTAAAGCAGCGACGACGATGTTACGAGGCTCTGCATTTACGGTAGGTTTGGCCTTGACCTTGCAAGATTACGCTAAAAATATGTCGCTAAAAGAGGTGTTTGAATTAGAGTATATCGTTGCGTTGCATTGTGCATCTGATGGCATGTTTCAAGAGGGTGTGCGCGCTTTATTGATTGATAAGGATAGAGATCCCCAGTGGCGCTATCAATCAATTGAAGAAGTCGATATCAATGATATTTATGATTATTTTGAAGCGCCGTGGCATGACAATGAGGAATCGCCACTACAACTGGATTAAGCTGTGACCTTCGTTTAAAAAGAGGTGCTCTAAAAGCACCTCTTGATAATTAGGATTAGTTTTCCGGTTTTTCTAAGGGATAGGGTGGTGCCTGAACGGTCAGTTCGGGACCATCTTCTGCTCCCAAACATAGGATCTCACCCGTACTGCCATCAACCGCTTCTAAGCGAGTTTCAAATAAGATCCAAGTTCCTTTGTTATCAGGTAGATGAGCAATATTTACGACTTGCCCGGTTGGTCGATCACCTTGGTAAATATCTGCACCGACATTGATATCAGCGGCGTCTTGTCCGGTGTATGCAATATAAGAACGACGCTTTAGCGTACCGCGATAGTGACTGCGAGCGACCACCTCTTGTCCGGGGAAACAGCCTTTTTTGAAGTTTACCGCACCAATGGCATCGTAATTAATGCTCTGCGGAATAAACTCTTCACGATTAGCAAGTTCCACCCAAGCAATAGCATGGATAATATCAAGTGCTGTCCAATAAGCGGCATCAGCAGAAATATACTCAATCCCGCTGCTATCGGGACGCAATTCCTGTGGATTAAATTTCGCTGTATTTTGAGAGTTTAGTACGAGAAGATAACGCTGTTCACTGCCACGTGCAGGAAAACGTATCCAGTGCTGCTCGTTTTGTTGGTGAACAGCGAAACTTGTCTTGCCTCCCAATGCCTCAGGAGCGTATTGAAGGCCTTTATCTTCAGACCACAATCCCAAAACAAGGACATTTAATTCTTCCAGCTCAACCTTATTCCTAAACACAAACATTTTTAAGCGCTTAAGTGTAGGCTCTAAGATGTCTTTTTTAATGAGTAAATAATAGCTATCGCTTGCCTCCGCATCTTGCCAAATTAGAAAACTGGCTAAGCTACGACCCTTAGCATTACACCAAGCACTAAGCTGCGCTTGGTCTGGAGTAACAAGGGTTATGTCTTGAGTGAATTGATTTTGCAAAAATTCTAAGGCATCAGCACCGCTGACTTTAAATACTGAGAAATCATCCAGTCGTGCATAATTAACTTCTGGAGAAGAAGAATTCGGCATAAATAACTCCGGTTATTTTTAAAAAAAATTCTTATTGTCATTTATTATTATGCCATGAGGCTGATTTTTCAATGCGAATAACAACATAGCGATTAAGTTCAAAGGGTTTAGATATCGACTTAACTGCTAGCAATTTTGAATACTGACTATCTATCAACTAACCTGTTAAAATCATTTTTTCGATTAAAAAATCATACAAAAATAGAGATGAAAAAATTCCTTAAGTATTTCCTTTTGCCTTTATTCGTACTGGGATTGATTGCAGCCGGAGTAGGGGCTTACTACGCTTATAACTGGTCAAAAACACCTGTTACCATCAATGGCAGTGTCTACGATTTTCATATCAAGCGTGGTGATTCCTTGCGTAGCGTGGCTACGTTGCTTGAGGATGAGGGTGTCTTAACCTTTTCTGATCTATTGATTTTATATGGTCGATACACAGGGCAAGATCGTATGATCAAGGCAGGTGCATACGAAATCAAGGCCGGTGATACGCCTCTAGATGTGCTTGAGCGCATCGCCAGCGGTGATATGAGCCAGCGTCGTATTGCCTTAATTGAGGGGTTTACGACTCAGCAGTTTATCGAAAGGATTCAGGCCAATCCTGATATTATTGTTACTTTAGATGCTGAGAAGCCTGAGGAGTTACTAGCGAGTTTAGGTAGTCCATACGAATCACTCGAAGGCCTGTTTTTTCCCGATACCTATGTATTTGTGCCCGGCGATACGGATTTTGATATTTTGCGCCGTGCCTATGTTCAATTCCAAAGCCATTTACAAGCGTCTTGGCAAAGTCGGGATCCGAGTATTCCTTTAAAAAGTCCTTATGAACTGTTGATTATGGCTTCTATCATTGAAAAGGAAACGGGCTTAGCGGCTGATAGAGAAAATATCGCGGGAGTTTTTATGAATCGCTTAGAAGCTAATATGCTTTTACAAACCGATCCGACGGTAATCTACGGTATGGGCGATAAGTACGAGGGCCGAATTCGTAAGGTCGATCTCCAAACGGACACACCTTGGAATACTTATACGCGCAAGGGCTTACCGCCTACGCCCATTGCCAATCCCAGCTTAGCCTCACTAAAAGCAGCAAGCCAACCGGCCAAACATGATTATTATTATTTTGTTTCTCGCGGCGATGGCAGCAGTGCTTTTGCAAAAAATCTGCAAGAGCATAATCGTAACGTCAGACGTTTTATTCTTAATAAAGGTGAGTAGTGAAGGGTTTTTTTCTAACAATTGAAGGAGTTGATGGTGCCGGTAAAAGTTCACATATGGAGTGTATTTCATCGTGTTTTAAAGCACATCGATATGCTATTGTGACTACTCGAGAGCCAGGTGGTACCCCCTTGGCTGAACGCTTAAGAGAGATCCTACTAAGTCAGAATATGAGTCTTGAAACAGAGCTGTTATTAATGTTTGCAGCTCGTCAAGAGCACATTAATCAGCTTATCAAGCCGGCTTTATCGGCCGGCAGGGCGGTCATCTGTGATCGATTTACCGACTCAAGTTTTGCGTATCAGGGTGGTGGGCGCCAGATGTCGCATCAAAAGATTCAATCCTTGGTTGATTTAGTGCATCCGGAATTAGAGCCTGACCTTACGTTATTATTCGACTTGCCCTTAGAGATTGCGCGTGCACGTATGTTGCGTGAGCGTCAACTGGACCGTTTTGAACAAGAACAAGCAGATTTTTTTGAGCGCGTCCGAGCGGCTTATTTAAAGCGAGCTAATGATGATCCTGAGCGTTTTGTTATTATCGATAGCAGTCAGCCCAAAGAGAGGGTTGCTAAACGGGTATGTCAGGCGATTAATGATCGGCTTAAAATTCATCTTCAGCAATCTTAAGTGTCAGGTACTATTATGAATCAAGTCTCTCAATTTTTACCCTGGCAGCAACACATCGCTCAGCAATGGTTAGAGCAAAATGATCGTTTTACTCATGCGTGGCTTATCCACGGGGATGAGGGTATTGGTAAATTCCAGTTCGCTCATGCTGCCGCAGCCTCAATGCTATGCGAAAATCGCAATGGCCATCAAGCCTGCGGTCAATGCCAAGCGTGTCGCTGGCTTAGCCTTAATCACCATCCGGACTTAAGAATTGTCGTACCTGATGCTATGTATGAGCGTTTAAGTATTGCGCCAAGTGAAGAGCAAACAAGCAGTGATTCCTCTAAAAACCAATCCAGTCAAATTCGCGTACAACAAATTCGCAATCTCGATCAAAAGAATTTCTTTACCCTGACTAGTCATCGAGGCGGTGCCAAGGTACTAATTATTTATCCGGCAGAACGACTCAATCATGAGTCGGCCAACGCTATTTTGAAAATCCTTGAGGAGCCCTTAGGGGATACGCGATTTTTATTGGTTTCCAACAATATTCGAAAGTTATTGCCAACCATTATTTCACGTTGTCAGCGGCTTCATTTACCTATTCCTGATACCGAGCTAAGCGTAGAATGGCTTAAAACACAGGGAGTTCGCGAACCGCACCTTGCTTTAACGGCAGCCGGTGGCGCTCCGCTGAGAGCATTGCAGGAGAGTGAGTCCGACTATGAGCCGGTGCGTTATTGGCTCGGTGAGTTTGTGAGAAGCCTGGCCGATCGGGAGTTGCTTGACATCCAGCCTTATATAGATAAACTTGATAAAATTGAAACTAGGCAGTGGATTGATAGTTTACAGCGTTTATTATTGGATCTTCAGCTTAACCATCATGGTCTTGCTTCTCGTTATTTTCCTAGTTTAGAAGCGCATACAAAACAAATAGCGGGTGGGCTGAGTGATATTAAAATAGCCGATTTATTCAGTTGGCTTAGCAAAGAGCAGGCTACTTCTGCTCATAGTTTTAATAAGCGTCTGTTGATACAAGCATGCTTACAACGCGTCATGCTCGTCTTCTTAGCACGCGCACATTAAGAATTATTGTATTGAGTAGTATTAAGTAAAAATTATGTTTATCGATTCACATTGTCATTTAAATTTTCCCGAACTTCTTGAAGATCTTGATAGTATATTAGCCTCTATGAAGGCCAATGATGTGGGTGCTGCACTATGTATTTCAGTATCAGAGCCTGACTTCCCAAGCGTATTGAAACTTGCAGAAGAGCATGATCATCTATGGGCCAGTATTGGCATTCATCCACAGTACGAAAACACACCAGAACTCAGTGAAGAGGATCTGGCTAACTATCTGACACATCCCAAAGTGGTCGCGGTGGGTGAGACCGGTCTAGACTATTTTCGAAGCGAAGAGCCTTTAGAATGGCAACGAGATCGTTTTAGAACTCATATCCGCGCAGCCATTGCCGCTGATGTGCCTTTGATTATTCATACGCGCGCAGCCAAAGAAGACACCATGAGAATTTTACGCGAAGAGGGGGCTGAGCGTTGTCGCGGTGTGATGCATTGTTTTACCGAGGATTGGGAGATGGCTCAACAAGCTATGGAGCTTGGTTTTTATATTTCCATGTCGGGTATTGTGACATTTAAAAACGCCAAAGAGGTTCAAGAGGTTGCGCTTAAAACACCTTTAGATCGCTTATTGATAGAAACAGATTCACCTTTTTTGGCGCCGGTTCCTTATCGCGGCAAGCGAAACGATCCTTCTTTAGTGATTCATGTGGCTGAGAAAATTGCCGAACTGAAACAAATTCCACTTAAACTAGTCAAAGAAGCGACAACTCAAAACTTTTTTGATTTATTTAAGAAAGTAAAAAAACCTGTTTCTGTCGATTAATCTTTTTAATTCACAAAGAGAAAAGTATGATTAACGCGTTTAAATCAAAAATCAGTATCCTGATCAGTGCCTTGCTGCTGGTTTTCACGATGAGTGGCACAGCACTCGCAAATGATTGGTGGGTAGACGTTCGCAATGATCGAGTGAACAACATCAATGAAGCCATCAGTCAAGGTCAGGACCCTAATATCCTCAATGGCGATGGTCACACGGCTTTAATTTATGCTTATAGGGAAGGTGCTTTAAAAAGCTTTGATGCTTTGCTTCAGCGTCCTGAAGTCGATATTAATAAGAAAAACAGCTACCATGAAAGTCCTATCATGTATCCTGCCTTAGCCGATGATGTTGAGAGAGTTAAAGCACTCATTGAAAAAGGCGCCGATTTAAATCATTTAGGCTGGTCACCCATCCACTATGCTGCCATCAAAGGCAATGCCAAGATCGTTCAGCTTTTATTAGATCATGGTGCATGGCCCAATTCACCGGCTCCCGATGGCTCTAACCCGCTAATGATGGCAGTTAGTTCGGGCAATACCAAATCGATTGAGGCATTAATCCAAGCGGGTGCAGATCCCAATGCGGTGAATTTTGATGGTGTTAGTGCACTTGACCTTGCTAAAGAAAGAAATAATCGTATGATAATAGAATTGCTAAATAAATAAAATAGCAAGCTTAATTACACCTTTCAAAAGCACCTTAATTTTACCCGACTATTACAGTCGGGTATCTGCTATAATTGAAATACCATACACGCTTTGAGTTGCATACAGATTGCACAGAACACCTGTACAAAATAGCGGAGCGATTAGATTTTGAGTTTACCATTTTAACCAGGAGGAGAACGTAATCATGTTAATTGATCGTTTCAATAGACGCATTGAATACTTACGTATTTCCTTAATTGATAAATGCGATTTGCGCTGTACTTACTGTATCCCTGAGGGGTTCACAGAGTTTGAGCACGCCGAAAATTATCTTACCTTTGATGAGATTGAGCGAGTTGTTTCTGCTTTTGCTCGTCTTGGCACCTCACGTTTCAGACTGACGGGCGGTGAGCCTTTGTTACGTAAAAATGTCGTTGATTTGGTTAGTCGTCTATCCGCTATCGATGGGGTCGAAGATCTCTCAATGACAACCAATGGCACCCAGCTTGCTCGTCTCGCACAGCCTCTCAAAGATGCCGGTCTCACTCGCTTTAATATCAGTTTAGACTCCTTAGACTCTAGCGTTGTCAAAAAAATCAGCGGTAGTGACACACTAACTAAGGTCTTAGAGGCATTAGAGGCCGTTAAAAAAGCCGGTTTTACAAGAACCAAAGTCAATATGGTGCCGCTTCCTGGCGTTAATATCCAAAGCATTGAGGATATGATCCGCTTTTGCATGGATAGCGGCTTCACCTTACGGCTTATTGAAGTGATGCCCATGGGCGTCACCGGTCAAAGCTTAGGTTATGTCAATTTACAGGGTGAGATAGAAAAAGCACAAGCTAAATTTGGTCTGATAGAATCTACCCGCATTCATGGCGGGGGTCCCGCTCGTTACTGGGAAACTGCTGACGGCAGTTTCTCTTTAGGTTTTATTACGCCACGTTCTCAGCATTTCTGCGAAACTTGTAATCGCGTACGTATGACAGCGGATGGGGTTTTACATTTATGTTTAGGTCAAAATGACAGTTTTGATTTAAAACCCTACCTACGCTCAGGCTGTTCAGACCACGAACTAGAAGAAGCCCTGCGTTTGGCGATTGAACTCAAGCCTGAAAAGCACGAGTTTAACGAAAAACCCGAACAAGTCATTCGCATTATGGC
Source organism: Oligella ureolytica DSM 18253 (assembly GCF_000373745.1). Taxonomy (GTDB): domain Bacteria; phylum Pseudomonadota; class Gammaproteobacteria; order Burkholderiales; family Burkholderiaceae_B; genus Oligella; species Oligella ureolytica. The sequence goes on along the minus strand of NZ_KB892313.1, from coordinate 26,858 downwards.
AAAAACCGGCGGCTAAAAAAGAAGAGGACTAATCAGATCAATCAACATTAGTCCTCTTTTTGTGTCTTAATTAGATATAGTACCTATCTAATTAACTATAAAGGCTGCCATTTTTCGCCCGGATACACCGCATTACAGACATCGGCTCTACATCTGACTTTTAAGCCGCTAACTGACTCAATACAAAATGGAACCGAGGCAAAAATACCATGAACTTTTTGTTTGCCAGAGTCATCTTTTAGACCCCCTAAAGTTTCAGCAATCGCTTTAGGACGACCGGGTAAATTTAAAATGACGCTACCACCGCGCAAGACACCTACTTGGCGAGAGATGATACCGGTAGGAATAAAATTTAAAGAGATCTGACGCATTTGCTCACCGAATCCTGGTATCACACGCTCAGCAACAGCTAACGTCGCTTCAGGTGTCACATCACGAGGGGTGGGGCCGGTGCCACCCGTCGTCAGAATTAAATGACATTTCTCCTCATCGGCTAATTTTCTGAGTGTGTCAGAAATAAGCTCCTGCTCATCAGGAATCAAGCGTTCAATATACTCTATCGGATTGATCACCGCAGCATCAAGCCAAGACTTAAGGCCAGGCACGCCTTCATCAACGTACTCACCTTTAGATGCTCTATCACTGACTGATACAACACCCACCTTGAGAGTTTCTAACTCAAAACCGACGTCATTAGTATTACTCATCAATTAGTATCTCCAATACTGATAATTCGAAAATTTACGCTGTTTACTATATCACGCATAGACTCAGCAGAAACCTTATAATGAATCAGTTTATAAGTAGTCAATTTAATTTCGGAATAATTATGTCGGAACAAAAACTTAGTCATTTTAATGAACAAGGCCAGGCACATATGGTTGATGTTGCCAACAAAGATACCACTAAGAGACAAGCAGTTGCAGAGGGCTCGATCCTGATGAACGAGATTGCTTATAATTTATTGGCCTCGGGACAAAGCAAAAAAGGCGATGTTTTTGGTGTTGCCAGAATTGCAGCCATTCAAGCAGCTAAACAAACAAGCAATCTAATTCCTCTCTGCCATCCCTTGGCTTTGACACACATCAACGTAGACTTTGAACTTTTCCCTGAAGAAAAAAGAGCATTTATTGAAGTGACCGTAGAAACACTCGGCAAAACCGGGGTCGAAATGGAGGCTTTAACCGCTGCCAGTGTCGGATTGTTAACCATTTACGATATGCTCAAGGCAGTAGATAAGGGCATGATTATTCAAACGGTGCAACTTGTTAAAAAAAGTGGTGGTAAATCTGGCGATTTTGAGCGCAGCTAGCAGTTAAACGGCTGTTTTTTTGTTGCTAAATAGTGTCTCATGTGTTTTTAGGGAATACATGGATTACTTTTATTGCCCGAAGATATATAATGGAAGCGATCTGCGTAATAATTATGTAATAAGCATGGTTATTATGCTTAAATGTTTTAACGATTTTTAAGGAGAAGTGTGATGGCGCTACAATCACTCGATATTAAGCGACGCTCGGCGACGTCAACTGTTACGCCTCCACCTCAAGTACGTAAGCCAGTTGTTGAAGTAGCGAAGTTAATTGATACGACAACCTGTATTGGCTGTAAGGCCTGTCAAGTAGCCTGTTCTGAGTGGAATGATCTGAGAGATGATATTGGCACTAACGTTGGTGTCTACGATAACCCAATGGATTTGACGCCCAAATCTTGGACTGTCATGCGTTTTAGCGAAACTGAGGAGTTCGGTAAGCTAGAGTGGCTTATCCGCAAGGATGGCTGTATGCACTGTGCGGATCCGGGCTGTTTAAAAGCCTGTCCGTCACCCGGTGCCATTATCCAGTATGAAAATGGTATTGTCGATTTTCATCAAGAAAACTGTATTGGCTGTGGTTACTGTGTGGCCGGATGTCCTTTTGATATCCCTCGCATCTCAAAAGAAGATCACAAAGCCTATAAGTGTTCTTTATGTTCAGACCGTGTTGCTGTTGGTCAAGAGCCTTCCTGTGTTAAAACCTGTCCGACCGGAGCGATTCGTTTTGGCTCCAAGGAAGATATGAAGCACTTTGCCGAAGGCCGCATCAAAGACCTTAATAGCCGTGGCTTTGAAAATGCCGGTTTATATGACCCTGAAGGTGTTGGCGGTACGCACGTTATGTATGTATTGCACCATGCGGACAGACCAGACCTATACAGTGGTTTACCAACCGATCCTAAAATCAGTTCTACAGTTCAAGTCTGGAAGGGTATATTAAAACCTCTAGCGACTGTAGGTATTGCTGCTGCCGGCTTCTTAGGCTGGTTACACTACATCACTATCGGTCCCAGCCGAACTGATGAAGAAAAGCACGAGGTGCTAACCGATAGCGGTAAAGTACTTGAAAGTAAAGAGGAGGCGTAATCATGACACAGCCTAACATAAAAGTTGAAACCGTTATTCAACGATATCGCAAGGTCGAACGAGTTAACCACTGGGTAACTGCCGGTTGTTTCATTCTGCTCGCAGTTTCCGGTTTGGCCTTCTTTTATCCTGCTTTCTTCTGGTTGACCGGTATTTTCGGTACGCCACAATTGGCTCGCATGATCCATCCGTGGATTGGCGTTGTCATGTTCATCAGCTTTACAATCATGTTCTTCCGCTACTTCAGACATAACTTCCTTAACAAGGAAGATAGGAAGTGGTTAACCTCCGTTGGAGAAGTCTTAAAAGGTAGAGCGGTTGGTGATGTAGGCAAGTACAATGCCGGACAAAAAGCGATGTTCTGGCTAATGAGCATCTGTATGATTTGCTTATTAATCACAGGCGTTCTAGCATGGCATACGTATTTTGGTCAGGTTGTTCCTATCCCTGTTAAGCGCGTTGCCTTGTTATTGCATGCCGGCTCGGCCTTAGTATTAATCGCAGGTATTATTGTTCATGCCTATGCTGCTATCTGGGTTCAAGGTACCATTCGCGCGATGGTCGAGGGCGTTGTTAGCCAAGCCTGGGCTCGTACTCATCACCCTCGTTGGTATCGCGAGGTGATGGCTAAGCGTGAACAAAAAGCTAGATCCGAAAGCGGTACTGCTTTATAAATCTTCTATTAGCAGGTAAAATTAGCTTCATGAATCCATTATCTGAAGCATCTATATGGCGTCTTGAGGATGGTGTAATCACACCGACTCAAGACGTTCTCATTCAAGAAACCCCTGTATCACTCGTGTACAACGGGGTGTCTCACATTGTTCTTATGGCGACGCCTCACGATCTGGAGGCGTTGGCATTAGGCTTTAGCTTAAGTGAAGGCATTATCAAAAGGCCTTCTCAACTGTATGACGTTGAGGTATTTGAGAGCGAACAGGGCATGATTGTCGATATGGAGATTGCTTCTGAAGCGTTTGTAGAGCTTAAGCATCGACGCCGTAATATGCAAGGCCGCACAGGTTGTGGACTCTGTGGTATTGAAAACTTAGAGGCGGTCAAACCTGAAATAGCCACCATTGATTATCATATAAAAATAACCTCAGACGCCATTGAAAAGGCCTTAAAGCAATTCAATCAAATGCAGCCCTTACGTGAATCCACAGGTTCTGTTCATGCTGCTGCTTGGGCCAACCAAGATGGAGAAATCAAATTAAGTTTTGAGGATGTCGGTCGACATAATGCCTTAGATAAATTGATTGGCCACGCCATGAAGCATCAAATTAACTGGAAAGAAGGCTTTGTTGTCGTATCCAGTCGTGCCAGTTACGAGATGGTATTAAAATCTGCGTTGAGTGGTATTTCTTGTTTGGTAGCGGTATCAGCACCAACTCAGTTTGCTGTTAATCTGGCAAAAGAGGCCGGTTTAACCCTAGTCGGTTTTGCCCGACCTCATCGCCAAATAGTTTACAACGGCATCGAAAACTTGATTTAGAGGTTAGTTTTGCTACTTAGTCATGCGTACCAATTAATGGATACACGTTGACTAAATCGCCACGTTTTATTGATTGTGCGGTTGGCACCTCAACCAATACATCACCATAGCTAATTCCTGAAAGCATATGTGAATCTTGAGTTGTCAGCAGTTCAGCCCAAGCCCCATACTCATCATTTTTAATGATTGCACGCCTAAAGTCTCGTCTTATTGATTTGTTATTAGGGACATCAAAATCAGCTCTTGCTTTAAAACTAACCGGTCGTGACTTTTCAATACTCACGCCGGCAATACGTTTCATTGCCGGAATAGCTAGCAATAGGCTGGTAGCATAGCTTGCGACAGGATTACCGGGTAGAAGAAACACCTTGGTACCGCTGCCTACTTTGCCCCAACCAAACGGCTTGCCGGGCTTAATGGCCATTTTCCAATGCTCAATCTCACCTAAGTTATCGAGTGCTTGTTTTAAATAGTCCTTTTCGCCGACGGAAGCGCCACCCGTGAAAATAAGTACATCCTCAGTTTCCATCGCTTCAGTAATATGTGCTTTAAGAGTCTCTAGATTGTCTTCAATTGCGCCACCGCTGCGAACTTCAAGGAATTTAAATCGCTGCAAAATACTTAAGAGCATTGGGCGATTAGAATCATAAATCTGATTGATTTCCAATGCCTGACCTAAGGGAGTCAGTTCATCGCCCGTGGAAAAGACAGTCACTTTAAGCTTTTTAAAGCAGGGGACAGTCGCATAGCCCTGGCTTGCCAACAGACCGATTGCCGCAGGAGTAATCAGACGATTCGCATCGAGTAATAAGGCACCTTTTTGGAGCTCTTCACCTTGACGGCGAATATTTTTATCTATAGCAAAGGGCTCTTCGATACGGATAACATCCTCATCGCGCGACACTAACTCTTGTTGAATTACCGTATCACAATGATTAGGAATGCCTGCGCCCGTAAAAATTCGTACGGCTTCACCGGCCTGTAAGGTAAATTGGGCGCTCTCATCGCCAGCTGAAATCATGCCGATGACTTTCCATTGGCGACGATTGACGTCATTAACTGCATAGCCATCCATTGCGCTATTATCAAATTGGGGTGCAGGGTAGTTTACTTTCAGATCTTGAGCCAACACTCTGCCTGCCGCTTCAAGTATAGGTACTTCCTCAAACGCCTGGGTCATCGTGGCATTGGATAATAAGTCATCAAGGGCGTCGTAGTAATCTCTCATTATTGTCCTTTTTGATAATTGCCTTGTAATAGGCTGGTGTCATTGATATTAGTAAATTGATCGCTATTGCTGTATTTTATCGTGCCATAATCACAGCTTTTTATAAAGGTCATCACGCGGTTAAGCTCGCTAGGACCGTCTAAAAAATCTTTTAGTTTAGTCATTACGCTCATTTTAAGCTGCATAATCACCGGGTGCTCTTTGCTTTCTGTCACCGCGATAACCATTTCTTTGTCTGGTTCATTAATAAGAAAATGGTAAAAATCCGATACTAACTCATCCGGTAAATAAGGCGTATCACAAGGCAAAACCTGTACATACTCAATATCATTGGGAAGAGTAGAGATTGCACTATAAATACCTGCTAATGGCCCACGCATCGCATAAGTCTCTAAATCGCTAACCACAGGATAACCAAAATCGCGATACTGTGCTAAGGACTTATTTGCACTAATAACAATGTGTTTAGTGTATGGCTGCACTTTATCAAGCGCATAACTCAGCAAAGGTCGTTGATGCAATGGCATCAGACCTTTTTGTTGGTATCCCATGCGTCGACCTAAGCCGCCGGCAAGAATAATAGCTGCAAAAGAGGGGAGTTCAGTCCTTAGTTCTGCCACGACTCACTGTGCTCTAAATCAGACTGCTTCATTTCTACCCAGTGCTCATCACCATTAAGAAAATGCTCTTTTTTCCAAAAAGGTGCGCGAGTCTTTAAGTAGTCCATAATAAATTCGTTGGCCTGATATGCTGCTTTGCGATGCTCGCTGGCGGTTAGTACTAAGACAATATTCTCACCACTATTGATGCGACCTACACGATGGATCACCCGAGTGTAGAGTATGGGCCATTGTATCTGTGCTTGTAGAATAATTTTCTCGATTTCTTTTTCAGTTACACCGGGAAAATACTCTAAAAACAAATGACTTAGGGGGGTTTCATAATCATGTGCACGCACACGTCCTGTAAAGCTTACTAATGCACCGGCATTATTGATGGAAGACTCGGCTTGACGAACCTCATCATCCAAATTGAAACTTTGCTCTTGAATTGAAATGCTATACATATCACTTAACCTCCGGTCACCGGCGGTAAGAGAGCAACAACGGCGTCAGAGGGTATTTGCTCAGAATGATCATGAATAATTTCACTATTAATGGCTACTTTATATACATTAGCAGCGGAGAGGGTGGACTGCCAGGGCTCACCACGCTGCCTCAAATGGACTAAAAGCTCATCAACCGTACCGCCTTGCCATTCAATTTGCTCAGTAGAGCAATTTAATTCCTCACGCAGCTTAGCCATATAATTAATAGTTAACATATTTTCTCTTATTTAAATTTAAAAAAGTGTAATTACTCAGTTCTTCCATAAAGATGCTTTCTAGCTTCCTCTGTGACCGGTTTACCCTGATCAGGATTGTATTGTGCAATCAGTGCATAAGCCGCTTTTGTGGCCGGACGCTCGTCAATACGCTTGATCCAGGCTTGAACATGAGGGTAATCATCTAAATTGATGTTTTGTCTATCGGCATACAGAGCCCATGGGTAACAAGCCATATCAGCGATTGTATAGTCATCACCGATGATAAAGTGTTTGCCCGCTAATTGATCATTTAACACACGATATAAGCGACGTGTTTCGTTTTCATAGCGCTCAATCGCATAAGGTATTTTCTCTGCAGCAAATCTATTAAAGTGATGATTTTGACCGAGCATAGGGCCAAAGCCACCCATCTGCCAATATAGCCACTGCAATGTCTCATAGCGTTTGGGAGCGGATTTTGCTAAAAACTTACCCGTCTTATCAGCAAGATATTCCAGAATGGCTCCGGATTCAAAAATAGAAATAGCGTCGCCACCGCCAATAGGATCATTGTCAACAATCGCAGGGATGCGATTATTAGGAGCGACCTTTAGGAACTCAGGATCAAATTGCTCACCTTTGCCGATATTAATAGGACGAATATTATACTTAAGATTGCTTTCCTCAAGAAATAAAGTCACTTTATGGCCATTAGGTGTGGTCCAGTAATAAAAATCTATCATTATTAAAACTCCTATCAATGATTAGGGTGCTAACCAGAATAGTTTATTGTAGCAAAAAGCCGGTTTTAATATGATATTCAATCTTGATGATTTACGCATAATGTATATTATGTAAAGTACGATATTAATAATTAAATATGATTTTTCCTTCTTTATTAAATCATCAGCCGTTCGACTCTTCTGCTACTTTAAGATGGTACGAACTCTTCCATTTGTCTGACGGTTAACACGACCATTTTTCAAATGAGATGTGCTCGTGTCATTGAGTACTAAGATATGCTCACTTGAACTTTCACCGGTTAATGGATTAAGTGATAAACCATTTTTGCGAATTTCATAATGTAAATGAGGCCCGGTAGACAAACCGGTATTGCCAGAGTAAGCCACGACATCACCCCGATTTACCCAATCACCGAGTGTGACGTTAAATCTATCTAAGTGTGCATACACCGTCCGATAAGTTGAATTGTGCTTAATCACTAGTAAGTTGCCATATCCGCCTTGCTTGCCGGCAAAGATAACCTTGCCGTGCTGAGCGGCTTTGACCTCTGTACCTACTGGTACCGCGTAATCAATCCCTGTATGCATACGCTGAACGTGAGTAATTGGATGTAAACGCCAACCATAATTAGAAGAAATGCGACCGCTGTCAACCGGTCTTTTGATAATATGTTCAAAACCAATGTCTTCTCTGAATTGTGCTGCACAGATACTTGAACGACAAGCCCCTGTGAAAGCCACATCATTATCCAGAACTGGTAAAGGGCCTAAATCGGCATCAACATCACTTGCTTCAGCCCACGAGTTATGGGCTGACAAGGTCAATAACAAAACAAGAAGAATTCTTAAAAGCTGAGCGTAGTTAAACATTAAGAAGGCGTTTTTTATGCACACATAGTCTTTAAGTATATTAAACTATGCCTACGATCGACAAGTAAAATCTTAGTTTCATGCAAGTTAAATCCTTAAAAATCATTAGCTTACTGATTGCCCCCCTGCTTTTGGCGGCCTGTGTTAAGCAAGAATACCCACTATCTGTTAAAAATGACCTGCTTTCCATGTGTATGGAAGGCATTATGTCCGGCCAAACACCGGTACTTGACAAGAAACACAAACAAGAAAATGTGTCAAAAAACTTGGAACTCTGCGAGTTTCGTTTGGCGAATTTTATAAAAGACGTAGATTACGAAGATTACCAACGCTATCAGCTAAACCTTTATCAGAGCTTCGAGAGAGCATTTCGTCAAAAGTACGTGTTAAGTGATGTCTACAATAACTTATCGGACAACGATCAAAAAGTATTTGCGAGTATTTCTAAAATCATGCTTGGCTTAGGAGAAAAAGATGAATAACCGATTCACTAAATTTATTACTACTGTCCTATTACTTTTTAACGCCCAAGCGTCTTTAGCACAAGAAGAAGCCGTAGCAACTTACAGTGATCAAGACATGCAAAAGGCTACCGTTATGTGCATGACAGCAGAGTATGTGCAATTTCATCAAGAATACCCGGCTGAAGATGATGTCATGACAATTTGTCAGGCGCGCTTTAAGCAATTAACACAAGAAGTCCCTTATGAGGAGTATCAGCACTGGGTTTTAGCCACCCCCTACAGTCCTTACCCTCCTGCTGAAACTGCAGCTATCCTCGAAAAATACAATCGCATCATGCTGGGGTTGGATTCGCAAATACCGTTTATTAATTAACCTTAGTTTTGGAAGTTTTAAATGAAATCAATTCTTGTCAAAAAAGCAATTAGCGCAACATTAATGCTTAGCAGTTTCGTTGCCTTCAGCGCCGCCCAAGCCCAAGATGCAAACGCTTGGCCAAATAAAGAGATTCGCTTAATCGTGCCCTTTGGTCCGGGCTCTACACCCGATCAGATCGCGCGTATCGTAGCGACTGAAGCTTCAAAAACACTCAATCAAAGCATCGTAGTGGATAATCGTCCCGGTGCCGGGGGTAATATAGGTACCGGCGCAATTGCAAGAGCCAAACCGGATGGCTATACCTTTGGTATCAGCATCAATGGGCCTTTGGTTTATAACCAGTTTTTATACAAAAATCTAAATTACGATCCTAATAAAGACCTTTACCCGCTTACTCTTGCCGTTACACAGCCTAATGTTATTGCTGTCTCAACTGCCAGTGGCATTGAAAGTTTGGAAGAGCTGGCTGAAGAAATCAAAAAGGACCGTAATGCACTAAACTACGCCACTCCGGGAACTGGTTCAGGCTCTCATCTGATACAAGCCCTTTTCCTACAAGCGATTGATGGTGAAGCGACAGCCATTCCTTATAGCTCATCACCACAAGCATTAAACTCATTAATTGCCGGCGATACACAATTTACCGCATTAGCACCAATAGCACTGGTACCTTTGGCTGAGGATGGTCGTTTGAAATTATTAGCACAAACGGGTGCTGAAAGAATCGAAGCCCTCGCTGATGTACCAACAATCAAAGAAACAGGCACAGCGGATATTGTGGGTGCGGCTTGGTCTGGTTTTGTTATTTCAAATAAAGTACCGCAAAACATCAAAAATCAACTACAAAAAGCCTTGTATGATGCACTTAATGAACCTTCTGTTATTAAGGCATTAAGAGCTCAATACATGGAGCCAACGCCATCCACACCTGAAGAGTTTAAAGCCTATATGCAAGAAGAAACTCATCGTTGGAAACCATTAATCGAAAGCTTGTCGCTCGAGATGTAAAGGCCTCACATAACTCTGGCTAAAAGCTGGCAGTGAGTCCCCCGTCGATCGTTAAAATCTGACCATTAACATAGGATGCAGCCTCAGACGCTAAAAAAACGGCTGCTCCTGCCAGCTCTTCCGGTTCTCCCCATCGCTTCATGGGCACGCGCGCCACATGCCTTGCTTTTTCTTCTTCCGTTGACATCATTGACAGGTTTTGTTCGGTCGCAAAAAAACCCGGCGCGATGCCATTGCTCGTAATGCCTAGGTGGGCATATTGCACAGCTAAACTTCTCACCATGCCCTCTAACCCCATTTTAGTGATCGGATACACTGTATCCCCTGCTCTAGCCAGGCGTCCGGCGATGGACGAAATAGTAATAATACGACCCCAGCCTTGCGCTGACATTAAAGAAATAGCCTGCTGTGAAAGATAGATCGCTGCACTTAAGTTTTGATGAACCATGAGCAAAATTTCATCTTGATTAAAATCATTTAGTGATTTTCTTATGCGCATTCCGATATTATTGATTAAAATATCAAGTGCGCCGTATTTGTTATTAATTTCTTTAATCGCACCGTCAATTGCTTCAAAATCTGCTAAATCTGCACATAGGTAGTCGACACTCAACCCCTCCTCTAAGGCTTGTTGCTTTAAACGAATTAAGGTGGATTTATTGCGGCCATTTAAAATAACATTAGCACCGCTTTTTGCAAAGGCCATTCCCATGGCTAGACCTAAGCCGCTGCTAGAACCTGAAATTAACGCGTTTTTACCATGGAGACTGAAGTTGTTTAAAAAAGGAAAGGCTATCTCTGCCATAGCTACTTACTCTCAACTATAATATTTTTCTTACGAGACAAACTTAAGTTTACATCTAAAAACCCAGTACAAAGCATGCCTCATGAAGTTAAACAAAAACAGTTCACAACATCTTCAAAAGTTATTGTTTGCAATCGCAAAAAAGCATAAAAAGGCGTTGCAGCAACTATTTGATTCCGAAGCTGAGTCCATGATGACTCTAGCTCGGCAATCGCTTATTCATGAGCAATCTGCTCAGCAAGTCCTATTAAAAACCTTTGTTATTATCTGGGAAAATGCGGATAGTTATACTGAGGATATTGGCTCTGCCCGAGGCTGGATTTACAGTGTTTTACGTCATCAAATTCGTGAGCATTACAGAGAAAACTATCAAACGCATGCCCTCGCCCTTGCTAAGGAGCCGGCATTTAAGCCGATAGGCATGCGAGAGGTGCAAGAAGAGTTAAATCCTGAAATTCAAACTGAAGAAACCTTTCATTATTATTTCGAACAACTCACCGAAGAGCAGCAAAGCTCGTTACTTACTGTTTATTTAAGCCCTGATTTGCAGGCAGTTACTGCTACGCGCATGGGCATTCCTTTAGGTCGTCTCAAAGAAGATCTAAGTATCGGTTTACATCATCTAGCTCGTTCACTACCACACTTACCCCGCCATGAAGAGGGTCTGTTGCTCGGTGAATTTGTATTAGGCGGCATGAGCGAAGGTGATTTGCGTCAGGTCGACGACATTATTGACAAGACAAAAGATAGTACTTATATTATTTTGTTATGGGAAGAGTTATTTACTGAGTTTATTGCTCAACTACAGCCATATTCCCTAGATTCAAGTGTTTGGAAGTCATTGAGCAGCAAGCTCAAAGCACTTCATCATCAACAAAAAGAGCAAGAGCGTAAGGAATACGACTCTGCTTATCACGATGGTCCCTCAGAAGCAGATCAAGCTCTTCAGCAAAAAGTAGCCACATTGACCAAAGACGGTAAAAAAATGCCTTTAGGTCTACGATTGCACTTTTTATGGCGATCAATTAAGTTTTGGCAATGCCTGGGCTTGGCATGTTTACTCTTTGCTTTGGCTGTTCTTTTTTGGCCTTCCTCGTCCAACTCATTACATTGGGTTGCCGTTTTATCCGATCGTTCTGCCAACCCTACGGTTGGATGGACTTTAAAAATCAACCAAAAAGGTCAAGCGTTGATTACACCCGCTTACCAACAAGTAGGCCAATCAAATGTCGATTTGCAGCTATGGAGCAGCAAAGACAAAGGGCGCACGATGCAGGCAGTTGCTATTTTGGATGCCACCAAGACCAATGCCTTTGAATTACAAAATTTAGGCGAGATTCAGCCAAATCAGATTTTTTACATCAGCCTAGAACCCAAAAACACGCCAAGTGCCAGCAAGCCACGCGGCAGCATACTTTTTCAGGGTCCAGTTGTTAGCTTAAATACAGAATAAAGGAAGTTTTTTACATGTTTTTAGTTTACATTACTCTACTTCCTTTTTTTGCTTCGCTTGTTGCTGCTTTGTTGCCAAGGAATACACGCAATCGCGAGTCTTTATTATCATTAGTGACAGCACTCGCCTGTTTTGCTCTAGTCCTTTCACAGACACAGCATATTTTAGGCGGTGGTGAAGCGCTCGTTGAGCATTACGCTTGGATCCCCTCTTTAGATCTGGCCTTTACCTTCCGTATGGATGGCCTATCTTATGTCTTTGCACTCATTGTCTCAGGCATGGGCGCATTAATTTCACTCTATGCTCGCTACTATCTTGATCCGGCTGATCCCAGAGCGCGATTTTATGCTTATTTTTTGATTTTTATGGGCTCCATGCTCGGCTTAGTTCTATCAGGAAACGTCATTCAAATGGTGGTTTTCTGGGAGCTGACAAGCATGGCTTCTTTTCTGTTGATTGCTTATTGGTACCATCGAGCCGATGCTCGTCGTGGTGCAAGGTTGTCATTAACCATCACCGCGACCGGTGGTTTTGCTCTCTTAGCTTCCGTTCTGATGATGGGCTACGTGGCCGGCAGCTATGATTTAGAGGTTATTTTACAATCCGGTAATTTAATCAAATACAGTCAATATTATCCGGTTATTCTTATTACCTTTGCGATTGGCTGTTTAACCAAGAGTGCACAGTTTCCTTTCCACTTTTGGTTGCCCAATGCCATGGCAGCGCCCACACCGGTGTCTGCTTACCTACATTCGGCGACCTTAGTCAAGGTCGGTATTTTTGCATTAACCCGCTTTTGGCCTATTTTGTCAGGCACTGATCTTTGGTTCTATGTGGTGGGTGGTGCCGGGATCATTACCTATGCCATGGGCGCCTATAACGCCTTATTTGAAAAAGACCTTAAAGGAATTTTAGCTTATTCAACCATTAGCCATTTAGGCATGATTTGTACCCTACTTGGCTTAAATAGTGCCTTAGCAGTGATTGTGGCTATTTTCCATGTGCTTAACCACGCAACCTTTAAGGCCTCTTTATTTATGGTTGCCGGTATTGTTGACCATGAAACGGGGACTCGCGATATCACTGTTTTAGGTGGGTTACGCAAATTCATGCCGATCACCACTATTTTAGCCATTGTTGCGACCGCAGCCATGGCTGGTGTACCGTTATTAAATGGTTTTATCTCCAAGGAGATGTTTTTCACAGAAACGCTATTTGTCGATACAGCGCCGATTAATCCCTACATACTGCCTGTCTTCGCGCTATTTGGCAGTATTTTTAGTGTCGCTTACTCTTATCGCATGATCGCAAGCGTATTTTTCGGTCAATCGACGATAGAAAACCTGCCCAAACAGCCTCATGAACCACCAAAACTGATGCTTGCACCTATCGCTATTTTAGTGAGTATTTGTGTGCTTGTCGGTCTCATGCCCCAATCGACTATCGGTGCATTTGTTGAAACTGCTACTGCGTCGGTGTTAGGTGAAAACCACGATGTTGAGTACAGCTTAGCGATTTGGCATGGCTTTAATTTACCACTGCTCATGAGTGTATTTGCACTAGTCGGTGGTGTGCTACTGGCCTTGATTATGAATCGTTCACTAAACGAACACACAGATATCACGCCATTTACACAGCGTTTAGATGGTCGTCGTCTGTATGATAGGCTGATGGATGCGGTTGATGCGTTTTCTTATCATGCCGTTCGATGGACATCTTCAGAACGCATGCAAGTTCAATTGCTGTGGGTTGTTCTTATTACCATCACCGTTGCCGCCTTACCATTAGTGGGACGCTATGATGCTCCAAAACCCACGTTGGCTGAGGTGAATTGGTACTTCTTGGCGCTCTGGATTGTGGGCTGCTTGGGCGCTGTGCTTGCAGCTCATCATGCTCAATATAATCGCTTCCGAGCAATTATCTTTTTAAGTGCAACCGGTATCGTCGTCGTGGCTACCTTTGTGTGGTTATCTGCCCCTGACTTGGCCTTGACTCAATTAGTCGTCGAAGTGGTGACTTGCGTCTTATTATTACTGGGTTTGCGCTGGCTGCCACAGCCTAAGAAGAGCACCAGTGAGTTAGACGAAGATCCTGTGCTGGCATTAAGACGTCGCCGTGACTTACTGATTGCCATCGTTGCCGGTTCAGGAATGACGCTATTAACCTATTTCTTAACGATGCGTCCAAAAAACACCAGCGATATTGGCAATGTGATTCTTTCCAAATCGCTACCCGAAGGCCATGGTACTAACGTAGTTAACGTCATCCTTGTTGATTTTCGTGGCTTTGATACCTTTGGTGAGATCACCGTTTTAGCCATTGTCGCGCTCGCTGTCTACGCCCTCTTACGACGATTCAGACCACCGCAAGAAATGCTTCAAGCCTTGGATCCGGCAAGCGATGAACTGACCACGGACCTTCGCCGTATTAAAGAAGACGGCAAGCTGCCAAAAGGCACTATGCTTGTGCCTAACGTTATCGCTCGTATGTTGATGCCTATTACCACCTTAATCGCTTTTTATTTCTTCTTCCGTGGTCACAACTTACCGGGTGGAGGTTTTGTGGGTGGCCTGATTTTTGCTACGGGTGTTCTAACTCAATTTATTGTTAGCGGTATGCTTTGGGTCGAAGATAAATCTAGAATTAGACCACAAAACTGGCTGGGTTTTGGTTTGGTTTTAGCCCTTTCTGCCGGCGTTTTACCCATGCTATTTGGTAAACCTTTCTTAACAGCCATGATTTGGGAACCCGCACTGCCTTTCTTCGGCAAAATACAGTTATCCTCTGTCTTAATCTTTGATTTAGGTGTGTTTTTAGTCGTTGTGGGCACGACAACTTATATGTTGGTCGCGTTAGCTCACCAATCGCTACGCTACTTCCGTAAAAATATTTATGGTGAAGCCGCTGCAGAGCATATCACTCCATCAGTCACAAGAAAATAACAAAGGGAACGTTTTAAAATGGAAATAGTTTTTGCCTTATCCATTGGTGTTCTTACCGGTTCCGGAGTATGGTTAATTTTACGCTCACGAACTTTTCAAGTGATTATGGGCTTATTACTTTTAAGTTATGCGGTGAATTTATTCATTTTTGGCGGTGGATTACTAAGTGTCGGTTTACCTCCGCTAATTGATCCTGATGTCGCGTTTAACAGCGAAGATTATGCAAATCCCGTCCCCCAAGCCTTGGTGTTGACAGCGATTGTGATTGGTTTTGCTACAACCGCCCTTTTCTTAGTCTTATTATTGGCTCAACGTGGTTTAACAAATACTGACCATGTCGATGGCTCGGAGGGCAAGGAATGAATGACTATGTAGGACACTTTCCTATTCTATTAATTATTATTCCGCTGTTTGCCGGTGCCTTAATCATACTTCTAAAAGAAAAAAGACGTGAATTAAACACTTTAATTTCTTTTGTTTCTGTACTGGCTCAATTGTTTATTTCTATTAACTTACTTATTTACACAAGCAGTTATTTAGAAGATGAACTCAGCAATAATATTGCGGTGTATCTATTAGGTAATTGGCAGTCGCCCATCGGTATTGTTTTAGTTGCCGATCAGCTGGCGACACTCATGCTTTGCCTGACAGGATTCTTAGGACTTGCGGCTTTAATCTATTCTACTGCCATGTGGAATCGAGTGGGGATCCATTTTTATTCCCTATTTCAGTTTATTTTAATGGGCCTTAATGGTGCTTTTTTAACGGGTGATTTGTTTAACCTATTCGTATTTTTTGAAGTCTTTTTAGCTGCCTCCTATGGTTTGCTATTACACGGCTCCGGCGAAAGACGAGTAAGCTCCAGCATGCTCTATGTCACCGTTAATATGTTGGGAGCATCGCTATTGTTAATCAGTATTTCGATGATTTACTCAATCACCGGGACACTAAACTTGGCTGAACTGGCTGCCAAGGCAGGTGCTTTAAAGGCAGAAGATAGGTTGTTGTTTGAAGCTGCGTGTTCAATCCTGGGCGTTGCCTTTTTGGTCAAAGCCGCCGCGTGGCCATTGAACTTCTGGTTACCAAATGCTTATTCAGCAGCCAGTGCTCCGGTTGCTGCCATGTTTGCCATCATGACAAAAGTGGGTGTTTACGCACTCCTAAGAGTTGGTTCGTTATTATTGCCATCCGGAGCTCCTGCAGCATTTGGTGGGGATTGGATGTTCTACATCGGTATTGCTACACTTATTTTTGGTATTTTAGGGGTCTTAACAGAAAAGAATTTAGGTCGCTTAGTCGGTTATAGCATTATATTATCTTCGGGGGTACTGCTATCTGCCTTGGGGATGCCGGGTGTTTCTATGACAGGGCCTACCTTATACTATTTAGTCAGTTCAGTCCTTGCCTCATCTGCGCTCTTTTTATTGGTCGAACTGATAAGCCGTGTTGATACTTATGAGAGCTCAGTACTTTCTGTGAGTATGGAAGCCTTTGGTTTAGCAGAGCATGAGGCTACAACAGATTATACCGAAGAGGTTTTCGGCATCAAGGTCCCCGGCGCATTTGCTTTTTTAGGGGTCTCATATATTGTTGCTGCACTTGTTCTAATTGGCTTACCACCACTATCAGGTTTCATAGGAAAAATCGGTTTGCTATCCAATGCACTCGAACTAAATAACTATGAATTATCTGGAATTCATACTTGGTTGTTATTAGGTTTTGTCATATTTTCAGGGTTAGCCGCCTTGATTTCTTATATGCGCGCAGGCGTTTTAAAGTTTTGGGCGCCAGACAAAGTGTCAATTCCTACCCTTAGCTTGAGAGAAGCCATTCCTATCGTACTACTTTTAAGCGCTTGTGTTTTGATAAGCATTTTTGCTAATTCAGTGATGGAATTAACCAATAATATAGCCCTTTCACTGGATGAGCCTTTTCACTACATTAACGCAGTTATGCAAAAGCAGCCAGTATAAGGAGGACATTGATATGAGAAGTTTATTCTTTTGGATTCCGATGACCTGCGGACTGTTTGTGGCATGGATTATGCTGACAGGCAGTTTATCCTTGGGGTCACTAGCTCTTGGTTTTATACTCTCGTTTGGCATTGTTCTTTTTTCAACTCGTCTTCGGCCTGATCGTGCCTATCCTCGTCGAATTCTGGCGATGATTAAGCTTTTCTTTATCGTACTAAAAGACGTGTATGCATCAAATCTTGACGTAATAAAACTAACACTTAAATCTAGGCCCGATAATCAACCAGTCGCCGACTTCGTTAATATTCCGCTTAACATCAGGGATCCTCATGCGATTGCTTTATTGGCCTGCATTATTAATTATGTGCCGGGGACTGTATGGAGCGGTCTTACTGAAAATGATTATATTTTACACTTACATGTATTTGGTTTAGAAAACGAAGCCGATTGGCATCGTACAGTACATGAACGCTATGAGCCTTTGTTAATGGAGATTTTTGAATAATGAGTCTGCTTGATATCGCCTGCTATTTTGCTATTATTTGTTTTTCTCTGAGCAATCTACTTACTTTGTATCGCGGAATCAAAGGACCCACAGCACAAGATCGCGCCTTAAGTGCTGACGTCACTTATGTTAATACCATGCTCTTGGTTTTTACGTTAGGTATTTTATTTCGTACCCCATGGTATTACGATATCGGTCTTTTAATTGGTCTTTTAGGTTTTGTAACGACCTTAGCGATGGCTAAATTTTTATTACGTGGAGAGGTAATTGAACCATGACAGTTGACATTCCATTATGGGTTGAGATTATCGCCAGCGTTTTAATTATCTTAAGTGGGGTGGTCACTTTAATCGGTAACTTTGGTCTTGTCACCCTAAAGTATTTTAGAAGGCGCATCCATGCTCCTACCTTAGGTAACAGCTTGGGTTTATGGTTTTTAATGTGTGCGTCTATACTGATTTCTTATGTGCTAGGTGATCGTCTGTTTTTTCACGAGATGCTGGTGGTAATTTTTATCTTCATGACCTCCCCTATTTCATGGACACTTCTCATGCGCTCCTATGTCTTGAGAGAGGCTCGTGATAATCATGAAGCGTGATGGTTGGATGAGCTTATTTAACGATAAATAAGCTCATTAAATTATTTGCCAAAATTTTCCGGCAAGCAATTCTCAATTGAGTTCGACAGAGCAATGATGGCCGGTTGACGCGTGTAACTTTTACGCCAGACTAACACAATCTCTCGAGACGGTGTCGGTGCTTCAATAGGGATATATTTAATTTTATCTTGGCGCTTACTATAACCACCAAAAACCAAGGCACTTTCAGGCAACAGAGTAATCCCAAGTCCGGAAGCCACCATATGACGAATCGTCTCCAGAGATGACCCTTCAAAGGAGCGTTGAATACCATCTATCGACGAGGCAAAGGGGGACATTTCCGGACACGCTTCAAGTACCTGGTCTCTAAAACAATGCCCATTACCTAATAACAACATTGTCTCATCTTTTAATTGCTCCGTTTTGATACTCTTTAGTGTTGCCCAACGATGGTCATGCGGTACTGCTAAGACAAATTTCTCTTCGTATAAACTGAGAAAATCCAGTCCACTATCAGGCACTGGCGATGCCATAATGGCGCAATCAATCTCACCTTGACGAAGCATTTCAACTAGGCGCTGAGTAAAGCTTTCTTGTAATACAAGTGGCATATTTGGATTTTCTTCCATATGCGTAGGCATTAAATAAGGCAATAAATAAGGTCCCACCGTATGAATGACACCGACTTTTAAGGGACCTGTCAGAGGGTCATGACCTTGTCGCGCAATTTCTTTAATTTCGGAACTGGCCTCAAGCACCTTTTGAGCTTGGTTAATAATTTGCATACCGATCGGTGTGATGCCAACTTCGCTGCCACCCCGTTCAAAAATCATCACCCCGAGCTCATCCTCTAGTTTTTTAATCGCGACAGACAAAGTGGGTTGGCTGACAAAGCAAGTTTCTGCTGCTCGACCAAAATGACGTTCACGTGCAACGGCAACAATATATCTTAATTCTGTTAATGTCATAAAATTTACCTTAATTTAATAAGCGGTTAAGAGCGCAAATAGTCTGCACCCATTCCAACCCAGCGTTTTTGATGTTTTAAAGCCATCTCTACATTATTTTTAATAAACTCCGGCGCAAAAGCTCTGGCCTCCTCAACAATAGCAACATCTTCGTCAAGGTCAATAAAACGTGTCAGCGCTGTCCCTGACTGTTTGATCCCTAAAAACTCGCCGGGACCACGCTGTTCTAAATCTCTTTGTGCTATTTCAAAGCCATCCGTTGTTTCATACATGGCTTTTAATCGTAGCTTAGCTAACTCAGACAAAGGCTGCTGATAAAGTAACAAACAAATCGCTTTATCATGACCTCTACCGACTCGACCACGTAATTGATGCAACTGAGCTAAGCCAAAACGTTCGGCATGTTCAATCACCATAATATTGGCATTTGGCACATCCACACCAACCTCAATAACTGTTGTGGCAACTAACAAATCAATGTTATGCGCTTTAAAATCGGCCATGATTTGATTTTTTTCATCACTTTTTAAACGTCCATGTACTAAAGCGACCCGTATACCTTCCAGTTCTACTTGCAGTCGTGCAAATGTTTCCTCTGCTGTTTGTAACTGCAGGGTTTCGCTTTCTTCTACCAAAGGACATACCCAATAGACCTGTTTGCCTTCTAAACAGGAATTTGCAACTAAAGTCAACAGCTCATCTCGGCGCCGATTATCAAGTAGTTTAGTTTCCACCTGCTGACGACCGGGCGGTAACTCATCAATCACTGAAACATCTAAATCAGATAAAAATGTCATTGCTAAGGTTCGAGGGATAGGCGTGGCACTCATATTTAGCTGGTGCGGATAAATTGTTGTATCAGCGTCTTGCTCCTCTATGACTAAACCCTTTTCACTGAGACTCAAACGCTGTCCTACGCCAAAGCGATGTTGTTCATCAACAATCACTAAACCTAACTGATCGAACACCACTTCTTTTTGTATTAAGGCTTGGGTACCAATAATGAATTTAGCTTGGCCACTGGCAATATTTTCATAAGCCTGTCGCTTTTCCTTGGCCTTGACACTGCCGCTTAACCAGCACACCGTTACTCCCGAACCTTCCAACCAGCTTACGATTTTTTGATAATGTTGCTCTGCTAAAATCTCGGTTGGTGCCATCAATGCCACCTGCAAACCTTGTTCAAGTGCAAAGGTCGCAGCAAGTGCCGCAACAATTGTTTTACCGCTACCTACATCGCCCTGAATCAGGCGATGCATAGGAAACTGCCTTTGCAGGTCGTGTTCAATTTCCTTTAATACACGCTGTTGAGCTGAGGTTAATTGAAAAGAAAAACGTTCTAACACCTGTTGGTATAGCGTATCGCTTTGTGTATTGAGCGAATGAGCTTTTAGAGAGCTGCGTTTTTCTCTGGCCACAAACATGGCAATTTGTTGTGCCAGCATCTCATCGAACTTTAGACGCTCCCAAGCAGGATGATTTTTAGATTGCAAAGACTCAATATCCGTTCCTAATGGTGGTCGATGAAGCAATTGAATGGCTTCATTAATCTCCATCAAATCAAAACGCTCACGTAATACAGGTGATAACGTGTCCTCTAATAGACAATTCTGCAGATGCTTTTGAATCTGCTTACTTAGTACTTCTTGGGTTAATCCTGACACCGTAGAATAAACCGGCACTAAGCTATCACCCAAAGGCTCTCCAGCTTTAAGTAGCTTGGGGTGAATCATTTCAAAGCCCCATTGGAAACCGCCACGAATCTCGCCACGAATTCTAAAAAGCCCCTTTTTCTCTAATGCTGCTTTTTGATTAGGATAAAAGTTTAACCAACGTAATTGAATAGAACCGCTTTGATCGCTGAATGTCGCTGTGAGCTGTCGACGCCCACGCATCACGACCTGTATATTAGAGATGGTGCCTTCGAGCTGAACCTTCATACCCGGAGCCAATTCAGAAATTTTATGGATCCGGCTATGGTCCTCGTAACGCAAAGGTATATGCAACACAAAATCCATTGGCCTTACCAAGCCAAGCGTATGCAGCTTTTTTTCAGTTGCTGTTAATGTCTTTTTGTTGCTTTCTGCCATAGAAATTAAAACTACTTAATCCACGTCAAAACTAGTCTCAACGCCAAAGGTGTCAAGACTGATTACTTAAGTTGTTTAAATTACTTATTCAAACCCAAAATGGCATCAATTTCGAATTGAGCGCCTTTTGGTAAGGCAGACACTTGAATAGTAGAGCGTGCCGGGTATGGTTCAGGAAATAACTCTTGCATCACACTATTGGCAATGCCGAAGTTGTTTAAATCAGTCAGGTAAAGACCTACACGTACGATATCCTCTAAACTACCACCCGCTGCTTCAATTACGGCTTTTAAGTTTGCCATGGATTGTCTTACCTGCTCTTCAAACTGGTCGGAAACCAGCTCTCCGCTAACCGGATCCAAGCCTAACTGGCCGGAAATAAAGACGGTCGCCGGCGCTGTACTAACGACAGCTTGTGAATATGGGCCAAGTGCTGCTGGTGCTTTATCAGTAAAGACGATTTGTTTAGTCATATTAATCCCTTAGTTTCTCGTATGGAGAGTTGATACTTAACTAATCAATATAGTTTTATTTAATAAAAACTATAGTTTGATTAGTTAAATTGTATCAGATTCAACTAAGGTAGTTGATGATATTCACCATAGGCAGCTTGACGTAAACTATGATCCATCAAGATAATTGCCAGCAAAGCTTCAGCGATAGGCGCCGCTCTGATACCAACACATGGATCATGACGACCAAGTGTTTGCACCATAATTTCTTCATTGACCGTATTGATTGATCGGCGCTCTACCCTAATACTTGAGGTCGGTTTAATCGCTAAAGAAACGGTGATATCTTGACCGCTCGAAATGCCGCCTAAAATGCCACCGGCATGATTACTCAAGAAACCGTCGAGTGTGATCTCATCACCATGCTCTGAACCACGCTGACTGACCGCTTCAAAACCAGCACCAATCGCGACCGCTTTGACAGCATTTAGCCCCATCATGGCGTGCGCAATATCGGCATCAAGCCGATCGTAAATGGGCTCTCCCAAACCATGCGGTACTTTTTGGGCAACGACTTCGATACGTGCACCAATCGAATCACCATCACGCCGTAACTGATCCATAAACTCCTCAAGCTGAGGGACGATATCGGAATTTGGCGCAAAGAATGGGTTATTGGACACTTCATCCCAACTTTGGAAAGGAATGGAGATCGGACCTAGCTGACTCATATACGCACGAATTTCAGTACCATAGCGTAAGGCTAGGCATTTCTTGGCAATCGCACCCGCAGCGACCGTCGGCGCAGTCAAGCGTGCAGATGAACGACCGCCACCACGAGGATCCCTAATGCCGTATTTGTGCCAATAACTATAATCGGCATGACCCGGTCTAAAGCGGTCCGTAATCGCCGCATAGTCTTTGCTGCGTTGGTCTTGATTACGGATCAGCAAAGCAATAGGCGTACCAGTTGTTTTGCCCTCGTAAACACCGGATAAAATCTCTACCTGATCAGGCTCTTGACGTTGCGTCACATGACGAGATGTGCCCGGACGGCGACGATCTAAATCATGCTGAATATCAGCTTCAGTCAGCTCCACTCCTGGAGGACACCCATCAATTACACACCCTATCGCCGGACCATGAGACTCACCAAAGTTTGTTACGGCAAATAGACGACCAAGAGTATTACCAGCCATTCGACTTCCTATGCGAAAATTTTAAAATCTATGTAGATGATTATTATACTTATCTAAATACGCTTCGCTATGAGGAGCAGCTTAATGCCATATTTTGTTTGTCAATAGGACTAGGTTCGGCATAGCGCTCCGCACCGTCATGCTCAATAAAGGGGTTTTGTAATATCTTAATTAGATAATCCAAAACCTCAGCAGACCCATTTTCTGCTGCATCAATCGCTTCTTGAGCCATGTAAGTACGTAAGGTATAGAGCGGATTGATAGCATTCATCATCGATTGCCGTTCGGTGGCACTTAAATCGTCTTGATCTCGACGGGCTTTATAACGTATCAACCAAGCCTTGGCCTCCTCCGGGTTCTTAAACAAATCCAACCACTGCTGTTCGTTGCTATCAATATCGGCTAGGCGACGAAAACTCAGCGTAAAATCAGATGATTGCTTAGCCATCAACATCCAAAAGTCGTTAAAAAGGTCATCATCTTCAGAGGTCAGTTCAATAAGTCCAAATTTTTTAGCATGGATTTCAAAAAAGCTATCGTAAAAATAATCAGCGTATTTGTCTAATACCGATCTTAATTCGTCCTCCTTGAGGCCTAATAAGGTAAAGCAATGCGCTAGTTGATGTAGATTCCACAAAGCAATATTGACTTGCTGACTAAAGGCATAACGACCCTGGTGGTCACTGTGATTGATTACCCAATGAGGATCGAAGTTCTCCATAAAACCGTAAGGGCCATAATCAATGGTCAGCCCTAAAATTGACATATTGTCAGTATTCATAACGCCATGCACAAAGCCGATGCTCTGCCAATGAGCCATTAAAACAGCGGTACGATGAATTACGATATCCAAGAAATCCAATACCTTGTCTTTAACATCGTCATGGGTCGCTTTTAATTCATCAGCAAAAAACCGATCGCACACGTAGTCCAATAGCTCTCGCAAAAGATCGGGTCGCTTATTAGCATACCAATGTTGAAACGAACCAAAGCGCACAAAACTTGGTGCCACTCGAGAGACAATAGCTGCTGTCTCAACACGCTCTCGACGGACACGGTCTTGTGACGTGCTAATACTTAGCGCTAAGGTGGTCGGAACACTAAGTCCATCCATGGCTGCGCTGGCTAAATACTCGCGAATACTGGAGCGTAGCACTGCCCTACCATCACCCATACGTGAATAAGGCGTCAGCCCGGCACCTTTTAATTGAATCTCCCAAGGCATGGCAGAAGAAGCTGATTCAATGGCACCGAGCAAATGGGCCCGGCCATCACCTAGTTGCCCCGCCCAAACACCAAATTGATGACCACTGTAAACGGCCGATAAAGTCACCCCACCAGGCAAATCCGCTTGTCCCGACATAATTTCTAAAAACTCGGGACTCTTCCACATACCAGGGCTAATCTCTAAAAGCTCAGCAACCCTAGGATTAACATGCAGTAATTTGACCTCATGCCTTAATCCCTGCATTTGTAGGCGAGTGTAAAACTCGGGAGAAAGTTCAGCAAATGAATTACTAACCTTGAGTGATTTCATCATAAGTTGCCCCTACTCTTTATTGGCCGGTCTTTTTACGTTGCTTAGCTACTTTCTTTGCGGGACGCAGGTACATGACTAATACATAAAAAACGATTAGCGACAACAAGGTTTCAAGCATCGCTAATTGGCGCGATATCACCGTTGGGTCGCTATACCAGCGCACCACCCCTTCCATAAAATAAAGTAACACCAACATCGAAGTCCATTGCATAGTATATAAGTTACCACGCCATAAGCCGTACAATGGAAATAACAGGGGGACGATTTTTAATACTAACCACGTGCCGCCCGGAATCACCGGTGCTAACACCCACTCCCAAAGTACACATAGGATAATGAGCAATACTGTGCAAACAAAAGCGATATAACGATAAAGAGGATTTAAAGGAACCGTAGTCATAGTTTAAAGATTGTCATATATCAACAAGCTATTGTATGCTATATTTTTTACAACGTAGTTATTCAGAAGAACAAACACCGCTAATCATCAAATTAATAAGTCAACATAGCATGGATAAAATGCAGCAGCCAACACCCGAAGATAGAATCTCAGCCAATAATATTTTTATTAAAAATCATAGAAGCTCATTAGGCGATTGGCGTTTTTATAAAAATGCGCTGATGTTTGCCATCTCAAGGCTAATCAATGAGGGATTGACTAGTAAAGCCGCTAGCCTTTCCTATACGTCAATTACATCGGCTGTGCCTTTATTAGCCGTTATTTTGTCATTATTTACTGCTTTTCCAATTTTCAATGACTTTAAACATTACTTAGATGAGTTTCTAACGGATAGTCTTTTTCCCGAAAGTATCTCCGATCAGGTCCTGACGTATTTGAACGTCTTTGCTGATGCCGCATCGGGACTTACTGCCATCGGCACGGTTTTTTTAGTTGTCACCTCAATTATGTTGATGATGACGGTAGAAGACGCACTTAACCAAATCTTTCAAATCAAAAAACCGCGCCCTTTACTCCAGCGCATTTTGATTTATTGGGCAACTTTATCCATTGGACCTTTTGCCTTAGCGCTTAGTCTCTGGGCGAGTGCCATGGTTTTACAAGAAACCGTCGGCTCAGGATTTTCTTTTTTAACAAGCTTTTTAAGTTTTATTGTACCGGTAATTTTTTCCGGTATTTTGATGAGTTTGCTTTATTTTGTTGTACCAAACCGTCGAGTTCGCTTTACAGATGCGATGGTTGGCGGCTTTTTTACAGCGATCATTTTTGAAATGATGCGTATGGGTTTCACTATATACCTAAGCTACTTTCCATCTTATACCCTAATTTATGGTGCATTTGCTATTTTTCCAATCTTCCTAATCTGGATCTATATCTCTTGGCTGCTAGTCTTACTAGGCGCTTATATTACTTCTCTCATGCCCCAAATTCGTCGCGGCGTCATTGCACATGACAATCTTTCTGGTTCTCGTTTATTGCTGGCTGCGCAAGTGTTAAGGGCCTTATATGTACAGAGAAAAGACCAGAAACCAAGCCTAACAGAAGCCAAGTTACTATCAATCATTCCCAGCGGTTATTTTAATCTTAATTTTGTCTTGGGAGCCTTGGCGGATCTAGGTTATATTATTCGTGGCGTCGATGGTAAAGAGCAGGTTTGGGCCTTGATTTGCGATGATGACCACTCATTTAAGCCATTAGTAGACTACTTTTTGTTTGATGGGCGCATGGATTTTGTCCTACATGATGAAAAAATCCACGACGCATTACAACGCTCATTCGACAATGAACAAGTTCCAATCAGTGCCATTTATTAGCTTAATAAGGGCGCTAACCAGCTTATCGTTTGAGCAGTGATTGCTAGCCACTGCTCAAGTCATGATGCTTGTGAGCTCATTAATTAATCGCTTTGAATGTACATATAGTGACGAGACCATGGCAGTTCTTGTGCGGAACGGCCCGCCTTGCGACATACAATCTGATAGATTGATGCATCATCGTGTTCAAAAGTATAGGCACATCCGGCTAAATACACCCGCCAGATACGGAATTTCTCTTCACCGACCATCTTGAGTATCTCGGCAGAATGCTTCTCAAAGTTTTGAGTCCAGATTTCCAATGTTCGGACATAATGACGGCGTAAGCTCTCAACATCAATAGCCTCCAGACCACCGCGCTGTGCGGCTTCTAATGCCAAGCTGAGACCTTTGCAATAACCCCTCAAACTTCCTAAAATATAGCTTGTTTTCTTGCATTCTTACTTTAGTCCTATGAGTAGTTTCTTTCAACAAACCGCCAAAGCCCGTATTGCCAAACACCTTGATCGTTTTCCGTTACTTAAGTTAGATCAAGTGATTGATTGGCGACCGATTGAATGCTACCTCAATTCACAAAAGCAGCGTCGATTGACGACTCAACAAGGTCGTCCGAGTTATCCCGTGCTCGCCATGTTTAAGGCAGTCCTATTGGGTCAATGGCATAGCCTCT
>NZ_KB892312.1 GCF_000373745.1 Oligella ureolytica DSM 18253 | reverse complement strand
TAAGCGTAGCGAGGCACGTGAACGGGTTGACAATGCTATCAAGACCGGTGGCCTTGTGCCTATTGAAGCGCGTTATACAACACAGACGGCGCTTGAACGTGAGAAGCGTATTTTGCAGATTGAGCGTGATGGTCGTGGAGCGGTTGCGCCAGTTGTTGCAGCCGAAGCAGCCCGCGAACGGTTTGCTAACACTAATCTAAACCAAGGCCAACGGGAAGCAGCAGAGCTGATCGTTTCTGCTACTAATCGGGTAATCGGTGTGCAAGGTTTTGCTGGAACGGGAAAAAGCCACATGCTGGATACGGCCAAGCAGGTGGTCGAGGCCGAGGGCTATCGTGTGCGAGCATTGGCCCCCTATGGTAGTCAGGTCAAAGCCTTGCGAGAGTTGAACGTAGAGGCTAACACGCTGGCATCATTTCTTCGAGCTAAAGACAAGAAGATTGATAACCGTACTGTTCTTGTCATTGACGAAGCTGGTGTAGTACCTACGCGTCAGATGGAGCAGACGCTAAAGTTGGCAGAGAAAGCAGGGGCACGAGTTGTATTGATGGGTGATACTGCGCAAACCAAAGCTATTGAGGCAGGCCGACCATTTGACCAGTTACAAGCCGCCGGAATGCAAACGGCACACATGAAAGAGATTCAGCGCCAGAAAGACCCGGAGTTAAAAATTGCCGTTGAATTGGCAGCACAAGGTGCAGCAAGTAGTTCACTCCAGCGAATTAAAGATGTAACGGAAATCAAAGACCATCATGAACGAAGGGCAGCCGTGGCGGAGGAATACATAACGCTCAAGCCAGAAGAACGCGACCGAACATTGATCGTATCAGGTACGAACGAAGCCAGACGAGAGATCAATCAGATGGTGCGTGAGGGCTTGGGTACGGCAGGGAAGGGCATCGAATTTGATACGTTGGTTCGTGTCGATACAACACAGGCCGAGCGACGTTACTCAAAAAACTATGAAGTCGGTTACGTTATTCAGCCCGAACGCAATTATGAAAAAACAGGTTTACAGCGTGGTGAGTTGTATCGAGTAGTCGATACCGGGCCGGGAAACAGGTTAACTGTTATTGGTGAACGAGACGGCCAAAGCATTCAATTTAGTCCTATGACTCATACCAAAATATCGGTTTATCAGCCGGATCGAGCCGAGCTTTCCATTGGCGATATGGTGCGGATTACTCGAAATGACAAACACTTAGATCTTGCTAATGGTGATCGCATGAAGGTCGTGGCAGTTGAAGATCAGAAGGTCATAGTGACGGATGGAAAACGCAATGTTGAGTTGCCAACCGAAAAGCCATTGCACGTTGATTATGCTTATGCAACCACTGTTCACAGTAGCCAAGGGTTAACGTCTGACCGTGTACTGATTGACGCACACGCTCAAAGTCGCACAACAGCCAAAGACGTTTACTATGTTGCTATTTCACGCGCTCGACTAGAGGCCAAAGTATTTACTAACGACCGCAGTAAGTTGCCAACGGCTATTGCGCGAGAAAATATAAAAACTGCTGCCCATGACTTAACCCGTGACCGTACAGTTCGCCAAGCCGAGGCAGAACGTCAAAGAGAACAACGCCGTGAAGCAGAACGCACACGTCAACAAAAACCAGCCCATGAGCGCCAGAACGAGGGTAGAGAAGCGCAACGTAGTATGGAAATGGGTAGATAGGACAAAGTGTAAAAAAGCCCGTAGCATGACACTACGGGCGCTTGTGTTAGCGAAGGGAAGGGTAGGGGTTAAGTCATTTTCGACTTGGCAAATATCGGGTCATAGAAAACTTCAACTAGCTTTCGATCTTTGAAGAACAGCACAACGTCAATTGTTGTGTATAGCACCAGTTTTATCATTTCCATTTCAAGCTGACGCCCGATTTCGGATTTTTTGATAAGAGTGGCGCACCGTTCAAATGTCTGCAAAGCATTGTTTGCGTGTGTTGTCGTTATTGAACCGGGGTGGCCTGTGTTCAAAGAGTTAAGGTATTCCCATGCCTCATTGCCGCGAAGTTCGGCAAGAAAAATGCGGTCAGGTGATTGACGCATACACGCAGCTAAACATTCATCTGCTGAAACGCGACCGGCTCCGTATCCATAGAGCATGTGAACGCGGTTAGGGTGATTAGGTAAGAACAACTCATGCACATCTTCAATAGTGATGATGCGTTCCTCAGATGGCACTTTTTCAATCAATGAGCGTGCGAATGTTGTTTTACCCGAGCCGGTTTTGCCTGCAATGATGATATTGCGTTTATAAAGAACGCATTTTTCGAGAAACTCGCGAATTGTGCCGTCACGTTTAAGTTTCAAAAGTTCGACTTCAAACGGTTCTAATCGAGTGAAATCGTGTACTTCCAAATAACGGTTCGCTTCCTCCGCCGAGGGCTTGTTAAAACTTACATCAGTGAAGTTGTCAAACGCGCCTTCGGCATCCAATTCTTCTAATGTTTTAACAACAAGAGAATGTTTCCTAATGAGAAAAGACAGCGTACCGTCAATAACAGCGGGTGCTTGCGCTATCGTGCCGCGCTGCCCACCGGGTAATACTACGTAATTAACGCTCTTAGGAGACACGCCGTTGTAAACAATGATGGCTGTAATAAGTGCCTGCAAAAACGGTTCGGTAAGCTCCGGTACTTCATGAGCTTGCCAACCTTCAAAGGTTTTCGTCCATACTTCGCCCGGTCGGCAAATAGACAATTCTGTTACTTCCGGGGCTTCGAGGAACCTATCAAGCGGTCGCAGTAGCTGCGCGACCGCCTGATCTTTTCCTACTCGATTCCCGTTAATTGGTTGAGACGCTTTCAAGACTGTAGACATCGCTAAAATCCAAATCACGGGCAACGAGGATATTCACCCTCTCGCCTTGGTTTTTATAAAGAGTGGGAGGTATATTGATTGAATTGCGCAAGGCTTCGGCAGCGGCAGATTCTATCCCGTCAGAAGTGTTAGAGAACTGAATAGAGTTGTCGCCTTGTCGAGTACCTTGGCGGCTTGCCCAATCACCTAAGTCACCAATCATGCTAAGCATGATGGAGCCGCCGAAACGTTCCCAAAAATGTGTGTCAATCCAGCCCCCTAGACCTGCTTCACCGAGCGGGCCAGTACCGGGAGAATCCAGATTGATAACAACACCAGATGGGGTTTCAATACGTGACCATTGAACAAAGATGCGTGCTTGACCTTGTGTAATGCCACCTTGGTAGAACCCTACAACCTTGGAACCACGATCAAGGAGAACGACTCGGCCGCTGGTTGAGTAAATATCTCTTGTTAAATGGCAAGTCGTCATACCCGGTTGCGTGGTTACAAGGCGCGTTTCAAGAACGCAATCCATCTGCGTACCTTGGGTAATAAGTAGATCACGGTTGCGAAGTTGACCTGCACGCGAACCAGATAACCGCATTGGTTGCAGTTTTTCAGCCAATTCACCACCACCGGAATTACCACCCATAAGCCCGCCTGCTGACATTTCACCACCTTGGCGTTGGGGTAGGTCGTCACCACTGCCGCTACTTGATGTTAAGCCAGAGCGCAACATTCTTTCGCGGGCTAACTCATAAGGTGTTTTCTCCCGTGGGCCAGTAGACTGCGGTCGAACAGGCTGCGTAACAGGCGCAGGCTGTATTGCAGGCATTGATGCCGTAGGTTTTGATGGTTGAGGGTCGCGTTGCGGTTCCGGCTCCGCTCTAATTGGACGTGGCGTGTATGTCGGAATGACTTGACGCACCACTTGTTCAGGTTGTGTGTCATCATCTTCGATTACGCCGCGTACTTTGTACGCTTTATATGAAAGCGTTACTAGCACAGCTGCCACTACGCAAAGCAACACTAAAAGCATGGTACGAGCGCCGGGCGTGTGTGGGCGACGCTCCGAAGCAAGTTCGGACTCGCCATATTCACCTTCGATACGCTCTTGGTCGGCGCGGTCTAATTCAGCGCCTGCGTCAATTACATCTCCTTTTTTGCGACCAAACATTAATTGCCTCCTTTTTCAACGCGACGAACCGCCGGGGAGGCCGTGCCGGTATCGTTGGGCACACCATAGGGGTCATACGCTTCGTTGAAGATTGCCAAAGCCCGGTTGCCGAGTCGAATCATCCACTTCGGATTGACCTTGTGAACGACGATTATGTCGTTTGATTTGCCAACTGTAGTACGCGGAACAAGGCTTTCATTGTTCTCGGCATCCACAAAATAGATTGATGGTAAATCAGCATTTGCTGAAAACTTGAAGTAAGTAAACCTCCCATCATCCCAAGCATTGATTGGTGCAATATCTTTGTCACCGCTCATTGTGTATTCGATATTGAAATTGTCTACGACTTGCTGGAATGCTGCTTCAACAGCGACTCGTTCACTTTCTTCGCGAGCTTTGCGAGCTTGTGTGTCTGGATAGCGAAATGCCAGTTCATACATGGCACCATTTCGGTCGTTTCGCATTTGTAGCCGGAATTTATAACTACGGCGATCAGTCACCACAATAAGGTTAGTGTTAGCAAGTTCAGCCTGCGGTTTAATAAATATATGACGCCCCTTGCGAGCGAAAGCGTAGGCTTCCGAATCGCCAAAAGCATGTGTCATATACTGTTCGCCTTCTTCAAGCATGATGTGCGTTGCGACTCCAAGAACGGTATCGACTTGCACAACGTCTGCTGGGTTATACGTTACGTATCTAACTCTATGGTCGTAACGTGAGTTGGTCGGAATATCGAGCGCAAAAGTTGGCACTGTATGAAGTGAAGCAAGTAATGCAACGATAGCTATTTTTTTCATAATGCCCCCCTTCAATTGTTAAGAATTTCCGGGTCAGCGCGGTAACTCGTGACCTGATAACCAAGAGGGTTTAGCAGCCGATCTGACGAACGCATCGGTGCGCCAATGTAGGTATAACCAATCGTTGCGATCTGGTGTTCGGGTTGCTCCGTTGTGCCGTTGGCGTTGTGCCGTTGCGTTGTAAAACGAACCGTGGCTTGGCCACGACCGTTCGGCTGTATGGAACGAACACGAACGGTAATGCGAGCTTTGTTACCTAAAACACGATCACGCGCATTAGAGCCATCATAAATTTTGTAGTAATCTTGTTGAACCGCAGGGGCGCTCAAGAGTGCCGTAGTGTCGTAGTTCATTTGAATTGTGTTGTAGTCATACGCCTCACGATTCAACACATACTGGTTGAGCCAGTATGTATCGACCACCTCGCCATAGCTGGTTTCATGCTCACGTAATGTTGTCACTATATCGACCGCGCCCGTGGCGTTATCTACACGAAGCACCAAAGGCGAAGGGGCCGGTTGTGAGAAGCCAACGATTCCGCAAACAATTCCAAGCAGGCCGAAAATTCCGCCTGCTGTTGCTACTCGCCAAGCTGTCTTACGTGATCTGACAAATTCACCAATCAAATCACGTTCCAAGCCTCGGCTTTCCTCGTAATAGTTTTTGAGTTGTTCAGCCTTGATTGGCTTAGGTTGCTTCTTGCTCATATCGCCCCTCGCTGAATCTCAATGGGTACCGTTTTATTGACCGGTTCCCGGTTGTAGTCACTTGGCTGTTTCGGCTTCGGAGCCGATGCGCAAGCTGCCAATATACTTGTCATCAAAAGTGTAAATATGATGTTTTTCACGTCAACACCTCTCCTTTCTCGGTTGTATCACCGAGTGTATACGTTTTAAATCAAAATTGCAATTTTGATGTGAAAAAGCAGCAAAAAAGCTGCTTTTTTTCACATGGATTTATCCTGCTTTTCGACCACGGAAGTAACCAGAAGCAGCCTTTGCTATACCAGCGCCGCCGGTAGCAACAGTTTTAGCCATATTGGCCGCACCACTTGCAGCACTACGTGCCGCAACGGGCGCTTTGCGAGCGCCGCGAGCCATAGCCGCACCACCACGGGCAGCAGCTCCCGCACCGCCACGAATAGAGCGCAGCTCCCACATATAACCAAGGCCAATACCACCAGCTAATCCACTAGCTATGCTTGGAAGTTGTACTAACAGGATAATTGAAACGATGGAGAGAATGACTGAACCACCAATTGCATACGCAACGTTCTGCGCACCATCAAACCTCAAGTCGGCCATGTAACTGCCAAAAATCTGCATTAGCAGGCCAAATATCGAGGAAAAAAGCACAATCAGCAAACCATAGTTGATAACTTGTTGTGCCCACTGATCAAAAAATCGGTGTGTTGGTTGCCAGATCAACGCTACGATGAATAACGGCCCTAGACCCGCTAAAAGCGCAAGGGCTAGTTTGGCTAACAATATGAATGCTCCGCCAACTGCCGCTAGGATGCCCGTAGCGAGCAAGATAATGATACCGAATAAACCATAAAGTAAGCCGTCCGAGCTGAAGAACCCCGCTTCTTGAAAGGCTTCGCTTGCCCGGTTGAATCCTTGGGCTGCTGATTGGTCAACTATTGCGGCGGCAGATGCACCGTCATTTGTAGTACCAAGCAAGGCGGTAGCTAATTCGTCCGGTACGGTTGTTATCGCATTAGCTATTTCGCTTTGGTATAAGCCCCCGGCCAATGCAATAGAAGTAATGATTCCAATTCGTAAGCACCTATTTAGAAATTCCGCTACCGGCATTTCTACAGCACCACGAATTATGAGCCAGCCATAAGTAATAAAACCAAGCGTCAACCCAACCGAAAGAACAGGTGTAATTGCCGCGATTGCCCGTGACGAAATATCGGTAACATACGTCGCCGTAATCGTATCTATTTTATTAAAAAGCGGTGTGAACAGCTCGAAAGCCACGGCCATCCCTCCTACTGAATTTTCGGCATCCCGCTACCTTGGAACATAGCTTTGCGCTGCGCTTCACCCGCATTTAAGCAATTGGCTGCAATTGCTTTTTCACCCGGATTGTTTTTGCATTCAGCTAACTTTTCAGCTCGTTCACTTGGGTTGTCGAGATAGTATTGAACGTCATTTGTTGGCTCGTCTTTGCAAGCAGAAAGAGTTAGAACCATCAATAAAGGTATGATTAGTTTTTTCATTTGATAGTTGGCATTCCTTGGTTTTGGCTACTCAAAATACGTATATTGCGTTCACGGCGTTGCTCGTTAATCAAAGCCTGTTCAGCTTGTCGAAGCTGCGCAATCATTTGCAATTTTGTCGTTTCGTTTTGAATAGCGGCCTGTTCCCCGGCTATACGCGCTTGGAGTTCGTCAATTGCCTTTTGATCTCCGGTATGGTTAATTTCATCCATCAAATACTCAATTTGCGCAAGACGTTGTTGAGCGCCTTCGTATGCACGCAAACCGACAGCCTTGTCGGTAGCAGCGGCATTGCGGCTACGCTCTAAAATTGCATCACGCATATCATCTACGGAACCCGATAGCTTTTCGTCGCGCAGAATGTCGGTTATAGAACCGGAAATACCAGAATAGCCCCCGCCATTGGCCGAGTCATAAACTGTTTGCAAATCTTCCGGTAGGTATTCACGAAGCTGCGAATTTCGCATTAAATCACCAATGCCTCGTGTACCGGTGACTGCTTCGTACATGCGTTCTGCTTCGGCTAACTGGGCTTGTGCGGTATCAAGCTGTTCTTTCATTCGTATCATTTGTTGAATAAAGTCAGCAGCCCTTGTACCGTCAAATACTGGAATACCAGAAGCCATAACGGGGCTTGAAACTCCAAGAATGGCGGCAATTGCCGCCGTCAAAACTACCTTTTTCATACGTCACTCCTTTCGGTTTTTACACGCTCATAAAAGATTGGCAACCATGCTGCCGGGTCGTCTCCTACTTCTGCAACGATGCTTTCAACAAGCTCCGCATTATCAGGCGTTCCAGACAGTACGAGCAATTCCTCGTCAAAGTCTTTTTCAACCCTTTCGCCATTGATAATTGTGCTGAATTTGCCAAGATTCATTTCAGCAAGCGCAGATTGATCGCCTTGCTTAATCAGGAATCTGCGGCTGAACTCCCCCAAGCCACGTACAAGCTCGAACTCCGAGTCAGTTAGCTTGAATCCTTGCGTGTAATCCGCGTAGTCCGCTTTCGGGTTTGCAAGGAAAATATAGGTTGCACATTGCTGAATAAGGGTTTTGGCAATGTTGCTTTCCAAGGCATCACTTGGTTCCTGCGTTGCAAATACAAAAATTCCATTTTGTTTACGAATTGTTTTCTGCTTGTTTTTGGCAAGGTCCTCGAAATATTCGTCTTGCAGAGGCTTCCAAAATTCATCAAAAACATACATGAATCGACGACCATCAATCATGCTTTCAGTACGGTAAAGCAGATACATCATGACGGGTGTACGAGCCTCGGGATTATCCAAGAACTCGGTAATGTCGAATCCGTAAATTTGGTGTGATGATAGGTCTAACGCATCTGTTGGATTATCGAATAGCCAGCCATAATCGCCGCCTTCGCACCACTTCAACAATCGAGCATGAACAGTCGGACGTGCATCAACATCATCAAAGCGAGGGTTAGGTAAGAATTGCAGCAACAATGACAAGCGACGCAATGATTTGTCGATGCTGTCGCTCATTAGAGCTGTAATTGCTTGGTCTATTTCTTCTTCGTCACGGTGCGTCACCTCCCCCCCGGCAGAAGCGAGTTTCTTCACAAACTGTTTGAGGAAAATCAGGTTCGCTTGCGTAGGTGGCAGTTGGAACGGATTGAAGCCACTTGGCTCACCAGTTGTTAGTGGAAGGTAACGGCCACCCATTGCCCGAATTGAAATTTCCATGCCTCGGTCTTTGTCAAACGCAACAATTGTTGGTTTGAACTTTTGTGCTTGGGCCAGCAAAAAGCTAAGCAGTACGGTTTTACCGGAACTCGATTGACCAATAAGCATAGTGTTTCCTAGCAAACGCTTATCGGTTGAATCTTCTTCTTCTTTAGAAGCGTGGAAGTTGAAGTAAAGCGGCGTGCCGCTTACGGTTTTTAATATCGTTACCGCAGGCCCCCAAGGGTTGCCGGTCGGCTTGCCCGACATAAAATTATGAAAAGGCGAGAACGATAGAAAATTCAGTGATGTGATAGGAGCCGGACGAGGACGCCATTGCCAGTTTGCAGGTAGCTGCGCCCAGTAAGCTGCTTCAAGCGCCAAATCAACCGGCTTGGGAAGTACAGCAACATCGTGCATTGCTGCACTGGCATGTGCTATGTTGTCGCGGACTTCTTGTACGGTGTCACCAAACACAGTCAAAGTGCAGTGATGCTCGCCCATGACGAAATGACCGCTTACAAGCTGGTTTAATGCGTCATCAATTTCGTTTATCTGACTGGTGGCAACGTCACGAGCATCAATCAAGTTTTTCTTGTGACGCTGTAAAAAATCTTTAGCTGCCGGTTTAGAAAGGACTGAAAAGCTATGCGTTAACACAAACTCATAATCGCTTTCTAGTAGTACGTTGAGCTGCCCTGGTTCTGTTGAATCATCGTACTCACGTATTTCGAGCATTCCAAAGCGACGCAATCCGGTAGGCGAGCGTAATTCTCCAACCTCGCCCCACTTTGAAAACATGGGGCGATTTATCGTCATGTAATCAGAAAAACGATCACGACATACCGGCATAGGTATGTGCTCACCATTAACTAGGCGAGCTAAAAACTCAAGTGGTGCAGAAAACGCATGGCCGTTCTTGTCATAAGTGCTAAGAAGCTCTGCGCCATATCGTTTGAGCGATTGCCCCAAAGAACGATTAATGTCCTCCAAAGCCTTGATGCAGGATGCTTGCCGGTGCATTTTTTGCTCCGTTGTTTCCCGCTCCCGTTTTGCAAAGAAAGACAATACCTTGTCACCAACAGGCCGGTAAACGACCGTCAGATATAGGTCATTCACCATTAAGTTGTAGCCGGTGAAACTTTCTCGGTATTTTTCATCAAGGTTACGGCAAAAAACATTGTCGAACTCAGCGTCTGGATACTCATAAACTCTGCGGCGAACAATGTGCGACCATAGAGAGAGGTTCGCGGACGATAGCCCGCGAAGCACATTATTCAGCTCACGAATCCATTGAAAAACGTCAGCTTCTGATGCGCTTTGGTGTGAGCGGCCTTCAATCTTCCAAACTGATAGATACTCCGCATTTTTAGTGGAAATGATTGTGTCAGTGACATGGTGTGAGTATGGAATAAACTGCCCTACTGGTGTCTCCGAACCTAAGAGCTTGAGAGATTCAATTGCCCCCATAGTTACCTCCTTTTACGGTAATTAGAAGGGCTATAGGATGATGCCCCCCAAAAACCTTTGTTGCGGTTGCGCAGCTTGGTATCAATCCACAACCATAGAATGCGAAACGCTTTGTCGTCGTTTTTAGTGATTTGAGCCATCAAAAACCACAAGGGTATTGCAAGTGCCCACCACCAAATACTGACAGTCAAAGCTACCACGGCTACACCCATGAACATCACCATAAGCGGAACCATTGGAACGCCAGCAATCGTTGGTAGGCGAGTAGCTCCCTTGAATAATGGGAAGGTTTCGTGTTCTTGCTGCGGTGGCATCATAGCTGCCCCTCCCGTTTAGTTAAAAATCATGGCTGTAATTTGCACGGCAGAACCAGCGATAATGACGCCAATGCACCAGCGTACAAAGGTATCTTTTTCGATAAATCGGCCTGCGTATGCAATACCCAAGACCAACAAAATGACAGCCGCCGCAATGGGAACAATGGTTGTCAACTCTTGCTGCAATGTTTCGAGGATGCCTCGTGCCTTCTCCAATCCTTGAGCTGATGCCGGTTGTGCAAGCAAACCAGTTCCTACAGTCGTAAAAACTGCTGCAAGTTTGCGACTAGCTTTTTCCCGGAGAGTTTTAAAAATTTTCATGTTTGCTTTCCTCGTCAAGTTTGAAGTTTCCATAAATAACGCCTCGTTCGTTTAGAAAATTAAAAAGGTGTCTTGGGTCTGCCCAAGTGCGTAATTTCCCCCGTTGGGTAAGAAGTGCGTATGTCACTGGTTTCTTTGTCACCGGGTCATCTGCGATAAACGTGAAGTACCATTCTTTTTCGGAACGTCTAACAACGGTTACTTCGCGTACAGCCTTTTGGTAGAAGGCTTTATCGACGCTTTGTTGTTCAATAACTTTCATTTCATTGGCCCTTGATCGGTGTTAATCTTTCAAGTTTATCAGTCAGGGCCTTTTCTCCACTGAATTTCGACCACTTTATGCAATCAAAATTGCAAGTTTGATAATATCATAATTTCAACTTTGATTAGCAGCCGAAGTTGTTTTCACCTCCTGATTGTTACCAGTGTTATCTGAAATGGCATCATCAGCATTAAATGCGTCTTGAACGCCGCTTGCCTCATGAGCAAAAGCGTCAGCTAAACCCTCACGGGGTTTCGTAGGTTTTGGTGTCGTTTTAGCAACACCTTTGGGTACGGCTTGTAGCTTGGCCGGTTGCTGAACATTGTCAGTTATGGGTTCAATCGCCGGAACCGCAACGCCTACATGGGAGGCTACTTTTTGAACGTATCCATTGGAGAAGCCGCGTTGAAAATTACCCGTGTTGTAGCAGCTCAAAGCTGCTTGCAATGCACCTTGACCTTCTCCGTAACGCGGCACAGCCCTTTCATAGCAGTCAAGCAGAACGGTTTGTGCTCCTTTTAGGTTCTCGCATGGGTCAAACAGGTCTGATATTGACATGCCGAGCCATTCGAGGTTTTTGATATTGATCTGACCAAGCCCTGCATCGAAGTTGTGCCCTGCACTTTTCAATTCTTCTGCTGTCGCAATTGCTTCTTCAAGCGATTGTGGCTGACGCGGCAACTTGTAGTCGCCGTTAATCCCAATGGCATAGATATTGCCCCGAGACTCTTGCGTCACAACCGCTGAAAGTGTCGTTGGGTGAATAGCAGGCGCACACATGGCTGCGATCATTGCAAATTCTGCTAGTGCCATTAGTAACGTACCCTATGATGAAAAACCTCGTCTATGTACACATCAATAGCACGCGGGTTTTGGGGTTGTTGCCAAATTACTTTGTCAAAGACTTGTACGGTGATGCTATCGTCATAACTGCGATAATAAGAATAGGAACCCATGTACTGGCCTACGCAAGCACGAGGGCCATATCCATCGGAGTGACGATCGTACTGGCGACCATGTGTTGAAAAAATGTAATTCAAGCGACGCCAATCCCTGCGATCAGCAGATTCAGATTGTGTAATGTATCCCCCTGCGGGCTTGGTTCCTTCCGGGCAAGGGTCATAAGGGTCATATACTTGTTGTGCATAGCTGCGTTTTCCGGTGCGTGAATTTACAGCCATATCGCATGAAGGGAACGAGCGCCCTTTGCGAAGGTGATCCCACAATTTATGGATGGGTGGTTTGCATTCGCTTTCAGTGGTTGGCCCACGTGGGTCTGACAGGCACAATAGAACCTGACAACCCCAGTCATCAGCATTTGCAGTTTGACTAAAAAAGGAAAACGCTCCTACAAGAGAGGCAGAAGCGATTATCAATTTACGTTTCATGGTTTTACCTCCTCAACGGTAGATACTTGTCAAAATTGCAATTTTGATTGATGATGGCAGACAGATAGGTTACTGTCAAGTGAATGTGGTCAAAAGTCAAACCACAGAAATTTTAGTGTAGAAGGAGTGCAAGAACGTGACTGACCTCAAGAACATGAACGCCGACGAGCTGCGTTCACTTCGTGCGAAAATTGATTCAGAACTCAAAAAACGAGAGGCTAAGGAAAGGCAGGAAGCACGGAAAAAAATTATCGACATTGCCAAGACGCACGGCATCAACATTGCCGAGTTGGCTAAAAATGAACGTTTATACCGTAACCCTGACAATCAGTGGGAGACGTGGACTGGACGTGGCCGCAAGCCAAAGTGGGTTAAGGAATGGCTTGAAGCCGGACGTTCACTAGAAGAACTGGAAGTATCATGATTTGAATACCGAGCTGTAAGGCAGGAGGAACACTATGGAACCGAACCGCACTAATATCATTGTTTTTCCAACGGTGCGCGATGACGCAACGGCGACAGAGCGAGCCAGCGAACAAACCAACGCAAAAGCGAAGGCTAGCAAAGACCGGCGCAACACAGACGTAAAGCGTGCTGCGGCTACTATTGGCACCGGCACGCTTACTGCGGTTCTGTATTTCGTGTTCCTCATTCTTTGGTGGCTGCGCGGGCCTATTCGTTTTCTTCTAGGCTTGATTTCCTTCGCAAGCCTCGTCACATTGCCAATCATGTGGCTTGGCCTAGACTTGGACAACAAGACAGGCATCATGCTTTCAGTCGCTGGCGTAGGTTTTGGTGCGTCAGCTTTGATGTGGTTTTATGATGCCCTGCTCATGCGGCTGGCACCAGAGCCAATTTTATTTAGTACCTAAGCATAGGCCGGGTATTCCCCGGCCTTTTTTCTATCCAAGTGTGTCAGAATAAACCAACGTTTTATCTGCGTTGTAGCGACGTATTTGTATTCCGTTTAATTTGACCAATTTTGGTGCAAATTAAACGGCCCATGAGGTTTTATCTAACATGCCTACTTACTATGCCTATTTGCGGGTTTCCCGAGACGGACAAGACCCAGAGAATCAAAAACTTGGATTATTGGAGTATGCCAACAGTAGGGGGTTCGCTCCCCTACATATCGAAGAAGAAATTGCGAGTCGCGCTAAAGACTGGCGAAAGCGGAAAATCGGTCGATTGATCGAACAGGCGCAGCGTGGTGATGTAATCCTGACGCCAGAATTTTCACGAATTGCTGGTTCGGCACTTGCAGCACTAGAAATTTTGAAAGCGGCGAGTGAGCGGGGTTTGATCGTACACGTCACGAAACAGCAAATCGTGATGGACGGCAGCCTACAAAGTGACATCATGGCAACGGTGTTGGGCCTTGCTGCACAAATTGAACGTCATTTCATCCAGACGCGCACGAAGGAAGCGTTGCAGGTGGCACGGCAGCGCGGCAAGACCCTCGGCCGACCGAAAGGAAGTACAGCAAGCTACTATAAGCTCGATGACCGTATCCAAGAGGTACAAGCATTCGTCAATTTAGGGTTGTCGCAACGGCGAGCTGCCGAGCTGCTAGGCGTTAGCCCAAACACCTTGCGCTTGTTTATCAAGCGGCGGCGTATCAAGCCAACTGGAACCCAGCCGACCGTTACCATGCCTGAACCAACCGCATAAAAAAGAAAAGCCCGAACGGCGGCAACCATTCGGGCTTCATTTTTCCTTCAACGCAGGAGTCGAGGAAAAAGTAGCTGTACTACCTACTGATTATAAGGCGCAAGCACATAAAATCCAAGGGGATTTATATGTCTTTACTCATTTGAGTAAATCAGGTACACTTTTTTTATCAGAGGGTCGTTCGTTAAGTGAGCGGCCTTGCAAGTAAACGAATATGAGTAAATTGAAATGTTGAGCGCCTACCCTTCTATCAACGAACCAGTACAACATGACAGCTCCGGTTCAACAACGGTTGTTGAGGGGCCTAAGCGTGTCAATTTTCAGATTTCGGCTGAATTGCATAGGAAATTGAAAATCTATGCAGCAAACGAGGGAAAAACGATAACGGAAGTGCTGACGGATTACGTCGAGCAGTTACCGGACAACAAGGAGATTGAGCGTTGATCGTTCAATCATTGGCATAAATGCAAAAGCCCCGACGTCAGTCGGGGCTTTGCGGGAGAGGCATCGAGCGTTTTGGCGAACGCCGAAGCCGAAAGGCCGAGAAAATGCACGGCACACTAGATACCTGCATTTTACGGCCATAGCTCCCTTTTTGCAAGGGATCGCGTTTACGCGGTCAATGGAGAACTATGGCGGCACTTGCGCAATTAGCGTTGTTCGACCCGGCAGAAGAAGCAGCGACATATCATGATGCGGGTAGATATGGCTACTTTTCCCTGCTGGTAGCGGTCGGTAACGATAAAAAACAAGAATCGTATCGTTTGGTTGACATGCCAGACGTATTGAGCAGAGTAGATACAACACGCGACACTTGGTTGTCACAAGCAGAATTTATTAAACCTAATCGTCGCGTGGTCAATTTGGCTCGTATTGGCCTGCTTTTTGCAGACATTGACACCTATAACAAGCCGTGGGCACAAGGACGAACGCCGGAGCAACTGACAGCATCCGTATTGTTTCATTGTGCAGAAGAAGGCATACCGACCCCCTCGATGCTCATTTTTTCAGGCCGTGGCATTCAAGCCAAGTGGTTGCTTGAAGGAACCTTGCCCCGGCGCGCCCTCCCCCGTTGGAACGCTTGCCAAACTCATCTTGTTAACCGTTTAGCAGCTCTTGGAGCAGACCCAGCGGCAAAAGATGCGTCTCGGGTGCTTCGGTTAGTTAATACCATCAATAGCAAGAGTGGCGAAATTTGCCGTGTGATGCACGTTGAGAACGGCGCGGATGGCGAGCCTATACGTTACAACTTCGAGTATCTTGCCGAGATACTTTTGCCTGTTGCGCGTTGGGTAATTGAAGCGCAACGCAAAGAGCGTGAAGAACGCCGCCAATTAAAACTAATCAAAGGCGGTAAAACAACCGGATTGCGCGGTTTTTCAGGCCGTCAATTAGCTTGGGATCGTCTTGAGGACTTACGCCGTTTGGCTGACCTTCGTGGCGGTATCAATGAAGGCGAACGGATGCAGCATCTATTTTGGCGCTTGAATTTCCTGTTGCTTTCGGGTGCTACCAATACCGCTTTGATGTACCACGAAGCCGCTGCACTGGCCCGTGAGCTTGACCCAGCATGGGGATACCGCAGCAAAGAGTTAATGACGCTTTACAGCAAGGCTAAAGCACACGAAGCTGGCGAGAAAGTCGAGCTATTTGGCAAATCATATTCCCCACTTTACACGCCAAAAAATGACACGCTAATCAATCTTTTTCAGATTTCTGACGCAGAGCAACGCCAGCTTCGCACTCTTATCTCGAAAGATATTGCAGCAGAACGCCACAGAGAGCGCCAGACGGCCCGTAGGCGTGCCGCAGGGGCTATTGATAGGGAAACATACGAAGCTAACTCATTAGCCCGGCAGAAGCCGTGGGAAGCCCTCGGAATGAGTAGAGCTACTTGGTATCGAGCAGGTAAACCACAACCAGCCAACAATGAGACAAGTGCGTGCGTATTACAGGCCAAGCAAGGAGGTTCACATGCGTGAGACAGGTGCGTGCGTATTACTAATGGCGAAGCCTAAAGCCGTAGGCCCCTGTCCCGAAGGGACGAGTAGCCCAGTGATTTATATATCACGAGTAGCCCGCAAGGCTTGTGTGTCAACGCAAAGCGTTGTCCACATGCCGCGCAGCGACGGAACGGAGCGGAGTAAACAATGACAAGACAACGTAAAAGCTTTTCTTCTGCTTTGTTGGTAGAGCTTAGGGCCATGACTGTTCAACAGACTTTGGATTGCTTAGGTTTGTATTGGAAGCGTGACCCTGACTTTGTACCAGTCAAAGATCGTCAAACCGTTCGACTTTACGTTTCGATTGGTGGTGGTGTGATTGAACTCTTGGCTACTGGTACAAAGTGGTATGACACTCGAATGAACAAAGGTGGAGGTGGTGCAATTGATTTAACCATGCACCTTTTCCGCATTGGCTTTGTTGAAGCCGTTAAGCAGCTTCAAGCATTGAGAGCTGAACAGTCTGACAGTTAGGTCAGTTTGTTGTTTTTCCTTTGGGCGTGTCTGCCCGTTATCCAGATTTAATTTGAACTGTAATTTTCA
Organism: Oligella ureolytica DSM 18253; assembly: GCF_000373745.1. Lineage (GTDB taxonomy): Bacteria > Pseudomonadota > Gammaproteobacteria > Burkholderiales > Burkholderiaceae_B > Oligella > Oligella ureolytica. Next base: position 3,238 of record NZ_KB892312.1, on the reverse strand, counting down.
CAAATAGCTATCAATACGTTTTTGTATGTAGTATGCTACAACATACAACATGCTACATAATACAAACGACACCTAAATGAGAGGCCGCACATGGCGATTACGAAACATGATATTTGGCGAGTTGCTGACGAATTGGATGCCGAGGGTATCCGCCCTACTCTTGCTGCCGTGCGCAAGAAATTAGGTAGCGGTAGCTTTACGACTATTTCCGAAGCAATGACAGAATGGAAAGGTCGCCAGAAAGTCGAGAAACCAACTTCTGACCCTGTTCCTGTTGCTGTAAGTGAGCAGCTTGGCGAGCTTGGCAATGCGCTATGGGCTATTGCTTTGAATCATGCAAGCACTCGCTTTGATGAAGATCGTAAGCAGTTTGAGACAGACAAAGAGGCCGTGAGCCAGCAGCTTGCTGAAACGGTTGAACTGGCTGACACCTTTACGCAGGAAAATGACCAACTTCGTGAACGTGTGACCAGTCTTGAAACAATTGAACGTGAACAAGCAACACGTCTTGAGGTAATTGAACACGAACGGAATAAGTTGTTTGAGCAGCTTAAAGAGACAGAGCGACGCAACACCGAAGAAGCGAACCGTTATTTGGAAAAAGTGGCACACCTTGAAAATGAGGCAAAGGCGGTGCGTGGAGAGTTGAAAGAAGCTAGTGAACAGGCTGCAATGCTTCGAGGACAACTTGAAGCCCTCCAAGTCGGTTTTGATGAAGATCGTAAACGGTTCGAGACAGATAAAGAGGCAATGAGTCAGCAGCTTGCGAAAACAGTTGAATTGGCTGAAAACTTTGCCCGTGAGAATGAGCAGCTTCGTAAGCGTGTCACCAGTCTTGAAGCAGTCGAACGCGAACGTGACAAACTTACTGACAAGCTCGCAGATGTGAAGCGTCGTAGTGCCGAAGAGCTGAACCGCAGTATGGAAAAAGTAACTCAATTAGATAGTGAAGCAATTGAAGCTCGTAAGGAGGCCAAGGAAGCCAACGAGAGAGCCGCAATGCTTCAAGGGCAGCTTGAAACCCTCAAAGAGCAAGTTGCAAATCTAACAAATGCCTTGAAAATGGGAGGAAAACAGGGAGGTAAGCAATGAGCAAAGTAATTGCTGCCCTTCGTTTGGTTGCTATTGTCACTGTTTTATTCGTTAGTGTGCCCGCATGGGCCGATTTTCGGGGTGAAGTTGTACGGATTCTTGATGGTGACACTATTGAGGTTTTAGTAAACCGTCAGCCCATTCGTGTTCGATTGGCTGATATTGATGCACCAGAAAGTGGGCAAGCCTTTGGTTCTCGCGCTCGCCAAAGACTTGCAGACTTGATTTTCAGGAGTGAGGTACAGGTGATAGAAAAGGAGATTGACCGGTATGGTCGAACCCTTGGGATTGTTTACGCCTCATTGAAATACCCCGGTGGTGAAGTCCAACTTACCAACATCAACGCAATCATGGTTCAAGAAGGTATGGCATGGGCTTATCGCTATTTCAATAAACCTACTGACCCCGATATGTATGAGTTAGAAAAAGAGGCCCGTCGTCAAAGGCTTGGTCTTTGGTCAGACGGGAATGCTCAAGAGCCGTGGCAATGGCGTCGAGAGCAAAAACAAACCGCGAACTAGATTGACACAATGGAGGATTAGCCATGACTGATTTGCACCGTCAACAAGAGAAAGAAGAACGCCGGAGAGAACAAGAACACGCACAGCAGAATGAAGTCGAAACTATGCGCGTGTTGGCCTTTGATGCTGGCCGGAAATTGGCCGAGATACCACGCGAAGCAAAGGGAAATGAACCTTTGCTTGAGAACTACAAGAAAGGGATAGAAGAATCCCGCAAAGAACTAGAAAAAACGCAAGACGCTAATCAATTAACAAGTGCAAATCGCCTTGAACGTGAGGTTGAACGAGCCATCATTGAAGCACAACAAGTACGTGAAGCTGTCGGTAGAGAAAAAGCCCTTGCTAATGATTTTCACCGACATGCAGAACCCGGAGAAACATACAGGGGCCGCGTGATTGGACGTACCAATAGTTTTGTCATTCAAGCGGACGATAGCCGACATGGTGAAATTATTTTACATGAACGGGCCGCTGTTTCCGGGGCTGAAAAGGTGCAAATGAATGACCACGCTGAAATTAGCTACCCACATGGTCGAGCGGGTATTGTCCGAAACAAGCAAGGTGCGCAACATCAACACCAACGCCAAATGGAAAAAGGCGGTGCTGGTAGGGAGCATGGGCGATGATGCAACGGGCACTAATTTTGATGCCTCGAAAGTACCAAGTTTTTCGAGAAATAAAGAAAATTGATATGGAGCTGGCCCGCTTGAAAGGTATTAAGTGGGATGTGCCCCAAATTCAACTAGGTGCTAGAAATGAGGTTGTGTGGCGCTTGCCAGTGCCCAATAAGGCTGATGTTTTTATGACAACCGAAGGTGCTCCTGACTCAAACTTTGTCGTATATGTGAATGGTTTAGCATTCTATCGGGCTTGGCTTTGTTTGAAGGTGGACGACTATCAGGCTTGTCCTTTGAAACAGGATATGCCGAACGACCGAAAATTTCATTGGAGTGAAGCACATTTTGCAATTGGTATTGAAAATCCGGTGCCACTGGCTGACGTAGTGCCTACCGAAGTTTCAGGTCGATTTGCCGTTGCCTTTATTGATGGAATGACTCGCTCAATGTGGCTTTTGAGTAATGACGTTCCCGTTTTCCCGGTGATGGTCAGTGATGAAGCATCAGCAGTTAAGTTAGCAAAAGAAGTGGGTGTAGCACAATCCATCCAGATTGGTCAGTTGAGAAAGCAGGTGCAGATGCTGTAATAGCGCGTGCCCCTGCGCTTCGCTTCGGGTCGCGTGCTATTCCGTCCGCTTTGCGGACTCCACCGAACCCCCTATCGGGGTTTCGGCCCATTCGGGTAACGCCCGCTCACGCCTCCGGGCCGCTATCGCGCCCCTGCGCGCTCCGCTTGCCGACCTTCGCCCTACTTCCGGCCATCATTCATCAATCGTTCGCTACGCCCTTCAATTTGCCTTCCGGCTCGGCTTCTCCGGGCAAGGGTACGCTTCGCCGTCATCCTCACCCGTTCGGTGCTCGGGCTGCGCCCTGCGCTCCGCATGCGGCTTCCGGTGACGCCCTTGCCCGCGCCTCCCCTACAGGCAAACCGGGCTTACCGCGACCGATTGACGAATGACGAGCAGACCAGAAGAACCTAGTTTTTGCTCCGATCTATAAAAATGTGCC
>NZ_KB892311.1 GCF_000373745.1 Oligella ureolytica DSM 18253 | reverse complement strand
TGCACCGTAAATTCAAACATAAGCGGGCAAGCTATTTTGGTCTCGTCAAGGTGCATGCGCAGTCGCTTTTGAAAGCGATTTGCATCAATTGTTTAAAAGCTGCCAATAAGCTTAGGATAGTTGCGCCTAATTTTGCCTAAAAGGCAGAATTAGGCAGATAAATGCCAAAAAAACAGGCATTTATCGATAAAAGCGGGGTGAAATTTGTCGAAAATTTCCAAAAAAATCAAAAAATTTCCAAGTAGAACAAAAAAGCGCTATTTAACCGTTTTTATGCAAAAGTCTCACAGTTCATGCTTGAGAGAGCAAAGTGATTTTTTATTCGCTCTTGGTTTGAGCAGTTTTTCCCTGTTATTAATAAAGTTATGCACAGAAATTGTGGATATCTTTGTGACTTAATATGGTTATATATTCTAAGTGCTTGATTTGTATGATACTCCGAGCTTTTGAGGAGTAATTGAGCAGTGGGGTTTATGTTGCTCAGTGTCTACTTTCCCCAAAAGCAAAACCGCCGGGACTATGAACTAGTGTAACGGCGGTTTTATCTCGACTTATATTACTAAACGTTTGTGACTTAGCTCGATATTAAGCTTAAGCGCGGAAAAGACCTTCTTTTTTTAGAAAGTTGACCACTTCTTCTACGCCTTCACCATTTTTTAGATTACACATAAAAAAGGGTTTTCCATTGCGCATATGTTCAGTGTCTGATTTCATAATCGAAAGATCAGCGCCTACATAGGGTGCAAGATCGGTTTTGTTAATGATAAAAAGATCGGATTTAGTAATGCCCGGGCCGCCTTTACGTGGGATTTTTTCACCGCTGGCTACGTCAATCACGTAGATAGTAAGATCAGAGAGCTCAGGGCTAAAGGTCGCAGCAAGGTTATCACCACCAGACTCAATAAACACGATATCTGCATCCGGAAACTTTTCAAGCATTTGATCAATTGCCGTGAGATTAATGGATGCGTCTTCACGAATCGCTGTGTGCGGGCAGCCGCCGGTTTCTACCCCTAGGATACGTTCAGCAGGTAGAGCCCCGGAAAGGGTTAACAAGCGTTGGTCTTCTTTTGTGTAAATATCATTAGTGATCGCAATTAAATCTAACTCGGGATGCATTGCTTTACAAATCATCTCGAGTAGGGTGGTTTTTCCCGAACCGACAGGACCGCCCACACCAACGCGTAGTGGGGGCAGTGATTTAGTGCGTAATGGGACAGGTTTTTTATGCATAGTATGAGCCAATAAAAATTAAGAACGAAATAAGCGTGAAAATTGAGTTTCATGCCTAGACGCCACGATGGCGTATTGCGGTGCAAATGCATTAAGTAATGGTGGCGAGGCAGTGCTACGTGAGATAGCCTCTTGTTGAGCAGCAGGGATCTGCTGCATAACATGCGTAAGAATTCGTTGACCTGCTAGTTGGCCCAGCGGGACACTCTTGATAGCCGCTGCCACTTGATTCTCTAACCAAGTAAATAAATATGCGCTCAGAGAAGCTTCTAAGGGTAGCTGTGTGTTGGCACAAGCAAATGCATGCGCGCAGGGTAAGGTTAGCGGGTCTAACTGGGCAAGCTGGGCTAAGTCAGCAGGCGTTCCCCACTGAAACTCTTCAGCAAGTTTGTACAGTGACGAACCCATTTGAGTAGTTTCTTGACGCAGCTCTTGGGTCTCGCGTGATGCATAAAACCACTGGTTCCATTCATCCATCGCTGACCAGTCACGAGCCTGACAAGCTCGGTACATCAGGCACCAAAGTGGTGCCTCAGTACGAGCCATAACCATTTGCAATTGCTGTTCGATCCACTGCAGGGTGCTAGGTTCATCATGAATAAGCTGTAGTTCAACAGCTGCCTCCAGACCTTGAGAATAGCTAAAACCACCAATCGGCAATGCCGGTGATGATAAGTGCAGCAAGCGAGTAATTTGGTCTGTATCAAGGCCTATATTTACTGAATTCATGAGTTTTTGTCGTGCGACGCCTCAAAAGAATCTTCATCATGAGAGTGATCATGATGACTATGGCTATGACCGTGATCGTGAGTATGAGTCGGTTCATGATGATGGTAGGCAGCTTGAGCTAGCGCATAGTCTTCATCAAAAGTTTCATCGTGACCGTGGCGATGACCACCGCCATAAGCACCCACATCCGGTTCAAAAATAGCATCAACAGTTTCTACCGTGAGATCACCAATTTGTTCTAACATCTCTATTAGGACTGGATCGTGTTCAAACTGCAAAAAACCTTCGCCAATTTCTAACAAGATATGACGGTTGCCTAAGTGATAAGCTGCTCGTGCTAACTGCCATGGCGAGTCTGCCGTGACGCGCACGACATTTTCTAAGGCGGCCAGCACACGAATATATTGCTGTTGCTCGGTGACCAGTACATCATGATGACGTAAGGTTTGCCCCCGTTCAATTGCCATGCCGACTTCTGTGCCATCGTCTAAGCGTAGACGTTGGCGACTGCGTCTGCGTAGCGCTAAGCTAAGGGTTACCGTAGGGCACTCGGCAAGTTGTAGCTCCGTTGCGTCCTTATTGCGTATAAAAGTATTAACTATTTGCATAATTAAAATAAAAAATAACGTTGTGCCATTGGGAGTTCACTGACTGGTTCGCAGTCAAGTAGCTCACCATCGGCGAAGACTTGATAGGTTTCCGGGTCAACTGTAATTTCAGGTAGCCAGTTATTACGTACCATATCGCGTTTAGTGACTGTTCGGCATCCTTTGACGGCTTCAAGACGTTTGGTTAAACCTAAATCGGTTAACTCAGGATTGCTCAGGCTTAATTGAGATACAAAATTGATAGAGGTATGCAGTGCTTTGCCGTAACTACCCCACATAGGCTGAATCTGCACCGGTTGAGGTGTAGAAATAGAAGCACCCATATCGCCAATACTTGCACTGACGATCATGCCGCTTTTTAAAACCATATTTGTTTTGATACCGAAAAAAGCCGGACGCCATAACACTAAGTCAGCTACTTTGCCTACTTCGATGGAACCTACTAAGTGCGCAATACCATGAGCCAACGCGGGATTAATGGTGTATTTGGCGATATAACGTTTAATGCGCTCATTATCAGAGCGCTCGGAGTCTTCAGCTAAAGGACCGCGTTGCAACTTCATCTTGTGAGCGGTTTGCCAGGTTCTTAGCACGACCTCACCCACGCGTCCCATGGCTTGGGAGTCCGAGCTCATGATAGAAATTGCTCCCAAATCGTGCAAAATATCTTCTGCAGCGATGGTTTCACGTCGAATACGACTTTCAGCAAAGGCAAGATCTTCCGCAATCGATGGATCGAGGTGGTGACACACCATCACCATATCCAAGTGCTCATCAATGGTGTTGTTTGTAAAGGGAAGCGTGGGGTTAGTAGATGCCGGTAGGACATTAACCATGCCGGCCGCTTTAATGATATCAGGAGCATGTCCACCACCGGCACCTTCAGTGTGGAACGAGTGAATGGTGCGTCCTTTGAATGCCGCAAAAGTGTCTTCTGCAAAACCCGATTCATTAAGCGTGTCACTATGTATCGCAACTTGAATATCAGTTTCATCCGCCAGAGAGAGGCAGGTATCGATAGTAGCAGGTGTACTCGCCCAGTCTTCGTGAATTTTTAAGCCCATGGCACCGGCACGCACTTGCTCACGTAATGCCTCGTGTGAGCTAGCGCTGCCTTTACCTAGTAAGCCGATGTTAATGGGAAAAGCATCTAGGGCTTGGAGCATGGTTTTCATATGCCATGGGCCAGGTGTGCTGGTGGTTGCCAATGAGCCCGTAGCCGGTCCAGTGCCTCCACCGATCATGGTGGTGGTGCCGGTGGCTAAGGCCTCTTGGACTTGCTGAGGGCAAATATAATGAATATGCGTATCAATAGCACCAGCGGTAAGTATCATGCCTTCGCCTGCGATTACTTCGGTAGAGGCGCCAATAATGATGTCTATGTCAGGTTGAGTATCCGGGTTGCCGGCTCGTCCGATACCGGCAATCAAACCATTTTTAATGCCTACATCTGCTTTGATAATACCGGTGATTGCATCAATAATCAGGGCATTGGTAATAACGGTGTCTACGCAGTCAGCGCTAAGACGTTGACTTTGACCCATACCGTCTCGAATCACCTTGCCGCCACCGAACTTCACCTCCTCACCGAAAATGGCGTGGTCTTTTTCTACCTCGGCCAAAAGGAGGGTGTCAGCCAACCGGATACGATCGCCTTTGCCATCGGCAAAGGTTGGACCATAAATCTCAGTATACGCTGTACGAGATAATGAACTCATGCTAAATCCCCCATGACTTTACCTTGGAAACCATAGATCTTACGGTCACCGGCAAACGCAACAAGTTCGACGGTGCGACGTACACCCGGCTCAAAACGAATGGCGTTACCGGCCGGAATATTCAGTCTGTAGCCTAACGCTAGCTCGCGATCGAATTCGAGTGCATTATTAGTTTCTGCAAAATGATAATGTGAGCCGATTTGAATAGGTCTGTCACCATTATTGATCACAGGCAGGCGCAGTGTTGCGCGGCCTTCGTTAATCGTAATGGAGCCGGGCTCTGCAATAATTTCACCAGGAATCAACATACTATTATCCTTATACACCAGCTAAAAGCAGCGCACCATAACCGGCAATACCGACGCCCAGTAGGCGTGAAATCCATTTGCTATGCGCTTTAATTTTGAAGCCAATGAATAGGCCGGATAAATGTAGGGCTAACGTAGTGACAACAAAACCGATGATGAAGGCTACTGCACCATTACTTTGAGGTAATTCCATGCCATGAGCTAAACCATGGAACAAAGCAAACAGCCCGACAAGAGCGTAGCTGAAGACACTCTTCATGGTGACTTGACCCGCTACTAATAAACCTAATACCAATAAGGAGGCAACAATCATGGGTTCGACGGCAGGTAAATGAACGCCAACTAAACCAAGTACTGCACCAACAAGTAGTAACGCGACAAATGCAAAAGGCAGTGCAATAGCTTCACGCGCTGTTTTATGTGTGAGTGCACTCCAAATACCCACAGCCAGCATCGCTAACAGGTGATCTATCCCGGTTAATGGATGCTCTAAGCCGTGCATCAGCATATGCCACATATCATGATCGCCAATATGGCCGGGATGAGCGTATGCGTTGGTTGTTAGGAGGAACAACGTACTTGTAATAATCGCTAAACTACGGATTTTTTTTGAGTTATTAGTCATTGATATACCTATAGATGTTAGTTTTAAATAGTTAAATAATCGGATTGTGAACGGTGATTAACTTGGTGCCGTCCGGAAAGGTGGCTTCGACCTGTATGTTGGTAATCATTTCGGGAATACCTTCCATTACATCTTCGCGGCGTAGGATTTGTCCGCCTTCGCTCATGAGTTCAGCGACCGTTTTGCCATCGCGCGCGCCTTCCATAATGGCAGCTGTAATGAATGCAACGGCTTCAGGATAGTTTAGTTTTAAACCGCGAGCGCGGCGTCTTTCCGCTAAAAGGGCTGCAGTAAAAATGAGTAATTTATCTTTTTCTCTTGGTGTTAATTCCATTTAGTGCATTTCCTTATAAACAGTAGAATTAAATTGTGTAATTCAATGAAAGTAAAAGGGTAATTAAGTTGCCCATAGCCTGAGAGGGGTGCTTGGTGTATGCAGCACATGCTGGCGCAAAAGTGCCCACGCCTTTTCAAGTATAGAGCGAATCTCTTCCATATGTATGCCAATACAGCGTACGAGATACAGAGACTGCTTCTCGTCATACTGGATAACCGTAGACGCGGCTCGTAGCTCATCATTCCAAGGCAATAGCTGGCTGAGCCTCTCGTATTGTTGACGATCTAAAGTAGGTCCAAAGCACCACAGTACCGCATGCGCCGGAAAATCAGCTAAACCGGAGATGCTGTGACGTATCGGATCGTCAGCTTGGATTAGCCCTTGATCTATCCATAACCATTTGCCATCAACCTTAAGGCGTGTCTCGGCTTGCATTGAGCCGGCATCCCAGTAATTGGGTTTGTTGACACGCCCGAGCTGAAACGCGTCCCATCCAATGGCTGAAGCACCGGATTCAAGCTCAATAATCGTACGCGAGGCTGCATTAGCTTCCTCGAAGACAATATTTTCTAACGGTAGCCAATCAAGGCGGCTACCTTTATCAACCTGAATAGTGACGGTTTGCGATGCCAATTTACCATTGGATTTGTACCATCGCGTAGCACCGGGGTTAAAAATAGTGGCATTAGCCTGATCGCTAAGCCTGACCTGAATAGATAAGTGGTCACCCCCGGCAATGCCAGAAGGGGGGTGAAGTATTGCCACGTGGCAAATATGGGGCCCCTCGGGGTATAAAGTGCGTTGTACTAGTAAAGGACCTTTATGCTCACGTAAACTAAGTACCGAACGCTTATTTGCGTCTAGACTGAATTGCAAGTTCAGACTAGCGTACCAATGATCAACTAAGCTGGACATTTATCGTACATACATACGCTTGTATGCATACCTAATAGTTATAAAGCATAATTATTCATTATTTGTGACATAAAGTCTATAGCTAAGCAGGGGATTTGATATATATGTTTTGTTAGCGTTTTGGAGATGCTCGCGAAGCTGTCTCACTGTGTCTATCTAGGATAAATAAAAAGCAATTAATTAGGGCGATGGCTATGGCGTTCATCTAGGCTGGTATTGAACGAGTTCTGTTTTTCATACATTGTTAAATAATAAAATATCAAAGCACCGAACTAACATTGATGGTACTTGGGATTGTCTTTAATCATATGGCTTATCTATGATCAATCGTCTTTGTCCTCATCGCTTTCATCTAAATGAAACTTGTGTAGCATGCGGTGCGCTACCGGAGCGAGAATAATACCAAGCGTTGCAGCAAAGACTAATCCTACAACCATACTATAAGCAGATAAGAAGAGTTTGCCTGTCGCCGTCTCCGGAATGATATAGGGCCCAATCCCACTCACAACGAGAGCAGTATTGAGAATGGCATCAAACCAATTGAGAGATTCTAAATGAACATGAGCAATGCTGCCGGTAGCGATTGTGAACAATAGAATGAGCAACGCATACAAAATGTGCATCACAAGTCGTCGCCTAAAGTGACGAGCAGTTATTAGTGGCTGATCTTTGGATTCGTACATTGGATTTAAATTACCGGTCTATGTATTGACGATAGATCATATTGTATTCACAAGCGCTAATTAATCAATTCATTCGTGTAGTAAATTAGACTTCTAATCAATGATTACACTGGATTTTGAGTCATCGTTGTGTTTTTGTTGGACATCAGTAAACCCCCAATGGTTGGATTTGTTTTGTCCAGCTTTTTGGGGCTTGTAGAATTTCTTCTAAATACACATTTCCACTGTACGCACAGAAATGAAAAAAACCCCGATATAACAATAAGTTATCGGGGTTTTGGTGTCGCTAGATGTTCTGGTCTAATTCAAATGGACACTTCGATGAGAGACAATAGGCTCAGTCTAGTTTGAGGTGAAAAATGAATCAGAAGCGTAAGTATAAAACCTACTCGAAAGAGTTCAAAGAAGAGGCTGTGTCCTTGGTGACAGATCAAGGCTATAGCGTTGCCGGAGCAGCTGAAGCGGTTGGGGTAAACCCCAGCCAGATTTATAACTGGAAGAAGCAGCAAGAAGAGCAGGCTAATGGCACTATGTTGAACGACAATGAGCGTACAGAACTGTTAAAACTCCGTGCTGAAAACAAGCGATTAAAGATGGAGAAAGACATCTTAAAAAAGGCATCGGCCTTCTTCGCCAGGGAAATGAAATAGGTTTTAAATTTATTCATTCCAAAGTGCAAGAAGGCTACCCAGTGAATTTATGCTGCAAGGCATTGGGGCTGAGTCGCTCAGGCTATTACGCTTGGGAGCAACGTCCTTCCAAGCTTATCAGGGCAGATACACTGAGGCTTTATTGCAAGGCGAAACAGCTTTTTGCAGAAAGTCGTAATAGTCTTGGCAGCCGTGGGCTCATGAAAGCACTGCGCCAACAGGGGTTCGTTGTCGGTCGTCATAAAACGCGAACTATCATGCGTAAGCTAGGCCTGGTGGTACGCCAGCGCGTGGCTTACAAAGTAACGACTAAGCGTGATGAGCGCCACTTGGCGGCACCTAACCTAGTTAATATGAACTTTAACCCAGCCCAAGCTAATCAAGTATGGGCTGGTGATATTACCTATTTAAGAACTGGGCAAGGTTGGATGTATTTAAGTGTTGTTATGGATTTGTATTCTCGCCGAATCGTTGGCTGGTCTATTAACAAACGTATGACAACTGATCTTGTGTTGCAGTCGGTTAAGCAAGCCTATTGGCTTAGAAAGCATCCAATAGGTGTTGTTTTCCATAGTGACCGTGGCTCCCAGTACACCAGTAAAAAGTTAAAAAGCTCGCTAACTAAGCTAGGTATAAAACAGTCGATGGGTGATGTTGGGGCTTGCTGGGATAATGCCGTTGTTGAACGCTTTTTTGGAAGCTTAAAACACGACTGGATACTCAAAGCTCAACACGCAACTTGCGAGTGTATGGCAGCCGATGTAGCTGCTTATATGAAGTATTACAACCTAAAAAAGACTGCATACGTCTAATGGTGATATGACTCCGGTTGAGTATGAAAATTATCAATTAAACGTGTCCACTTGGGCTTGACCAGTACAATTTGCATGCGGCACGCTCACTCAGCGTAAATCGCGTCATCACGTACTCCACAACGGCCTTTTTACTGGCGGGCTTTACCACTTTTTTGATACGACATCCTTCAACGCCTCATTTTCTAGTAGTTTCTCTGCAAGCAGCTTTTTCAACTTAGCGTTTTCAGATTCGAGCTCTCGAAGTCGCTTCACCTCATTCACTTCCATGCCCGCATACTTACTGCGCCAGTTGTAAAACGTACCCGATGAAATACCGAGCTGACGGCATAGGTCGCCAACCTTGGCACCGGCCTCATGCTCTTTGATGGCACGGATAATTTGTTCTTCGCTGTAACGCTTCTTCATGGTGAGATCTCCTTTTGTTCCAGTTTAATGGAAATCTCATCAACCTTATGGCACTGTTTTTGGGGGATAGGTCACTCAAACGGATCTTCAAAAGCACTGCCGACCACATCCGCATGCGCGGTGATGACTTCGAGTCCAAGGCTCGGCATGTTGAACAAGCTTCAGCCCATTGGCTGCGACACACCTCTGGCACTCATATGGCCAATAATCAGGTTGATTTGCGCTATGTGAGGGACAACCTTGGACACGATTCCATCAGTACGACTAATACCTACCTGCACTCGTCGGACGATGCGCGGCATCGCGAGACCGAAGAAAACCACAAGATCAGATGGTAGCGCTGGCCTGAATCACGCCGGGAATCGAGGAGGCGGTTTCCTGCGCCAATAATGGCGACATCTACCTTCCGTGTTTGCAATGTTCACTCCTAATGCCTCGCTCAAAAATGTTCTTGAGCACACCGACGAAACGCCCAGTTTCGCGTGAGACTTTACAAACGCTAGTACGCAATAGGGGCACTTCATCCTCGGTCTGGGCACTACGTGACGACATAAACATGCGGTACTCAGCCACAAGCATGATGGCAACAAACGTCAGGTTCAACCAAAGCGCCGGAAGCCAATGGGCCAGCCTGACGCCCTGCGGGGCCGTAACGGCACCGGCAGCGGCAAGTGCGATGGCCCCCTTATAGGCGGACGACACCTTGGCGCAGACCTTGCACTGCACCCAGCCCTGTCGTCGAGCCAACGGCAAAAAGCGCTACGGGAGCAGCCGAACGAATATCCATCCCAAGACCAAACACCAACGCTGGCACGGCGAAAATCCCCCCTCCAGCCCCGGTTAAACCTAGAGCTACGCCAATCAGTAGACCCAGCAGTGTGCCAACGAGCATCACGCCCCACCTATGAAGAGAGGGTTCCACATAGCCTCATCAAAGTCGCACTTCATTGTGCGACCCGATACTTCGGACTGAGCATCATGTTGCAGCATGCCACTGTATTTTTGGACCCGACTCCCATCATTAGAACTCTTTCTGAGGAAATATGGTTGGTTGTCACTGCAATCCAAAGCGGTTTTTCAGGGTGTTTTTCAGGCTTGGCATGGTGATTTCACCCATGTGAGCATCTAGCATTTTTCCTTCCGCGTCAAAAAACAAGGTTGTGGGCAATCCGCGTGAGCCGACCTCTCGCATCATGGCCGACGAAGGGTCGAGCAGCACATGCTCCAGCTCCAAACCTTCTGACTTCAGGAAAGCGTTAATAGCCTGAGTACTTTCCCCCTGATTTATCATGACGACAGCCAGGTCGGGGTAATCCGCTTGAGCCTGCACGAACACGGGCATCTCGCGTCGACAGGGCGGACACCATGTGGCCCACAGGTTCACTACAACGGGTTTCCCGGCAAAGCTTGTAAGGCTTACGGGTTCGGAGTCTATCGTGCTCAATTCAAGCGCAGGTAACGACGGAGCAGATTCATGCAGCAGGGCCAGCGAACCGCCTGCCCCGCCCCAGGCTATTAACCCTGCCAAAACGCCCGCATAGACTGGTTTGCGCAGGGACTGCTCATGCCGGGTTCTCCACCAAATCCAGGCAACGGCTACCGGGACACCGGTGACGGGGTAAAAACCGCCGTCACCTACCGCCAGAATGGACCAGGGTGTAGCGATATAGTCGCTCCACCATATCAGAACGAAGGTGAGACGCCCCGTAACCAGGCCGACCATCAACGCATCGAAAATCAAGCTGCTTGCGTGCTTTGCCCCCGACCCCATCAAACGCCGAGCGACGAGCCGTGCAGCGATCCATGCCACGATGGCTGCAAGCACGATAATGACAACTCGAATCGAGAAAGGACCTACGCTAATCATGGCACTCCTGCTGTATCCAGATGCGCAATGAATTCCTGCGCGTTAATTTCACCTACCGTACGCTGCCCTGAACAGCACCATCTTCATGGACGACGAGGTCGGCCATCCAGATGACAGTGCTTAACTTGGAAACTTGTCCAAGATAAGCATTTAGCATGGCTAGATCACTTCAAGATTTGCCATCATGCCTAAATCTTCATGCTCCAAAATATGGCAATGGAACATACGAATGCCCGGCGTTAGCTGTTTAACGTGAAAAACGACGGTTTCATAAGGGCGTAAATTAACGGTATCCCGCCACGCTTTGAACGGCTCTGGAGTCACCACGCCATCTTGTTCACGTTGTGCAACCTGGAACTGCGTCCCGTGAAGATGAAATGGATGATCCATGTGCGAATTATTAAAAACGCGCCACTCCTCGACATCGCCCACGTGGCTACGCAAGTCAATGCGGTCCATCTCAAAGACTTTGCCATCAACCATGAACATCGATTGCAGCATGCTCATTGTCATGGGTTCATGGTTCCCGTGATCCATCTCCATTTCGCTGAACTCAATGGCTTTAAATGCCACGGGCTCTCCCAAGTCAGGCAAGGTATTTAATGTAGGTGGCATCGATGGCGTACCTTTTGCTTCTACCGCCATGTGAGCCAATACCGTGTCGGTGTGTGGTTCCTGGACCATCATCTTCGCGCGATCATAGTATCGATTTAACAGCTCTCCCTGTAGATTTCCTTCGGTGAGCACCATGACTTCAACACGTTCTGCAGGTGCTAAAAACACCTCGTCCATTGGCGCTTGAGCTTGCTCTAATAGTCCACCATCAGTGCCTAGCAATATCCATTGACACCCCGGCACTGCTAAACGTAAATACCTCGCAGCGCAATTATTCCAAATCCGTACGCGTGTACCCGTAGTCAGCTTTATGCGTGGCTGTAACTGGCCATTGATCAATACAAATTGACCTTCACGCCCATTCATCCAGTCCATCATGGTATTAGGTGGAATATGCGTCTGGGTATCCAACCGCAAGTCGGAAATCATCCAGTGTTGTTCTGGGAGCTCTGCCAGCGGATCGTCTTTCGCGCGCACGATAAAGGTTCCCGCTAACCCCCGCGCTACTTGCATCGCCGTTAAACCATGCGGGTGGGGGTGATACCAATATGTGCCGGCACTTCCTTTGGGCAGAGTAAATCGATAAATACGTTCTCCGCCCGCAGGCACGCTGTCCTGTGGGTTGCCATCTTGGTCTGAGGGCACAGGTAAACCATGCCAGTGCACGGTCGTGGGCTCAGGCAATTGATTTTTGAAGAGGATTTCGACCTCGTCACCCTCGAACACCTCGATTTGNGCACCACACGGATAACGGGATAAATAAAAGTGAGCCGATACCAATCCCGGAAGCAGTTAGAGTCGCTGAAAGTCCACGCTCTATGGATCACTCAAAGGCAATTTGATACTCGGGAGGCTCATGGGGCATCCTACATAGTGAGGTGTTCATACAGAATTGTGGCGCCGACGCCCATTAGCGCCAACGCATACTGGAGCGCACCAACGAGGGGCGTCTGGAGGCCAAGGCCAAGGGAGTCAAATTTGGCCGAAAGCCGACGGTGGACAAGACTAGAGTCCGCTCACTCTACGAACAAGGGAACGGTGCCTCGGAGATCGCCAGACAGTTGAAAATAGGACGTTCGACAGTCTATAAAGTGCTTGCATTGAACGAATAAGGGCTTTTTTAACAGCCCTTGCTCAATTCGTTACCCCGCGCAGCAGGACAGCTCTTTCACATCTTTGTTAAAGGTTTGGGCGCAGAGCTTAAGCCCTTCCACCATGGTCAAGTAAGGGAACAACTGTTCGGATAATTCTGTTACTGTCATCCGGTTGCGGATGGCTAAAGCCGCACTCTGGATCAGCTCTCCGCCTTCATGCGCCAGGATTTGAGCGCCAATCAGGCGTCCACTGACTTTTTCTACCACCAGTTTGATAAAGCCATCAGTGTCAAAATTAACCAATGCTCTAGGTACGTTTTCCATGCTTAGTACCCGACTATCGGTTTCAATATATTGTGCTTTGGCCTGATCTTCAGTCAGTCCGACGGTCGCCACCTGGGGATCGGTAAAGATCACCGCAGGCATAGCGGATAGATCCAGTTTAGTCTCACCGCCTGTCATATTGATGGCGGCGCGACTACCGGCCGCGGCCGCGACGTACACAAACTGCGGCATGTTGGCGCAATCCCCGGCGGCATAAACACCTGGAACGCTGGTTTCCATACGCTCATTGACGATGATCACGCCATTTTGCTCCGTCTTGACGCCTACCGCATCGAGGTTAAGCTTGCCTGTATTGGCATGACGGCCTGTGCTGATCAACAACTTGTCACAATGCAAAGTGCCAGCCCCAGCTTCTGATGAGAGAATTTCAAGAGTAAACTGCTGCCCATCATAGGAAACACTTGAAGCCTGGGTATGATTCAGAACACGAATGCCTTCTTTTTCAAAACATCCTGAGAGTTGTTCACCGAGCAAGGGCTCCTCCCGATAGAGCAGTGTGTGTCTGGCCAACACGGTTACCTCACTGCCTAATCGGCGATAGGCCTGGGCAATTTCCAGTGCCACGACTGACGAGCCAATCACCACCAGATGTTGAGGCATTTCTTCGGCAAAAAGAGCCTCGTTGGAAGTCCAATAGGGTGTCCCGCTCAGTCCTTCGATGGGAGGAATAGTCGGCGTCGATCCGGTCGCAATCAGGACCTTATCAGCGTGAACCTGCTGCTGCGTACCATCGTTTTGACTGACGATTAGTGTGTTAGCGTCCTTGAATCGCGCCCAACCTTTGATCAGACTGAGCGCAGGATTGGCGTCCAGAATTTTCTGGTATTTGGCCGCACGCAGCTCCTCGACCCGCGCCGTTTGCTGCGCCAACAACAGTGAGCGACTCAGTTGGGGGGAATGATTTTCCAATCCCGCAAACGGGTTATGACGCTGCTGCTCTGCCAGTTGCGCAACCCGGATCAGGATCTTTGACGGCACACAACCAACGTTGACACAGCAGCCGCCAATGACATCCGCCCCTTCGATGAGCGTCACTTTAGCACCGCCTTCGGCTGCCTTGATGGCGCAGGCAAATGCCGCTGAACCGCTGCCAATAATAGCCACGTGCAGTTCTTCCGTATCCTCATCTTTGGTTAAGCGTGAGTTATTGCCCAACGCAACGACTTTAGCCTTATAGCCCAGCGTGGCGACAGCATCGAGCAAGGTTTTCTCATGGATATCTGTGTCGGTTTCGATGACGGCATTAGCCTCGTCATAAGAGACCATTGCGCTGCTAACGCCCGCAACGGCTAGCAGGGCCTCCTGAACATGATGGGTGCAACTTGCACAAGTCATCCCAGAGATAGACAGTGTGATCATAGGCACCTCAATTAGCTTTGTTTTTTATCGTGGAGGGATAACCAGCATGGGTGGTGGCTTCAATCAACGCATCGGCACTTGTCTTTTCATCATCAAAGGTCACCATGGCTTCTTTATCCTCATAGCTGACCTCCGCACGGGATACGCCATCGACTTTAGTCAGCGCCTTTTTCACCGTGATCGGACACATGGCGCAGTTCATGGTGGGTAAATCTAGGGTCACGGTTTGCGGTTTAGCCCAGGCCGTCAAACTTGTGACAAAGAGCATTAACACAAAGGTAAGTTTTTTCATGGATTATTCTCCAGCAGGTTGTTGGCATTCACTGTCAGGCAATCAAGGGGATCCAATAGCTACTGGTCACAAGTACCAGCGCGAGTAGAGCTGTTATCCAAAAGATGACTTGACGGCGTTTACGTACTTGCAAAACGGCACAGCCAGTGCCCGATTCGCAGGCCTCGACGGGACGGTAAACCTTCCACCCAGCCCAACTGAAGAGAACCAGCACAGCGAAGATGAAAAGGGGGCGATAAGGTTCGAGCAGGGTGAGATTACCGATCCAGGCGCCACCAATACCCAGCGTAAGCAACAGGAAGGGGCCGACGCAACACAGTCCTGCGCCGATAGCCGCCGCAATACCGCCGAATATTGGCAGATTGGCATCGTTTTTTGACATGACTCACTCCACTTGGTTTGTTCCAGTAAAGTCAGTCTAAACGCCGTACTCTAGTACGGAGTCAAGCAGGAATAAACTCAGCGCGATTTTCTATCCTCAGGAAGAAGGGAATCGATAATGGGACAATGGGTTTGGTCAGGATTAGCAGCGCATTGGTTCAACAAATCATTAAGGACGGTTTCCAAGCGACGCAGATCAGCCATCTTGGCACGAACACTGACAAGCTTGTGAGAAGCCATGTCTTGTACTTCTTGACAGGGAGTATTATCTAGCATCAGCAGATGGGATATTTCCTCCAAAGTAAACCCCAGTTCCTGGGCACGCTTGATAAACCGGATCCGGTTCAGGGTTGTCACTGGATAGCGACGATAACCCTCGGTTGGTTTATCAGGTTGTTCGATAAGACCACGCCGCTCATAATAGCGGACAGTCTCGACATTAACACCTGCCGACTTTGCTATTTGACTGATGGTGTACATTTGGGTCTTGTTCTCCGTACTTAAGTACGGTGGATTGTAATCCGAAAGCAGATAAACCACAATAAAACCTTAGCGTACGTTTTCGTTCTGTTGGACTTCATACCCCTAAACCATGCGGGTGGGGGTGATACCAATATGTGCCGGCACTTCCTTTGGGCAGAGTAAATCGATAAATACGTTCTTCGCCCGCAGGCACGCTGTCTTGTGGGTTGCCATCTTGGTCTGAAGGCACAGGTAAACCATGCCAGTGCACGGTCGTGGGCTCAGGCAATTGATTTTTGAAGAGGATTTCGACCTCGTCACCCTCGAACACCTCGATTTGTGGTCCTGGCAACAGGTCGTTATAAAGCCAGAACTCTGTCGGCGTACGATTGGCCACTGTTTTTTGTGCGGGAGCAGCGGTCAATGTGGCTTTGAACCGGCCCGCCTTACTACTTGCATTTTTCAAGCGCGGTAACGCCTCTAGTGGACGTTGGGACGGCATGCGATCTAAGGGCAACAAAGCTTCTGCCATATCCGCGTGCGCCCCGTGCTGGCCGTCCCCCATCATTTCATGATGACGGGCCATAGACGTGCCATGTTCAGCATGAGTCTGAGCACGTAGTACGGGAGGCGCCATAAGTAAGGCGGCTGCGCTAGCTTTCAAAATCTGTCTGCGTTTCATCATAAAACTCTCATAAAAAATATCTTTGCCATGAGTCAACCCATCCTTGCCCGGCATAGAAGCCGGTAAGGCTAAGGAGTCTCATTCTCTATCGACGCATGATTAACACGCGCCACCGTTATCCCATTTCGTTTCGAAGTGTCCAGAATCAGGACTACAACATCCGGTTGCGGGGGCTAGAACGTTAAACGTCGTTCCCTTTTCGTTGGACTGAACGCTGATTTTCCCGCCATGCGCTTCAATAATTGACTTGGTGATAGCTAACCCAAGACCCGCGCCTTCACTACTACGTTGAGCTAACCCAAGACTCGCGCCTTCACTACTACGTTGCCGTGAGGCGTCAGGCCTATAAAACCGATCAAAAATATGAGCCAAATGTTCGGATGGTATGGGTTCGCCAGCGTTCCAAATACAAATCTTGGCCCTCTCCCCATCGACGCTGAGGGTCGCTGATACGTTGCCTCCCGCAGGTGTGTATCGGATGGCGTTAGACACAAGGTTGCTTAACGCACGACGCATCATCAGCCTGTCACCCACCATCCAGACCTGTTCACCCTTGAGTACTAGGAGCACGTTTTTTTCTTCAGCCCAGGCGCTAAAGTAATCGAAGAGAATGCGCATTTCGGCCTCAAGATCAATTTCGACGAGTTCGGGCTTAAGCAGCTTGTTATCTGCCTGGGCCAAAAACAGCATATCACCAATCATTTTCGCCATGCGCTCGTACTCTTCCAGGTTGGAGTACAAAATCTCCTGGTACTGCTCTACGCTGCGGGCATGCGAAAGCGCGACTTCCGTCTGAGTTTTCAGGTTGGTGATTGGCGTGCGAAGTTCGTGTGCGATATCCCCCGAGAATGCTGAGAGCCGCTGAAAGGCATCTTCCAGTCGGCCCAGCATTTCGTTAAATGAAACGGCAAGTTCGGCAAGTTCTCGCGGCACGGCGTCAGGCTCAAGGCGCGTATGTAGCTGATCTGAGCCGATGCGGCGTATCTCGCGGCTGATGCGCCGGATTGGGGCATGACCTTGGTATACCGCGAACCATATCGCCAGAATTGCTATCAGGCATGCCGCCACCGTGACGATTCGAAGGTGATTGCGAAAGCTATTGAGGTAACGCAGGTGAAAATCAATGCCGGTTGCAACAGTAAGTTTTAGGAACTTGGAGCTGCCAAGGCCGTCGGAGTCGAGCCATAGGACAACGCCCCGCAGTGTTTCGTCACGATCTTTCCACATGCCAACCGTATCGACTGAAACCTTCTCGACAGGGAGTGCGATTCGAGAAAACCGTTCCAGGTCCGAGCCTGGTGATTGGTAAATTCGCCGGCCTGCATCATCGGAGATGTAGTAATAGGCATTATGGTGACCCGAAATTGCATCGGTAAGCCGCCGTTCCAGTTCTTCCTGCTCGACGTCCGAAGGCAAGGTGGCAACGGTGTGTTGCAACGCATAAACGACGGCATTGAGTTCGTCAACATCCTGCTGAATAAAATGATCGTTGATGGAGCGCTCGATCATCCAGCCAAAGGTAAGGAACACGACCGTTATAACCATTCCTATCGAGACGGTGAGCCGTACTACTAACGAGATCGGACGTCGTTTCACTTATTCATCCGCCTGAGTCACATCAAGCATGTAGCCCATGCCGCGCACTGTATGGATCAGTTTTGGCTCAAAGTCGTCGTCAATTTTCGCCCGTAATCGTCTTATCGCGACATCGATCACGTTGGTATCGCTATCGAAGTTCATGTCCCAGACCAGAGACGCTATTAATGAGCGAGGCAGAACTTCCCCTTGCCTGCGTACCAAAAGCTCCAGCAATGCGAATTCTTTGTTTGTTAAATTAATACGCACATCCTGGCGCACCGCCCTGCGCCGAGGAATATCGAGAACCAGATCAGCCACCTGCATTTCAGTTTGATAAGCGGGGGTTGAACCGCGCCGCAGCAATGTGCGGACTCGTGCAAGAAGCTCAGAAAAAGCGAAGGGCTTGACCAAGTAATCGTCGGCACCCAGCTCCAAGCCTTTCACACGATCTTCGACACTGTCGCGTGCAGTTAAAAACAGTACTGGCGTGGTTGACTTGGCGTCGCGAAGGGCTTGCATAATACGCCAGCCATCAACGTCGGGCAGCATCACGTCAAGGATAATGACGTCGTACGAACCGGTTAACGCCAGATGGTGCCCATCCAGTCCTGTACGCGCAAGGTCCACAATAAATCCCGCTTCTGTTAGACCTTGTTGAAGGTAGTTCCCAGTTTTCACTTCGTCTTCGACGATAAGCAATCTCATTACTACACACTCCTAAAAACTGATGGCGTCATAGGTAAGAGCCCCAAGCAACTCTCGTAAACGTCGCCACATCATTAACCAATCGCGCCCAGCGCCGGGAATGTCCTAAGCAGCCAAATAGCAAAGCGAACCAACTGCCCAGTTGCCACAGCAAGCCCCATAAGCACCAAAATTGTACCTGAAATAATTCGGAGATAACGGCCAACTTGGCGCAGGGAGCTCAGTTTGCAACGGGCTGGCTAGGGCCATATCTTGATGGGTGGTAATTACCGCAATACCGCCATCATCAAGATGCCTATCGACCGCTTGTGCAACATGCTGACTTGCCTTGGTGTCCAAAGCCGTCAAGGGTTCATCCAAGACCCACAGAGTGCGCCTGGAGAGAAATAATCTCGCGAGGCTGACACGTCGTTTCTGACCCTGGGATAAGGCTCGCACGGGCATATGGGCACTGCCTTGCAATCCTATGTGTTCCAAAGCATCCTGCACAACCGACAGTTCAACCGGTTCGTTTACTAATGAAGCGATGGACTGCAGGTTCTCGGTGGCACTTAAGCTGTCTTTCAGTCCCAATGGATGGCCGCAATAAAGCAGCTCTCGGCGGTACTCGGCCCCTAAATGTTTAATTAATCTGGTCTTCCAGTTGATCGTTCCTATAAAGGGCGGTGTCAGCCCGACAAGCATGCGTAAAAGGCTTGTTTTGCCGCTTCCGTTCTCGCCGGTGATGAGGAGGCCCTCGCCAGACCTTAGAAGGAAACTCACATCATGAAATAGGCGGCGTTCACCATGAACACAGTCCAGATTACTCACTTCAAGCACTGCCTTTCCTTACTTGCTATGTTTTAGTGATCGTTGCGCTCGACATTTTTATAAAAGAGCACTGAAGACGTGGTGTGTTACAGCCACGCCTTGAGAATGTCCGCCAGGAGGTGCTGCGACATCGGTTATGGGAGTTTAGTCTTACGCTACTGACGAGACCATGACTGCACGATTACAAAATTGTCATGCTGCAATATGCATCGTTTCATGTGGGCGTTCACGCCGGTTAGCTAGGTCAATACTGCCCTGCCGACTCTCAGTGCGTCGACTTCGGGCTACGTTGCGATTGCAATGTTCGCTTCCATCGGGAAGATGACGGAATCGCCATACGTGAAGCGTTCCACAATAAGACGCGTTGCCTTTTCCACTTTCTCCACCAGAGCTAAGCGCTCCGGGGCGCACATAGACGCAAACGCCGGCACGGACGTCGCTGCA
Source organism: Oligella ureolytica DSM 18253 (assembly GCF_000373745.1). GTDB lineage: Bacteria > Pseudomonadota > Gammaproteobacteria > Burkholderiales > Burkholderiaceae_B > Oligella > Oligella ureolytica. The sequence goes on along the minus strand of NZ_KB892311.1, from coordinate 1,182 downwards.
CCCAATATCGAATAATGAACAAACTTTTCAGGGTCTGGCATCCGAATCGACAATGATCGGGTCGTGGTTTCGACGCGATCAAAGCCGGCATTGTGCAGCAATGCATAAAGCTCGTCTGGATTTGATAATGAAAAAGCGACGTCAACATCGGTAACCGAAACATTAAGATGATGTGCGACCGCTGTGAATAAGGCTTCGTGAAGCGGGTGCCTTTCCAGGGCCTGCCACACACTAATAATGGCTCTGCCTTCTTCTCGGAGTACGCGTCTAGCCTCCTTGGCCGACGCAAGCCGATTCGGAAAAAACTGGAATCCTTGCTGACACAACACAAGATCAAAATCCTTGTCCGGAAGGTTCAGTTTGGTCGCATCGCCTTCTTGCCACGTAATGACTGCTCCTGCAGGTTGGGGTTGGGGTTGTGCACGGCCAACTTGGAGCATTGCTGGGTTTATGTCCACAGCAAGAATTTGTCCGGACGAACCGACCATGGGCGCCACTTGCCTGGCAACACTGCCGGTGCCACACGTAAGATCCAGTACGCGCTCACCCGATTGTGGGTTTGCCAGATCAATTAGTACGCGTGTCCAGGGATCTGCAATGGGGCGACTAAGGTAGCGCTCATACACTTCTGCAGGATTGTCATTTTGTTGAATGTCTTGAGTGCTCATAATCATCTTATATATTGTTTTTCAATAGGTTAACACCACGAAAGAGAAAGCGCAAATGCAATGAGGCAGTAGAAACGTGGGGCCCGACGGTAGTGAACCTTCCAACATGACCAAAGAACACTGCATTCAGGTAAAGATGCCTAACTAACTATATTGACTACGCGCTGACCGGACGATGACTCTGTTATTACTCTTTTGTCATGCGTTAGAGATGTGCTTCCCAGTGAGAAACTAGTGCTTTGGCCTACCCTTGCGATGGCATTGGACTTGCTGGTTCGAGGAGGTGGCGCACTTTGCTGAGCTACATACGACTAATTTCCTTCAAGTTCTATGGAGATGAATATGCCTCATGAGAAATTTAAATCTTGTATTGACGCGTGTTATGCGTGTGCTACTGCGTGTGATCATTGTGCGGTGTCCTGCCTTGATGAGCAAGACGTCAGGAGCATGGCACGATGCATAAAGTTGGATTTGGATTGCGCTGAAATTTGCCGCGTCGCGGCCAGTTATATGG
>NZ_KB892310.1 GCF_000373745.1 Oligella ureolytica DSM 18253 | reverse complement strand
ATGCTAGTCAACGATGGACTATGCCAATACGGAATTGGCGCTCGGCTTTAAATCGGTTTAGTATAGAGTTTGGTGAACGAGTTACCGCTCACCTGTAGTAGTAAAGAAAATGGCATTTACACAAAAATATCTACAGGCTCCACAGGGGTATTTTAATGAAGAGTATTTAGCCATTGCACAAAGCGAGGGTTTTCAATATTTTTACACCACGAATCCTTTTGGTCGAAATACTCGCCATACCCCTAAAGAGCATATTCATCGATTTCACGTACGTAATCGATCCGGAGCCGACCTAGGTAAAAAAATTAGGGCAAGCCACCACCCAGTAGTGGCACCTTTTTTTAATCGCTTTAAACGCTGGAAAAAGAAGCTCTGATAAGTCAATCTTTTCTCAAGTAACTAAGCATCACCGCCAAAAATATCACGTGTATAGAGCTTCTGCTGCACATCATCCAATTCGGGGCTCATGCGGTTGCTGACAATCACATCCGCTTGTGATTTGAAATCAGCGAAATCCGAGATAACCTCGCAATTATAAAAACTTGATTCCTGTATAATCGGCTCATAAATCACTAAACGAACACCTTTACTTAACAAGTGTTTCATTACCCCTTGAACCGAAGAATCTCTAAAATTATCAGAACCGGCCTTCATAATCAGTCGATAAATGCCTACGGTTTTAGGCTTACGCTCCAAAATATCTTCGGCGATAAAGGTCTTACGTGTACTATTGGAATCCACAATAGATTGAATCAGATTTTGTGGCACATCTTTGTAATTCGCAAGCAATTGCCGCGTATCTTTAGGTAAGCAGTAGCCACCATAACCAAACGACGGGTTGTTGTAGTGACTGCCGATACGTGGATCTAAACAAACGCCCTGAATAATTTGCTCTGTATTTAGTGCTTTGGTTGCAGCATAGGTATCAAGCTCATTAAAAAATGCAACGCGCATCGCCAAATACGTATTGGCAAATAACTTAATCGCCTCGGCTTCTGTGTTGTCAGTCAACAAGACCGCAATATCTTCTTTGAGGGCACTCTGAGTAAGCAACTCGGCAAAACATCTTGCCCTGTCTGAATTCTCACCCACCACAATTCTTGAGGGATATAGGTTATCGTGCAAAGCCTTGCCCTCACGCAAAAACTCCGGCGAGAAAAAGATATTGTCTGTTGTTAACCGCTTTTTTAAATGCTCGGTGAAACCAACCGGCACGGTCGATTTGATCACCAACGTCGCTTCCGGTGCATACGCTAGAGCATCAGCTGCCACCAATTCAACTGAACTGGTGTTGAAATGATTGGTTTCCGGATCGTAATTTGTTGGGGTCGCAATCACAATATAATCAGCATCCGGATAGGCATCAGTAGGGTCATTGGTCGCTCGTAAATTGAGATGGTTATGTTCAAAATAATAACTAATCTGCTCGTCGACGATAGGGGGAATCCTTTGATTAATTAAAGCGACTTTTTCGGCATTAATATCTAAAGCGACCACTTCATGCTTTTGTGCCAATAAAGTGGCAATAGACAGGCCCACATAACCTGTACCAACGACAACTATCTTCATTTATCTATGCTGTTTATGTTAAATAGCTTAAGTGTAATCAGAGATTTTGACAAAACCATGACAATTCAAATAGCAAATAAAATGTGACCCTCTTTTTTACAGGCTATCAGAAGCTCTCTCTTTGTTAAAGCATTTCATTTTAAGCTCAATCTCGATTTTTATCCTTTCATTTCATGGGCTTCTGCTAAAATAACGCCCATTATTTTTGATAGTCTATCTCATGTCACACACTCAGCTCCACGAAGAACCCACCAACTTAGTCTATAAATTAGAAGATAAACCTCCTTTTTTTAGCGCCCTCCTCAGCGCCATGACTCACCTTTTAGCTATTTTTGTACCGATGATTACGCCGGCATTAATCGTCGGTGGCGCATTGCAATTACCGGTAGAAATGACGGCCTACTTGGTATCCATGGCGATGATAGCCTCTGGTGTAGGCACTTATATCCAAGTCAATCGCTTTGGTTTCATAGGTTCCGGATTACTCTCTATTCAGTCGGTCAACTTCTCTTTTGTGACGGTGATGATCGGTCTTGGTATGGGCATGAAGGAAGATGGTTTTTCTGAAAACGCCATGATTTCTGCCTTGCTAGGCGTATCCTTTGTCGGTGCCTTCCTTATCATGGGCGCTGCTTGGATATTACCCTACCTCAAACGTGTCATTACCCCTACCGTGAGTGGCGTCGTCGTCATGATGATCGGGCTTAGTCTCATTCATGTAGGGATTGTCGACTTTGGTGGCGGCTTTGCCTCCAAGGCAGACGGCACCTTTGGCTCATGGTCAAATCTTGGTCTGGCCACGCTCGTTTTAGTAATTATTTTAGTTTTTAACTGCTTTAAAAATCCCCTACTACGCATGGGCGGTATTGCGATTGGTTTGGTGGTCGGTTATATCGTTGCGCTTTTTATGGGCAAAGTGGATTTCTCAGCACTTCACAATTTACCGATTATCACTGTGCCGGTCTTATTTAAATACGGCTTTGATTTTCAATGGCATGCCTTTTTTATTGCCGGTACCATTTATTTATTGAGCGTCTTTGAGGCAGTCGGTGACTTAACAGCGACCGCTTTAGTCTCCAATCAGCCAATTAAAGGGGAAACCTTTGATAAGCGCTTACGTGGCGGTGTGATGGCCGATGGTTTGGTATCAGTCATTGCCACTGCGCTCGGTTCATTACCTTTAACCACCTTTGCACAAAACAATGGCGTTATTCAGATGACCGGCGTAGCTTCACGACATATCGGTAAGTACATTGCGGTGATCCTGATTATCCTTGGTCTTTTCCCAATGGTCGGTCGCTTCTTTACGACCATTCCAAGCCCTGTGCTGGGTGGCGCCATGGTGCTGATGTTCGGCTTAATCACGATCGCGGGTATTCGTATTATCTTAACGAATGGCATTCGTCGCCGTGAAGCCATTATTTGCGCAACCTCTGTGGGCTTAGGTCTTGGTGTCGCATTTGAACCGGAGATTTTTAATCAACTGCCTTTGCTGTTCCAAAACCCGATTTGTATGGGTGGTATCACTGCTGTTGTACTCAACTTAATTCTTCCTCAAGACGAGCAAGAGCAAGTTGTTTACATCGAAGATAACTTGGAAATTTAGTCCTCTAAAGAAATGACAGCTCAGCATCCTTAGCCGATAAGATAGGCGATTTTATAGGCCAATCGATGGCTAAGGTGGGGCAGTTCCAAGCCACGCCGCCCTGATCATCAGGATCATAATAATCAGTGCACTTATAAAGTACCTGAGCGCTTTCACTCAACACACAAAAGCCATGGGCATAGCCCGGCGGCACCCAAAGTTGCAAGTGATTTTCTGCGCTCAGCTCACACCCCACATATTGTCCAAAGGTTGAAGAGCTAGGGTTAATGTCTGCCACCACATCAAAAATCACGCCCTCAGTCACCATCACTAATTTGCCTTGAGGTCTATGTTTCTGAAAATGCAATCCGCGCAGCACACCTTGTTTTGAAGCAGAGATATTATCTTGCACAAAATCAAGCTGTATATCTAATAGCGCCTGATATCGCCGTAAACTGAACGACTCTTTTAAAAAGCCTCGCGCGTCACGATGAAGCTCGGGTTTAATCAGCTTGACGCCTTTAAGCTTGGTATTTTGCAGCTGCATCAAAATCCCTCACAAGCCACGCCACCGTCTTAGCCAACGCCGTCTCAAAGTCATTTTCAGGAACCCAAGCAGTGGCAGCCCGGAGCTTAGTACTATCAATCGCATAACGTACATCATGACCTGGTCTATCTGCTACGTGTCGGATCAGTTGCTTATACGACTGACCATTCGCTAGCGGGACGAGCTCATCCATGATTTGGCAGATTTTATGCACAATATCAATATTACGTCGCTCATTATTTGCACCAATATTGTATATTTCACCGACTTGACCCTTTTTTAACAGTAGGTATAAGGCTCTGACATGATCGTCAACATAGAGCCAATCGCGTATTTGTTGGCCTGTACCATAAATGGTTAGAGGCTGATGGTTTAACGCTTGCTGAACCATAAAAGGAATCAGCTTTTCAGAAAATTGATAGGGCCCATAGTTATTAGAGCATCGGCTAATGATGGTAGGTAAACCATAACTCCGATGCCACGCATGAACTAAATGGTCTGAACTTGCTTTACTCGCTGAATACGGGGAACTTGGGGCGATAGGCGAGGTTTCTTTAAATTGCACATCCTGCGCTTGAGGATCGTCATCGGGATGTGGCAAATCACCATAGACCTCATCAGTACTCACATGCAGAAAGCGAAAATGCTCACGCTTTTGTCCGGAAAGCTGCTGCCAATAATGACGCATCACCTCTAAGAGCTTAAAGGTACCCATGTAGTTACTATGCATAAAAGCATGTGCACCGCTTAAGGAGCGATCCACATGTGTCTCGGCAGCCAGATGCATCACCGCATCCGGCTGAAATTCGTCAAAAACACGGGCTAACGCAGCTTCATCACAAATATCCAACTTCTTAAATTGATAACGCGGATTGGCTGAGACCGTCGCCAACGCATAAGGGTGAACGGCATAGCTAAGCTTGTCGACATTAAATACCTCATCTTCCTGCGTTTCGATAAGGTAACGAACGAGCGCTGAACCAATAAAGCCGGCGCCGCCAGTAACAAGGATCTTCATTTTTCTATCACTACGCTTTGTTTTTGATTGCTTGAGTCGAGCTCAAACGCTGTACCTTAAAATAGCCGGCAATCACCGCCAGATACGTGGCAAAGACCATCACGCCACTGTTATGCCTTAAAAACGATTGTGTCATACCAAAATCAATATAACAATAAACTAACAAGATACCGGTTAACGCCACGGATTTGATAGGTAGTTCACGATAGTTTCTGCCCGTAGAAAAAGCCCTCAGAGAAAATACATACAACAAAACCAAGGCAAAAAGCCCAATAAACCCATGCTTAACCAAGCGATCAATAAAATCATTATGAAGATGATTAAACGCGGTTGCACCGCGATGGATCTCACCCTGATCGCGTAAAGTCCTCATCCCCTCTTGGTAGCCCTTTTTGCCCCAACCGAACAGAGGTTTTTCTTGAACTAAATGATAGGCTCCTCGCCACATCTCGAAACGCAAACCAATCGATGTGTTTACCTGACCTTCCTGAAATAAAGTTACCTGATGCGTGGCTTCCTGAATGCGTTCCTTAACGCCAATCTGAGGATTGGCAACCAAATACGTGCCCCCAACAATCAAAAACAGGAGAGCGATTAACTGACTTCTGACTGAAAACACTTTTCGATAGAAAAAAAAGACCACTAACAAAATAACCGGTAAACCGATCCAACCACCGCGTGTGCCTGACATAGCAGAAGTAACAATCCCGGCAACGGCGGCAATTCCCAATAAGCAAATATAAAAACGGCGATGTTTTTTTAACGTAGCGGCCCAACCCAAACCGGACAAACAAAGGATTCCTTGTAACATTGCCAGGTTGCCAAACTGAATAGCATTAGTAAAACCTTCAGCTCGTATCAAGCCCAACGAAAACCGTTGATAAAGCGCAAACACACAGGCGCCCAAGACCCCAAAAACCAGACCTAACCAAAGGGCATGCAACGACGGGCGGGCTCGATAAATAAGATAAAAAATAGGTATGGCTAAGATAAAGCGTATATTTTTATCCAGATCACCATCAAATCCATGCCACAGCCAATTGAAGACTCCTTCAAGGCCAACAATCAGAAGCGCACCTAAAATATACTTATCATAACGGTCAATGGGCAACAAGCCTCTTTCTCTCACCACCACATACATGCCGCCAAGAAAAAGCAACGCTGCACCATATGAATAACCACTGGGTACGATAAGGCAGAGAAAACCCGCGAGAAACACTGAGATTTCCGCAAACCTTTTCAATCTAGGACAAGGTGGTCTAGACTGGAAAATCAGGGCATCTGTGGTCAGATGTGCAGATTGAACCATATAACACGCAAAGACAGTTTTTATAAGAGGACCGATTATAACTCATATGACTATATCGAGTTTAGTCAATATGTAGTAGATTGTTTTTACGTAAACGCTTCTTATTTAATCAACTGCTTTAGTACGGTCGAAAAGCTCGGATGTTCTGCTGTAGCCATTAACTCAAATGCGACCATTTCTGTACTTACCACTACTGCACCAGCCTGCCTTAAACGCTCAACCGCCAACTCAAGATCACTCGGTTTACGTGAAGAGATGGCATCTCGCACTAAAAAGACTTCTTTTCCTGCGGCAAGCAGATCCAAGCAGGTCTGCAGCACACAGACATGCGACTCCATACCGCACACAATAATATGGTCTTTGTCATTTAAACGCGTCCGCTTAATAATGCCATCACGGACAGCAGAAAAACTACGCTTCTGAAAAACTTGAGCACCGCTTGCCATCTCCATGACGGCCTGATTCGTACCACCGATTTTATCAACGCAATGCTCACTGACGATCATCGGCAATTCTAAACGTTGTGCAAGTTTACAAAGCCAAATGACTTTTTCTACCATGTGCTCAGATTTATCGATATGTGGAATCAAGCTATCTTGTACGTCAACAATTAATAAAGCCGATTTTTCACTATGTATGCGCATAGGCACCTCTAATAAAATACGCCAAAACGCTATGCTAACGTCATTTTCTTAGAAAGATTATTGTTAAATAAAAGCTAAGGGTATTCATGGATCACCTGTAATTGCTTAGAATAGAGCTTTGATTAATTTTTCAGACTGCGTAATTTAAGTGACACAATCAAACTCTCAACCGGATTTAAGTGATATTAGCCACGATGACTGGGTACAACGAAATCTGCCTAAAGCATGGCGGCCCTATGCTCGCCTTGCGCGCTTAGATAGACCTGTCGGCACTTGGTTAACTGTCTTACCTTGTATTGCAGCTCTTTTCCAAGCTGCAGGTGGCTTTCCCGATATTGCTCGCTTATTTATTTTCTGTTTGGGTGCTTTGCTGATGCGCAGTGTGGGTTGCACTATCAACGACATTTGGGATAGAGACTTTGATAAGCATGTCGAACGCACTCGCTACCGTCCACTCACCAGCGGTGAAATCACCCTCAAAAAAGCCGTTATTTTCCTTTTTGCACAATTTGCTGTTGCAGCGGTTTTGCTGTTTTTTATCAATAGTTATAGCCGCTGGATGGCACTTGCCCTAGTGCCTCTAGTCATTATCTACCCGCTTTGTAAGCGCTTTACTCACTGGCCACAAGCCGTATTGGGCGCGGCTTTTAACTGGGGTATGTTAATGGCTTGGTCGGACACCAACAACTATATCCCATTGGCTGCTTGGGCCATGTGGCTTGGTGCCGTGACTTGGCAAATCGGTTATGACACCATGTACGCCTATACCGACATCAAAGATGACCTTAAATTAGGTCTTAAGTCCACAGCCATTCGTTTTGGTGACAATGGTTTCTACTGGCTCAGCGGATTTTATCTTGCCACCGTGATTCTCTGGTTGTGGGGGGGATGGTCCATGGCGATGGGTTGGGGCTACTTTATTTTTATCGCATTGATTGCAGCCCACTTTATATGGCAACTCAAAATTTTTGATATTAATAAGCCGGAGCGAAGCTTTTTCCTCTTTAGAGCTAATATGCTGACCGGCGTATTACTCATTGCCGCTGCCTGGCTGGGTGCGATTACTGCCTAACTTAAGTTTAAGCGACGTTTAAGAGACTGCTTTTTAACGCACTGTTAGTCGGACGCTTAGCTAAGGTCGGAAAATCTTGGCTAAGCACAGCGTTAATCTTAGGCAGCTCTGCCAGCTCCCCTCTCACCAGCGCTGCTGCTAATAGCCGCTCAGCTTGCGCCAAACGGTGCATCACCTGATGACCGGCGAAATGTAAAATCCGACCGTTATGGCTTGCGTATTGTTGGCTAAGCTGCATTAAAAAATGCACTAAATCCGGCGCATAGGTCGGACTACCCCACTCATCACTCACCACACTCAACGCTTCACCCTTTTGTAACTTGTCCTTAGCAGCACGTAGAATTTTGGTCTGAAAGTTTTCACCAAACTCGCTGTAAAGCCAAGCAGTTCTCACAATAATTGCCTGCGGATTGGCATTCAGAACCGCCTTTTCACCAGCCAATTTACTTTGTCCGTAGCGATTGAGCGGATTGGTTTGATCAGCCACCTCATAAGGCGCCCCCTTGGTTCCATCAAACACATAGTCCGTTGATAGATGAATTAACTGTACACCGTGCTCCGCACATCGTTCAGCTAATAGTCCAGCCGCCTTTTCATTAATCGCAAAAGCCTGCTCCTGCTCTATCTCTGCCCGCTCTACATTGGTATAAGCAGCGGCATTGATAAGAATTGTTGGGCGGAACCGGCGAAGCGCTTGAATAATTGATTGCGTATCAGTGATATCCATTGCCTGACGGTCACACACTGCCAGCTCACTCAACCCTAAGGCCCTGAACACTTGCCCTACTTGACCGGCACCACCGGTCACTAATATGTTGGTCATTATTTGTCAAACAAAAAACGGTTTAATCTAGTTTTATAAGCCTCTTTAATGTGTTGGCGAGCTGCTTCTGCTGCTGCCTCAGGATCTCGATCCTCTAATGCATTAACAATCGCCTCATGCTCATTTCTGGCCTCATCCGGACGCCCTCTTTCTGCTAAGGTACTATCACCTAACAAGAGCATCGAATTCTGTAACGCTTGTAAAGTTTTTAACAAAAAACGATTGTGCCCGCATTGATACAGTACTTGATGAAATAACCGATTGTTATTGGCGATTTCTATCGGATCAGTCATATCTTTGTCCGCTTCCATTAATGTACGTAATAAAGAAATCTCAACATCAGTTGCATGCTTAGCAGCCAAAGAGGCGGCTGTACTTTCTAAAACAGCTCGCATCTCATACAGCTCACCCACCAAGGCTTGATCTAACTCCGTAATAATCATGCCTCTATGGGCATCATTTATAACAAGACCCTCATTCACTAAACGATTCAACGCTTCGCGCACAGGTGTTCGGCTAATGCCTACACTCTTTGCGAGCTCTGTTTCGCGGACTCTGGTTCCTGGCTGTAAAGTGCCTTCTTCCAGCCCTTTGATAATGTATTGATATGCTTGTTGAGCTGAAGTTGTACCTCGCAGCCTATCACCATCATCAACCTCATCAAATAAATTTTTTTTCTCTGTCATCACCATACACTTAATAAATGTTGTAGTTTTCACACCTATTTCAAAGCCATTATATACAAAAACTCTCTTATAAAATCTTTTGTATACAAAAGAATACATTCTCATGTACAATAAAATCACTATGTACACAAATGAATACATGAGTATTCATACAATTAAATAATTTTTATAACCCAAAATGGACCTACCTGATATGGATCAACTTTATGATGTCATCGTCATTGGTGGAGGTAATGCCGCACTATGTGCTGCATTAAGCGCTAGAGAACAAGGTGCACGAAAAATTGCCTTAATTGAAAGCGCCCCCAAAGAATGGCGTGGAGGCAATAGTAGTCATACCCGCAACCTGCGTTGCATGCACAATGAACCCACTGATGTGCTTACTGATAGCTACACGGAAGATGAATATTTCGAAGATGTTTGGCGCGTTACCAACGGCCAAACCAATGAAAGTATGGCGCGTTTTGTTATTCGTTCAACAGTTGATGCAACTGCATGGATGAAAAAAAATGGGGTGCGTTTTCAGCCCTCCTTAGGAGGCACTTTACAGTTAGGCCGTACCAATGCATTTTTTCTAGGCGGTGGAAAGGCACTAGTCAATGCTTATTACAAGGCAGCTGAAAAATCACACATTGAAATTTTTTACGAAACCGAATGCATACGTCTAAATATGAAAGGTAGCGTCTGCGAGTCAATCACAGTAATGCAACATGGCTTGGAGAAAAGCATGCGCGCTAAAGCGTTTGTAATCGCAGCTGGTGGTTTTGAATCAAATCGAGAGTGGCTCGAAGAAGCTTGGGGGCCTGCCGCTAAGAATTTTTTAATACGTGGTACCCGCTTTAATCAGGGTGTTTTATTAAAAGAGCTGATTCGTAATCAAGCAATGATTATCGGTGATCCTACACAAGGACATGCCGTAGCGATTGACGCTCGCTCGCCATTATATGATGGTGGCATTGTCACTCGTGTGGACTGTGTTTCTCTAGGAATCGTATTAAATAAAAATGGCGAACGCTTCTATGATGAAGGAGAAGATTTTTGGCCAAAACGCTATGCTATCTGGGGTCGTTTAGTAGCTAAACAGCCTGACCAAATAGCCTATTGCATCATCGATCAAAAATCCATTGGTCGCTTTATGCCCTCAGTCTTCAAATCAATCAAAGCTGACACCTTGGAAGCTCTCATAAAAGAACTGAATTTACCTTTAAATCAATCGTTAGAAACGATCGCCACTTATAACGCAGCAGTCCAAAAAGGCACTTTTAATCACAGCATTTTAGATGACTGCCACACTAAAGGTTTAGAAATTAACAAAACACACTGGGCTACCACCATTGATGAGGGTCCTTTTTATGCCTACCCATTGGCAACAGGCATCACCTTTACCTATATGGGAGTCAAAGTAGACAAAGAATCGAGAGTGACTATGGCTGATGGATCCATGGCTGATAATTTATTTGCAGCAGGAGAAATCATGGCCGGTAATATTTTAACCCAAGGATACGTCGCCGGCTTTGGCATGGCGATTGGTACAGTTTTTGGTCGAATTGCGGGTAGGGAGGCTGCAAAAAATGCTAACGCTTGAAAAACTTCTTGAAGAATCTAAACACTCTATTGGTATTTGTAATTCCTGTCGTTACTGCGAAGGGTTTTGTGCTGTTTTCCCTGCGATGGAAAAACGCTTAGATTTTACTACTATCGATATGCACTACCTAGCAAATCTTTGCCATAACTGTAGTGAGTGTTATTATGCGTGTCAATACGCACCGCCACACGAATTCCAAGTCAATATCCCCCAACAATTTGCCCAACTTCGCCTTAGTACTTATACAGAATATGCGTGGCCCAAAGGCATTGCTAAGCTATTTGCTAAAAATGGACTTATCGCCACTCTACTCTTTGTACTTACACTCATCACTCTATTTTTCAGTGCAAATATTTTTAACGCTACCGGTCCGGCAAATGGCGACTTCTATACTATTTTTCCACATAATTTTTTAGTCATTGTGTTTGGCACAGCCTTTGTGTGGATGCTAGTAGCCATCTTGATGGGATTTAAAAACTACCTAAAAGATATAGAACCCGATCCAAAATCGCTGTTCACAGGCGCTAATGTCAAGCAAGCCCTCTCAGATGCGTTAAGTATGAAATACCTGCATGGTAATATTAAAACCGGTTGTACCTACCCGGATGACAATATCTCACCGTGGCGGAGATACTTTCACCATTTTACTTTTTATGGCTTTATGCTTTGCTTTGCTGCTACGAGCAGTGGGACGATCATGCATTATTTCTTAGGCTTGGTTGCACCTTATCCCTTTTTTAGCGTTCCAAAAATCTTAGGAACAATGGGTGGTATTTCATTAGCTATTGGCACTGCCGGTCTATTTATACTCAAAACAAAAGCGGATGAAGAGATCAAGGATATTCGACAAATGGGCATGGATTATGCATTCATTGCATTATTGTTTTTCACTGCCATCAGTGGTTTGGCATTAATGATTTGGCGTGAAACATATGCTATGCCAAGTCTATTAATTATACATTTGAGTCTTATTTTAGCTCTCTTTGTGACTATGCCATTTGGTAAGTTTGTGCATGCATTTTATCGATTCGGTGCTTTATTAAAGTACGCTAAGGAATCGAGAGAAGACGTTTAAAGTAAAAAGCTCTAACCCTATAGGGTTAGAGCTTCTTCATCAGCTAAGCAATAAAGCAAGCGGTTCAGTACACACTCTACCCTCATTACTTAAACACTACGCTTTCTTTTTAAATAGTTATTTAAGCGTTGATAAATCGGACCAACTGTAAACAGCACAAAAATCAATCGACTCACTTGAAAGCTAGTAACCAGCGGTGCGCCCAGCATCAACACCTTGGCAGTGACTGCCATTTCCGCTAATCCTCCCGGACTCATCGCTAAGATGGCTGTAGGCAAATACATATCAGACATCCATGCCACGCTAACACAAAAGATAAAGGCTAACAGCATATATACCGTCGTCATCAAAGTGACAGCCCCCAAAAACTTAGGTGCTTGCTTAAAAAACCCTGACCTATAGTTACTCCCTAAAGACCATCCTAAAAACATCTGTCCAATACGCTGAATTTCAGGCTGTAACTGAGTAAAAACAATATCATTTGATGTGAGTAAAGCGGTCACTATAATGCCTCCCAACATCATGGCATTAGGCGCCTTTATTTTTTCCAAAATAAAGCAACCAATAGCTGTCAGGGCCAGTAATTGAACTAAACCAATATAGCTATATTCAGCCAGTGTCACCTGTGAACTTAAATCACCTTTTAAGCCTAAAAACTGATAAGCAAAGGGAATAGTAATGACAATCAATAAAACTCGCAAACTATGAGCAGAGGCAACTAGCGAAAGATTGGTAGAGCCATTTTTTTCTGCTAATACCACCATTTCGCTGGCACCACCTACTGTACTACCAAAATAAGCGGTCGCAAAATCCACTCCCCCCCACCTATATAAGATAGCAGCACCTACTAAACCTATCGCAACCGCAAAAACGCATCCGGCAAAGACATAAGGTGATAGGTTTTTAATGATTTCGACTGTTGCAGGAGTAAAGTGTAACCCTAAAGAAATGCCAATAATCCACTGACCGATTTTTCGAAAAACCACGTGACAAGCGATATTCGCGCCATTAATTCTGAATGCAGCAGTAAAGATTAATGATCCCAAAAGCCAAGGAATTGGGGTGCCGATAGCCACTGCAAGCAAAGAACCTATCAAAGCAACCAAAAAACCAAAAAAGATCTGTTTTGCCATAGCACAAGCCATCATTAAAAAATGAGATTAATAGTAGAGAGCAGCCTACTATTAAAAATTTATATAGACAAACAAAAACTGGTGCTAACCTGATTAACGTCGGCACCAGTTTTTTACATTAATAGTCATCTTAGCGACTATCACGGGATAGAAAAGTTATGAATTTAATTTGCCGGTGCCTTTCTACCACCTAACCAGCGACGCATTAATGGTGGAATGACAATAACCGCCAAGGCCAGAATCCACAACCCAATAGAAATATTACTTTGGAATAAAATCCCTATTTCACCATTGCTAATAGATAAGGCGCGGCGCAAGTTCTGCTCCATCAAATTACCTAAAACCACCCCTAAAACTAACGGAGCCAATGGCACATCAAGTTTGCGGAAAAAATAGCCGACAATCCCAATGATAACAACCATATACAGATCAAAATTCGTTGCGTTTAAGGCCCAGACACCAATAAAACTAATGGCCAAAATCCCCGGTACTAGCAACCATGATGGAATATTAAGCATCGCTGCAAATACTCTAACCATAGGTATATTCATTAGCAATAGCATCAAATTAGCTATAAATAATGAGGCAATCAACCCCCAGACGATTTGTGGTTGGTGCTCAAACAATGCCGGACCCGGGGTAATATTATAGAGCGTCAAGGCACCCATCATCACTGCGGTTGTACCTGAACCGGGCACACCCAAAGTCAGCATAGGAATAAAGGACCCGGTAGCCGATGCATTATTAGCAGCCTCCGGTGCAACCAAGCCTCGCAAATCACCCTTGCCGAACTGAGCATTGGGATCGCGTCCTTCGATGTATTTTTTCTCTGATGAGTAGGCCACTGCTGATGCCACACTCGCACCTGCACCCGGCAAGACACCGACAACAAAGCCAATTAAGCCGCCACGTATTGAAGTCCACCAAGTTTTTCTTAGCTCACTTAGATTAAATAGCTTGCGGTCGCTTTTAGGCACGTTAATTGAATAGCCTTTTAAAAGCTTTTCCAGCATTTGCAACATCTCAGATACTGCAAACAGCCCAATAACCACGACAACAAAATCAATACCGTCTGACAGATTAGCGATGTCGAAAGTGTAACGATATACGCCAGAGTTTGAATCGACACCCACCGTAGAAATAGCTAAACCTGTTAGCGCCGCTATCATACCTTTTACCGGTTGTTCACCTAATAGACTACTCAAAGCACAAAAGGCAAAAACAATGAGCACAAAATATTCGGCCGGCCCGAAAGCAACCGCCCAACTTGCCAGAGCAGGCGCTAAAAAAAGAATTCCAATAATGGCAATCGTAGAGCCGATAAAAGAAGACCAAGCAGAAATGGATAAAGCAACACTTGCCATCCCTTTGCGAGCTAAAGGATAGCCATCTATCGTGGTCATCACAGCAGCTGCTTCGCCGGGTATATTTATCAGAATGGATGATATACGCCCGCCGTACTCAGCACCCACATATACTGCTGAAAGCAAGATTAATGCACTTTCCGGAGGTAGCTGCATAGCAAAAGCAATTGGCACCAACATGGCTACCGCATTGATTGGTCCAAGCCCCGGAAGGACACCCACAATCGTGCCGATAAGTCCTCCAATCGCTGCAATTAACAGGTTAATACCGGAAAATGCAACGCCCATACCTAACGCTAAGTGTTCCCAAACTCCGCTCATAGTACACCTCTTAAAAGACCTTCGGGCAAGACAACATCTAAGCTCACGTCAAATAATAAAAACATCAGTACAGACATCACCACACCGCTAACTATTGCTTGCCACCACTTGGCACCAAACAGCTTGCCGACAAAGGTAGTCATGAGGGCAGTCGAGATGACAAAGCCTAATAGTTGGAATAAGAAAGCGTATAGAATGATATACACCACCATCGTCAGAATACGTAAATTAGCGCTTGTCGTATTCTCCTCTGCTTCATTTCCACCTCTCACCGTTAAAATCAATCCGCAGATGGTCATTAATACGGCGATTAATAAAGGAAAGGCTTTAGGACCAATTGGCTCGTAGGAAAATGGGGCTTCTAAATCGTAGCCAAAAACACCTAAGAACACAGCAAATAAAATCGCTGCTATTCCCAGAGTGCGATCAGTTAATTTCATCTGAATTATTCCTCAAAGATTTGAGTCAACTGAGCTAAACCGTAGTCACATCACTTACTACGGTTTAGACTCTGTATTATCTGAATTAGGAAGTAGGTATCTTGAAAGATTATTTCATTAAGCCAAAGCTGTCCGCTAGTTCAGCATATTCTTTTACGCTCTTTTTGACGAAGTCATCCAATTCTTTGCCCGACATTTCAAGTGGGAATAAGCCTTGTTGCTTCTGGATAGTTTTGTACGTATCTGTTTTATATAATTCGTTGAACGCGTTAACCCACCAATCATATTGCTCATCAGTTACCTCAGGCCCAACATAAAATCCGCGTATAACGGGCCAAACAACTTCATAACCCAGCTCTTTAGCCGTTGGCACATCAGACAACACGCCTGGTAAACGATCGTCACTAAAAACCGCTAAGACACGCATGTCAGAACCGCCTTCAATCGCACCAACAGCCTCCGCTGCACCTATCGACAAGATTTGAACATGATTACCACTCAAGGCCGTAGAGGCTTCACCACCCCCCTCAAAGGCCACGAAGCGAATCTTTTTGTAATCTACATCAGCAGCTCGACCGGTTAATGCGACGACCATCCAGTCCTGACTACCAATTGAGCCAGCTGCACCAAACACTACTTTGCTCGGGTCAGTTTTTAGTGCTTGAATTAAGTCATCAAGGGTTTTAAACGGCGAGTCTTTACGAACCATCAAAGCGCCATAATCAGTACCAACACTCGCTAACCAACGCACATCATCGGCACTATAGCGCCCGAACTTACCTTGGGCTAAATTCAATAACGAACCACCTGAAAAAGCCACAATCGCATTGGGATCTGCCTTACGCTGCGACACGATATTGTTATATGCGACTGCACCAATACCACCCGGCATATAAATAGTACGCATCGGATTGCTTAATAAATCACTATTCTGAAAACTATTTACAGCAATACGGCAGGTCAAATCAAAACCACCACCCGGTTGTGCCGGTGCAATACATTCCGGACGGTTTGGCTCTTGTGCTTGTGCCACATTGGCAGAAAAAATCACACCACACGCTAAAAACACAGCAGATAACTTTTTAGTTAAATACATGGTCGCTCCCAAAATATAGTTATAAATGTTAATACACTCTAACAATAACTTTCACAAGCTTTCGTTTTGCTTTCAAAAGCAAAAATTCTAGGGAAAACACCGATAAATATATAGTGTTTTTGACTGATTCTTATAATTTGTAACTATGTTTTAACTACAATCAGGTATTACTTTCTAAAAAATAAACGGACGCACAAACCAGCACCATCTGCATTATTAAAGATTTCAAACGTCCCCTGATGAGTATCCATCACGCTTTGTACAATAGACAAACCTAAGCCGAAGCCATCTTGCTTTTTACCCTCTTGCCCCCGCCTAAAGCGCTTACCTGCTCCGGCCAAATCAGCTTCACTCATTCCCGGACCATTGTCCACCAATTGCACAACCGCTTCCGATGCTGAGTCAATGACGGTCACAGTAATTTCAGCCCCTTTTGGACAATAACGAATCGCATTAATAATTAAATTATTTAACGCTTCTCGTATCAACCAAGCAATCCCTCTAACATAAACAGATTGTGGAGCAGCTTCAAAACCATAATCCATTTTCTTCTTGAGGGCAGATATCGCATTTTCTGACACCACCTGCTCTGCTAAAGCATTTAACTCAATCAACTCGTATTCCTCGGCATTGCCGTGCAAACCGCTTGGACCCTGAACCCTTGCTAAACTTAAAAACTGATTAGTTAAATCAACTGTTTTTTGTAAACGATTTTTTGCAGCGGATAACACCTCCTTCAGCTCTGAATTATTCGTTAAACTCTCAGCATATTCCAACTGAGTATGAATGACGGATAATGGCGTACGTAGTTGATGCGACGCATCATCAAGAAAAATTCTTTGTTGCTCAGCTTTTTTTGCATAACGATCTATGTGGCTATTAATGGCCTTGGTTAATGGGCGCATTTCTCGCGGTAATAGCTTCTCATCCAGTGGCCTCAAATCATCTAATCGTCTATTTTCAATATTTTTTGAAGCAGTTCTTATGAGAGATGAGGTTAAAACAACAGCGAGATAAATAAAACCAAAAAGCAGTAATAGCATGATGACGTTACTTAAAATAGTCTCCCACATGTACTTATGTATGACCTGATTTCTGTCTTCCTGCGTCTCAGCCAACTGAATTAATAAAGAAGAGCCTGCTCTATACTCAGCAGAGGCTGGGATTTCAACCAGCATTGTCGCTACACGCACAGACTCTCCCAAGTACTCACCGTATTCAAAAACGGGTATATCATACTTCAAGGTAGCCTTTGGCAACGGTATATCTACATAGCCTATTTCTGTGAGACCATCAGTTGTAATCACTCTAAAATACACTTTACTACTGGTCGTCAGCTCGAGTAGCTCCAGCAAATAAAAGGGTTGCTCCATGCTGATACCGCCACTTTCATAATGCATATTTTTAGAAATAGCATAAAGCGCACCCGCTAACGATCGGTCAAAGGCTTTATTCACATGCTCATCTATATTGGCAATTGAACCCCACACGGTAAAAATCATCACGCACAGCGAAGACGGTAACAACAGCCATAACAACAAACTCTTAAAGCTGCTATCGCTTAGGTGCTTAAGTAATAACTGGCGTAAATTATTCATAGCAATAAATTAGATAAAAACGCTATTTAGTTGGTACTTAATCATTTTCAACCTTTTGTAGGCAATAACCAATACCCCGCAAGGTGGCAATTTCTACAGCGGTTGTCGGTAGTTTCCTACGTAAGCGATGAATAATTACTTCAATTGCCTCTAAGCTCAAGTCACTATCCGCATCAAGCAACCGATCCAAAATAAATTGCTTAGAGACAGGCTCACCGCTTTTTAGCATCAATGTTCTTAACACAGCAAATTCCCGTGGCGTCAATGCCAGCACCTCGCCATCAAGGGTAAACTGCTGCTGAGTGAGATCCAACTTTAAACTACCTAAGCTAAGACCTGTCTTTTCCAAACCTCGACTACGCCTGACAAGTGCGGTTAGTCTGGCTTTTAACTCCTCTATACTGAAAGGCTTTGCTAAAAAATCATCAGCCCCTAAAGCTAGGGTCTGAACCCGTTGAGACAAAGAGTCACGGGCTGTCAATACTAAGATAGGTGTATAAATCTCCCGTTCGCGAACTTTTTTAATTAAACTCACGCCATCGATTCCCGGCAGCCCCAGATCCAAAATAATAACCTCGAAGTCCTCAGCGGCTATACGCTTGAATGCCAAGGCACCATCACTAGACCACTCGATTATCCAGTCACTATTTTGTTGCAAGCTCTTACTTAGCCAATGAGCTAAGTCATGCTCATCTTCGACAATTAAAATTCTCATAACCCTATCCAAGTGTTAAAAAAGTATCTATAACACGACATAACAAATACTCAGCAAATTACAAACAATACTCCATTGCTAATAGATAATGTTCTGTATATATTACGTTAAGACGGTAGCATAATTCGATCATCACTACCTTATTTCGAGGAGACAATATGAGCAAAACAAAAATCGTCATGCTTGATGACTGGGAAAATTTCTTTTCTTCAAATCTCAACTGCCCCGATGTGGCGGAGCAAATTGAGCTACAAATTTACACAAACCACCTAGTCAAACAGGATCTCTATCAGGCCATCACAGACGCTGAGGTCATCATTTTATTACGTGAGCGAACCGCCGTTGATGCTGACTTTATTGCTCATGCGCCTAATTTAAAACACATTATTTGCACCGGTGCCCAAGTTCGCAACATGGATACTGACGCCGTAAAAAAAGCAGGTATCAGCACCTCTTTTGCTAAAGGTGGTGATTCCAAGTCCACAACATGCGAACTCGCTTGGACGTTGATTTTAACCGCTTATAAGCAATTAGACAGTCTCAGAATCAGTGCAAAACAAGCAGAATGGCGCCACAGCGACTTTATCCCTTCGTCACTTAAAGATAAGCAATTAGGCTTAATCGGGCTTGGCAGTATTGGGCAAAAGGTAGCGCTGGTCGCTCAAGCATTTGGGATGAAGGTCACTTGCTGGAGTCCCAATATGACCCCTGCACGCGCTGCTGAACATGGCGTTGAGGCCATGAGCTTAGACGAACTAATGAGTAGCTCCGATATCATCAGCATTCACTTGGTGTTGGGACCAACCACTCAGCACCTACTCAACGCTCAAAATCTCTCTCTATTAAAAAAGAATGCTCTACTAGTCAACACGTCCAGAGCGGAAATTATTGATCCGGAGGCCTCGTCACTGCCTTAAAGACAGGTCAAGTGCCATTTTACGCGACAGATGTATTTGAAGAAGAGCCACTACCAAGCGAGCATCCCTTCTACTCGCTTGATAATGTCTTAATGACTGCTCACTATGGCTTAGCAGCCAAAGAGGTATACCGTTTGTTTGCAGAAAACATCCGTAAAGAGATCAAAGCCTACCTGACTTAAAAGGTAGTCTGACTCAGAACCGCATCATAAATTGCGAGTGCTTGCTTAATTTCCTCTTCATTGACCACGAGCGGCGGAGCAACATGGATGCGGTTATCTGACATAAAGGGTAGCAGGCCTTGAGCAATCAACTCATTTTTAACCTGATTCATCGCAGCGGCAGACGGCACGGCTTTACTTTGACGATCGGTTACCAGCTCAATCGCCCAAAATAAACCGCGACCACGTACATCACCCACAATTTGATGCTTTTCAGCTAAGGCTTTTAATCCGGGACCTAAAATCTCACGACCTAAACGCTCAGCATTTTCAATCAGCTGCTCGTCTTTCATGATGGCGATATTTTCAACAATTGAAGCCATTGCCAGAGGATGGCCTGAATAGGTTAACCCACCCGGAAACATCTGATCATCAAAGTAGTCGCTAATCGCATCGGATACAATCACCCCACCTACCGGTACGTAGCCTGAGTTGACCCCCTTGGCAAAGGTAATTAAGTCCGGAGTCACGTCAGCATGCTGATGAGCAAACCACTTACCGGTACGACCAAAGCCAACCATGACCTCATCCATAATCAACATGATGCCAAACTCATCACAAAGCTGTCTGACACCTTCAAAATAGCCTTTAGGTGGAACGACAACACCCACACTACCCGGTAACGCTTCAAAAATCATCGCTGCAATATTGCTGGGGTCCTCAGACTCAATCACACGACGCAAGTGATGCAAAGCACGCTCGCACTCCTCCTCTTCATTAGAAGACCAGAAGTCGCTACGATAAGGATGCGGACCAAAGAAATGTACGAAGCCATGAGCATACTCATTTTTAAATCGGCGACGTTCACCTGTTGCTTGAATCGCACCACTGGTATTGCCGTGATATGAACGGTATTGAGAGAGGATTTTGTCACGTCCGGTAAACACACGAGCCATGCGAAACGCATTTTCTACGGCATCTGCTCCTGCATTGGTAAAGAATACTTTTTTAAAACCGGCTGGTGCGACGCTCAACACGGCTTCAGCCGCATGGGCGCGTGTGATATTAGCGTGTGCCGGCGCGACCGTGGCAAGCTCGGCGGCCTGCGCTTGAATCGCCTTGACAAGGCGAGGATGCTGATGACCAACATTTGTATTGACCAACTGGCTACTAAAGTCCAGATACTCATTACCCTCAAAGTCCCAAACCTTGACACCTAAGCCAGATTTAATAACAAAGGGGTTGAGCGTGCCCTGAACGGACCAAGAATGCATGACTTTAGTAATATCGGCCTTTTTTACATCATCATTTGTCAATTGCTGACTCATTGTCTTAACTCCTTAGATAGATAGTATTTTTTTACTAAGTGATTCCTTAGCCTTCTAGTTATGGTAGCTTTTTATTTACGACTGTGCCAATAAAAAGCTCCCCCTTGAACTCATCTCCAAGGGGGAGCTTATTTATGTCTAGGAAAAAACACAGTAGCGAATTCAAATGTCTCGTTNTTCAATATTTTCTTGAAATGCATCGGGGGTACACTCTGACTGCTCGTCATTTTTCGCTTGAACGTTCTGTNGTTAGAAGTTGGGTAAGAAGATATCGTACTCATGGATTTGCTGGCTTATTGAGGCGTCAACCAACGGTTTATCATACTCTTGCTTTTAAACGGATGGTCGTTGAAACGATGCACAATGAGTCACTTTCAGCGTATCAAGCGAGTAGTCAGTTTGATGGCATCTCGCCTTCGAGTATTTTAAAATGGNAACGCTTATATGAATATGGCCTACTCGATGGCCAAGAGGAAACGTTAGCCATGACCAAGAAAGTATATCGTCCAGACCGTAAAAAGC
>NZ_KB892309.1 GCF_000373745.1 Oligella ureolytica DSM 18253 | reverse complement strand
ATTCCCGGCGCGACTACCTGCACAAAGCCACGACAGCTATCAGCCAAAACCACGCGATGGTGTGTATCGAGGATTTGCCGGTTCGGAATATGTCCAAGTCCGCTTCTGGCACCCTTGCCCTACCGGGAAAAAACGTGAAANCCAAGTCCGGCCTAAATAAAGCGATTCTCGATCAAAGCTGGTTCGAGTTCCGACGTCAGTTGGAATACAAACTGACTTGGCTAGGTGGAGAGCTCCTTGCAGTGAACCCCAGAAACACCAGCCGGACTTGTCCCTGCTGCGGCTACGTTGCCAAGGAGAGTAGGCGTAGCCAAGCGTGCTTCAAGTGTATGGACTGTGATTTTGAGGAAAACGCTGACGTAGTCGGCGCGATCAATGTGTTAAGGGCGGGACACGCCCGGTTAGCTTGTGCAGAGACTTCGCCTGTAGGTAAGGGCGTCGGGCCAAGAACCCACCGAAGCGAGTCAGGCGATGGTCGCCTGAACGCCGTAGGAATCCCCGTTCTTTAGGGCGGGGAGGATGTCAACTGAGGCTTTGTGCTTAGGAAGGGTGTTAAAATTGTATCCATTCCAAGAAGAGATAAGAAAAGATGAATGAAAACATTATTGCTAGTTCGACACGCTAAATCCAGTTGGGATGATCCGACGCTAAGTGACAAAGTTAGACCGCTGAATAAACGCGGTAAACGGGATGTGATCATCATGGGCCAGCGGCTACTTAGCCGGCAGGTAGAACCGGATCGTATTGTTGCCAGCTCAGCGGTACGTACCACGATAACGGCCCAATCTATTGCTAAAGAGTTAGGATACCCACAGGAAGATATTCTGCTTGATGATAGGCTTTATGCCTGCCAATCCGAGTATTTGTTAGAAACAGTTCAGGCCTTTGATAATGACCTAGACTACGTCATGCTAGTAGGTCATTTTCCGGAGCTAAATGATTTTCTTTTGATGTTCACTAGTGACATAGAGCATATGCCGACATGTGCGATGGCTGAACTGACATTTGATGTGAGTAATTGGACTGAGATCAGACAAAATAACTTACAGAAGGTGTTGTTTGACTATCCCAAAAAAGAAGTGTAGTGAGAGTGAGCGTCCAGTCCCATCAAGGCGGATTCTTGCCAAATACCTCCACTAAGTAATCAATCATTACCCGCACCTTAGCCGGAGGGTGGCGGTCAGGTGGATAGATCACATGGATACCGCCAATGTCCATGACAGGTTTATCCAGCACTAAATCAACTAGTTTTCCCTGATTCAAGGCTTCACCAACAATAAAGTGAGGCTGGTAAATCACGCCTTGACCGGCTACTGCAGCAGCAAGTAATGCATCCCCACTATTAGCGACGAGATCGCCACTGATCGGCACTTTATATTCGCCTTTTTTACCAAAGACCCAATGCTCGCTGTTTTGCATGTCGGAGAGAGTATAACTTAGACAGTTGTGTTGGGTTAGGTCATTGACACTGCGAGGAATGCCGCGATTATCTAAATAATCCGCTGATGCGCACACTCGCATAAAGCTATCCCCTAAGCGCCGAGTTTTTAATGGGCTGTCTTTCAGTTGCCCAATACGAATGGCTAAATCCCAGCTACCGGCGATAATATCCAGTTGTGCATCGCTTAAGCCTAATTCTATTTTTACTTCAGGGTGGCGATGACTAAACTCCAAAATACGTGGCGCAATGAAACGGCTGCCAAATGAGACTGGTATGTTCATTCGTAAGAGACCGTTGGCTTTGATACGCTGCGAACTGACAGCTGCTTCCGCTTCGTCAATGTCAGCCAAGATGCGTTCGCAAGCGTCTAAATAGTGGTTACCTGCTTCTGTTAAGGTTAAGCTTCGACGCTTAGTGGTGCGGTGGAATAGTTTGACGCCTAAGCGCAACTCCAACGCATCGATATGCTTAGTGGCCATTGCCGCTGACATGCCGATATGTCGTGCAGCGGCCGATATGCTGCCGACGCTCGCGGCACGCACAAAAACTCTCATACTGGTAATACGATCCATTTTCTAAACTCTTTGCTAGCCTCACACTAAAAGTAGGAGGTGTTAGTGCTTTTTAACTTGTTGTTGTCAGTATAAATGGGAACTATACTGATAACAATCACATTAAAGGAGAATTGAGATGAGCAACAATAATAAACGCCAACCGGTCTGGTTTATCCCTCACGGTGGTGGTCCATGTTTCTTTATGGACTGGAATCCGGTCGATACCTGGGTAGGTATGGGCGATTTTTTAAAGAATGTAGCGTCAACGTTACCGCAGCGTCCTAAAGCGATTGTCTTGATTTCAGCACATTGGTTGCAACCACAATTTAGTGTGACTGGCAGTGCTAAACCGGCATTGATTTATGACTATTATGGCTTCCCGCAGCATACGTATGAATTAACTTATCCGGCGCCGGGTGAGCAGGAATTAGCAAAAGAGATAAGTGACTTAATTAGTAGTCATGGTTTGAATAGTGACATTAACCCAAGCAGAGGGTATGACCATGGGGTGTTTATTCCATTGAAGCTGGTTTTTCCCAAAGCCGATATTCCTATTGTGCAGCTATCACTTCGTGAAGATTTAGATCCCGGTGCGCACATTGAGATGGGCAAGGCGTTAGCAACATTGCGTGATAAGAATATATTAATCATCGGTAGTGGCATGAGTTTTCACAATATGCGGGCTTATGGTGATGCGCGTTTCTCAGAGTTATCGGATGAGTTTGATGCCTGGTTAACCGCTGCGATTGAAAGTCCGGCTGCAGAGCGTGAAGCGCTATTAACGAATTGGACTGCTGCACCTCATGCACATCAATGTCATCCCAGAGGCGGTGAAGAGCACTTGATTCCTTTACTTGTCGCTGCCGGTGCCGGTCACGAATCGATGGGCGAAAAGATTTACTCCGAGCGCGTGATGCAAACAAGGATTTCTGCTTTTCGTTTTGCTTAGTTTTGATTTGAATTATTGTTGGTCGTACTCAAGCACGTGTTGATGAAGCCGTTGCCAAAGTAAATGCTGATGCGGGTCGAACTGATGCTAGCGGCGTGGTGGCTGATTTAGGTACTGAGCGTGGTGTGGCTGTCGATGAGATGGAGTCTATTTTGCTCAGAGAAAATCGTCCTTTTACTGTATTGTTCCGTTTTGCCAGTCCTGAAGAAGTGGCGAATATGTGTGTGTATGTCGCTTCAGCGCAAGCCAGCGCGACGACCGGTGTGGCCTTGCGCGTCGAAGGCGGTATTGTCGAAAACATTGCTTAATAGTTTTTGTGCCATAACATCTTAAGTGCATTAGGAGATGATTTAGTGAAATTGTATGTTTATGATCACTGTCCTTTTTGTGCTAGGGCAAGGATGATTTTTGCTCTTAAGAATATTCCTCTGGAGTTACAGTATTTTTTAGAAAATGATGTCGATGGTCCAAGTAAATTAGTTGGCAAAAAGACGACGCCTATTCTTGAAAAGACGGATGGTAGCCATATGGCGGAGAGTATGGATATTGTGCATTATATTGATGGGCAGTATGGAGACAAAATTGTCGCCCCGTTAAAAGAAGAGGACCCGTTTAAGGCGTGGTGGGATACGGCTGCCATGACCGTATTTAAACTGGCTATTCCCCGTTTGACACAAGCTGATTTGCCTGAGTTTGCTACAACGGAGGCGCGTGAGGCGTTTTATGCACGTCAGTCTAAAAATTTTGGTAACTTTAATGACCTATTAGCCAAGACCCCGGAGTTAATCAAAGAAGTTGAAACACACTTAGCTAAGCTTGATCCGGTGCTCGCTGACTACAATGAATTAGCCGAAGGTGATTTCTTTATTTTTCCATTACTTCGCACTTTAAGTATTGTCGAGGGTGTGGACTATCCAAGCAACGTTAGAAGCTACGTGAAGCGTATGGAGCAGGCGACTGCGGTCAGTATCTATTGTGACCAAACTCGTTAAGCATTTTTAACGGCCGTATTAGCTACAAATAATCAAACCCGCTCATCTCGGTGTGTGGGTTTTTTGCGTGTTTCCTGATGTAAGAGACTATTGATTAAGAGCAATACGTGACGTTAGTGTAGCAATGTAAAATTATGCCGTTCAAAAGAAACCTTTTTTGGAGAGTTTTATGAAAAAATGGTTAGCGATGGTTGCGCTTGCAATCGTTCCTTACGCAGCTCAAGCAACAGTACAAACCGTGACTGTTTATCAAGATCCTAATTGCGGTTGTTGTTCCGGTTGGGTTGAGCATATGCGGGAAGCAGGTTTTAACGTCAATGCCATCAAGTCATCATCCATGGCGATGATTAAGCATAAGTTGGGCGTGCCTATGGAGCTTGCTTCTTGTCATACAGCGATTTTTGAAGAAACAGGTCAACTGGTTGAAGGCCATGTACCGGCAAATGTCGTGCATAACTTATTAGCTGATTCTTCTGTCAAGGGTGTAGCAGCGCCGGGTATGCCTCAAAATTCACCGGGTATGGGCGAATTAGACGGTAACCTCATCACGGTAGATTTTGACGGTCAATTTTTCTCAAGAGACTAATCTTCAAACCTTCAAATATTAGCGGTTTCATCGATTGGGAGGTGAGCCGCTAATCCTCACGATTTACATGGCTTGGTTGCTGATGTTAATTCTTATTGTGCGTCTTGTTCTGAAATATCCTGCTTTTAAGTAATACTCACAGGTATTACGATTTTCTATATGCTAAATTGCGATAAAAAAATAGATTTTAATCATTTTTCAAAATATATGAAATTGATTACCATGTTATTACGTTATTAACTATCAATTTTTTGGAATATATGAAATGAGCCGTTTAACAATACATACAGTTGAATCTGCCCCAGCTGACGCCAAAGCACGTGTTGAAAAAGCACAGCAACTTAATGGCTTCCTACCAAACTTAATCGGTGTACTGGCGGGTGCTCCTGCTGCATTGGAGATGTACCAAGAGGTAGGTGCTATTAATGGTCGTACTTCATTATCTGCTGCTGAACGAGAGGTTGTACAAATTACCGCGGCTACGTTAAATAAATGTGGCTTTTGTGTGGCTGGTCACACAGCATTAAGTGTCAAAAAGAAATTACTTGAGCAGTCTGAGATTGATGCATTGCGTAATACCACACCGCTATCTGATGCTAAGTTCAATGCTTTAGCGACATTTACTCAAGCCGCTATGCAAAACAAAGGTGCTGTGAGTGAAGAAGAGTTAAAAGCATTTTTTGATGCTGGCTATGATGAGCAGCAAGCTTATATAAAGTTTTATATAGATTTTGTGTGATTGCCATGTCGTTTTAGTTTTCTCATTCTGGCACAGCCAGTTGTTGTGTTGTTGAAATCCAACTATTTAATTGAGATAATTGATAGGTATAAACTATTTCTTATTTAAAATATCATACTTAAAGTAGTGAGGAACATAATAAAATAATGGCGAAAATTTACAATCCAGAGATCTTGCAGGCGCGTGGCGTAGGCTTGAGTTTTGGTGGTAGGGCAATATTAGCAAATTTAGACTTAACAATTAAAAAAAAATGAAATTGTCATTTTAATAGGTCCGAGTGGAGTTGGTAAATCTTCATTTTTAAAGGTCTTAGCAGGTTTAGAAGCCAAGCAAAGTGGTCGTATTAAAATTTTTGGTGAAAAGTTAGATAAACCACACCCCAAAGCAGCTTTCGTTTTTCAACAAGCTGCTTTATTACCTTGGTTAAATGTGGAGCGTAATGTCGCTTATGGTTTGGATTTTAAGTGCCAACCAAGTATTAGCAAGGCTGAAATTACTGAGCGAGTGAGCAAGGCGCTGTTTGAGGTTGGTCTGACTCATGCGGCCAAAAAGTATCCGTCTGCGCTTTCCGGCGGCATGGCTCAGGGAGCGGCATTGGCACGCGCATTGGCACGGGAGCCGGAGTTATTGTTGTTGGATGAGCCATTGGGCGCTCTCGATCTTAATACGCGTCAAGATATGCAGAAGATTCTGCGCAGAACAATTAAACGCCATCAAGCAGCGGCATTAATGGTTACCCATAACATTGATGAGGCGATGGCAGTGGGTGATCGTATCATTCTGCTAGGAGGGCATCCTGCGGGTATTGCTGCTGAATGGCAGCTAGATGATACGTTGTGTGACGATCTTGATAAGCAAAAAGAGTTACGATACGCTATTTTCCTTGCATTGCAAAAAGCATGTGCACCCGTGGCTCCGGAAGAATCTAGGGAGTTAAAGCGCTTGCCAACAAATGAATCAGTCAGTGCCGCTTAGTATGCAAAAGAAATTACGACCCTATTATTATCCTGCTGTAGGCGTGTGCTTTTTACTTACTATTTGGCAGTTGACAGCGCTATGGCTACAAACGACGGATCCGGAAGCGGCCGCGTTGGCTCCTATCCCAACAGCCTTTCAGTTACTGCAACTGATTAGGAGTGGGGAGGTTTTTCCACATATTATCGCTAGTGTTCTGAGAGTGTTTTTTGGTTTGGTTTTTGCCATCGTGGTTGGTGTACCGGTTGGTTTGCTGCTTGGACTTTCAAAAAGCTTCGAGATGATGAGCGTGATGACCTTTCAGCTGCTCAGAATGGTATCACCTTTGGCTTGGATGCCTATTGCCGTGCTGATTTTCGGTACGGGTAATGAGCCTATCCTATTTTTATTGGCTATTGCCGGGGTTTGGCCTGTATTACTCAATACCAGTGTCGGCGTTAAGCAAATCACGCCTACCTTTATGGAGCTTGGTAAATCATTAGCAGCAACGCGTTGGGAAATATTAAAAACCATTATTTTACCGGCAGTGTTTGTGATGGCATTGACCGGTTTGCGACTGAGCTTAGCGGTCTTATGGGTTGTTTTGGTGCCCGCAGAGATGCTTGGTGTCGAAGAAGGCCTAGGTTATTTTATTATTGATGCTAAAGAGCGTTTAGCCTATAGCGAATTAACCGCAGCGATTGTGGTTATTAGTTTGATTGGCTGGTTACTGGATTATCTTGCGCGTGTTGTTTTGAAGTTAGCTGCTGAGAAGTAATTTTTGTTATCATCATAGATTCGCTACCTTCTCTTATTCTAGAGGGGATAGCAGTATGTACGCTTAGGGTGTTTCAAATATCCTAAGCGATTTTATACCAAGTTTTGGTTAATATATACAAGGATCTATCATGACATCCCATCTGAAACGACGCGACTTTTTTAAAGTTGGCGCCGCCGGTAGTGCTCTCTTACTACCCAGTCTAGGTTTTTCATCTACTGACAAAAACAACAAGCAGCCTGTTAAGGCACACTCAACAGAGCGAACGTTCGAAGTTACGCTCAACCACGCTATTCAAGAGCGGGGTAAGGTAACCAGGCTGTGGATACCCTTACCTTTAAATAGTGACTATCAGCAACTAAAAAGCCTTATCTCTAATAGCGGAAATTATGATGAAATTTATCAAAGTGATTTCGACATTCCCACGCTTTACGCAACCTTTAATGATAAGCCTGCCAGTTTGACAACTACTTTCACCATAACAACACAGGAGCGTCAAACTGACTTTTCTAAGGTCAATTATGATGAAAGTGAGGTGCTTGGTCCAGAGTTTCAAGAGTACTTGCAGCCTACCCGTCATATCCAAATAGATGGGGTGGTTAAAGAAAAAGCAGAGGAGATTATTCAAGGCATTAAGGGTGATCTCGAACGAGCTAGAGCCATTTTTGACTGGGTAGCAAATAACATGACCCGTGATGAAAGTGTGATTGGGTGTGGTGTTGGCGATGCCAAAGCCTTGCTTGAATCAGGTAAGTTATTAGGTAAATGCACTGATATTAGCTCAGTATTCGTTGCGCTGTGTCGTAGTGTTGGGATTCCTTGTCGTGAGGTCTTTGGTATTCGAGTGGGCGAGAGTCGCTTTAGTCCGGCCATGGGTAGCGGCAAAGATGGTGTAGCGACGATTAGCGGTTCACAGCACTGTCGTGCAGAGTTTTATCTTAAGGGCTATGGATGGATTCCATGCGATCCGGGTGATGTGACTAAAGTCCGTTTAGCAGAGAATTTGACAAATGATGATAGCAAAATTATCCAGCTCCGCGAATATTTATTTGGCCATTGGGAAATGTGCTGGATAGCTTATAACTGGGGCCGTGACTTTGCATTAAAACCAAGACCTTATGAGCATCCATTAAATAATTTTGGTTATCCTTATGCTGAAGTCGATGATAATGTGCAGGACTACTACTCGCCAAGTGACTTTGCTTATGAGTATAAATCCGTAGAAATTTAATGAAGGTAGCGACATTATTACTTCGATAAATAATGAGCAAAAAGCCTCAAAAAAGTTATCACGATATTATTTAGTCGGTGCCTTTGCTAGTGCAATCGCTGCCACATTTTGCTGTCTACCGGCACTGCTTTTTTTACTGTTCGGTTCATCATTTGGATTGTTGGCAGTGTTAGGGCCGCTTGAAAAGTATCGATTAGCCTTTAGTGTGCTTGCTTTTCTTTGTTTTGCTATGTTTATTTGGGCGAGATTCTATAGAAAAAGCTGTGGCGTAAAACGAGGCTTGAGAGGGCGTAGTTTATTTATCGTCGTACTTGCTTTTTTAGGGTTGGTTGTGCTTTTGTTTTACCCGGAAATAATGGGGATATTTTATCAATATGAATAATCTTCTTATGGCGATCTTAGCTGCGCTTAGCATTAATGGTGCAGAGCAAAGTTATGTCATCCAAGTTGACGGCATGCATTGTCCTCTTTGCACGGCCATGGTTAGAAAGGCATTGTTAAAGGTTGATGGCGTAAATACGGTTAAAGCGAGCCTAAAAGATAATAAGGCACGCGTTGTAGCAGAGGAAAAGGTGACTAAAGAGAGTTTGCTGGAGGCGATTGCGACGACGGGTTATGACGGCGTATTTGTTGAGGAATTAGCGTTAATAAAGCGTTGCATACACAAAAAAAGACAGTTCATAGCAAATTGAACTGTCTTTTTTTATCACCAGTCAGCTATCTACAGGAGGTTGATAGCAATGACTTGAGAAGCAGTAGTAAGGCCATTGGCGTCATTTGCGTAGTCAGCTCGTAATCTATGTAAGACTTCAGGAACTGATTGAGTTGACTTGACTCCACGATGACTTAGTGTCATGGTTAGTTCAAAACCTTCTTGCGGTGTTTCGCTGATGAGGGAAGTAAGCCACTGTTCAGACGTATAAATTCTCCTATTGGATTGAGGTTAATGCTAGGGAAGGGGTTGCAATAATTAGATGCTTTTAATATGTATTATTTAGGCTGTAAAATCTAAGATATAAACCCTAAGCTTATCTCAAATTGTTTTAGCCTTAAATTATAGAGGTTGTTGAATTATCGCAGCTTCCTTAGATGACAAAATCCTCAGTGCCCAACCAAGGATAAAGGTAGAATAACTATGAGACTATCGTCGCTTATGATGGTGTCTTTTAGCCTATACACGTGAGCGTTTGTGAACATGATGATGTTTTGGACGTTTATATTTACGTTGGTTATAGTGCTTATTATGACTGTGTTTCTTTGAATACCTAGGACGGTCATCATAGCCCCAATGGCCATGCGTGTGTACACAGCCGGTTAACACTAAAAGAGAAAGACTCGCAATCAAAATAATCGCTCTCATTTTGCCTCCATAAAATCGTTTGAGTGACCCAAGCATAGTGTCCTTTCGAGTAGTGGGGTTGTTAGTTTTGTAAGTAAAGCTCAAACAGACTATTTGATGTTAATATCTGTAGGTCATTGTATTTAGAGGGATTTATATGCTGATTAGGCAGTTAGTGTTGGAAATCAATTGAAATAAATTAGTTGTTTTGGTGAGACATACGTCATCGTTTATCATTATTTAACGCTACGAAACCTATTAGGAGTTAGTTGTGCTGACCATTACATCACGTCTTTTTGAATTACAAGATAAAGGCTATGCCAAGTTTCAGAGTGGTTTAATTCCTACTCTGCCTAAGGAGGTCTTTATTGGGGTTCGGGTCCCTGAATTGCGTAGGTTCGCTGAGCACTACGCGACGGAGCGTGAGTCATCGCTGTTTTTAAAGAGCCTACCGCATCAATATTATGATGAGAATATGCTGCATGCGATTTTAATTTCTGAACAAAAAAGCTATGAAGACTGTTTAGAGGCCGTAGAGAACTTCTTGCCTTATATTGATAATTGGGCCGTGTGCGATATTTTGTCACCTAAGGTTTTTAAGAAAAATCGTCATCAATTGATTGATAAAATTTATTTCTATTCTAAATCAGCGCATGTATATAGTTGTCGTTTTGCTATTGTGATGCTGATGAGTCACTATTTAGATGATGCTTTTAAAGCAGAGTATTTAGAGATTCCTGCGGCTATACGCTCTGACGAGTATTACGTCAATATGGCGCTTGCATGGTTTTATGCTACTGCATTAGCCAAGCAGTGGGCTGAGACCATTCCCTATTTGCAGGAGCTGCGCCTTACGCCTTGGGTGCACAATAAAACCATACAAAAAGCGCGCGAAAGCTTTCGAATCACTCAAGAGCAAAAATCCTATCTTTTAACTCTCAAGCGTTAGTTTTTGACTGTGCTAGGCTTTCTTTGAAAAAGTCCCAAATAAGTCGACTGGCCTGAGGTCCTTTATCAGTGTGAAAAGGGTATTGACTGTCTCCTCCTGACCAGGCATGGCTAAGATGTTTAACACGTAGTATGTTGACAATAGTGTGTTGCCCGTCTTTGTATTCAGTCTGTGTGTATTCTTTGTCAGTGCCGGAAAAATGTTTTGTGACCAAGCCTTTGGTGTTTAGTTTTATATTATTTAAATATAAAAATTGTTTGCTTAAGGCATCAGAATTATTAACATGGACCACATTATCTTCTTGACCATAAATGATGATCGTGGGCGTTTCATGAGATTCCTTGTGTGCAAAGGGCGCTAAATTGGCAATGGACTTCTCATCGCTATCGTCAAAACCATTTTTTAATAGGCTAAGCCCGCTTTTCATATTATGAGCAATCGCAAGGGCAGGCCCACTATGAAGTGCGATAGCCTGGATTTTTCCGGGATATATCGCAGCGATGATCGAAGCCATACCGGCGCCGGCAGACATCCCGGCAATAAATACCTTTGTTGGCTCGAGCTCATGCATGCTGATGGTGCTTTGGATAATCTTCATAATGGTATGTGCTTCCGCTACACCTTTTGAGTCGTCTAAATCATACCAACGCCAGCACTTTCCTAAATTGTAAGAAATACTTTGCTGCGGGTAGAGTACGACAAACCCTTCCTGTTGAGCCAAAAAGTTCATCTGAGTCCCCGCGGCAAAATCTTTGGCAGTTTGTGAGCAGCCATGCAGCATAACGACGAGAGGCATGCCTTTTGTGGTTGGGCGTTCGGGCGTGCTGGCAGGTGTAAAAATATAGTAGTCCAGTTTGGCTACGAGTTGCTCATCATCAAAAGCCGGTGCGATGAACATATGCTTTTTCCAATGACCAAGAAGGGTATCCTCCGGCGTGCCTATTGCGGTATCAAGTGTTTGTTCTTTTGGGCTATCGAAGAAAGACTGCCTAATGCCCTGAATGACTCTTTTGGTTTTTGCAATTGCCGTAGAGAAAGTAAAACGAGAGGGTGTTGACATGTTTTCGTAGCCTTGTTTGAGCATAGTTAACTTTCATTGTAGCAACAGCATGTTTACACAGGTTTTTCTTTATATTAAATTCATCGACAGAAAGTTTTAAAACCTATCGCAATTACTAATATCGTCATATTGTCAGGAGGGGAGTCGACG
Source organism: Oligella ureolytica DSM 18253 (assembly GCF_000373745.1). Lineage (GTDB taxonomy): Bacteria > Pseudomonadota > Gammaproteobacteria > Burkholderiales > Burkholderiaceae_B > Oligella > Oligella ureolytica. The sequence goes on along the minus strand of NZ_KB892309.1, from coordinate 9,769 downwards.
TCTTTGTTAAAGTGAAGTTTGTAGCCCAACTAGGTCAATAAGGGGAAGTGTATGTCAGTAAGCGATTATTTTTTTAAAGCAGATGAAGTGATTGATGGTCAGTATAGGGTTAAATCGTTTTTTGCAACGAATGATTATGCACAAACCTATCGAGTGAGGAATGGGGATTTTGAAGCAAAAGTTTTAAAGCTCTTTTTACAAGACGCTTCTAATGAGTTGACTGTGTTGGCACGCTTAGATAATCCTAATGTCGTAAAGCTTGATCACGTAGGAGAGGTTAGTATTAGAGGGCAAAATTACCGCTACGCTATTCTTGATTTTGTTAATGGTGAAAGCTTGGTGGAGCGGGTCCAACGAGATGAGCCATTATCCTTTATTGGTGCCAGGGGGATTTTTTTAGGTATTATCAGTGGGTTGATTTACTTAAAGCGTTTGCATCCACCGGTTCAGCATAATCGTATATTACCCAAGTATATTATATTAAATCTTGCCAGCAATGCATTGGCTCCGGTCATAGCGAACTATAGCTTTAGCGACGGTAAAAATATTCATTATTTTCCGGATGAATTATATTTTGTCAGTGCAGAGGCCTTGAGTGGCGAGTTACATCCAAGCAATGACTTATATGCTGCCGGCGCTATTTATTACTATTTACTGCATGGACACCCACCATTTGCTAATGACCTCGAAACAGACATTCCTTTTGTAGATGCGCTCACTCATAAGAAGCAGATAATAGTAGAGTTTCATGAGGAATTGTATGAGTCGACCAAGTATATAATAACCAAAGCATTGCACCCAGACCCTGAGAAGCGCTATCAAGATCCCGCTGAAATTAGAAGAGACTTATATAAAGATCCTAGGGATCCCTGTTTTATATCGATGCTAGAAGCACTCAGGGATTAATATATTAAGTTTTGGAGACTTCATGGAACAACAAGCACCCAGTTTAGGTTTTTATCTGAGTTTATATTGTGTGATATCAATTGTTGCCGGGATTGGGCTGTTTATGTTTGCTCTCATTGGTTTAAAGAACTTAGCTGGAGCCCCAGAAGGACTAGGTCAAATCGTCATATTGTTTTTTATTATGGCTTTTTTGAATTTTTTCCTAGTTTATCGTCTGATGGTTATTAGATTACCAATGACTATTTATATGGTGCGGGCATTTGAAGCAGCAAAAGTGGTTTTGACTTTGTATGCCGTGTTTTTTTCGGAGTCAGACAAGGCTTTGTACTTGTATACGTTAATCAGCTTAATTTGCTTATTGTATTTTTTTAAATCTAAGCGAATTAAAGCGCTTTATTTTGTCGGATAACGTATTGTGATTAAGTCATAAGGGGGCGGGTAACGTTTATATGCCCCCTTTTTTGTTTTAAGAAAGTAAAGCTTGGTGCAATATGGCCAATGCTTCATCAAATAGTTCATCACTAATTGTGAGTGGATATAGGAATCGAATTACGTTAGCGTCAGGCCCACAAGTAAGAAGAATTAAACCATTAGAAAGAGCAGTTTGCTGAACTTTTTTGACAAAATCTGCTTGTGGAGCATGACTCTCTGGGCAACGAAACTCGACTGCTACCATAGCGCCTAAACCACGTACATCAGATATGAATGGTACTTCGGTACGTAGTTCATTAAGAGTAGACTGTAGTTTATCTCCTAGAGCTGCACCTTTAGTTAATAAATCTTCTTCTTCCATTATATCGATAACAGTTAAAGCAGAAGCTATGGCTAATGGGTGTCCGGCGTAGGTACCGCCAAGGCCACCAGGTAAAGGAGCGTCCATAATTTCCGACCGACCACAAATACCTGATAAAGGCATACCACCAGCTAAGCTTTTAGCCATTGTCGTTATGTCTGCAGCTACGTCGTAGTGTTCCATAGCGAAAAGTTTGCCAGTACGACCGAAGCCTGTTTGAACTTCATCTGCTATTAATAAAATGCCATGCTGATCACATAATTCACGTAAAAATTTCATGAATTCAGGAGGACACACATTAAAACCGCCTTCCCCTTGAACTGGTTCGATAATAATAGCGGCTACCTGTTGTGGATCTACGCTGGTATTTAGCACGGTCTGTAATTGCTGTTTGGCTGCATCAATACTGATACCTTGTTGCTCGTTAGGGAATGGCACATGGTAAACGTTGGGAGCTAAAGGTCCAAAGCCCTTTTTATAAGGATTAACTTTGGCTGTCAAAGTGATGCCTAAGAGGGTGCGACCATGGAATGAGTTATTAAAAGAAATTACGTGTGGGCGTTTCGTAGCATAACGAGCAATTTTAATTGCATTTTCAACCGCTTCAACACCGGTAGTGAAAAATGCTGTTTTTTTAGGGAAGTCTCCAGGGACCAAATTATTAATTTTTTCTGCTAATTCGACATAGCTTTCGTAAGGAACAACCTGATATGCTGTATGAACAAAGCGTTCTAGTTGTGCTTGAATAGCGCTTGTCAGGCGTGGATGGCGATGCCCTGTATTACAAACAGCGATACCGCAAGCAAAGTCGATATAACGTTTGCCTTCGATATCCCAAATTTCTGAATTTTTTGCACGATCTGCATAAAATTCACACATAACTCCAACCCCACGAGGTGTGGCGGCATTTTTGCGTTTCAGTAATTCAGCATTTTTCATTCAAATAGCTCCTCATGTTATGTATCAATCAATTATTGAATGAAGTTTTAGATGGTTTATTGCGCAGAAGGGATCAGGCAATATATTTCTTTAGCTTATAGATAATTTGGCACCATTAAAAGAGCCATTTATGAAAAAATATAAGGAGCCATTTAAGGAGGAGTTTATGCATATTGATGCATTACAGGAACACATTTTGCAACGTTTGGATCGTGACGGAGAGATACCTCTAACTCGTCAAATTTATACAATTTTAAGTGATTTGATTTTATCAGGGGAGTTAGCGGCTGATGTTAAATTACCAGCAAGTCGCGCTTTAGCAGCAGATTGTGGTGTTTCACGTAATACCATTATGTTTGCTTATGAGCAATTGTTGGCCGAAGGTTATGTTGTTTCACTGACTGGTAGCGGAACTTTTGTTTCAGAAACCGTGCCGGTTGGCAATTGGTCAAACGATGCAGAAACTGTTGAGGAGATTGTGGGTGTTGCTGGTCAATCCCCAAGTTTATCGGTCCGTGGTTTAGAGATGGTTAATTCTGCTCAAGCCTCACCCGAGCAATGGCAACCTTTTGTTTCGGGAGTACCAGATGTATCACTTTTTCCAAAAGACATTTGGTTGCGATTGCTTCGTAAGCATTGGCAGAATGCAGAGCCGGAAATGCTTAGTTATGCACATGGTGCAGGGTATTTACCTTTACGCAAGGCATTGATCGATCGCTTACGCCTCTCACGTTCAGTGAATGGAACAGCTGAGCAGATAGTGATGGTTTCTGGATTGCATAATGCGATTAGTTTGATCACGCATTTATTAATTGATCCCGGTATGACAGTTTGGATGGAAAATCCGGGTTATTGGGGGGCGTCTACAGTTATGAGAATGGCAGGTGCTAATATCGTTCCTATTAATGTTGATGAAGAGGGAATTGCTCCGACTGATGAACAACTTGCTAATCCTCCTAAATTGATTTTTGTTAGTCCATCTCATCAATATCCTTTGGGACACGTGATGAGTTTAGCTAGGCGACGGATGATCCTCGACTATGCTATGGCACATGATGCCTGGATTGTAGAGGACGACTACGATAGTGAGTTTCGTTTTGCTGGCTTGCCTATTGCTTCTTTGCAGGGATTAGACTCTTATCAAAAAGTGATTTATTTAGGTACCTTTTCTAAAACTTTATATCCAGGTATGAGACTAGGTTATATGGTTTTACCTGAAAATCTTGTTACTCATTTTGCAGTTGGATTGTCTGAAATGTATCGGGACGGCAGGTTGTTAGAGCAAGCAGTACTTGCTGACTTTATCACAGAGGGGCATTATGCTGCTCATGTACGTCGTGCTAGATTGCGTTATGCTAAGCGTTCGGCATTATTACGTGAGGCGATAGTGGAAAATTTAGGTTCTGATTGGATCTCTTCAAATGAAGATGCTGGGCTGCATATGGTTATTCATTTACCTAAAGGTTGTGATGATATTTCTATTGCTGAAGCAGCTAAAGCGGAGGATATTGTGGTTAGACCATTGAGCAAGTATTATCTGGCCGAGCCGCGAACTAGTGGCTTATTGTTAGGCTATGCTAATGTGCCTGATGAGCTCATTAAGCCTAAATTTTCGCAGTTAGCACAAATTATTAAATCGAAGTTACGAGAATAATCTTATTTAAAAATAGAAGTAAATAGCATTGCAAAATATAAATGGCTTAGATATTATTCCTTAAAGTGACATTAAATGTAGATCCACTTTAAGAGGTTATTAAACGATAAAATTAAATTCTGTGATTTAATTTAAAAATAGAAGCGTTATCAAGGAGGAGTTATGCAAGGATTATCTCGTAGAGATTTATTTAGACAACAAGCTTATGTCGCTGGTCAGTGGTTGGATGCTGATAACGGTGAAACGCTGGAAGTTAATAATCCGGCTAACGGAGAGTTGTTGGGAGTAGTGCCTAAGATGGGACGTCGTGAAACACGACGGGCGATTGAGGCTGCTGAGCGTGCTCAGAAATTATGGCGTGCTAAAAGTGCTAAAGAAAGAGCCATTATCTTGCGTAAATGGTTTGATTTAGTCATGCTACACCAAGATGATTTAGCTCGTATTATGACGCTAGAACAGGGTAAACCTTTGGCAGAGGCTAAAGGTGAAATTGCCTACGGTGCTGCTTATTTAGAGTGGTATGCGGAAGAGGGTAAACGAGCTTATGGTGATGTGATTCCAGGTCCAGCTTCAGATCGTCGTATTGTAGTAACTAAAGAGCCGGTTGGTGTCTGCGCTGCAATTACACCTTGGAATTTTCCATCTGCTATGATCACTCGTAAAGTGGGTGCCGCTTTGGGTGCGGGATGCTCAATTGTTGTTAAGCCGGCTGCACAGACTCCTTATTCAGCTTATGCTTTATGCGTATTAGCTGAAGAGGCTGGAGTGCCAGCGGGTTTAATATCTGTAATAACTGGATCAGCCTCGGAAATTGGAAAGGAGATGACATCTAATCCTATCGTACGTAAATTCAGTTTTACAGGTTCAACAGAAGTCGGACGTCTATTAATGTCTCAATGTTCTGATCAGATTAAAAAAGTTTCTTTGGAATTAGGCGGTAATGCACCTTTTATTGTTTTTAATGATGCTGACATAGATGCTGCTGTTGAGGGAGCTATCATATCCAAATATCGTAATGCTGGTCAGACATGTGTTTGTGCTAACCGTATTTATGTACAAGATGAAATTTATGATGCCTTTGCTGAAAAGTTTGTGGCTGCAGTCGAAGGAATTCAAGTTGGTGACGGAACAATAAGTGGTGTTACACAAGGTCCCTTAATTGATGAAGCAGCAGTAAAGAAAGTTAAAGAGCATATTGATGATGTGGTAGCCAAGGGCGGTAAAATCGCAACGGGTGGGAAACCACATCGTTTAGGTGGTTTGTTTTTTGAACCTACAGTAGTGACTGAAGTAACTTCCGCGATGAAGGTAGCAAAAGAAGAAACTTTTGGTCCGTTAGCTCCATTGTTCCGGTTCAAAGATGAAGAAGATGTTGTTCGAATGGCTAATGATACAGAGTATGGCTTAGCTGCTTATTTTTATAGCCGCGATTTAAGCCGAGTATGGCGCGTAGCAGAGGCTTTAGAATACGGGATGGTAGCAGTTAACACAGGTATACTTTCAAATGAAGCAGCGCCATTTGGTGGTGTAAAGCAATCTGGCATTGGCCGTGAGGGTGCTAAATATGGATTAGATGATTACATGGAGACCAAATATATGCTGATGGGTGGTATTTAGCGTTTATTTAATATTAAATTATTTTATCTTCTATAAAAGTCCGTAGAATTGTGTCATGCAATTTTGCGGACTTTTTGTTTTGTCTATTTGATAAAGCTTATAGAATAGACACAAGTATAAACCCTAGTTATTTTATTGGTGCTTCCTAATGTCTTGATTTTAATATAATTAAAGCGAATGGATCTATTAAATTAATGCAAAGTGGCACTGTTCAGTAGGGCCACTTATACATAAAATGAATTTCATAATAATATCCAATAATGCCTTGCCGTTTTAACTATAAAGAGATTTAAACCTCAGGAGACAAAAATGAAATTAAGTCATTTGTTCAAATCAGTATTGACAGTCACCGCTTTATCGCTGGTTACAAGTTCTGTTTCAGCAGAAAATATTCGCTTACGTTTTCATACGTTTTTTGGTTCAGAAATGGATACTGCGGCTAAGCATATGCAAGACACATTACGTGAAAAAAGTGATAACAAAATCCGTATGCAGTATTTCCGAGGAGGAGAGATAGTTTCTAGTGATCAATTCGTTGAGGCGGTTTCTCGTGGCACTATTGATATTGCACATGGTGTTGGAAGCTATTGGCCTGGACAGGTTGATATTGGCAACATTGAAGCGGGTTTGCCAGGTGCATGGACTTCGGTAGAAGAGGCACGTGAGGTATTTGAAAAGTTAGATCCAATTATTGCTGAGTCTTATGCGGAAAAAGGAGTTGTATTGATTGGTCGTGGTTATGGTAGCGACTATGAGCTATTGACTAAGCAACCAGTGACTTCTTTAGAAGATTTGAAAAGTATGAAAATTCGTTCTACCGGTCAGATGGCTAGATTGTTAAAAGAGTTTAATGTACCTACTGTCTTTTTACCAGCCGAAGAGCTGTATGTTGGGCTATCGACGGGTGTAATTGATGGTGTTTTATACGGAGGCCCATTAGAGTATGAGCAGTTAAAATTAAATGAGGTAGCCAAAAATTACACTTCTTTAAATTTGCTTAATCCTGGCTGGATTGAAACAATAATTATAAATAAAAAAGTCTGGGACAAAATGAATGATAAGCAGAGAGATTTAGTTAAAGAAGTAGTTAATCAATATGCTGAGGATATTCATAATTGGTTAGATGAAGGTAATAAAAAGCTTATGAGTGAGGGTGAATTGTTTGCCTTTTCTTTGCTGAATGAAGAGGATACAAAAAAACTATCTGATGCAGCTGAAAAGATTTGGGAAGAGGAGGCTGCAAAATCAGAGCGTAATGCTAAAGCTATTAATATCCTTTTGGAAAATAAGAAATTACGCGGTCGCTAATTAGTTGATTTTAAGGGGTTGGCATTTGGAATGCAGCCCCTTTGTTATGTTATTAATTTTTTAGCTAAATGGTTTTTTATGATTGAAAAGTATTTACAAATTCAGGATGGTATTTCTGAGTTTATAGGCCGAATCATTGCTTGGTTAGCAATAGTGTTAATTTTAACGTTAGTTTATGAGGTCGTTTCTCGTTATTTTTTTAACTCACCAACTATATGGAGTCATGAGTTATCAAGTATGATTTTTGGTGCTTTTGCTATTTTATCTGGTAGCTACACTTTAAAGCATTTGGGTCATGTGAGAAGCGATGTCATTTACTTATTGTTTCCGAGCAAATTACAACGTTTATGCGATGTGTTGGTTTACACGATAGGGATATTTGTTTTAGTGATTTTTTTAGTTCAAGCGATTGAGTTTGCTCAAAAGTCATGGATGCTAAAAGAAGTATCTGCACGTAGTATTTGGCAGCCTCCGCTGTATTACATCAAATCAATTATTCCTATTGCTGTTATTTTATTAATATTGCAAAGCTTTGCTGAATTAGTGCGAGCAGTCTTGGGTTTTTTAAATGTTTCTTATGTTGATCCTCGTCATTCCGAGGCAATAAGTGAGGATGAGCATGTTTGATTTTTTACTTGATGCGAGCCCGCTTTTTGTGACGGTAATTATGTTCTCAACCATGCTGTTTATGATGGCTATTGGTGCTCCATTGGCGTGGGCATTGATGGTTTCTGGTATGTTAAGCGCTTACTTGATGTTTGGTACAGGAGGGTTAGACTTACTCTTGGCCTCTGCTTATTCCACAATGGATAATTTTATTCTTATTTCATTACCATTATTTATTTTAATGGGATTGATTCTTGAGCGCTCTGGTATTACTGATGATTTATTTGACATGATCTACAAGGTGATGGGCTCTATACCCGGGGGGTTAGGAGTTGGCACCGTATTTATTTGCGCTATTATTGCTGCCATGGCAGGTGTGTCTGGGGCAGCAACAGTTAGTTTAGGATTGATTGCATTACCTGCGATGATTAAGCGTGGTTATGAAAAAAAAATAGTAATGGGGACAATTATGGCGGGCGGAGCTTTAGGGTTTCTAATCCCACCTAGCCTGTTAATGATTATTTACGCCTTTTTATCACGCGATTCTGTAGGTAAATTATTTGTGGCTGGTATTATGCCAGGCTTTTTACTGGCAACGATTTATATTATATATATTTTAATTCGTTCATATATCAACCCTACAATGGGGCCACCGGTACCGCATGGCGAGAGGGTGAGCATGAGTCAAAAGCTTAAGGCACTACGTCATATGATTTTGCCAGCAGTGTTAGTAATGGCAGTGTTAGGTTGTATCATTCTTGGTGTAACATCACCTTCTGAGGCATCAGCAATAGGAGCAGGTGGTGCGCTTGTTATTGCTATTACCCGTGGACGCATGAACATTAAGATTTTAATGGACGTGCTTCTTAACACTACGAAATTAACCGGTATGCTTATTTGGATTGCTATTGCCGCCACCTTCTTTAGTCGAGTTTATATGGGTTTAGGCGCTGGTATGTTAGTAAGTGATTTTATACACGACAGTTATAGAACGTCAACTACTTTGTCCGGTTTAGCGTCAATTAACTTGGCCGGTTTTTACTGCTCCTTGTCTTGGGTTTTTAGTGCTTCTTTCTTGCGATAACTCTCTCCTGTAAAATGAATTATTGTGGCATGATGTACGAGTCGATCAATGGCTGCTACCGTCATCGTGGTATCGTCAAATAGCTCATCCCACTCTTCAAACGACTTATTGGATGTAATAGCTAAACTAAAGCGTTCATAACGGTGCGCTATCAGCTCAAATAAGACGCTAGTTTCTTGTTCGGATTTTCTAACATAACCGACATCATCAATGATAAGTAATTGATATTTATCCAGCTTTTTCAATTCGTCCTGTAGCTTGAGGTGTCGCTTAGCTAGTTGCAACTGCTGTACAAGTGTGGTCGCCTGTATGAACTTAACCTTATAACCCTGCTCTAGTAGCCCATACCCAAGGGCACTAGCGAGATGTGTTTTACCCAGGCCACTTGCTCCGAAGAGCAAGAGGTTTGCACCTCGCGTCAGCCACGTTTTATCTTGAAGTAAATCATAGGTGGTCGCTTGGTTAATGCCATCGACAGCCATAAAATCAAAGTTATTTAAATGCTTCCCGATGGGTAGTGTGGCATCTTTTAGGTTGCGTGCTAAACGTTTATCCTCGCGTGCCAATAGCTCCTGATGGCATAACTCAGCCAAGTATTGCTGGGGTGACCATTGTTCTTTAGTCGCTTTATCTGCCACGCTCTCCCAGAGCGTGCCAANCGTGGCTAATCTTAGCTGCTTTAGCATCAAGGGTAAGGAAGCGGTATTTCTATGCATGATGGGCTCCAAACAATTGACTGTAGTCTTGAAGCGAGTGCTGTTTAATCGCTATGCTAGGCGGCATCGCAATGATGCGAATGAATCGCTCTTCACACTGCCGGATGGTGGGTAATTGTCGCTGTCTTATCCCCTCCAATACATAC
>NZ_KB892308.1 GCF_000373745.1 Oligella ureolytica DSM 18253 | reverse complement strand
TTAATTAAGCTTCGATTTTAGCAACAACACCGGCACCTACGGTACGGCCACCCTCACGGATAGCGAAACGTAGACCTTCCTGCATCGCGATAGGTGCAATTAACTCAACGTCCATTGACACGTTATCACCAGGAAGTACCATCTCTTTATCAGCTGGTAGTGTAATCGTACCGGTTACGTCAGTTGTACGGAAGTAGAACTGAGGACGGTAACCTTGGAAGAATGGCGTGTGACGACCACCCTCTTCTTTAGATAAAATATACACTTCGGCTGAGAACTTAGTGTGTGGGTTGATTGAACCCGGCTTAGCTAATACTTGGCCACGCTCAACGTCTTCACGCTTCGTACCACGTAGTAAAATACCAACGTTATCACCCGCCTCACCTTGGTCGAGTAACTTACGGAACATCTCAACACCGGTACAAATGGATTTCTGAGTTTCACGGATACCAACGATCTCGATCTCTTCACCCACTTTAATAATACCGCGCTCAATACGACCGGTGACTACCGTACCACGACCAGAAATAGAGAATACATCCTCAACCGGCATTAGGAAAGAACCGTCAACCGCACGCTCTGGCGTTGGGATATAAGTGTCTAACGCTTCAGCTAACGCTAAAACAGCTTCCTTACCTAAAGGACCTTCGTCGCCTTCTAAGGCTAAACGAGCAGAACCCTTAATGATTGGCGTGTCATCACCTGGGAAATCGTACATGCTTAATAGCTCACGAACTTCCATCTCAACTAACTCGATTAACTCTTCGTCATCAACTAAGTCAGCTTTGTTTAGGAAAACAACGATGTAAGGTACACCAACCTGACGTGATAATAAGATGTGCTCACGTGTCTGAGGCATTGGGCCATCTGCAGCTGAACAAACTAAAATCGCACCGTCCATCTGAGCTGCACCGGTAATCATGTTCTTAACATAGTCCGCGTGACCTGGGCAGTCAACGTGTGCGTAGTGACGGTTAGGGGTTTCGTATTCTACGTGAGACGTAGAAATGGTAATACCACGTGCTTTTTCCTCAGGAGCTGCATCAATCTGAGCGTAATCGCGCGCATCACCACCGTACTCTTTAGCTAGTACAGTACAAATAGCTGCTGTTAAAGTGGTTTTACCGTGGTCAACGTGACCGATAGTACCAACGTTTACGTGTGGTTTGGTACGTTCAAACTTACCTTTTGCCATGACCTACTCCTGAAAGATTCCTGACAGTGTTATGTTTAGTAGTGGTGCCCAAGGCGAGAATTGAACTCGCGACCTCTCCCTTACCAAGGGAGTGCTCTACCACTGAGCCACTTGGGCACTAGAAATGATGTATTAGTATGAACTAGAAGATAAGTGAACTGTATTGATACTACTAATCTGCACTCATTACTAAAACAACCATTTTTTTAGCTACAAATAGCTAGAGTAAATCATTTGTATAAGTACAGATTATTTACTCTAATCATCTGGGATAATTTAATTGATTTAAATTTGATTGCTGAGAACTAGCGAGAATTATACTTTAAGGCGTATGGAGCGGGTGATGGGAATCGAACCCACGCCGTCAGCTTGGAAGGCTGTTGCACTACCATTGTGCTACACCCGCAGGGGACACCTAACCAACAGCCCTAAACCTATACTACTAGATTCTAAGCTAACAAATCTTTGGTGGTGGAGGTTGGATTCGAACCAACGTAGGCGTTAGCCAACAGATTTACAGTCTGCCTCCTTTAGCCACTCGGACACTCCACCGCAAAGAATTAATAATTGTAATGATTAAATTATATTATGTCAAATGATATTGTAGGTTTATTTACTATTTGTTGTCTTTTTGTTGTTTTTCACTTTTTTTTGATAAACCCACCATACAAAATATCCATATATGACTTAAAAAAATCAAAGGGAGTAGCAAAAAGCGATCCCCTGCCAGCTTTTCAGTTGTCTATTACACCTGCCAGCCCCTGCTTTTCCAACAACGCATTTAACTGTTCCCAGTCGTGGAAATCAATTAATAGTTGTCCTTTTTGTTTGGCGTTTACTTTAATTGCAACCTTTGTTCCAAGATAATCAGAAAGTGCTTCTTCTATACGCACCACGTCTCGACTTCTTTCTTTATTATCAGCGGTTTTTGCTTGTTGCTTATCTTGCATTGAAAACAGCTTGACGAGTCTTTCTGTTTCCCTGACTGATAATTGCTTGGCTACTACTTGATTAGCAATTAATATCTGCTCAGCTGCCGGCAATGTCAATAAAGCTCTGGCATGTCCCATATCTATTTGGCTACTGACCAAGAGTGATTGTACCGGTTCAGAGAGATTTAATAATCTTAAAAGGTTTGAGGTATAGGAACGAGACCGCCCAATACTTTCAGCCACTTGTTCGTGAGTAAAATCAAATTCTTTTATTAAGCGGTCAATCCCTTTAGCTTCTTCTAACGGATTTAAATCCTCACGCTGCATGTTTTCTATCAAGGCCATAACGGCAGCTTGCTCGTCGCTCACATCACGAATTAATACAGGTACCTCTGTTAATCCTGCGATTTTTGCAGCTCTAAAACGCCTTTCACCGGCAATAATCTCATACTGTTCTACTTCACCAGCAATGAGTCGCACCAATATAGGCTGCATGATTCCTTCACGAGCAATAGAGTCAGCTAGCTCTTCTAGCTTTTCTTGCTCCATATGAGTGCGTGGTTGATATTTACCGGCTTTTAATTGGTTTAATTTTAAAGTATTAGTTGTGTTTGACTTCTCTTCTACTGCTGCCGTACCTTGTGCTTTATCGTGTCCTGGACTCAGGACAGATTCACTTAAGCTATCGCCGCGTATGACTTGCGCAATTGCTACATCTTCACCTAGCAATGCTCCTAAACCTCGGCCTAATCCCTTAGCTTGTTTTCTGGGCGTCGCCACTTTCACTGCTTTTTTAGCAACTGATTTTTTCACCGCTGTTTTTTTACTCGTTGATTTACTGACCATATCTCTATCTTTTAATTTATTATTAAATTAATTGTTATTATTTATTTTTAGTTTTTCTTAATAGCTCTTTAGCAAACTGCATATACGCCTTTGCACCGCGAGAAGACTTATCATATTGGACGCCCGGTATCCCATAACTTGGCGCTTCTGCCAAGCGTACATTTCGTGGGATCATTGTTTTAAATACTTTATCACCAAAATACTCTTCCAACTGCTCCGATACTTGCTGTTGTAATGTCATTCGTGGGTCAAACATCACACGTAAAAGACCGGTAATTTCTAATTTTGGATTAATATTTTGATATACCCTCTTTACGGTATTTACCAAATCAGATAATCCTTCTAATGCAAAGTACTCACATTGCATTGGAATAATTACCCCATCTGCACTGGCTAAGGCATTAATCGTGAGTAAAGATAAGGTCGGAGGACAATCAATAAGAATATAATCATATTCTTTATCAAGTTCATCAATCGCATTTTTTAGTCTGTACTCTCTATCTTCTAATTCCATTAAGTCGATATCAGCACCTGACAACTCTCTATTACTTGGCAACACATCATAGCCAACACTCTCTGAGCGCACTACGGTGTCATTAATAGTAGCTTGACCAATCAATACATGATAAACATTGACATTTAATTCATTTTTTTCGACCCCGGAGCCCATGGTCGCATTACCCTGAGGGTCCAGATCAATAAGCAGAACCTTTTTTTTACTAGCAGCTAAGCCGGCTGAAAGATTAACGGCTGTTGTTGTTTTACCGACGCCACCCTTCTGATTTGCTACACAATATATCTTAGCCAAATTAATCACCCAACCCCTTTCTCTTCAACCAAATTAAACAACGCTCAGCATCCATATCTACCACTTCTAATGCTTGCCATAAATCAAGCAACCAATCGCTCGTCTTTTCAAGCTCTGCTATTTCATCAGGATAATAATGCCCTTTCATAGCTACTAAGTGACCATTTTTCTTTACCGTATGACCTGACCAATTGGCAAAATCACTTAACGAAGCAAAAGCACGTGAAACAACTAAATCTGCTTCATCTGAAGCATAGTCTTCAATTCTACAATGTTTTGAGCTTAAGTTTTTCAGCCCAAGACGTCCTGCCACCATTGTAATAAAACTTGTCTTTTTTTCTACTGCATCAATGCAAATAACATGCCAATGTGGACAACAAATTGCAATAATTACGCCCGGTAAGCCACCACCGGAACCAACATCCAACACGACAGCCGCTTTGTTTGCACCTACTTGCTGCTGGAGCAGCGCTATAACTGAAAGACTATCAAACAAATGTTGGACTAAAATCTGCTCTGCCTCTTTAATCGCAGTAATATTATACGTTTTATTCCACTTTTGTATTAGCTCCAAATAAAGCAAAATACTTTGTTTTTGCTTATCATCGAGTACTAATCCCATTTTTTCAGCGGCTTTGGTTAAACGGATATCAAAGCTACTCATAAAGCTCCCTTGATCTAGCCTTTATTAATAATGTTCCACGTGAAACATTATACCTATCAAATCAAAAAGCTTCTAAAAGCAAATGTGTAATTTACTCTTAGAAGCTTGTTTAGATTAAAATTTAAATAATTTAAGCTTTTAATGCACTGCTTTGCGAAAATCGCTTCACATGAATTAATAACAAAGATATTGCTGCTGGCGTCATGCCGGGAATACGTGAAGCTTGTCCAATCGTTTCAGGTTTATGCTGAATCAAGAAGGATCGAGCCTCTATTGATAAATTAGCAATCTTATTGTAGTCAAAATCAGCTGGAATTCTCATGTTTTCAAATTGTTGCTGACGCCTAACCTCTTCTTGCTGCCTATCGATATAACCGGAGTATTTGATTTGAATTTCAACCTGTGTAATTTCGTCAACGGTTAATTCTTCGCTGGTTTTAAAATCTTCGCCGCTTTTCGTTTGTAAATTCATGAGCGCGTGATAGTCAACATTAGGTCGTTTTAAAAGTTCCGATAAAACATAGGATTTTTCAAGCGCACGGCCTAACACCTTAGTTGCGTCATCCTGATTGTAAGTATCGCTATTAATTCTAATTGAATTTAAACGCTTAATTTCTTGCTGAACATTATTACGCTTAGCTTCAAAAGCATCCCATCTTTCTTGTGGAACGACACCTAACTGATAACCAATTTCAGTCAAACGAAAATCAGCATTATCCTCACGCAAGCTTAAACGATATTCTGCTCGTGAAGTAAACATACGATACGGCTCAGTTACTCCACGTGTAATTAAATCATCTACCAATACACCTAGATATGCTTCATCACGTCGTGGCGTCCAACTCTCTTTACCCTGTAATAAAAGATTTGCATTAATTCCTGCTAACAAACCTTGAGCAGCAGCCTCTTCATAACCTGTCGTACCATTAATTTGACCGGCAAAAAACAACCCTTTGATATGTTTACTTTCTAAGCTTGACTTTAATTCGCGTGGATCATAAAAATCGTATTCAATCGCATAGCCTGGACGTAAAATATGGGCATTTTCTAAGCCTTTAATACTTCGTACTAATTTAAATTGAATATCAAACGGTAAACTTGTTGAAATACCATTAGGATAAATTTCATGTGTAAACAATCCTTCTGGTTCTAGATAAATTTGATGAGAATTTTTATCAGCAAATCGATTGATCTTATCCTCAACAGATGGACAATACCTAGGGCCTACACCGTCAATCACACCTGTATACATAGGTGATCGGTCAAAACCACTACGAATAATATCGTGCGTTTCTTCGTTTGTATGAGTAATCCAACAAGATATTTGACGAGGCGGCTCTTCAGTTCGTCCTAAATAAGAGAACGTTGGAATAGGATCAATATCACCAGGTTGTTCTTCTAAACTACTAAAGTCAATTGTACGCGCATCCAGTCTTGGTGGCGTACCCGTTTTTAACCGTCCTTGTGGTAAATTCATTTCTTTTAATCGATGTGCAAGGCTAACCGATGGAGGATCACCCGCTCTACCTCCAGAATAGTTATCTAGACCGACATGAATTTTTCCATTTAAAAAAGTACCCGCAGTTAAAATAACAACCGGCGCATAAAACTTAAGCCCAATTTGAGTGGCAGCACCTATCACTCTATCCCCTTCTACAAGTAAGTCTTCAACTCCTTGCTGAAAAAGAAATAGGTTTTCTTGGTTTTCTAGTATATAACGAATAGCATTTTTATATAGTACTCTATCCGCTTGTGCTCTCGTTGCTCTTACAGCAGGTCCCTTAGAGGCATTAAGAATCCTAAACTGAATACCGGCTTTATCAGTCGCTTGAGCCATCGCTCCGCCTAAGGCATCAATCTCTTTAATTAAATGCCCCTTACCAATCCCACCAATGGAAGGATTACAAGATAATTGCCCTAAGGTCTCAATATTATGCGTTATTAGTAAGGTTCTACTTCCCATGCGTGCCGAAGCTAAAGCAGCTTCAGTGCCCGCGTGACCACCACCAACGACAATAACGTCAAATGTGTTTGGAAAATCCATGGTTTTCAATAAAAATAATTAAGATAGTGCAGCGTTTCAAATGCCACAACAGATTTAAGTAATGACCATTTAGATAATGTTCCACGTGAAACATTATTATTTAAAATGCTTATTAAATTTATTTTTATAATTAGAAATAAAGTTTTGTTTTTCTATGCATTTTATTTATCTATTCTTCTGGCACTTATTTGAGTTGAGAATAAAACGATAAGAAAGTTTATTAATAGATAGTTAATAAACAACAACTCCTATACTCAAAAATCATTTTACCATAATTTATAAAAACTTCTCTTTTTTATTTTGTACAAAAACTGAGGAATATGAATGTTTCACGTGAAACATTCATATTCCTAGTTAATCACAATAGCTTGTGGATAACTTACTGGATAACTTTGGTATTTAACTAGGAAAACACTGTATATATTGTGTATAACACTCTAACTATCTGTATTATAGGTATTTAATTAGCTGTCTTTGATTTGTTTTAATAAAAGCTTTTGTGGATAAATAAAAAAAGAGGATGTTATGACGTTAACAAATCAGGCTTTAGAAATAAGATCTAAGCTTCCTGATGTGGGGACAACAATTTTCACTGTAATGAGCCAATTAGCAGTTGAAAATAATGCAATTAATTTGGGACAAGGCTTTCCAGAATTTAATCCCGATGAAAAGTTATTAACACTAGTTAATAACGCAATGAAGGAAGGACATAATCAATATGCACCAATGCCGGGTATTCCCAGTTTAAGAAATGAAATAGCAAACAAAGTAAAAACTCTTTATGGAGCGGATATCAATCCAGATAGTGAAATAACTGTCGTAAGTGGTGCGACTGAAGCGTTAATAGTTGCAATCAATGCTATTGTTCATCCAGGTGATGAAGTTATAGTGATCGAACCATGCTATGACTCATATGTTCCTTGCATCAGATTAGCTGGCGGAGTACCAGTTTTTGTTCAACTTAATAAGCCTACAAAAGAAAACCCTTCATACAGCATGAATTGGGATCAATTAAAAGAGGTCATAACTGATAAAACCAGACTAATTATTTTAAATTTTCCTCATAACCCAACTGGAATCACTTTAAAACAAGAAGATTTAGACACTTTAGCTGAAATAACACGAGAAAAGAATATTTTCTTAATTGCTGATGAAGTCTATGAGCATATTGTATATAACAATAAAAAATTCTTAAGTTTTTTAACTCACCCTGAACTGCAAGCCAAAACCTTTGCTATCTCATCTTTTGGCAAAACTTACCATAACACTGGCTGGAAGATTGGCTACTGTGTTGCACCATCTAAACTAAGTGCCGAATTCAGAAAAATTCATCAATTCACCGTATTTTCCGTACCAACTCCTTTTCAATTTGCTTTAGCAGAATTTATGAAGGAGCCATCTCATTATCTTAAGTTAGCTAGTTTTTATGAAAAGAAGCATGACTTATTACTAAACGGTTTAAAAGAAACTCGATTTAAAGCAATACCGAGTGATGGTACTTTTTTCTTGTTGGCTGATTACAGTGAGATCTCAGATGAAAATGAATTGGATTTTGCTATTCAATTAACAAAAAAAATGGGTGTAACTTTAATTCCCGTATCTGCTTTTTATCAAGATAGTCGTTCTATTGAAGCAAATAATCATATATTGCGCTTTTGTTTTGCTAAGGGTGATAAAACCTTAGAAAAAGCGATAGAGCTACTAAAGAAAATTTAAGCTAAATGTTAATACATTATTAATTATTATTACTTGTTATTATTGTTATACCTTGTGGATAACTGGGATAAGTGCTTTTTCATTTATTAATACAATGGCTTATATCTGATTTTTAAAAGGATAAATTGCTTTATTTAGGCTTATCCTAATGTGAATAGTTTTTATCTTATTTTATTAATTAATATATAAGAGCAATCGATGCACTAGTTATCCACAATCTTAGGATAATAATAAATGTTTTCAACAAAATTTGATCAAAATAAGTTAAACAAAGGGTGGGGAAGAACTTATTTTCCGATAGAACTCATTAATGACATGTCGGCCAATGCAATAATTTGCTTCACTTAGCTTTGAAAATAAGTTTTGGGCTGCGTAAGTAATTTAAAAATGCTTATTACATTGCAGAAATTAGTTTGCTTATCGGTTCCTTTTGATTAAGCACAGGCATTTTTAAAAAAATTGATCTACTTAGAGATAACTAAATAAATTAAATTAAAGCGCAATGTTAATACATTATTAATTATTATTAACTTTTATTATTATTATGCTCTGTGGATAACTGGGATAAGTCACTTTTATTTATTAAAAACAATGACTTGAAGTGGGAATTTCAAAGAGTAAGTTTGCTATTTTGAACTTAACTTAAAGTGGATAAATTAATGGCTTCAAATAGGGCATTGTTTTACTCGGATCTCGGTCACGACTTATCCACATTAAGCTATCATAGAGCTTATTCAACATTGTTTTTATTGATTTTCTTAATAAAGGGATTGAAATGCCATATCAAAACGATAATATTTTTGCAAAAATCATTAGTGGTGAAGCACCTTCATATAAAGTTTATGAAGATGAGAATACTTTCGTTATGATGGATATCATGCCTGAATCTAAAGGGCATTTATTAGTCTTACCAAAAGAGTCTGCAGAGAATATTTTTGATATTAGTGATGAAGCGATTTCAGCATGTGTACGAACTTGTAAAAAAATAGCCCCTGCATTAATGAAAGCGACAAATGCTGATGGTTTGATTATGAGCCAATTTAATCATGCGGCTGCTGGTCAGACTGTGTTTCACTTGCATTTCCATCTTGTTCCAGTTTATGAAGGACAAAAAAGAAATGAACACGCAAGAACTCAAGGCGATCCAGAGGAATTAACCGCTTTAGCTAAAGAAATAGCTTCTTTTATTGAATAAATAGTTAAAAAATGTCAGTAATAAAGTTTCAAGATGACCCCATTGTGGCAATAGCAACTGCTCCAGGTCGAGGGGGTATTGGTGTTGTACGAGTATCGGGCAAAGATTTGTCTTCTTACATTAATGCATTTTTTGGTCGAGATTTAACGCCTCGTCATGCCTATTATTTACCTTTTTGTGATGCGCACGGTGAGGTCATCGATGAAGGAATTGCTTTATATTTTAAAGGACCAAACTCCTACACTGGTGAAGACGTTTTAGAGTTGCAAGGACACGGTGGACCAGCTGTCTTAAAACGCATTATAAAGCGCTGTATAGAGATTTCTGTCGGTAATCAGTGCTTACGTCCAGCTGAGCCCGGTGAATTCACTCAGCGCGCTTTTTTAAATGGTCGTTTGGATTTGGCCCAAGCTGAAGCAGTCGCTGATTTAATTGATGCCAGTTCGGAATCTGCTGCACGAAGTGCTATGGCGTCATTGAGTGGTGAATTTTCAAAACTAGTTAATGAACTCGCAGATAGCATTATTTATTTACGAATGTTGGTTGAAGCAACGCTTGATTTTCCCGAAGAAGAGATTGAGTTTTTAGAAAAATATGATGCTGTTCCTCAATTAGAAGCTTTACAAGAGAAATTACGTCATATCTTGCAGGTTTCAGAGCAGGGCATGATACTCAGAGAGGGCCTACACGTTGTTTTGGCGGGGCAACCTAATGTTGGTAAGTCCAGTCTCTTAAATGCGCTTGCAGGCGATGAGGTGGCTATTGTGACTGCCATTGCCGGTACGACACGTGATAGGGTAGTGCAGCAAATCCATTTAAATGGGGTGCCATTACATATTGTTGATACTGCAGGACTTCGTGAAACGGATGATACGGTAGAAAGTATTGGTATTGAACGTAGTTGGGCTGAAATTGCCAAGGCAGATGTTATTTTGCATCTACAAGATGCTGCCGCTCCCGATCTCGAGGCCAATCAAGATATTCTTTCAAAAATGCCGACTAAAACACCGGTGATCACCGTGTTTAATAAGATCGATCTTTTAGATGAGCAAACACTGGCGAAATTAAAAAATCAAAATACTGCTGATAACAGGGTATTTCTGTCAGCTAAAGAGCAGTTTGGTTTACAACAATTAACTGAGTTATTACTTTCAATTGCCGGTTTACAGGTACAACAAGAAACGCCTTGGTTAGCTCGTGAACGACATTTAATTGCCTTAAAAGAATCTATGGATCATTTAAACCAAGCATATAATTTTGCTCAACAAGATGATCGTGTGTTGGATTTATTTGCTGAAGAATTGCGTTTATCCCATGAAGCGTTAAATTCAATTACCGGTGAGTTCACTAGTGATGATTTATTAGGTGAGATTTTCTCGTCTTTTTGTATAGGAAAGTAAGGGAGTAGGGGAGGGGTTAAGAGCCTCAAAATTTTCTAATTTTATTAAGATTAACTGTATTGTTTTAAGTTTAAACTAATAAGGTTGGTCTAAACAATACAACAATGGAATATAAAATGTTCCACGTGGAGCATTTTATATTCCTGGAGTTATTTTTTATGCAACCTGCTTTTGTAGCTTATTTATTTTTAGCTATCGCCATTATTTTCGAAGTCTGCGGCACAGCAATGCTCGTCAAAACAGGACAATTTACTCGCTTGTTACCTACCGCTTTTGTAATTGTTCTTTATGTGGTTTCATTTTATTTTCTTTCATTAAGTCTAAAATTTATTCCTGTAGGAATAGCTTATGCAATTTGGAGTGCTGTAGGAATTGTAGCTATTGCGCTTATAGGTTTTGTATTTTTTAAACAAAGTTTAGATATGCCGGCAATAGCAGGAATTTCTTTAATTATTATCGGTGTACTGATAATTAATCTATTTTCAAAATCGGTAACACATGGATAAATCGTAATAGATTTACTACGTCATGCTTTTTATTTTCTGTAAGAGGTATGGTTCTTAGAGTAGTGATGTGATGCTAATAATCACGAGTAATCTGAAATTAACTAAAGTGTAAATTAAACTAACTATAGTTAGTTTTTTTGATAATTAGTGTTTATTAATAAATTATAAAAAATAGTTAGAAGTTGTAGAACATAAATACGCATGAATTACTAGAAATGGTTTTTATTACTTATTTGAACACCAATAAGACATCTTATAGCTAGTGCACGACGTATATTTGAATGCAGTGTGTTTTTTGAAAAAACCTTGGTTTTGCCAAAAGTTGGACGTAGCCGATTACATCTGTGTAAGGATGGTTCACCAAGAGTGATTAAAGCGGTTGGGTTGCGACGTAATGGTAGTGAATTTGTTTTGCTAGAGGTAGATGCATCGGATGGGGTGAAAATGCTTTCTACCAAAGTCTTGATTGGCGTTGATGGCGAAACATGGCGGAGTGATTTTGAGAGAATACGACGTGGGGTAGTGAAGAGCTCCTTGAACTGGCCAAATGGTTTGCTTGATCAGCTATATGGAAAAGAAAGATATAGAGGGGTGAATCACCCGAAGGGGCTGGGGGAGCTGCAAGTGTCGAGAGAAGATATGGAGGGGTGGGCTGAGAGAGTGGTTAGAGAGCAATTGACGGATTAAAGGAATGACTGAAACCACTACTAGGTGGGAATGCAGACATGAATAATTGGTTAGGATTATGACTATTGGGTTTGAAGTTTACTCAGATAAAGAAATTGACAGAGGTTTAGTGAGCCGTTATTGGGCACAAGATGAAGAGGGAAAATTTGTAGAGAAAGTGAGTGATTTATAATCACCCCATTTTTAATAGCAGTTGGCAGTAGAATTATTTAATTTATGTTGATGTAATTTTTGCCTCGGTGTGATGCCACCTAATGCCATGTTGGGGCGTTCGTTATTNTAAGTCCAGAGCCAAGCAGTCGCTCCGTGCTGAACTTCTTCTAGACTGTCGAAGAGATTCTGGGTTAACCAGTCATAACGTACCGTCCGATTATAGCGCTCGACATACGCGTTTTGTTGTGGATTACCGGGCTGAGTGTGAATCAACGTGATATGCCGCTTAGCTGCCCACGCTAGGAGTGTTTTACTAATGTATTCCGGCCATTATGGCTTCGCCGAACTGCGTTTCACACCGTAGGCATGCAGGCTTGCCTCGCCACTCGATGATTTGATCCAACACCCTTGTGACTCGCTCAGCGGGCAAAGAGAAGTCCACCTCTATGCCCAAACCCTCACGGTTAAAGTCATCAATCACGTTAAAGAGACGCAAGCAGCGACCGTCAGCCAGTTGGTCATGCATAAAATTCATTGACCACACTTGGTTGATCGCAGTCCCTGTATGTCAAGATAGACCTGAGCCACTTGATTTTGAGATAACATATAGATCAGGGTAATCAGGAGCGCATTATGCCAAAACCAGTGACACCGATCGAATCCAAAGTGGAGCCGAACCCTTCCTTAGAAAAACGCACCCGTCGCGTGTTTACGCCCGAGTATAAACTATCCATCATACAGCAAGCCGATGCCTGCAAACACGGTGAATTAGGTGCGCTGCTGCGTCGTAAAAAACTGTACTCAAATCAATTGGCTCAATGGCGACGAGAGTTAGCCGAAGATGGTCTGGCGGGGTTATCGAAATCAGCCCCCGGTCCTGTACCTAAGAAGACAGCCGAGCAAAAACGCATTGAGCAGTCTTACTACTACGAGGGTTATCAAAAAGAAAATGATGAGGAATAGTTGAATCTTTTAAGTCGATTTAAAAAAGCAGCTGCTATACTCGCCAAAAGAGTAACAAACAGCTGCTTTTTATTGTATAACTCATATCTTATTTAGCAGTAGCAACTCCGCTCACTAGCTCTTGATTTGAGCGTTCTACTTTTTCAATATCAAAACCCTGAGTCGCTGCATAGTCTAATAACTCCTTAACCACTGCTTGATCGGCTTCTTTCTCACGTGAAAGTACCCATAAGTACTCACGGTCTGGTGTACCGACTAAGGAGTATTCATAATCTCCCTGCAACTTTAGAATCCAGTAATCACCCCAAACTTTGGGTGACCAAGAAAGCCATGTCGGTGCAAATCGGACCTCAAGCTTAGCTGGGTCAGTCGGCTCGATATCACTGGATAAACGTCCTTCACCAATAGCCGTGGTAATGGAACCATTTGCCGTGCGGCAGCTATTAGTAACTTTAAGCGTTTGGTCGTCATTTAAAACATAATCTGCTTGTACATCAGCGACACATTGTTCTTGAAATCGATGAGGTAATCGTGCTTGCTCGTGCCAAGTACCAACGTATTTTTCCAAGTCAACGTCTTGTTGTATCGGAAGGGGAGCGTGTTCAGTCTCAAGTGAAGTTGAGGTTGAGCTACAACCCGCCAAAATGGCAAGTGCTGATAAAGTAAGGATTTTTTTCATATTTTTCCCCTAGAAGAATTAAAAAGGAAGACTCATTTTGAAATGATAACAAGATTTTTAACAGGGTGGTTATATGAAAATTGTTGGAAGTTTGTAAGTGTTGAGAACAATTGTTTAAAAGTAAAGGGTTTGGTTGATGACTAACTACTAAATATGATTCTAAACAAGAAAAAGTTGAAATCAATAAGTGTCTTTGTTTTCTAATGTTAATGCGAGTTGCTATGAGAGTATACGGACATATCGTTAAATAGAGGGGTAAAAGGCTGTTTCATAGTGCTTTTGAAAAAACCTTAGCGCTATTTTGGGTAACTTAAAAAATAACCCATAAGCCTATTGTTAGCTTGTCTATTACGCATCTAAGACTCCACCTGAGCAGAGGGTGAGATCGTATTTTTTATAAATAATCTAGGAGCTCCTTGTACTCGGCATAGCTTCTTTGGTTTCGTGAAGCCCTATCGATTGATGCGTAAAGAGAGTCTATGGCATTGTGGCTAAATAGCATAAGCTCATGTAATGTACGCTATGGGTGCAACACAGAAGGCTTTAGTAAAGCACTTTCTAAAGCTCTGTTGTCCGTTACTAAAATATTGACTTAACTTAATCGACGCCAGATACCAATTACACAACTATTGAAAAATGAATCTACTTTTTTAATATTACAAGGAGTGCTCATGGAAACAATTTATTTTTCTAAAAAGAGACTTAAATGAGTTTGAGATAATTCGCCAGATCATTTCATCGATCTTAGGGGGGTAATCCTCCCACAAAACCATAGCAAATTAGAAGTAGAATTTCTTATAAAGGAAATTCAATGAAAAGATCACGATATACCGACAGCCAAATCATGGCGATTCTTAAACAAGCCGAAACTGGTACGCCTGTGCCAGAGCTATGCCGAGAGCATGGTATGAGTAGCGCCACTTTCTACAAGTGGCGTGCTAAATACGGTGGCATGGATGCCTCCATGATGTCTCGACTTAAAGAGCTTGAAGCGGAGAATCAGCGCCTTAAAAAGATGTATGCCGAAGAGCGCCTAAAGGCTGAGATTGCTCGCGAGGCCATCGAAAAAAAGTGGTAAGGCCATCTCGACGTAAAGAGATGGCGCAGCGCTCGGTCACGCAATTTAGAGCGAGTATACGAGTGGTATGTGAAGTATTGAGCATCAGCCAAAGCTGCTATTACTACCGGCCTAAACAAGCCGATGAGAACGAGGTCATTGCTGACTGGTTGATTCGATTAACCACCGCTCAACGTAACTGGGGCTTTGGCTTATGTTTCCTGTATTTGCGTAACATTAAGGGCTTTAAATGGAACCACAAACGAGTTTATCGAATCTACCGCGAGCTAGAACTAAACTTGCGTATCAAACCTAAGAAACGTATTGTACGTGAGCGTCCTGAGGTACTCGGTACAACCACTGCGATCAACCAAGTGTGGTCGATGGATTTTATGCATGACCAGCTGGCTGACGGTCGTTGTCTGCGTCTCTTTAACGTGATTGATGACTTTAACCGTGAGGGTTTGGGCATAGAGGTGGACTTCTCTTTGCCTGCAGAGCGAGTCACGAGAGTGCTGGATCAAATCATCGAGTGGCGAGGCAAGCCTGCNTGCTTAAGGTGTGAAACGCAGTTCGGCGAAGCCATAATGGGCCGGAATACATTAGTAAAACACTCCTAGCGTGGGCAGCTAAGCGGCATATCACGTTGATTCACACTCAGCCCGGTAATCCACAACAAAACGCGTATGTCGAGCGTTATAATCGGACGGTACGTTATGACTGGCTAACCCAGAATCTCTTCGAGAGTTTAGAAGAAGTTCAGCACGGAGCGACTGCTTGGCTCTGGACTTACAATAACGAACGCCCCAACATGGCATTAGGTGGCATCACACCGAGGCAAAAATTACATCAACATAAATTAAATAATTCTACTGCCAACTGCTATTAAAAATGGGGTGATTACCTATATGCTCCACGATATTTTCTCGGATGAAGAAAAGCGGAATAGCGCAGAGAGCGTAAATAAACAGAAAGTAAACTCTAGGCATACGCTCTGAAAGTCCGCTTAAACTTGACAGCATATATCGATCACTCTCTCTAACTTCCTCTATCTAATTAAACAAATAATCTTAACGTCTAAAATCCATACTTTCAGATAAACTGCCCATTATCACGGTCAGCAAAAACAATCTTGTCTTTTTGATTTTCCAGATAAAGAATTGGACGATGTTGTGACATCTCATCAAGCTTTATTTTTTGAATGTTAGAAACAGTCTCTGTAAAGTGCAAGCTATTCAATTGACCGTCACTATCCTTATAAGTAACATCAATGCGATAAGCAGGTTCATCACTGCTGTAATGTGTCTGCTTCCAAGTAATGGATTCGGTGGTACTGCTAAGTCCGGAAAGCTTAATGACGTCAACAGGCATGCCATTAGGCCCTGCCTCAACAGAGCCGTGACTATGATAAATCCATAAAAGCACAATATTGCCTAAAGGAGCCCAATGCCAAACAGTGACTGTATTAAACAAGGTAAATACATCATCTGTCAGATGCTGTGTTGTCTGTGCCACATAAAGCAATGGCAAAAACATCTGTAGCAAGGTGATAATAATCAGGCATAGACCTAACTTAATATGTCCACGAGTCACTCGACCATGCTCATTAGCCAGTGCAAAAACTGGCGTTACCACCTTACCATTAAGCCACACTGGCATATACGCAGTAGTACCACCCTCGTACTCGATTGCTAAACGTTGATTTTGTGTTTCAATAATTTCATTAAGGCTAGAAGAAGATGAGTAATCCACCGGCATAGAGAAAATATGAGTGATTAGAGTACCTGCCAGATTAGATAACTTTACCTTGATCTGACGATTCACATGCTCTTTACGAAATTGCTCCTCACCCTCTAATCCTTTTCTATGCAAAGACAACGGCGGTAATCCCGAAAAATCATGGTGAGAATCCCCAATTATCTCTGCCCTCACCACCTGATCGCTCTTTTTAAGCTGAGCAATGGCAGAATCAGGAAGGAAATAATACTTAATGACCAAGCAGAAGGCTAGTAACCAAACAACTAATCCAATGTAGAAACCAGTATGGCTAGTCCGTTCTATATGTTCAGCGATGGAGGTTCGAGTAAATAAAAGCGGTATAGCGCAAAAAATGTAGACAAACAAAAAATCCACTCGTGGCGCACGGTCCATATATGTTTTCTTTTCTTTAATGATATATTTTTGACTTGTATGGTGCTAATCACTGGACTTATGCCCCACAAATAGAACAACCATCTTGTAACTGCTATGATTTCAGGTAATGGATGATATTTTGATAAAAGAAATGTTAACAACAAAAGATGACTGATTGATGACTAACTAATGACTAATTAGTGACAAGCCAAAGCTCAACGCAGCTTCCAACTCCGCCACCCCATCACCATCACAAGCCCGCCGATCAACACTAACAAAAATAGGGATAACGGTCGCTCCACAAAGGTTAAAAAGGAACCATCTGAGAGCAATAAGGTGCGACGTAAGTGCTCCTCAAGTAAAGGGCCTAGGATAAAAGCTAAAATAAAGGAGGCCGTGCTACAGCCAAAGCGGCGCATAACATAACCAAGAAGTCCAAAAAGCAGCAGCAACACAATATCAGCGCTACTGCTATTTAAGAGATAAACTCCTAGGGTAGAAGCCACTAAAATAATAGGCAGTAATATCGGCTTTGACACCTGCAATAGTTTTACCCAGATACCAATCAGTGGCAAATTCAATACTAGCAGCATCAAATTACCAATCCACATAGACACAATCACTCCGAAAAACAGCTCGGGGTGATGATTAATCAATGTAGGTCCAGGCTGAATATTATGCACATTCATGGTGCCCATCATTAGCGCCACCACAGCACTACCCGGAATACCTAAGGTTAATAAAGGGATCATGGAAGTTTGGGCTGCTGCATTCGTAGCCGCTTCTGGAGCGGCTAGTCCGGCTGGATGACCTGTGCCCAACTCCTCCCGCTCACGATTTACTTGCTTTTCAACGCTATAAGCAGCAAAAGAGGCAATAGTGGCTCCAATCCCTGGAAAAATGCCTAATAACACCCCCATCAAGGTGCCACGACTAGCTGGAGCGACAGATTGCTTTGCCTCAGTTTTCGAGGGATAAAGTGACTTAAAGGGAATCGCCGCCATGGCAGGTATTTTGCCACCGGCACGTCGTAGCTTAAATTGATGCACTAACTGTTCAATGACTTCAGCAATTCCAAATACGCCCATAGCAACAACGGCAATAGGAAAGCCATCACTTAGTGCCATGATGCCGTATTCAAAACGTGGAGTTCCTGTATAAAAATCAATACCGACAGTACTCAAGAAAAGGCCTAGCCCCACCATACCCATGGTTTTTAAATAAGCCCCACTGGCAAAACTCATACTACCAATGAGCCCCAAAACCATCAAAAGCGCATACTCAGCCGAAGCAAAAGCCAGCGCAACTTTACCGAGTAATGGTGCTGAAAGAAACATCAGCAAAGTAGACACACAGCCAGCAAAAAAAGAACTCAAGGCAGAGATGGCTAATGCCGCACCAGCACGCCCTTTTTTTGCCATGGGATAGCCATCAAACACCGACACCGCTGCCGAACTTTCACCAGGTATACCAAGCAAAATCGCAGAGGTATTACCCCCGTATTGGGCACCGTAGTAAATACCAGCCAACATGATAATGCCTGAGACGGGGGAAATCACATAGGTTAAAGGCAACAACATGGCAATGACTGACATGGTACCAATGCCGGGAATCACGCCAACAATGGTACCAAGAAGCACACCAATAAAGGCATAAAACAGATTTTGAGGAGCGAGCGCTACTTCCAGCCCAAGGGTGAACATGTCTAACATCAAACTAGACCCCAATAAAATCTGGCCAGAGCATCACCCCTGAAGGAGCGATCACCTCAACTAGCAAGTAGGACAAAGCCGTACAAAGCACAAGACCGATCAGCGTTGATCGCCATGAGGATTCGGGATAAAATACACGGCTGCTAATCACCAGTAAAGTAATACTAGCCATCAAGCCCAGATAGTGAATCGCCAAGGCATACGTCAATAAAATAACTGTAAACACCAGAACGATAAACAGCTCCGACCAATCACTACGATGAGCAGAGTGGCGCACATCATCGCTAGCCTTAGCCCTAAAAGCAACAAACACTTCTTTAAGCAACATGAAAAAACCGGCTAATACAATTAGCCCAGAACCTATTAATGGAAAAAATCCCGCTTGCATTTGCGCGAATGTGCCGATGTCATAAAACATCACGCTCTGATAAAGCATGACTAATCCAAATACTAGGTAGCACAAAGCCACTATCCGGTTTTTTCGCTTAATTTGTTGCTTCATTGCTGTGTGGCAAACTCAATAAAGGCTGCTTGCTCTTCTTTCAGCAAGGCATCAAACGTCTCCCCATCTTGCAAATATGGGGTTAAAGAGAAAGGTGCTAATTCCTCCGCAAACTGTGGTGTATCAAAAACCTCCATTAGCGTTGCGGCAATTTGCTTTTTGATCTCATCTGCCGTTTCTTCATGTACAAAAACTGCATACCACTGGTCTAAGTTTGGGCCGTTCTTAAGCCACAGTTCACTAGTCGCCAAAGCGTCAGTTGCTGCTTCTTGCCTTGCGCTGGTTATTGCTAGAGCACGAACAGAGCCATTTTCAAGCATTGCTTTGGCCGAGGCCTGGGTAACCACAGCAGCTGATAACTCCTCACGAACCACTTCCAATAAGGCATCAGCACAACCACCATAAGGAACATGCGTTGTTTCAGCATCACGCTTTAAACGCATCACCGCCCAGTGTTGGGGGGTACCAAGACCACACGATCCGATATAGAGTTTATCCGATTCATTCAGCAATGACTCCAGCGTATCAAAGCGCGAATCTGCAGGTACGATTAACAAAGAAGAAGATTTTGCGATGGAACCAAGGGCTGTAAAGCCTTCAACTTTAGGAAGCTCTGGGGTCAAAATAGGTGGCACGGTAGTAAAGCTACTATTATTAAAATAAAGGGTATAGCCATCAGCAGGACGATTTTTGACATAGTTTTCTGCCACTCGGCCACTGGCACCTGCCATATTTTTAACAATCACTTGAGTACTCCACTGCTCACTCAAGTTTTTAGCCATATGACGAGCTAGGATATCTGTGCCTCCACCCGCTGAAAATGGCACTATAAGCGTGACCGTTTCTCGAGGAAAGTCACGATGACTTGTTGTGTTAGTTTGTTCCGATGAAGTCGTCAGATCATCTGTACAAGCCGCTAACACTAAAGCTATCGACGCTAACCCTAATCCTTTTAAGCCTTTTAAAAAGTTGCCTTTCATGCCTGTGTACCTCGATTATCAGTAGCGGTAGAAGGGATAAAATCAAGTCCGATATCTAATGAAGGCACTGTATGCGTCAACCAGCCCATGGCAATAAAATCAACCCCAGTTTGTGCTACGCCAAGAACCGTCTCGGGATTAACACCGCCAGAAGCTTCGGTACGAGCTCTCCCCTGACACAGTGCAACCGCATCACGTAATTCATCTAGGCTCATATTGTCCAGCAGCACAAGATCGACACCTACCGCTAATGCCTCCTCTAGTTGCTCCAATGTATCCACTTCAATCTCTAGCGGAATCAGATGCCCTGCCACCTCTTTAGCCTGACGCAGCGCCGCCGTAATACTACCTGCAATCGCAATGTGGTTATCCTTAATCAAGATCGCGTCATCCAGTCCAAGTCGATGGTTACGCCCTCCTCCGGCTCGCACAGCATACTTTTGCAAAGTACGTAGGCCTGGAATGGTTTTGCGAGTACAAGTAATCACCGCCTCGGTCTCTTTAACTAAATTTACAATGTCATTTGTTTGGGTCGCAATACCACTCAAATGCGTTAAAAAATTAAGTGCTGTACGTTCTGCAGATAATAAAGCTTGCGCATTACCCGATACCTCGGCGAGAACCGTGGATGGCTCAACCCTTTGTCCATCGCGACACTGCGCAACAAACTCGATATCGGCATCAATCATATAAAAAGCCAATCGAGCTAACGACATACCGGCAATGACACCCGACTGACGTGAGACTATGTTCAGGGTCGCCTTAAGATCAGGCGCTATCGTGGCATAACTGGTGACATCACCTCGTCGGCCTAAATCCTCAGTCAGGGCAAATTCCACATAGGGACGAAGCAATAAATCGGGTAAGGGAAAAAGATGTTTATTCATGACTACCTATACTGTTCTGTTATGCTCAATAAGAGCATAAATATTTGTACTCGAAGTGAGCATAATCTATTTTTAATAAATAGTCAACACTCTAGCGACTGCAATGAATATATAAATAGTCTAGATTTAAAAGAAAAAGTGATACTACTGAATGGGCAGCTTACTACCGGAAACCGAACGCTCCAGTAAGATATCAGGCTTAAAGTGATATAGTTTCGCCGGTCGTCCAGGACCAGAGGTATCCTGCTGTCCGGTTTCCTCAATCAATCCCTGATTGATGATCATCCGACGAAAATTCTGCTTATGTAAAATAATCCCTGCTAAAGCCTCTATACTTTGCTGAAGCTGCAACAAGGTAAACTGCGGTGGCATCAGCTCAAAGATCACCGGACGGTATTTAATCTTTGCACGCAGACGGGCAATACCGGAAGCTAGCACACGACGGTGGTCATGCCTCATCATGCTACCCACATGATGCTCAGATACCCTACCCTCTTCAAAGCGTGGTGACTCAGGTACTAAGCCAACCTCATACAGCATCTCATAGCGCTGGAGAATATACTCTTCATTCCACTCAAAACCCTCAAGCCCCCAGCACATATTCAAACGTTGAAGGCGTCGATTACGCAACTTAAGGCTATCCGCAGCATCAAGCCACTGCAGAAAAAATGGTAGAAATTCTGAATCGATATAGTCCGGACGACCACGACGCTGATCCTCCCAAGGAAAATAGAGGTACCAGCTTTTCCACTTGGCCTGAAGATCAATCAACTCCCTTTCCTCATGCACCAGTCCAAGATAACCAATATAGATCAACGGCTGGCCTGCGGCTGTGGTTCGTTTACTATCAACAAAGGTATAAAGCTGCTCTACATAACCAAGTGGTTGATGGGTCTGCTTTTCCACCCACTCACGCACACCCGCTTGCAAGGAACTATGAATCGGCGTCAACGGGCCACTGGGTAAAAAAGTACCCTGCTCCACCGTTAATACCTTTGCTTCATTATCAGTTACGGCAACTAACACTGCGGCCAGTTCCGTCGTTCCTTGTTCTTTTTCCATTGATGAGTAGCCCAAATGAGTTTTATAGTTCTATCTTGAGTTTAGTTTTAATGATGTTCATGAGTATGAACCATTTTGAGTATATCAAAACAGCATGAAAAATCATTTCTTTTGTTTGAAAATGGCCTGAATCATGGCTAGCTGAATATTTTTTATAAATAACTTACAAAAAGCTTCCCAGTCGTGGACATATATCTTCATAGCCTTAGCTAAAAATTGTGGGTTCTGCATCCCACAATACCAACACTTTTGCGTAAATATGCTTAAAAGAGACTAAATAAGACTGTATGAAATTAAAGAAATTTGAAGTGCAAAAATACCACAACCCTTTGATTTAAAGGGCTTTAGTAGTCTTTTTTAAAGAGAAACAAAAGAAGAGAAAAACAAATGATGGTGCTCACGGGGAGACTTGAACTCCCAAGGCTCTCGCCACTACCACCTCAAGGTAGCGTGTCTACCAATTCCACCACGTGAGCAATATATGAAGACTTTATGAATTTTTATTTTGCAATAAAGAGATAGATTCTAGCACAACTTTTACTAATCTGCAAAACAAAATGAGCTAATTGCCTAACTCAAAAAGAAATGCAGCCCTATGTGTTGGCTGCACCCCTAAAAACAACAATCAATAGCTAAACTTACTGAGCTGCAGGTGTTTCTTCAGCCGCTGGCGCTTCTTCAGGAGTACCTAAAGAAGGCACCGCCGCATCTGCTTCTGCCTCATCACTAGGAGCCGTAGGGGCTGCGGGCATAGAAGAATCTTCTACGCTAGGGCTAGAAGGCACTGAATCGCCTGCGCCAGGAATAACCGGAACCTCGTTAAACTGCTCCATTAGACCCGCTTCCGGACCGCTGGAAGTTGTTGTGGTGAATGACTTAGAACCAATATAG
The DNA here is from genome assembly GCF_000373745.1 of Oligella ureolytica DSM 18253. Taxonomy (GTDB): domain Bacteria; phylum Pseudomonadota; class Gammaproteobacteria; order Burkholderiales; family Burkholderiaceae_B; genus Oligella; species Oligella ureolytica. The sequence continues at coordinate 2,440 of NZ_KB892308.1, read as the reverse complement.
GCTAACGCCAATGTCGTTGCAAAAAACACAACTGCTGCCCACTTAGTCATACGAGAGAAGAAGTTTGCAGCACCGGCAGAACCGAATACGCTACCCGCAGAGCCGCCACCAAAGGCAGATCCCATGTCTGCACCCTTACCTTGCTGCAACATGACCAAAACGATCACAGCAAAAGCAGCAACAACCTGCACAACAATTAATACTGGAAAAAGAAATGACGGCATTAAAAACTCCAACTAAGGAATAACGAGCTAAACGCTCTAAACTTTAAATATAAATAATGTGTATCAACACGTCTAACAACAAAAATTCGACTCTCAATACCTGCCAATTACGCACTAACGGTCGCAATCGCCAGAAAATCCTTGGCATCTAAAGACGCACCACCCACTAGCGCCCCATCAATATCCGGCATGTCAAATAGACTGGCGGCATTATCCGGTTTGACACTGCCACCGTACAAAATATAGACATGATCAGCGCCAATTTCGACCAACAATGAACGGATGTAGGCGTGCACGCTCTGGGCCTGCTCAGGCGTAGCTGTTAGCCCGGTACCGATGGCCCAAATTGGTTCGTAGGCAATGACTATCTTGTCTACCTGCTCGACACCTAAGGCTAAAACAGGCGCTAATTGCTGACGAATAACATCTAAGGCAAGACCATCTTCGTGCTCTTGCAACGACTCACCCACACAGACAACCGGGATTAAACCATGACTAATTGCTTGCTGCGCTTTTTGAGCAACTAACTCACTATCTTCGGCATGCATTTGGCGACGCTCAGAATGCCCTACTAGCACCCAGGTACTGCCGAAATCATTGAGCATTGGCGCAGAGACCTCACCGGTATAAGCGCCTTGGGTATGGGCACTTAAATCCTGAGCCCCCCACAAGAACTCACTGCCTTCAAGTAATTGGCTCACTTGAGCGAGATATGGAAAAGGCACACAGACACCACAACGCACAGAAGCAGGTAATTGCTTACCGCCTTCTGATAATTCACGGATGAGCTGCGCATTGGCTGACAAACTACCGTGCATCTTCCAATTGCCAAGCACCAAACGCCCACCTTGTGGCAACACATTAAGATTATTATTAGTCACAATCACTATCGCTAATCGCTTAAATATCAAGATAACCCATAATTATAGCTTGAAAAGCTACTCATTGTCCGGGAAAGTGATAATAATTTTACCGATTTGCTCGCCGGCATCCATCATCTCATGGGCTTTTTGGATATCCGTATAATCAAACACCGCATGCACCACCGGTTTAATCGCACCGGACTCAATTAATGGCCAGACATTGTCCTCTAAGGCACGAGCAATTTTAGCTTTGTACTCATCACTACGTGGTCTTAGGCTTGAACCGGTCACGGTTAATCGTTTAAACACAATGCGCGCGGCATCCAACTCACCCATACGGCCACCCATAATCGCAATCATCGAAAGGCGCCCATCTTCAGCCAACGAAGCGATGTTTTTACTGACATAATCGCCGGCAACCATATCAAGAATCACATCGACGCCACGTTTATTAGTCAGCGCCTTAATTTCTTCAACAAAGTCTTGTGTCTTGTAGTTAATCCCTTTGTCGCAACCTAAGGCCTCGATGGCAGCAACGCGCTCATCCGAACCCGCTGTCGCATACACCGTATGGCCCATCGCTTTAGCAATTTGAATTGCCGTTGTGCCAATACCGCTCGCACCGCCGTGTACTAACAAGGTTTCCCCTTCGAATAGACCAACACGATCAAAAAGATTAATCCAAACAGTAAAATAAGTCTCAGGCAAGCCGGCCGCTTCGACCATGTTTAAGCCCTTGGGAATTGGCAAACAATGGCTAGCCTGTACCGCGACGTATTCGGCATAACCGCCCCCCGGTGTCAGCGCACACACCTCATCACCAATGCTATGCTCCGTACCCGAGACATCGCCTTCGACAATTACACCGGCCACTTCGAGACCGGGCAAGTCTGACGCACCAGCAGGAGGAGGATAACTACCCTCGCGTTGAGCCACATCAGGGCGATTAATGCCGGCTGCCTTTACTCTAACAAGCACCTCACCGGCTTTTAACGCCGGTTTCTCACGCTCGACAATATGCAGCACTTCCGGTCCACCGGCACCTTGAATCTCAATCGCTTTCATTTTTTACTCCTTATACCTTATACATTTAAAACTTGACATCCTCCCCGCCCTAAAGAACGGGGATTCCTACGGCGTTCAGGCGACCATCGCCTGACTCGCTTCGGTGGGTTCTTGGCCCGACGCCCTTACCTACAGGCGAAGTCTCTGCACAAGCTAACCGGGCGTGTCCCGCCCTTAACACATTGATCGCGCCGACTACGTCAGCGTTTTCCTCAAAATCACAGTCCATACACTGGAACCGCGCTTGGCTGCGCCGATTTTCTTTGGCGATATGACCGCAACAAGGGC
>NZ_KB892307.1 GCF_000373745.1 Oligella ureolytica DSM 18253 | reverse complement strand
ATCAGTAAAACACTCTTAGAATGGGCAGCTAAGCGGCATATCACGTTGATTCACACTCAGCCCGGCAATCCACAACAAAACGCCTATGTCGAGCGCTATAATCGGACAGTACGTTATGACTGGTTGATACAGAATCTCTTCGACAGTCTAGAAGAAGTTCAGCACGGAGCGACGGCTTGGCTCTGGACTTATAATAACGAACGCCCCAACATGGCATTAGGTGGCATCACACCGAGGCAAAAATTACATCAACATAAATTAAATCATTCTACTGCCAACTGCTGTTAAAAATGGGGGGGTTACCTAACGTCATCTACATAAGCAAGGACACACAAAGACCCCTTTCAGGTGTTTTTTGACCTTGAAATAGGTGGCCTATTGCCCCCCCTTTACCCCCCCAGTTCCAGCCTTTTTATGTCATAAAAAGGCTGGTCGAGAGTGAGCACGATTTCCTTAACCCTGTCAGGAGAGAGCAATGAAAAAAAATCAGTACAAACGTCTTACCTTCGTGGTATTTTTTCCTTTGTTAATACTGGGTTTGGTTCTTTATTCATATGAAGTTCTGGCTCCTAATAATTATCTTTTTAAATGCTCGACGGGAAGTGGAACGTGTTGGGTGAGTTGGGCTTCAAGTTCAGATAAGTCAAGAATACGTTCATCTTTTGCTTTAACTCTTGGTTATGAAGCTGTAGTTGTGGATGGCCTTGCGACGAAAATAATTGCTTTAGAGACTGTTATTGGCGAGAGAGAAGAGGGTTTTGTAGGAAGGCCTATTTTTCCGTCAGAGAGTGGTATTGAAAAGATGTTTGTGGTTCCCGCTTATGTGTCTCCTTACTCTTATGAGGGGGTTAAGCTGTGTTCAATATCTCCTTTTAGAGATGATTTCACGGTATGGACTTATAGGTGTTCAAGGGAGAGTTCTGATGTTTTTTTTAAGTTTAAAAATAGCATAAAAATCTAGTTATCCGCATAAAAACTGGACTTATCACACTTTATCAAGGTCAAAACCACTCAATTTACTACTAATTTACTACTTATGAATGAGCTTTGATACGACGATTTATCCTTGAAAAGTGAAGATATAAAGATACTTCCAATAAAATTTGAATATTTAATAGGTAGACACTTCAAAAAATGAGGTGTCTATTTTTTTACCCGATTTTGAAAGGAAGTGAACTTATGAAAACAAAAAATCAAGAATCAAAAGGTCGTTCCCCACTCTTTAAGACCATCAAACATTCATTCAGCCAATAAAAAAGAAAGGATAGGTAAAAATATGGAACTTAAATTTGTGATTCCCAACATGGAAAAAACATTCGGCAATTTAGAATTTGCTGGCGAGGATAAAGTCGTTCAGCGAAGAATCAACGGACGGCTAACTGTCTTATCAAGAAGCTATAATCTCTATTCTGATGTTCAAAGAGCAGATGATATTGTGGTGGTGCTTCCTGCTGAAGCTGGCGAAAAACATTTCGGCTTTGAGGAACGTGTGAAGTTAGTCAATCCACGTATTACCGCAGAGGGCTACAAAATCGGCACTCGTGGTTTTACAAATTACCTTTTACATGCTGACGACATGATAAAAGAATAAAGAAAGAGAGGAAAAATGATGAGATTAGCAAATGGCATTGTATTAGATAAAGACACGACTTTTGGAGAATTGAAATTCTCTGCTCTACGTCGTGAAGTGAGAATCCAAAATGAAGACGGGTCGGTTTCAGATGAAATCAAGGAACGTACCTATGACTTAAAATCCAAAGGACAAGGACGCATGATTCAAGTAAGTATTCCTGCCAGCGTGCCTTTGAAAGAGTTTGATTATAACGCACGGGTGGAACTTATCAATCCCATTGCGGACACCGTTGCTACTGCCACCTATCAAGGAGCAGATGTTGACTGGTATATCAAGGCAGACGATATTGTGCTGACAAAGGATTCTAGTTCATTCAAAGCTCAACCACAAGCAAAGAAAGAACCGACACAAGACAAATAGTCGCTAGGTAGAAAGGAGACTTTTTCGCATGAAACAGCGTGGTAAAAGGATTCGCCCATCTGGTAAAGATTTAGTCTTTCATTTTACGATAGCGTCACTCCTGCCTGTTTTCCTGCTGGTTGTCGGACTGTTTCATGTGAAGACAATCCAGCAGATCAACTGGCAGGATTTTAACCTATCACAAGCAGATAAGATTGACATTCCCTATTTAATTATCAGTTTCAGTGTCGCAATTCTTATCTGCTTGCTGGTAGCGTTTGTATTCAAACGGGTTCGCTATGATACGGTTAAACAACTTTACCACCGTCAAAAACTGGCAAAGATGATACTTGAAAACAAGTGGTATGAATCTGAACAGGTCAAAACAGAGGGTTTCTTTAAAGATAGTGCTGGTCGTACAAAGGAAAAGATAACCTACTTCCCTAAAATGTATTATCGACTTAAAAATGGCTTGATACAGATACGGGTGGAAATCACGCTGGGAAAATATCAAGACCAACTCTTACACTTGGAAAAGAAATTAGAGAGTGGCTTGTACTGTGAGCTGACGGATAAAGAGTTAAAGGATTCCTATGTGGAATATACTTTGCTCTATGACACCATAGCCAGTCGTATTTCTATTGATGAAGTAGAAGCTAAAGATGGTAAACTTCGCTTAATGAAAAACGTATGGTGGGAATATGATAAGCTCCCTCATATGTTGATTGCTGGTGGTACAGGTGGCGGTAAAACTTACTTTATACTGACACTGATTGAAGCCTTGCTTCATACAGATTCAAAACTGTATATTCTTGACCCGAAAAATGCTGATCTTGCGGACTTAGGTTCTGTGATGGCAAATGTCTACTATAGAAAAGAAGACTTGCTTTCTTGCATTGAAACATTCTATGAAGAAATGATGAAACGTAGTGAGGAAATGAAGCAGATGAAGAACTATAAGACTGGCAAAAATTATGCTTACTTAGGTCTCCCGGCACACTTCTTAATCTTTGATGAATACGTCGCTTTCATGGAAATGCTGGGAACAAAAGAAAACACCGCAGTTATGAATAAGCTGAAACAGATTGTCATGTTAGGTCGTCAAGCTGGCTTCTTTCTAATACTGGCTTGTCAACGTCCAGACGCAAAATATTTAGGCGACGGAATCCGTGATCAGTTTAATTTCAGAGTGGCTTTAGGTCGTATGTCTGAAATGGGCTATGGCATGATGTTTGGCAGTGACGTACAAAAGGATTTCTTCTTAAAGCGAATCAAAGGTCGTGGCTATGTTGATGTAGGAACAAGTGTCATATCAGAGTTTTATACTCCCCTTGTACCAAAAGGATATGATTTCTTGGAGGAAATTAAAAAGTTATCCAACAGCAGACAGTCCACGCAGGCGACGTGCGAAGCGGAAGTCGCAGGTGTGGACTGATCTTGCTGGCTGGTGTGGCAATAGCCACGCCAGCACTTAACCCCCCGTATCTAACAGGGGGGTACAAATCGACAGGAAACAGTCAAAAAAACATTAGAAAATCCTTTGGTTACAAGGGATTTACAAAATTTCAGCGTATGTCAAATGGGCTTTAAAAGTTGACATACGCCTTTTTGATTGGAGGGATTTTTACTGAATGAACAAACTTGGTTACAGCATTTAAAAGAAAAACGCTTGGCTTATGGACTATCTCAAAACCGTTTAGCTGTTGCGACTGGTATTACAAGGCAGTATCTAAGCGATATTGAAACAGGAAAAGTCAAGCCATCAGAGGATTTACAGCAGTCCCTTTGGGAAGCTCTGGAACGCTTCAATCCCGACGCTCCCCTTGAAATGCTGTTTGATTATGTAAGAATTCGCTTTCCGACAACAGACGTACAGCAGGTGGTCGAAAACATCTTACAACTGAAACTGTCCTATTTTCTTCATGAGGACTATGGTTTCTATTCTTATTCAGAGCATTATGCTTTAGGCGACATATTCGTCCTTTGCTCCCATGAACTGGACAAAGGAGTTCTGGTGGAATTGAAAGGTCGTGGGTGCAGACAATTTGAAAGCTATCTTCTGGCACAACAAAGAAGCTGGTATGAGTTCTTTATGGACGTTTTGGTGGCTGGCGGTGTGATGAAACGCCTTGACCTTGCCATTAACGATAAGACAGGGATTTTAAATATCCCTGTACTCACTGAAAAGTGCCAACAGGAAGAATGTATCTCCGTCTTCCGCAGTTTTAAAAGCTATCGCAGTGGCGAACTGGTACGCAAAGAGGAAAAGGAATGTATGGGAAACACCCTCTATATCGGTTCATTACAAAGTGAAGTTTATTTCTGTATCTATGAAAAGGACTACGAGCAGTACAAGAAAAATGATATTCCCATTGAAGACGCAGAAGTAAAAAACCGTTTTGAGATTCGATTGAAAAATGAGCGTGCCTATTATGCAGTCCGTGATTTACTCGTCTATGACAATCCAGAGCATACCGCCTTTAAAATTATCAATCGGTATATCCGTTTTGTAGATAAAGACGATTCCAAACCTCGTTCTGATTGGAAACTGAATGAAGAATGGGCTTGGTTTATTGGGAACAATCGTGAACGATTAAAACTAACCACAAAACCAGAGCCTTACTCCTTCCAAAGGACGCTGAACTGGCTATCTCATCAAGTTGCCCCGACCTTAAAGGTTGCGATTAAACTTGATGAAATCAACCAGACGCAGGTTGTAAAAGACATTCTCGACCATGCGAAACTGACAGACCGACACAAGCAGATTTTGAAGCAACAGTCAGTAAAAGAACAGGACGTGATAACAACAAAAAAATAACTCAAATACAAATTCATTGAATATAGAGAGGAGAACATTTTTATGAATTTTGGACAAAACCTTTATAACTGGTTTCTATCAAACGCTCAATCACTGGTGCTTTTAGCAATCGTTGTGATTGGCTTGTATCTTGGCTTCAAGCGTGAGTTTAGCAAACTGATTGGCTTTTTAATTATTGCGATTATTGCGGTTGGCTTAGTCTTCAACGCTGCTGGAGTAAAAGACATTTTACTAGAGCTATTCAATCGCATTATTGGTGCTTAAATAAAACCGTTCTTTTGTGGAATATAAGTGGTTTTCTTATGTTCCGCAAAGGAATGGTACACCAAACGAAGTGCGGTAGGGATTTTTGAATCTCTACAAAGAAAGGACGTGAATATATGGACGATATGCAAGTCTATATTGCGAATTTAGGCAAATACAATGAGGGCGAATTGGTCGGTGCGTGGTTTACCTTTCCCATTGACTTTGAGGAAGTCAAAGAGAAAATCGGCTTGAATGATGAATATGAGGAATACGCCATTCATGACTACGAGTTACCCTTTACGGTTGACGAATACACTTCCATTGGCGAACTCAATCGACTATGGGAAATGGTATCGGAATTACCCGAAGAATTACAATCGGAGCTATCTGCTCTGCTCACTCATTTTTCAAGCATTGAAGAACTAAGCGAACATCAAGAGGATATTATCATTCATTCCGATTGTGATGATATGTATGACGTGGCACGCTACTACATTGAAGAAACGGGTGCTTTAGGCGAAGTACCAGCTAGTCTTCAAAACTATATTGATTATCAAGCCTATGGTCGGGATTTAGACCTTTCAGGAACGTTTATCTCAACCAATCATGGGATTTTTGAAATCGTCTATTAAATCTGTCGGTACATTACTACTGGCAGATTTTCTATTTTACGGGGTGGCTCAATCAGCTACCCCTATTTTTTATGAAAGGATTGATTACATGAAGAAAATACGAAGCTATACCAGTATCTGGTCTGTGGAAAAGGTACTGTATTCTATCAATGATTTTAGACTTCCGTTTCCCATAACCTTTACGCAAATGACATGGTTTGTCGTGTCACTCTTTGCAGTGATGATACTTGGCAACTTGCCCCCTCTTTCCATGATAGAGGGAGCATTTCTCAAATACTTTGGGATTCCTGTGGCTTTCACATGGTTTATGTCTACAAAAACTTTTGATGGTAAAAAGCCTTATGGATTTTTGAAGTCTGTCATTGCTTATGCACTGCGACCAAAGCTGACCTATGCAGGAAAAAAAGTAACGCTTGGCAGAAACCAGCCACAAGAAGCCATTACAGCAGTTAGGAGTGAATTTTATGGCATATCCAATTAAATACATTGAAAACAATCTCGTCTGGAATAAAGACGGGGAATGTTATGCTTACTATGAGCTTGTTCCTTACAATTACTCATTTCTAAGTCCAGAACAGAAAATACAAGTGCATGATTCTTTCAGACAGCTTATCGCACAAAATCGTGATGGCAAAATTCATGCTTTACAAATCAGTACAGAATCCAGCATACGTTCTGCACAAGAGCGTTCCAAAAATGAAGTCACTGGCAAGCTCAAAGCGGTTGCCTATGACAAAATCGACCAACAGACAGACGCTTTAATATCCATGATTGGCGAAAATCAAGTGAACTACCGTTTCTTTATCGGCTTTAAGTTGCTTCTCAACGATCAGGAGTTTTCTATGAAAAGTCTTACCGTTGAAGCAAAAAATGCTTTGTCTGATTTTGTCTATGATGTGAACCATAAGCTGATGGGCGATTTTGTTAGTATGAGTAATGATGAAATCCTGCGTTTTCAGAAGATGGAAAAGCTCTTAGAAAATAAAATCTCTCGTCGTTTCAAAATCCGCAGGTTAGATAAGGACGACTTCGGCTATCTGATTGAACACCTTTACGGACAGACAGGCACTGCCTATGAAGAGTATGAGTACCATCTATCAAAGAAAAAGCTGGATAATGAAACGCTGATTAAATACTATGACTTGATTAAGCCTACTCGCTGTTTGGTGGAAGAAAAACAGCGATATTTGAAAATCCAGCAGGAAGATGAAACCGTCTATGTAGCTTACTTTACCATTAACAGCATTGTCGGAGAACTGGACTTCCCGTCCTCTGAAATCTTCTACTACCAGCAACAGCAATTTACATTCCCGATTGATACGTCAATGAATGTGGAAATTGTAGCGAATCGTAAAGCCCTATCTACTGTCCGCAATAAAAAGAAAGAACTGAAAGACTTGGATAACCACGCTTGGCAAAGTGATAATGAAACCAGCTCCAATGTGGCGGAAGCTCTGGAAAGTGTGAATGAGCTGGAAACCAATTTAGACCAAAGCAAGGAATCTATGTACAAGCTGTCTTATGTGGTAAGGGTATCAGCAAATGATCTTGACGAACTCAAACGTCGTTGTAATGAAGTGAAAGATTTTTATGACGATTTAAGCGTAAAACTGGTACGACCATTTGGGGATATGCTCGGCTTACATGAAGAATTTTTACCTGCCAGCAAGCGTTATATGAATGATTATATTCAATACGTGACCTCTGATTTCCTCGCTGGTTTAGGTTTTGGTGCTACTCAAATGCTGGGGGAAAATGAGGGGATTTATGTTGGCTACAGCTTAGATACTGGACGCAATGTCTATCTGAAACCTGCTCTTGCCAGTCAAGGGGTTAAGGGTTCAGTAACCAATGCGTTAGCGTCGGCTTTTGTTGGTTCGCTGGGTGGTGGTAAATCCTTTGCGAATAACCTTATCGTCTATTATGCGGTGCTTTATGGGGCACAAGCAGTGATTGTAGACCCAAAAGCAGAACGTGGCAGATGGAAAGAAACCTTGCCAGAGATTTCCCATGAAATCAATATCGTCACTCTGACTTCTGATGAGAAAAACAAAGGCTTACTTGACCCTTATGTGATTATGAAAAATCCCAAAGATTCTGAATCACTGGCTATTGATATTCTGACATTCCTTACGGGGATTTCCTCTCGTGATGGGGAACGCTTCCCAATCCTTAGAAAAGCCATTCGTGCAGTAACCAATAGTGAAGTACGAGGGTTGATGAAAGTGATTGAGGAATTACGGGTTGAGAATACGCCACTAAGTACCAGTATAGCCGACCATATCGAAAGTTTTACAGACTATGACTTTGCACATTTATTATTCAGTAATGGTTATGTGGAGCAGTCTATCAGCTTAGAAAAACAACTGAACATTATACAGGTTGCGGACTTGGTACTTCCCGACAAGGAAACTTCCTTTGAGGAATATACCACTATGGAGCTTTTATCCGTTGCTATGCTGATTGTCATTAGTACCTTTGCTTTAGACTTTATCCATACAGACCGAAGCATTTTCAAGATTGTAGATTTAGACGAAGCATGGAGCTTTTTACAGGTAGCACAAGGAAAAACACTATCTATGAAGCTGGTTCGGGCTGGTCGTGCTATGAACGCTGGGGTATATTTCGTGACCCAAAATACAGACGACCTCTTAGATGAAAAACTGAAAAATAACCTCGGCTTAAAATTTGCATTTCGTTCCACTGACCTTAACGAGATTAAAAAGACCTTAGCCTTTTTTGGTGTAGACCCAGAGGACGAAAACAATCAGAAGCGATTGCGTGATTTGGAAAACGGGCAATGCCTTATCAGTGATTTATATGGTCGTGTCGGTGTGATACAGTTCCACCCTGTATTTGAAGAACTGCTCCATGCCTTTGATACCAGACCACCTGTGCGAAAAGAGGTGTAAATGTGAAACCATCAATAGTAAACAGAATAAAATCAAACTGGACGCTGAAACGTCTAGGTAAAGTGGCAATGACAGTGGCTTTCACACTTGTGATTGCCATTTTTCTTTTAGCCATGCTGGGAACGGTGGTTCAAGCTGCGGGCTTGGTAGATGATACGGTCAATGTGGCAAATGAATACAGCCGATACCCACTTGAAAACTATCAACTGGATTTTTATGTGGATAATAGCTGGGGCTGGCTTCCGTGGAACTGGTCGGACGGGATTGGAAAACAGGTCATGTATGGACTATATGCCATTACCAATTTTATTTGGACAATCAGTTTGTATGTTTCCAATGCGACAGGTTACTTAGTACAGGAAGCCTATTCCTTAGACTTCATTTCCGCTACAGCAGATTCCATTGGTAAGAATATGCAGACCTTAGCTGGTGTGAGTGCAAACGGATTTTCAACAGAGGGTTTCTATGTTGGATTCCTCTTACTCTTGATTTTGGTTCTTGGGGTTTATGTTGCCTATACGGGACTGATAAAGAGAGAAACCACAAAGGCAATTCATGCCATTATGAATTTTGTGCTGGTGTTTATCCTATCGGCTTCCTTTATTGCCTACGCTCCCGACTACATTAAAAAAATCAATGACTTTTCATCAGACATCAGTAATGCCAGTTTATCACTTGGCACGAAGATTGTCATGCCCCATTCCGATAGTCAAGGCAAGGACAGCGTGGACTTAATCAGAGATAGCCTGTTTTCCATACAGGTTCAGCAACCGTGGCTACTGCTTCAATACAACAGTTCAGACATTGAAAGTATCGGTATTGACCGTGTGGAAAGCCTGCTCTCCACCAGCCCAGATTCCAACAATGGCGAAGACAGAGAAAAAATTGTTGCGGAAGAAATTGAAGACAGAAGCAATACCAATCTAACCATTACAAAGACCATTAACCGTTTAGGTACAGTCTTCTTCCTATTTGTCTTCAATATTGGGATTTCCATATTTGTATTCCTATTAACAGGAATCATGATTTTCTCGCAGGTACTTTTTATCATCTATGCTATGTTTCTGCCTGTGAGCTTTATTTTAAGCATGATTCCATCATTTGATGGTATGTCAAAACGAGCCATAACAAAGCTCTTTAATACCATTTTGACACGAGCTGGAATCACATTGATTATTACGACAGCATTTAGTATTTCAACCATGCTCTATACCTTATCGGCTGGTTATCCGTTCTTTTTGATTGCTTTTCTACAGATTGTGACCTTTGCAGGAATCTACTTCAAGCTGGGCGATTTAATGAGTATGTTTTCTCTACAGAGTAACGATTCTCAAAGTGTGGGAAGTCGTGTGATGAGAAAACCTCGTATGCTTATGCACGCTCACATGCACCGTCTACAGCGGAAACTTGGACGTTCCATGACTACTCTAGGGGCTGGGTCTGCCATTGTTACAGGTAAAAAAGGACAGTCGGGTTCGGGGAGTTCTGCAAGGACACAAGCAGATCACTCCCGACCAGACGGAAAGGAAAAATCAACACTTGGAAAACGTATCGGTCAAACCATCGGTACAGTAGCTGATACCAAAGACAGAATGGTAGACACTGCTAGTGGTTTGAAAGAACAGGTTAAAGATTTGCCGACCAATGCAAGATATGCAGTATATCAAGGAAAATCCAAAGTAAAAGAGAATGTCCGTGATTTAACCAGTAGTATTTCTCAAACCAAAGCGGACAGAGCCAGTGGACGCAAGGAACAGCAGGAACAAAGGCGAAAAACCATTGCGAAGCGTCGCTCTGAAATGGAACAGGTCAAACAGAAAAAACAGCCTGCTTCTTCTGTTCATGAAAGACCGACTACAAGACAAGAACAATATCATGATGAACAGACCTCAAAACAGTCTAATATTCAGACTTCATATAAGGAATCTCAACAAGCCAAACAAGAGCGTCCAGCAGTTAAGTCCGATTTTTCAAGTCCAAAAGTGGAACGCCAAGGCAATACCGTTCAAGAAAAAACCGTTCAAAAGCCAGCAACTTCAACCACTACAGCAGATAGAACTTCACAACGTCCAATCACAAAAGAACGTCCGTCTACTGTTCAAAGAGTACCACTACAAAATACAAGAAGTAGACCACCAATCAAAACCGCCACCATTAAGAAAGTCGGTAAGAAACCATGAAGTTGAAAACTTTAGTGATTGGTGGTTCTGGATTATTCTTGATGGTCTTCTCACTGCTTCTGTTTGTTGCCATTTTATTTTCAGATGAACAGGACAGCGGAATTTCCAATATTCATTATGGAGGTGTGAATGTTTCCGCAGAAGTGCTGGCTCATAAGCCTATGGTAGAAAAATATGCCAAAGAATATGGCGTTGAAGAATATGTCAACATACTTCTTGCGATTATACAGGTGGAATCGGGCGGTACTGCGGAAGATGTTATGCAGTCCTCGGAATCCCTCGGTCTTCCACCTAATTCATTGAGTACAGAAGAATCCATTAAGCAAGGTGTGAAGTATTTCAGTGAATTATTAGCCAGTAGCGAAAGGCTCAGTGTAGATTTAGAATCGGTTATCCAGTCCTACAATTATGGTGGTGGTTTCTTAGGGTATGTGGCTAATCGTGGAAATAAATATACCTTTGAACTGGCTCAAAGTTTCTCAAAAGAGTATTCAGGTGGCGAAAAAGTGTCTTACCCCAATCCCATAGCCATACCTATCAATGGGGGCTGGCGATACAACTATGGCAATATGTTTTATGTGCAACTGGTAACGCAGTATCTTGTCACAACAGAGTTTGATGATGATACGGTACAAGCCATCATGGACGAAGCACTGAAATATGAGGGCTGGCGATACGTTTACGGTGGAGCTTCCCCGACTACTTCTTTTGATTGTAGCGGACTGACACAATGGACGTATGGAAAAGCTGGAATTAACTTACCACGAACCGCACAACAGCAATATGATGTGACCCAGCATATCCCACTATCGGAAGCACAAGCTGGCGATTTGGTTTTCTTTCATTCTACCTATAACGCTGGCTCTTATATTACTCATGTTGGGATATACCTTGGCAATAACCGTATGTTTCATGCAGGCGACCCAATCGGTTATGCCGACTTAACAAGCCCCTACTGGCAACAGCATTTAGTGGGAGCAGGACGAATCAAACAATGAGAAAGGAAGATTTAATGATGAAATTTAGAAAAAATCAGAATAAAGAAAAACAGATACCAAAGGAAAAGAAACCTCGTGTCTATAAGGTCAATCCTCATAAAAAGGTTGTGATTGCCTTGTGGGTACTTTTAGGGCTTAGTTTCAGCTTTGCGATATTCAAGCACTTTACAGCTATAGATACTCATACTATTCACGAAACAACTATCATAGAAAAGGAATACGTTGATACTCATCATGTAGAAAATTTTGTAGAGAACTTTGCGAAAGTCTACTATTCATGGGAGCAATCCGATAAGTCCATTGATAATCGAATGGAAAGTCTAAAAGGCTATCTGACAGATGAACTTCAAGCTCTCAATGTTGATACAGTACGCAAAGATATTCCTGTATCGTCTTCTGTAAGAGGATTTCAGATATGGACGGTAGAGCCAACTGGCGACAATGAGTTTAATGTAACCTACAGTGTAGACCAGCTCATTACAGAGGGAGAAAATACAAAGACCGTCCACTCTGCTTATATAGTGAGTGTCTATGTAGATGGTTCTGGAAATATGGTACTGGTTAAGAATCCGACCATTACCAACATACCTAAGAAATCAAGTTATAAACCAAAAGCCATTGAAAGTGAGGGGACGGTTGATTCCATTACAACCAATGAAATCAATGAGTTTTTAACGACGTTCTTCAAGCTCTATCCTACAGCGACAGCCAGTGAACTTTCCTACTATGTGAATGACGGGATATTAAAACCAATCGGAAAAGAGTACATCTTTCAAGAACTGGTAAATCCTATTCACAATCGTAAGGATAATCAAGTCACGGTATCGCTGACAGTGGAGTATATCGACCAGCAGACCAAAGCAACGCAGGTATCTCAATTTGATTTGGTACTTGAAAAGAACGGGAGTAATTGGAAGATTATAGAATAACAAATATTGGTACATTATTACAGCTATTTTGTAATCACGTACTCTCTTTGATAAAAAATTGGAGATTCCTTTACAAATATGCTCTTACGTGCTATTATTTAAGTATCTATTTAAAAGGAGTTAATAAATATGCGGCAAGGTATTCTTAAATAAACTGTCAATTTGATAGTGGGAACAAATAATTGGATGTCCTTTTTTAGGAGGGCTTAGTTTTTTGTACCCAGTTTAAGAATACCTTTATCATGTGATTCTAAAGTATCCGGAGAATATCTGTATGTTTTGTATGCCTATGGTTATGCATAAAAATCCCAGTGATAAGAGTATTTATCACTGGGATTTTTATGCCCTTTTGGGCTTTTGAATGGAGGAAAATCACATGAAAATTATTAATATTGGAGTTTTAGCTCATGTTGATGCGGGAAAAACTACCTTAACAGAAAGCTTATTATATAACAGTGGAGCGATTACAGAATTAGGAAGCGTGGACAGAGGTACAACGAAAACGGATAATACGCTTTTAGAACGTCAGAGAGGAATTACAATTCAGACGGCGATAACCTCTTTTCAGTGGAAAAATACTAAGGTGAACATCATAGACACGCCAGGACATATGGATTTTTTAGCAGAAGTATATCGTTCATTATCAGTATTAGATGGGGCAATTCTACTGATTTCTGCAAAAGATGGCGTACAAGCACAAACTCGTATATTGTTTCATGCACTTAGGAAAATAGGTATTCCCACAATCTTTTTTATCAATAAGATTGACCAAAATGGAATTGATTTATCAACGGTTTATCAGGATATTAAAGAGAAATTTTCTGCGGAAATTGTAATCAAACAGAAGGTAGAACTGCATCCTAATATGCGTGTAATGAACTTTACCGAATCTGAACAATGGGATATGGTAATAGAAGGAAATGATTACCTTTTGGAGAAATATACGTCTGGGAAATTATTGGAAGCATTAGAACTCGAACAAGAGGAAAGCATAAGATTTCATAATTGTTCCCTGTTCCCTGTTTATCACGGAAGTGCAAAAAACAATATAGGGATTGATAACCTTATAGAAGTGATTACGAATAAATTTTATTCATCAACACATCGAGGTCAGTCTGAACTTTGCGGAAAAGTTTTCAAAATTGAGTATTCGGAAAAAAGACAGCGTCTTGCATATATACGTCTTTATAGTGGCGTACTGCATTTGCGAGATTCGGTTAGAATATCGGAAAAGGAAAAAATAAAAATTACAGAAATGTATACTTCAATAAATGGTGAATTATGTAAAATCGATAAGGCTTATTCCGGGGAAATTGTTATTTTGCAGAATGAGTTTTTGAAGTTAAATAGTGTTCTTGGAGATACAAAGCTATTGCCACAGAGAGAGAGAATTGAAAATCCCCTCCCTCTGCTGCAAACGACTGTTGAACCGAGCAAACCTCAACAAAGGGAAATGTTACTTGATGCACTTTTAGAAATCTCCGACAGTGACCCGCTTCTGCGATATTATGTGGATTCTGCGACACATGAAATCATACTTTCTTTCTTAGGGAAAGTACAAATGGAAGTGACTTGTGCTCTGCTGCAAGAAAAGTATCATGTGGAGATAGAAATAAAAGAGCCTACAGTCATTTATATGGAAAGACCGTTAAAAAAAGCAGAGTATACCATTCACATCGAAGTTCCACCGAATCCTTTCTGGGCTTCCATTGGTCTATCTGTAGCACAGCTTCCATTAGGGAGCGGAGTACAGTATGAGAGCTCGGTTTCTCTTGGATACTTAAATCAATCGTTTCAAAATGCAGTTATGGAGGGGATACGCTATGGCTGTGAACAAGGATTGTATGGTTGGAATGTGACGGACTGTAAAATCTGTTTTAAGTATGGCTTATACTATAGCCCTGTTAGTACCCCAGCAGATTTTCGGATGCTTGCTCCTATTGTATTGGAACAAGTCTTAAAAAAAGCTGGAACAGAATTGTTAGAGCCATATCTTAGTTTTAAAATTTATGCGCCACAGGAATATCTTTCACGAGCATACAACGATGCTCCTAAATATTGTGCGAACATCGTAGACACTCAATTGAAAAATAATGAGGTCATTCTTAGTGGAGAAATCCCTGCTCGGTGTATTCAAGAATATCGTAGTGATTTAACTTTCTTTACAAATGGACGTAGTGTTTGTTTAACAGAGTTAAAAGGGTACCATGTTACTACCGGTGAACCTGTTTGCCAGCCCCGTCGTCCAAATAGTCGGATAGATAAAGTACGATATATGTTCAATAAAATAACTTAGTGTATTTTATGTTGTTATATAAATATGGTTTCTTGTTAAATAAGATGAAATATTTTTTAATAAAGATTTGAATTAAAGTGTAAAGGAGGAGATAGTTATTATAAACTACAAGTGGATATTGTGTCCTGTATGTGGAAATAAAACACGATTAAAGATAAGGGAAGATACTGAATTAAAAAAATTCCCCCTCTATTGTCCGAAATGCAGACAAGAAAATTTAATTGAAATAAAGCAGTTCAAAGTAACTGTGATTACAGAGCCAGACGCAAAGACGCAGAGCCGATAAAATGAGATTAATACAATCTCATTTTATCGGCTCTTTCCGTTATGTATGGATTCTTTTAATTAGTCTTCGATGTTTCTTGCTTCGTTGATACCGCTGGCTAAAGATTCCATTAAGGATAGTTCTTTGTCTGTAAAGCTATCCATGTATTTCTCTATCTGTAATCGTCGGGTGCTTTTTACCAAGTTATTAGCAGGTAAGAAAAATTCATCAACGGAAACATGAAGTAACGATACAAGGTCATAAAGAACTTGTATGCTGGGGTGTTGCCCTTTATTTTCAATATTAGTTAAGTACCGTGGGTCAATTTCAATCAATGCTCCCACTTGTTCACGAGTTAAACCTCGTTTCAATCGAGCTTCTTTAATGGCTAAACCAAAGGCTCTAAAATCATATTTATCTTCTTTTTTACGCATAGTAGACCACCTCTATACATTTTATTGTTCCTACTGAATTAAAAACAGGTATAGAAAAACGTGTTATATGGTTTATAGGTTTATATTTAATAAAAAGCACTACTAAACGCCAATAAAAAAAACCGTTATATGGTAGTGCTATTTACGCTGTTAAAATATTGTATATTACTTCCAAATGGCGGTTTGTTGGAGGTCAACGTCGCCATGAAGTACATCATATACAATAAATTTCCTTACATTGGGTTCTTGTCAAAAAAAGTCGTCTATCTGCAATAGATAAGTACGTCCACCAATGTGGTTTTATAAATCATATAGATAGAATAACAGAAGCATGTAAACAGAGAAATAAATCTGTTTATATGCTTTTTTGGCTATTCAGAACTTTTTTACAAAGTTTATTTATCAGTAATGCAACAAATCCCCCTTTCACATTGGGACTAAGAGTGAAAGGAGATAAACGAGCAAGGCTCACTTCCTTTCCTAGACAGAAAGGGGGTGAGAAACATGAAACCATCTTCTTTTCAGACCACAATAGAAAATCAGTTTGACTATATCTGTAAACGTGCTATGGAAGACGAGCGAAAGAATTATATGCTTTATCTTTCAAGGATTGCAAAGCGTGAGGTGTCCTTTTCGGATGTTGGCGATTATCTTGTTAGCCAGTTTGCGACAACAGATAACTATTCAACTGACTTTCAGATTTTTACACTCAATGGGTTATCAGTAGGCGTTGAAAATGATTTGTTGAGTGAAGCATTACGTGAGTTGCCAGACAAGAAACGTGAAATTCTACTGCTGTTTTACTTTATGGACATGAGCGATTCAGAAATTGCAGACCTGTTGAAATTGAACCGTTCTACTGTCTATCGGCATAGAACCAGTGGACTAGCCTTAATTAAAAAGTTTATGGAGGAATTTGAAGAATGAAAACACAATATCCTATGATTCCCTTTCCTCTCATTGTAAAGGCAACAGATGGCGATACCGAAGCGATTAACCAGATTCTACATCATTACAGAGGGTACATAACGAAGCGTTCCCTACGACTTATGAAAGATGAATATGGCAATCAAAGTATGGTCGTTGATGAAGTCTTACGTGGAAGAATGGAAACCAGACTGATTACAAAGATTTTGTCATTTGAAATTAAGTAATATCCTCTCTCCTTTCGTGGAAGCGTGCTAAACCATTCCACGCTTCCCGAACAGGGAGGTTTGTTATTCCACCAAAGCATATTGAGCTTTCAATGTGTTTTGATAGGCTAACGAGCCATTGTTCTTTGAAAACTGAATAAAAGTAATCGAATACGTTTCGATAAGAAAAGAGCCAACGGAACTAACCGCCATGACCTATCTTATAAAGATAGCGAGCGATTCATGTTAGTGATCCGAGAAGCAATCTTTAGCAGGATTGCCTGCAACGACATTCTTATCGTGATAATGATACTCCCATACAGTCAATAGTCCGAGCGTGATAAAACCGTCGCAGGCAATGAGTATGGCTACATGAGAACCATGCAGGGGTGGAACTCCCGTGAGCTTTGCTAAAGCTGTTCGATTGCTGGTAAAACAACTTTTATGAAATCCAAATAAGTGATTTGGAAAGGAGGATTTTATGAAGCAGACTGACATTCCTATTTGGGAACGTTATACCCTAACCATTGAAGAAGCGTCAAAATATTTTCGTATTGGCGAAAACAAGCTACGACGCTTGGCAGAGGAAAATAAAAATGCAAATTGGCTGATTATGAATGGCAATCGTATTCAGATTAAACGAAAACAATTTGAAAAAATTATAGATACATTGGACGCAATCTAGCGTCGCCAAAGGGTCTTGTATATGATAAAATAGTATTAAGTCGTATCAAGGCTCTTTCCATAAAGGAAAGGAGCAAATGCCATGTCAGAAAAAAGACGTGACAATAAAGGTCGAATCTTAAAGACTGGAGAGAGCCAACGAAAAGACGGAAGATACTTATACAAATATATAGATTCATTTGGAGAACCGCAATTTGTTTACTCGTGGAAACTTGTGGCTACAGACCGAGTACCAGCAGGAAAGCGTGATTGTATCTCACTTAGAGAGAAAATCGCAGAGTTACAGAAAGACATTCATGATGGTATTGATGTTGTAGGAAAGAAAATGACACTCTGCCAGCTTTACGCAAAACAGAACGCTCAAAGACCAAAGGTTAGAAAAAACACTGAAACTGGACGCAAATATCTTATGGATATTTTGAAGAAAGACAAGTTAGGTGTAAGAAGTATTGACAGTATTAAGCCATCAGACGCTAAAGAATGGGCTATTAGAATGAGTGAAAATGGTTATGCTTATCAAACCATCAATAACTACAAACGTTCTTTAAAGGCTTCATTCTATATTGCTATACAAGATGATTGTGTTCGGAAGAATCCATTTGACTTTCAACTGAAAGCAGTTCTTGATGATGATACTGTCCCTAAGACCGTACTAACAGAAGAACAGGAAGAAAAACTGTTAGCCTTTGCAAAAGCTGATAAAACCTACAGCAAAAATTATGATGAAATTCTGATACTCTTAAAAACAGGTCTTCGTATTTCAGAGTTTGGTGGTTTGACACTTCCAGATTTAGATTTTGAGAATCGTCTTGTCAATATAGACCATCAGCTATTGAGAGATACTGAAATTGGGTACTACATTGAAACACCAAAGACCAAAAGTGGCGAACGTCAAGTTCCTATGGTTGAAGAAGCCTATCAAGCATTTAAGCGAGTGTTAGCGAATCGAAAGAATGATAAGCGTGTTGAGATTGATGGATATAGTGATTTCCTCTTTCTTAATAGAAAGAACTATCCAAAAGTGGCAAGTGATTACAACGGCATGATGAAAGGTCTTGTTAAGAAATACAATAAGTATAACGAGGATAAATTGCCACACATCACTCCACATAGTTTGCGACATACATTCTGTACCAACTATGCAAATGCAGGAATGAATCCAAAGGCATTACAGTACATTATGGGACATGCTAATATAGCCATGACGCTGAACTATTACGCACATGCAACATTCGATTCTGCAATGGCAGAAATGAAACGCTTGAATAAAGAGAAGCAACAGGAGCGTCTTGTTGCTTAGTAGTACAAATGAATTTACTACTTATTTACCACTTCTGACAGCTAAGACATGAGGAAATATGCAAAGAAACGTGAAGTATCTTCCTACAGTAAAAATACTCGAAAGCACATAGAATAAGGCTTTACGAGCATTTAAGAAAATATAAAAAGATAATTAGAAATTTATACTTTGTTTTTTTGAAAAATAAGGAGGAAGAAAGACTATTTGGGCAAATGTTTCTCTCTTTAGTAGAACAAAAAGAGTTGGCTAAAAGATTACACAAACTTACTTATGTGATCATTTTGGTGCCGTTAATGGCTTATTTTCTTTTGTCTTTAATGGGATGGATTTTGTTCCGGTTATTTAGCTATGTGAAAGGTAATGAGCATTGATAGGTGTTTATATGACAGTTGGAAAACGAGATAAATCCATCAAGATACGGGTCACTGATGAGGAATTGGCTAAGTTAAATGCCAACGAGGTTAAGGCAACCGCTAAATCAATTGCTAAGTATTGCTGGAGAAATGGTAATCCTCCCACAAAACCATAGCAATTAGAAGTAGAATTTCTTATAAAGGAAATTCAACGAAACGATCACGATATACCGACAGCCAAGTCATGGCGATTCTTAAATAAGCCGAAGCCGGTACGCCTGTGACTGAGCTATGCCGAGAATATGGTATGAGCAGCGTCACTTTCTACAAGTGGCGTGCTAAATACGGAGGCATGGATGCCTCCATGACGTCTCACCTTAAAGAACTTGAAGCAGAGAATCAGCGTCTTCTGAGCGAGTCACGAGGGTGTTGGATCAAATCATCGAATGGCGAGGCAAGCCTGCGTGCCTACGGTGTGAAACGCAGTTCGGCGAAGCCACAATGGACCGGAATACATCAGTAAAACACGCCTAGCGTGGGCAGCTAAGCAGCATATCACACTGATTCATACTCAGCCCGGTAATCCACCACAAAACGCCTATGTCGAGCGCTATAATCGGACGGTACGTTATGACTGGTTAACTCAGCATCTTTTTGATAGTCTAGAAGAAATTCAGCACGGAGCGACGGCTTGGCTCTGAACTTTATCATAACGAACGCCCTAATATGGCTTTAGATGGCTTCACGCCGAGGCGGAAAATGTGGCTTTGCCGGAAAGTAGCAGCTTTTGCTTAAGCAGCAAAATCGAGATCGATGAAACCGGCTTTGGCTATACCTTATCGTTATTAAGTGGTCGCTATAAGATGATTATCTTATATTGGCTCAGTGAATATAAAGCGGTTATGCGATTTAACGAGTTGCGTCGTCAGATTGGTAATATCTCTTATAAAACACTGAGTAATACGTTAAAAGAGCTGCAGGCAGATGGGCTTGTCCTTCGTTAGGAGTACCCACAGATACCGCCAAAGGTCGAGTATTCACTGATCGAACGGGGACGATCACTATTGCCTATTGTTGATGCCATGTGCCATTGGGTAATGCCAAAGGTTGATGGTATTTGTAGTAATACCGCTTTTAAGCGATGATGTGATGAGTCGATAAAAGCTCTGCATCAAACCACATGTGAGGTTTCTCTCGCTAACTCTACAAATGCCTGTAAATAATCTACCTTACCATCGGCTTCGCGTGAGCCGAGGTAGATCTGTTTTGGAATTCCCTGGGGCCCCAACTTGACCGGTACGATGGGCAGTTTTTCTGCATATTCTTCCACTAACCAACGGGGTAGCGCGGCAACTCCTCGACCGCTGGCAACCATTTGCAGCATAATGTCTGTTGTTTCAATATTTTTATGTCGCTTGGGGGTAATGCCGGCAGGCAATAGGAACTGGTTATAAATATCCAAACGCTCTAAATCCACCGGATAGCTAATCAATACTTCGCTGGTCATTTGATGGGCTTCGATGTATTCACTCATTGCCAAGTGATGATCTTTGGCAACCACAAGCACTTGCTCATAATCAAAGACTGCTTCAAAGTTTAACCCCGGTTTATAGACTGGATCGGGGGTGACAAGTAGATCAATTTCATAATCTAACAGAGCGCCCAGACCACCAAATTGAAATCGTTGCTTGACGTCGACATCGACATCGGGCCAAGCGCTTAAATAGGGCGAAACAACTTTTAATAACCATTGGTAGCAGGGGTGACACTCCATGCCAATGCGCAGAGAGCCACGTTCACCGAGGGCAAATTGCTGTAAACGCTCCTCAGCTAATTCTAAGTGAGGCAATACCCTATTGGCGACAGCTAATAGATATTGTCCCGATTGAGTCAGCTCTAATTTTCGTCCTTCACGACGCCAAATGTCGGTGCCCAGCTGTTGTTCCAGTTTTTTCATGCTGTGGCTGAGTGCGGACTGAGTGACATGCAATACATCGGCTGCCGCGGTCAAGGAACCTTGCTTTTCTACTTGCTGCACAATGGCGAGATGGATACGTTCTAACATTTTATATGAGAAATATTCATTATTTGTTGAGAAAAGACCATTTTACTTCATGTATGGTGCTGTCTACAATACTATTCATTGTCAATCAGATAAATTTTTACAAAGAGTGAGTAGTATATGACCATAATCCATAACCTCGGTTTTCCGCGAATTGGCGCAAAGCGTGAATTGAAGTTCGCCTTAGAATCTTATTGGAAGGGCGAGTCATCACGTGATGACTTAATCGACTTAGGTGCACAGTTACGTCAGCGCCATTGGGCAAATCAATCCGAACTGGATTTAGTGCCGGTGGGTGATTTCTCTTTTTATGACCAAGTACTTGATACTAGTTTTTTGTTGGGTAATTTGCCGGAACGTGTACAAGGATTTCATGGTGATAAGCTTGATAACTATTTCCGAATCGCTCGCGGCCGTTCAGCAGAAACTGCCGAAGATCATCGTGCTTGTTGCGGTGGTGTGGCTGCAGGTGAAATGACCAAGTGGTTTGATACTAACTATCACTATATTGTGCCGGAGTTGACAGCTGATACAGCATTCCACTTAGATGCTTCAAACTTATTAGAGCAATTAGCTGAAGCCAAAGCGCAAGGCGTTAAGGCTAAGCCGGTGATTATTGGACCGGTTACCTACTTAGCGATCGCTAAAGCCAAAGATGAGTCAAACAAACTCGCTTTATTGGATCGTTTATTACCAGTTTATGCTGAGCTATTAGTTGCCTTAGCTAATGAGGGTGTCGAGTGGGTACAGATTGATGAGCCGATCTTAGTTACTGAGTTAGATGATGATTGGCAAGCTGCGTTTGCTATAGCGTATGAGGCATTCAAAGATACTGGTGTGAAATTATTAGTAGCGACGTATTTTGGTCAGTTGCAAGAAAATGCCGCAATAGTAGAAAAACTACCGGTGGCCGGCATACATGTAGATGCGATTAATGATCGTGAGGGTGTAGAGTCATTGGTGCAAATACTAGATGCTGAAAAGGTGTTATCGGTCGGCATCATTAATGGTCGTAATGTCTGGAAGGCAGATTTAACAGCTGTGTTGGATTGGCTCGAACCCATCGCTAAAAAGCTCGGTGATAAATTGTGGATAGCGCCATCTTGCTCTTTACTACACGTACCGGTGGATCTTGAAAGTGAAGACAATCTGGACCCTGAGGTTAAGTCATGGCTTGCTTTTGCTTTACAAAAACTTGAAGAATTACAGGTGTTAGGTAAAGCGCTTCGTGAAGGTCGTAACGCGGTAAAAGATGCGCTTGCAGAAAACAAAGCGGCATTAACTGCTCGCCGCAATTCCCCCCGTGTACATAACCCCACTGTTAAAGCTGCCGTTGGAGCGGTTACACCGGCCTTGGGTAAACGGCAGAGCACATATGATAAGCGATCTGTTAAGCAAAAAGCAGCGTTGCAATTGCCGTTATATCCGACGACTACGATTGGTTCATTCCCGCAGACTGCTGATATTCGTCGCGTCCGCAGTGAGTATAAAGCAGGTCGTTTAGATGAGGCGGCTTATATTGCGGCGATGCGCGCTGAAATTGCTCGTAGTGTTGAGGAGCAAGAGAAGTTAGGCTTAGATGTCTTTGTGCACGGTGAAGCTGAGCGTAATGACATGGTTGAATATTTTGGTGAGCAGCTTGATGGCTATGTCTTTACTCAATTTGCTTGGGTCCAGTCTTATGGGTCAAGATGCGTAAAACCACCGATTTTATTTGGTGATATTAGCCGCCCACAAGCCATGACGGTTGAATGGACTCGTTATGCACAGTCCTTAACAGACAAACCGATGAAAGGGATGTTGACCGGCCCGGTGACAATTCTTAACTGGTCATTCGTACGTGACGATCAGCCACGCTCGGTGACTTGTCAACAGTTAGCATTAGCGATTCGTGAGGAAGTACTGGATTTAGAAAAAGCCGGTGTACATGTGATTCAGATTGATGAAGCGGCATTGCGTGAAGGCTTGCCGTTACGTAAGTCACAGTGGCAAGATTACTTGGACTGGGCGATTGGCAGCTTCCGTATTACTGCCAATGGTGTCGGCGATCAAACACAAATTCATACGCACATGTGCTACTCGGAGTTTAATGACATCATCGCTTCAATTGCCGAGATGGATGCGGATGTCATCACGATTGAGACGAGTCGCTCGGACATGGAATTACTCGATGCCTTTGAGGACTTCCATTATCCTAACGAAATCGGTCCCGGAGTGTACGATATTCATTCGCCCAATATCCCGACGGTAGAGCATATGGTTGGGTTGATGAATAAAGCGGCTAAACGTATTCCGGCGGAGCGATTATGGGTTAATCCTGATTGCGGTCTAAAAACCCGTCAGTGGTCAGAAGTGATTCCGGCACTGACTAATGTAGTTGAAGCTGCGAAGATCTTGCGTACAGGTAATTGATTAAAAATGGGGGTGATGACAGTGTTATCGTCCCTTATTTTCAACTCGCCAGTTTAATATAACATATGAGAAAAATTCATACACTGGTGAGAAAATACCATTTTACTTCATCTTTTGCATTTCCTACAATAGACATATTCCCTGGCTATTTCATTTCTGAAGCAGTTAAAAGAGACTGCTTTTCAGCTTCTTGGGAAAGGGGTAATGATGAAATAATGCTCACGATGAGCTTATCAATAACAATTAAATTCAGGGCATTAGGAAGCCAGTGACAATGACTAACAAGTTTGCATTAACGATAAAAACAATCAGTTTTGACGAGAACTATACACCTTCTGAGGATACTCGTTTAACCACCAATTTCGCCAACCTAGCCAGAGGCGAAAGCCGTCAGCAGAATCTGCGCAACACCATTCGTATGATCAATAACCGTTTTAACAGCTTAGCGGACTGGGATAATCCTCAGGGTGACCGTTACTCTGTCGAACTCGATATTGTGTCAGTGGATATTGATGTTGAGGATAATGGCGATGATTTTCCGATTATTGAGGTACTTAATACCCACATTATCGATCACCATACTAATCAACGTATTCCCGGTATGGTGGGTAATAGCTTTTCTTCGTATGTGCGTGATTATGATTTTAGTGTTTTATTATTAGAGCACAATAAAGACCAAAAAGAATTTAGCCTACCGGAAGAGTATGGCGAATTGCACGGTAAGTTGTACAAGTATGTCGTGAACTCACCGCTTTTTAAAGCGCAGTTTAAAAAATCGCCGGTTATTTGCTTAAGTGTTTCCAGCACTAAAACATATTATCGTACCGGTAATGAGCATCCTATTTTGGGTATTGAGTATCAACAGGACGAGTATTCCTTAACCGATCAATACTTTGATAAGATGGGACTAAAGGTACGTTACTTTATGCCTAAAGGCAGTAAGGCTCCTTTTGCTTTTTATCATAGCGGGGATTTGTTAAATGACTATTCTACGCTGGAATTGATTAGTACCATCAGTACCATGGAGACCTTCCAAAAGATCTATCGTCCGGAAATTTACAATGCTAACTCACCGGCCGGTAAGTGCTATGAGCCACGTTTAAATCATGAGGATTACTCACTAACGCAAATTGAGTATGACCGTGTAGAGCGCAGCCAATTAGCTGTGGAGCAGGGCAAGTACACTGAAAAAGATTTTATTAAGCCATATAAGACGATTCTTGAGCAATGGGCTGCTTAATGCCAATAGTTAATGATTTAAAAAGAGTATTTCCAATGAAAAAAATATTACCAACGTCAACTGCCGGTAGTTTACCTAAACCTTCTTGGCTTGCAGAACCTGAAAAACTGTGGTCGCCGTGGCGATTAGAGGGTGAAGAATTACTTGAAGCAAAACGAGATGCCTTGCTTTTATCATTAAAAGAGCAAGAGGCGGCGGGTATTGATATTATCAGTGACGGTGAACAAACACGCCAACACTTTGTGACAACATTTATTGAGCATTTAAGTGGAGTGGATTTTGAGAAGCGGGAAACGGTTCGTATCCGTGATCGCTATGATGCGAGTGTGCCGACTGTATATGATGCGGTAGCGCGTACTAAACCGGTGTTTGTTGAGGACGCTAAGTTCCTTCGTCAACACACTGATCGAGTGATTAAATGGGCGTTGCCTGGCCCCATGACCATGATCGATACGCTCTATGATGCACATTATAAGAGTCGTGAAAAGTTGGCGTGGGAGTTTGCCAAAATCCTTAATGAAGAGGCCAAAGAATTAGAGGCAGCCGGTGTGGATATTATCCAATTCGATGAACCTGCCTTCAACGTGTTTTTTGATGATGTTAATGATTGGGGAGTGGCGACTTTAGAGCGAGCCATTGAAGGGCTTAAGTGCGAAACTGCTGTACATATTTGCTATGGCTACGGTATCAAAGCCAACACTGACTGGAAAAAGACCTTGGGTTCAGAATGGCGCCAATATGAAGAGTCATTCCCTAAGTTACAGCAATCAAAACTCGACATTATTTCACTTGAGTGCCAAAACTCGCATGTACCCATGGTTCTCATTGAATTAATTCGAGGTAAAAAAGTCATGGTGGGTGCGATTGATGTGGCCACTAATCAAATTGAAACGCCGGAAGAAGTAGCTGCAACACTCAAAAAGGCCTTGCAGTTTGTCGATGCCGATAAGTTGCTTCCCAGCACCAATTGCGGCATGGCGCCATTGCCACGTGAAGTAGCTAAAGGCAAGCTCTATGCTCTGAGTGCCGGTACGGAGATAGTTAGAAAGGAGCTGGCAGGCTAGCCAGTATCACCGAGTTGGTTAGCAGTTTTGTAATGGCCTCAGGTTTTTACCAAAATGCGCGGAAAGCCTCTTCGTTTAGGGAGAGGGTGAATAGCGCGGACGGCAACGCCGTCCTTTGAATCTATGGTGGCGTTTGCTGTTGCTTGATATACTGTCGAATGATTTCAATCGGCGCGCCGCCACAG
>NZ_KB892306.1 GCF_000373745.1 Oligella ureolytica DSM 18253 | reverse complement strand
ATACGATAATGCATTGGCTGAAACGGTTAACGGGCTTTATAAAACAGAGGTGATTGAATATTTAAAACAGCAGTGGCGGGATGCGTGTGATGTTGAATTAGCAACCCTTGAATGGGTCGATTGGTTTAACAAAACTCGCATTCATAGTACGATTGGTTATGTGTCGCCTTTTGAGTTTGAGAGACGATACTATGATAGTCTTACTGAGTCAGACAAAGTTGCCTGACTCAAGCAATCCACTCTCCGATATACTCGGGGCGGTTCAACTTTGCTTTGGCAGCAATTTATAAAACCCATTGATTTGGCGCATACTCCAATTGTTAGGTTTTACTTGGTTATGCTTGGTGACAGTAACGAGTGTGTTTTTGGTATCCATTCACATCACATCTTAATGGACAATAGTGCTTGGCCAGTTGTTTTGGAGACCTTATCTAAAACGTATAATGAAGTTGGGCAACCAATGAAAGTGAGATATCCTGCTGCAAAACCAATTTTTTCAAAGAGATTGTATGAGGCCCAAGCAGAAAAAGAAGCGTACTGGAAGAAAAGGTTTTCAACGCCTTTGTCAGGATTTTATTTGCCAGATGTTTTAGGAGTAAAAACAGCAAAAGTTGAAGCTTTCAAAAAAAGCCATGTGATGTATTCTGAACTTGATGTATTTCGTTATATTCAGACTGTGAAGCTAGAAGAGTTAAGACCTGAATATGGTGATTTGACACTAGCTCAATTGATATTTGAATTTGGTCTTTTTTTATTAAAAAAGGTTGGTGATAATTATATCGATATCGTGACACCGATTACTGATACTCAAATGGAGTATCAGCTTGATAATTTGCAAAGCTCTGGGAATTTACTGCCTATTAGGGTTTCGGGCAAAAGTGACGGCATTTTTTCATCACATTGGGAAGATATTCAAACTCAAATTCAAAAAGGCATGATAAATGAGTTGCCTTATGAAGAGATAATTAATGTCACAAATAGCAATAGAGATACTTTACCTACTGTTTTAGTAACGGCATTTGACTTGCCTGAGAAGTACATTAATTTGTCAGATATTCAAGCTTATTATCTTGACATCCCACCACTTAAGTCACCGTATGTTTTTATGCTTGCATATTGTTTTGACAAAAAATCAAGAATGATTCGTTTTGAACTTACAGCAAATGAGGGTATAAATCATTTTGTTGCAGGTTCATTATTGGAAGAGTTTGTTCAGCTCTTGAGTGTAAAACCAAATGAGATTAGGAATTTACAAGAAATCAGCAAGGGGCAGATTGTTACTATAGATGGTAAAGATTCTATATTGAAGTTAGTGATGCAAGTGTACTCTGAGGTTTTACCAAGAAAATGGCAAATACACGATAATTTTTTTAATGTTGGAGGCCATTCATTAGTAGCAACATTGGCAGTCGGTAAATTTAAAAATCAATATGGGCTAAAGGTGGAGATGAACGATATATTTGCATATCAGACACCTTATGAACTTTCCACTCATTTGTCTTCAAAGAATCAGGGATATATTTTTGAGACAGAAAAAAAGTCTGTCCAAGCTGTTGATATAACTGAAATTGATCTTAGTGATGTTAAGACGGGTGTGAATTATCCTGTTAGTCTTTTACAAGAAAGTTATTTGTGGGAGGCTGACTTGGGTCAAGATACTAAATTTAATATTCCATTCGTTTTTAAAATTAATATGGATATTGAATCGGATATTTTGCGTCAGATATTCATTGATATCATTATGCGTCATACAGCTTTAAGAAGTTTGATAGTGGTAGGTAAGGAGGACAATTCCTTATATCAGAGGATATTATCAGCTGAAGAATTAGAGGAACAATATTGGTTTAGCAGTAGTTTTTGCAATGACGAGGAGGAGGCTAAAACAAAGGCTGTTTTAGCAGGCGGGTTCAGTTTTAATTTGATCAGCAATATACCTTTAAGAGTTACTCATCTTAGATTAAAAGAGTGTAATTATCTCTCGGTCTTATTTTATCATTCAGCTTTTGATGAGTGGTCGGCAAAAATTTTCATTGATGAGTTCATTTCTTTTTTGGTAGATAGGTTTAATGGAAATTTAGTAAAAAAATCATGGAGCAAAAAAAACAAAAATTTACAATATGTGCATTTTGCTCTTGAGGAATTTAATAATAGGGAAAATATTTTAACAAAAGGACTAAGTTTCTGGAAAAAGCGCTTAGGAATCTTGACAGAAGAAAAAGGTTTGGTTATTTGTTTAGATGAAAAGAAAAGTGCTGTAGATCTAAAAGATACGTCAGAAAAATATACTCCAATTTGTTTTGCTTTTAATAATAAAGAAAAAAGAGTGTTAAATAATTTGGCTGTCGAAACAAAAACATCTTTATTTCAAGTTGTGTATGCGCTGGTCGCATTGTCTTTATATAAGTTGGGAGCAGGTGAAAAAATTGTTGTTGGCACCTCCATGGCTTGCAGAGAAGATTATAAATATCATCAAACCATAGGTTTTTTTACTAATGTTGTGCTCCAAAAAGTCAATATTAGACTAGAGGAAACTTTTTCAGAGTTATTGAACAGGTTGCAAAGTGATATTTTAGAAATTGGTGAATTTAATAAGATTCCTTTTCCTTATGTTGTTGAAAAGCTTGCAGAAAAAACAGCTCATAATATCTGCGAGTATTACATCCAAATGCATCCTACCAATCCTTTAAATATAAGAAAAAAAATTGGGAATAAATTATTAAACATAGAACTCCTTGAACAAGTTGTTCAGCCAAGCAAATTCGGACTTCATTTTGAGATTTTTGATGAACCACTTAATGATGAGAAGGCGCTAGTTTTTTTGATCCATTTTAATAACACTAAATATAGCGAAGCAAGTTTGGCTCCATTGGTCAGTGTTTTGAAAGGTCTGGTGAGCAATATCGTCAGCATACAACCTACCTCAAAGATAGAAAGTGTTATTAATAGTATAGATTGGAGTAGTAATGATATATGATGTGGCTGGTGTAGGTATAGGTCCTTTTAATTTGGGCCTGTCAAGCCTATTAGACGCAAAACCTTCGATTAAGAAAATATTTTTTGAACAAAAACCTGAGTTTGGATGGCATTTAGGTATTATGCCAAAGTGGTCTACCTTACAAATTCCTTTTTTGGCTGATTTGGTCACCTTGGTTGACCCCATGAGTCGATTTTCATTCTTGAATTATTTAAAGAACGAAAGAAGATTGCATCGTTTCTATATTTATGAAAATTTTTATATTTCACGGGAAGAATATAACAAGTATTGCCTGTGGGTAAGTAAACAGCAAGAGGGGTTGTTCTTTGGTAAACGAGTTGATGAAATTGTCTACGACTCAGATAATCAGTTATATCAACTTAATGTGGTTGATGTTGTAAGTGGTATTTCAGAGAAGTTTAGAGCAAAAAATCTAGTCCTTGGTACTGGCACCCAGTCAGCCAAACCTGATTTTTTTAAAGATAATGAACCAAATCACTGTCTAGTAAATGAGTATTCTTATCGTAGTGAAGATTTAAAACGTACCGACATAATTACTGTGGTGGGTTCGGGACAAAGTGGTGCAGAGGTGTTTTATGATCTATTGTTGGATATTGAGCATAATCCTTATAGATTGCAATGGATAGGTCGAGATGTCAATTTTATGGCGATGGATTTAAATAAATTAGCCTTAGAGATTACAACGCCTGATTATTCGAGTTTCTTTTTTGGTTTGCCAGATAACAAGAAGAAAAGTTTAATCAAGAAGCAAGATTTACTTTATAAAGGCATTAATAAAAACCTGCTAAAAGCAATTTATGATTACATTTATGAAAATTATGAGACATTACAAAATAGAGTGAGTATTTATCCAGGTGTAGAGATGCTTGATTATCAGGAGAAAAATGGGAGTAATTGGGAGATTTTAGCTCGTAGTCTTTCGTCAGATAAAGAGATTAAGCTAGACACGCAGGCCATTATTTTGGCATTAGGTTTTGAATGTGTAGAGCCATCTTTTATGAATGGATTAGATGGTGTTGTAAATCGTAACTCGAAAGGGAATTTATTGGTTTCCGAAAATTATACGATTGATGCTAGAAATACTATCTTTGTTCAAAATGTAGGACTTGAGCAACATGGTGTAGTTACGCCAGATTTAAGTATGGGTCCATTTAGAAATGCAGTTATTGCAAATCAATTGTTTGATTGTGATTACTATACGCCAGACCAGCAGTTTACTTTTCAGAGATTTGTGTAAATTTGATTGGTCAGATGAGAGAACAAAAAATGATAACGTCAGATTTGCCGTCTGAATATTTTTTGTGCGTACAGAACTTTGAGATAGGATTCCATAAAGTAAGGTATCCCTTTGATATCCCACTCTTGCACAAGTGGTTAAATGCTAAGCATACGATAGAACAATGGAAATTAAATAAGCCACTTAGTGAGTTGATTACCTACTTTGGTAAAGCAACAAAAGATAAACATCAAAAATTATTCCTCATATCGTGCGATGGAGTACCGTTCGGCTATTGTGAAATTTATGCTGTCATTGGAGATAGGCTTGCTAATTATTACGATAATGTGACGCCATTTGATATGGGTTGGCATGTATTAATTGGAGAGCGAGCGTTTTTGAGTAAATCTTTTGCTCAGATACTTATTTATGCAATAAGCAATTTTGTTTTTTTGAAAACGCAAGCTATCAGAATTATTGTTGAGCCTGATGTGCGAGTGAAGTGGCATGTAATTGCAGAGAAGTATGCTTATTACAAGGATTCGGTTGTAGTGTTTCCCGAAAAAAATGCCAATATTTTTCGTTGTAGTAAGGAAAACTTCTATGAATCAGATGGTTACTTTTTACATTCTACTGTGGAGGTAAATAAATGAGTAGAACACCACTCATTAAGAGTGAAGATAAGTTAGATATTGTTGAGCATATTAATCAGGATCATCCTGAAGAACTATTGGTGATAGCAAATTATTATGGAGGCAAAAGTGCCTACGTACCATATGAGACTGCACTAATCAAAGATATTTACGAAGAGGGGTTATTGATTGAAGCAACCCATGATCGAGGTGTTGAAGAGCTTTATATCCCCTTTACTATTAAGGGTACGATAGAAGGTAAGATACTTTACCTAGCTTATTACGCGCTCTCAAAACAAGGAATAAACCTACAAAGTAATCGTAGGAAGTTCTTTGAAGTCGTTGATAAATCCATGTCTAGTAAAAATATGCTACGTATTTATATACGTAGTACAACGCCATTGCCTGAGTATTATGCAGGTTATACCTATGGCATTATTTTAAAAATAATTGATTCTCCTCCCCAAAAGGAACCGTCTGAAAATTCTAAAAAAGGACTGGTGCTACGTTCTTTCGATAAATTATTAATTTGGATGCTGCGTGTATTAAATGCGAAGAATCGTATGAAGTTAGTCAAAACGCTGAACAAAGATCTCAGGCTTTATACCCTTCGGCATTCTGAAGAAGATAGGGATGGAAGTTTAACCCTAGGCAGTATAGATGTGTTCTTGCATGGTGGTAGTGCCGGGGGTAACTGGATTAAATCTTTAAAGCAAGGCGATATCATTTTCAGCCGTACTGAAGTTGAGGATAGACACCAGCATTTAGCTGAAGGTATCAATGTTTTAATTGCTGACGAAACGGCTTATCCTGCCGTTGCGGGTATCCTTGAGCTTTGGACGAATCCGACCCCACCTATTGTTATCGTTTTGCATACGGATAAAGCTGATCTTACATATTTTGATGACTTGAAGCAGCCATTAGGAACAGTTTATTATCATGCACGTTATCAAGGGGCAGAACAGGCAAAACCGGTGCTAGATGTTTTACGCAGTATTGAGCACTTAGATGGAGCATGGGGCGGGTTAGAGCGAGAAGAAGCAAAAGCAGTGCGTCATTATGTGCGTAATGAGTTTGGGGTCGAAGGTAGGAAAAACTATATCAAAGGCTACTGGGCAATTAAGGCAGAAGAGGAGCTGTAATGAACATTGAGTACAGAAAATTAATTGTTGTGGCACTCCCCTTGGTTTTTATCCAACTATGTCAAGCCTCTCTCGGTTTAGTTGATACGTTATTAGCAGGCCAATATCATTATATTGATTTGGCCGCTGTCGGTTTAGGTAGTGCTGTTTGGACTTCTGTTTTTATTTTCCTAGTGGGTATGCTGTATGTTTTAGTACCAAAGTTTGCCGAGTTGGCTCAAAACAATGATAAGAATGAGAGTAAGCAGTTATATGCAGTAGCGATACGAGCAGCGGTGGTGCTGTCTATTGTGGGGTTTCTTGTCGTACATTTGGCTGCTTTTTTGATTGGAAATTTTATCAGTGATGAAGGTGTGGCAGCGATAAGTAAAAATTATTTACATTGTGTCGCTTTTGCTTTTCCGCCCTTAATATTTATAGCTATGCTGCGATATATTGGCGAAGGTCACAAACGTTTAACTCTTCTGATGTTAATTTCAGCAATGCTCTTATTGCTTAACTTTTTGTTGAGTTTATGGTTTGTGTTTGGCGGCTTAGGTATTCCTGCGCTTGGTGGTATTGGGTGTGGTATCGGAACTGCTTTAAGTGCTTATATCGTTATGTTTGTGCTGTACGCAATGATAAAGAGGTCATTGCCTGAGGTTGTGGTAACTAAAAGTGAATGGTCTGATATTAGGGTGTCTGGCGCTAAAGTTAAAGGACTATTAAAAGACGGCTTGCCAATAGGTCTAGCTTTAGTTTTACAAATATTAGCTCTGGCATTAATTGCTTTTGCTGCTGAGGGCTTGGGCGTTAAGCATATTGGTGCACATCAGGTGATGATCAGTATTGCGATGTGTTTGGTAATGATTCCTTTGGCAATTGGCAATGCAAGTACCATTCAATTGGCTCAATATGTCGCAGCTAAAAATGCACTAGCTATACGTCATGTTATAGCCAGTGCATTATTGACGTTAGTTATGTATTGCGTCGTTATGGTGGTTTTAGTGACGTCTAGTTATGCGTTTATTATTAGGTTCTTTACCTCCGATGTTGTGATTTTAGAGCTGGCGTTGTCGAGTATCTATGCCTTTGTTCTCTTTTTAATATTTGATAGCGTGCAAATGATGCTTTCAGGTATTTTGCGTGGTTTTCAAGATTTTATTAATCCTTTAATTGCGGTTTTACTTGCCTACTGGTTAGTGATTATTCCAACTTTATTTCTAATAAGTCGGTGGTGGATTTCGATTGATTCTGTCGCAACGATTTGGACAGTAATGGCTTTCGGATTATTTGGGACAGCTCTTTTCTTGCTATTGGTATTGAACTCCAAAAGAAAAATAATCTGTAATTAATTTTATAGAAATAATTATCAATCTCATATTGATATTAAGTATTAGAGGTAATTTTATGAAGTACAAACGAATTGTATATGCTTTACTTGGCGCATTTATCTATTCCAGCGTCACCCTAGCACAGGATGTTGAGGATAGTGAGTCTGAAGTTTTTGAGTTGGATTCTTTCATAGTCTATTCCCGTGGAATTGAAGAGTCCCGTTTAGATACGCCTTTCGCTATTGATGTCATTGGTAGCGAAGTTATAGAGCGCAGAGGTATGAATAATGTTTTACAGGCACTTTCGATAGTACCTAGTTTAAATATTCATGACGGCAATAACGCTTCTACAACTGCAATTTGGATTCGTGGGGTAGGCTCATTAACGAATACGAGTATGGATGATAACTCTGTGGACGTTGTTATTGATGGTGTCAGTAATGGTAAGACTGGCCTGACGCGTCCTTTATTGGATGTGGAAAGAGTTGAGATTGCTAAAGGTCCCCAAGGTACTTTGTTCGGTTCAAAGTCTGAGGCCGGAAATGTCATCGTAAAAACCTATGACCCTCATAATGAGTTTGAGGGTCGAGTTGGTGTAAAAACGGGTAATTTAGGTCTTTGGGGCCTTTATTCAATGTTAAACGTACCACTATCAGATCAGTGGTCATTTAGAATTGCAGGCCAAGTTGAACGTTTTGAGGATTATGTCAGAGATTCAGATACAAGTAGACCGCTTAATGATAAAACGAATGATGCAGTACAAGCCAAATTACGTTGGAATGATAATGATCGTAATGATGCTGTATTGACGGTTTATTACGATAAGCGAAAAAATTTCTTACCCCTTATCTTATCTGAGCCGTTTTCTTATCATACAAAAACGGGTGGTTTAAATCACAGCGCATATAGGGAAAATTCAGGTGTGTCCCTGCGCTATACACACGATTTTGATTTTGGGCGTTTAGAGTCAACAACTGCCTACCATTATCATGAGGCAAATGTTAATCGACCTCTTAGACCCTTAGATATGTTGGGTGTTTTCTACGATGCATTGAATGCTGCGCCCGCATTACGTCCGCTTTTAGATAGTTATTATCAGGACGGGGTAAATAATAGACAAAATATTGATGAAAAAGTTAACCAATTTACTCAAGAGTTTAAGCTCAGTGGTGAGACTGAAGGTGGCCTTAAATGGGTAACCGGTGCTTTTTTTGAGAAACGCAAACGTGATTTTACTTACGATGCCGTTCGCGGTGTTTATATGAATACTCCGATGGGCCCTTTTCCTGTTGGAAACGATTCATTTAATGCTGTGATAGAACGCGATATTGATTATCAAACAGAAGCAGTTTTTGGTGAGTTGACGATACCGCTTACCGACTCTTTGAATTTTATTGTCGGAGGTCGTTATAGTCATGAGGAACTTGATTATCAAGGGACATGGCAATCAAATCCGGATATACCAACACCATCCTATACAGAAAAGCATAAGATTAGCGAAAATTTTGTCAGTGGGCGTGTAGGCTTTAACTTTAAAATGACGCCGGAGTGGCGCTTATATGTGTTGCAAAGTTGGGGAAATAAATTTGGTGGATTTGCGGATTATGGAACAAATATTGCTTATGGCACTGATGACCAGCCTTATGCTTCTGCCAAGATCAGTACACAAGAGATTGGCTCTAAGTACTTAAGTAGTGACGGTCGATTTGGCTTTGATGTTGCGTTATTTAATAATAAAGTAAAGGACGATCACGTTACGGTAAGTGTCTATCCAACTTATTTAACAGGAACGGGTAATGCAGATACCAGAACACGAGGTGTCGAATTAGGTATTTCTGCCCAATTAACTGACCAAGTAGCCATTAAAGCAGATGGAACTTATCTAGATACTGAAGTCACGAGAGTTCCGGGTCTGTCTACAACAATTACTTCAGTCGGAAATCGTTTACCCCAAGCGGCTAAGTTTAGCGGCAATATTGCCTTGACTTATATATCTAATCCAATACCTCTTGGTTTCTTAGGGCAATCGAGAGTGCATGGTGATGTTGCGCTACGCTATGTCGGCAGTCGTTATGCACAGCCGGATAATGTACAGAAATTAGGTAGCTATGCAGTGGTTGACGCTTCTGTAGGGTTACAGAGTAAGCATCATGATGTATTGCTTTGGGTAAAAAACTTAACAGATAGAGAATACCATGCTTTTGGAATTATGCCGGGTTATGCGGGTTATCCAGCTGCGGATCGTACCTTTGGCGTGAACTACAGCTTTAAATTTTAAATTATAGGGATATAGGTGAGTAGCGTTATGAATTGGCGACAGAGTGATAGACCATTAATGATGTTTTTTATGGTCTATATGACTCAATACATCGGGGTTTCTTTTGTTTTGACGAGCGCAGTTGTTATTTTGCGTCATTTGGGCTTTCCTCTTGAGAAATTATCGCTGCTCTACCTCGTTACTTTGCCTATCGCTTTTAAGATCTTTTTCGGCATTATGGTTGATAAAGTGAAAACTTTTTTCCAAGGGCAGTACCGGGGCTGGCTATTAATTGCGCAGGCAGGCATGACTTCTTTGCTCATAGTGATAAGTTTTATTGACTTTGTGAGTGATTTTTATTTAGTGCTTGCGCTTTTTATTATCTATGCGGTGCTTACCAGTATACAAGATGTTTCTGTTGATGGATTGGCCTGCAAAATTTTCCCTAAGGATAAGCGACAAAAAGTTAACGCAGTGCAGTATGCGGGTAATCTCCTAGGGAATATAGCAGGTGGTGGTATTGTCTTAATTTTTTATGAAGATTTAGGTTGGAGTGGTAGTTTGTGCTTGTTGGCCGCTTTAACTTTATTTTCATTTATGCAAATAGTGTTTTATCGTGAACCGGATATTGCTTTTGTTACAGAAAACAGCGTTCCAGTGAAATTATGGGGTGAATTTAAAGCATTCATCGCTGCACATAGGCAATGGTTTGGTTTTTTACTCATTATGCCATTGGGGTTAAGTGCTGCTTATGCATTGTTAAATCCCATGTTGGTTGATTTAGAGTGGGCACCGCAAGAGATAGGATTGCTTACTAAGATTTTCGGTTCTGTTGTCGGTGTCTTATCTGCTGTCTTGATTATCCCTTTAGTATCTAAATTGGGACGTTCAAAGGCATTGGCTCTATTGATGTTTTTACAGTCAGTTGTTTTGTTTGCTTTACTTCCAATGACTCGAGGCTATGCTGATATCTTCGGCATTTATATTGCAATAGGTATGTATTCTTTAATACAGCCAGGGCTTTTAGCAGCAGGTAGTACAGTTATCATGGATAAGGCGAGTATTACGTCGTCAAAGTCAACATTTTTTTCATTGCAGATTAGCGTTGTTGTTCTTTTGGGTTTTTTCTATTCTGCACTAGCGCTTAGGTTGGCTCATTATTATGGTTACTATGTAGTCATGGTGGGTGCTATTGTTGCTAGTTTCGTGGCATGGGGATTGTTGGTGCTGCTGTTACGAGTATCGAGAAAAAACGGTAGGGATTTTCTTTCGGAGTGATGAATTAGGTATATGGAGTGGCAATGCAAGAAGAGTTAATTAATATTGTGGCCAAGGCGCTGGAGATTGCTCCGGAAGAGATTGCAGTTGAGGATAACTTGATGGTTGTCGGCTTGCATTCGCTGGCTTTGATGACCATCACTGAACAAATAGCACAACGTTATAATCGACCCGTCAGTTTTGCTGCTTTAATGCAAAACCCTACGATCCAAGCATGGGAGCAGTTACTAAACTCATGATTTTTGAGCTTATGATATTGCTCTTCAGAAATTCATTTAATGGGTTCTAGCAGTAACGGATTTTAGCGATATTAGGTCCTAAAGACGGATAGGGGCACGTAAAATAAAGCCATTAAATAAAGCCTCTACTAAAAAATAGTAAAGGCTTCAATCGATAAAGCAAAAGCTTGATATCCTAAATGTATTTTGTGGTGCGAGCGAAGAGACTTGAACTCTTACACCTCACGGCGCTGGAACCTAAATCCAGTGCGTCTACCAATTCCGCCACGCTCGCACGATACAAATATAAACTTAGGCATTGCGCCTAAGTATGTAGTAAGCCGCTGAGTAAATTAATTATTATTTGGTAGGTTAATTAATCTGACTACTCAATTTTACTACTTGTTAAGTTAGCTACTACTTTGCTAGTAAGGACTAGAAGTTTAGTAACTAACTAAGCATTAAATATTATCTCTTATTTGCTAATTGGTCAAGCTTTTTTATTGTCTTGTTATAAAAAACGACAAAACCAATATGTTATGTAGCAAAAAAGCTTCAATAAATTTATCGAGTCGGAGGCTTTTTGTATTTGAGTCTTTCCATGGTTTGTGCTTTTTTTATTCTCAGTTCATTGGCGTCATTTTCAACGAGAGTTTCAGCAAATAGTTGCCAACAAACAATAAATAAAGCAGCCAGTAGAGGCCCAATCACAAAGCCATTAATCCCAAATACACTTAAGCCGCCAAGCGTAGAAATTAAAATGACCCAGTCAGGAAGCTTGGTTGATTTCCCAACTAAAATAGGGCGTAGTACATTGTCAGTTAAGCCAATCACAAAAACACCGAATAGCGTGAGGATAACGCCTTTGAAGATAGCGCCTGTGGCGAGAAAATACACCGCGACAGGGAACCAAATCAGAGCTGAACCAATGGCCGGGAGTAATGACAGGAACGCCATTACGACGCCCCAAAGCACGGCTCCTTGTACGCCTAAAAAAGCAAAAATGATACCACCTAAGGTGCCCTGGGCAATAGCAACAAGGATATTGCCCTTAACTGTTGCTTTGATGACGGTGGTAAAGCGCTCAAATAAAGTATTGCGATATTCGGAGGTTAATGGAATGGTGTATTTAATTCTTTCAACTAATTTGGCGCCATCTCGGAAGAAGAAAAACATGGCATAAAGCATCACACCCAATGCAGCGAAAAACCAGACAGTATTTTGTCCGAGCGCAACCGCTTGATTTGCTGCTGAACGACTGATGTTGGCCAGCGATGATTGTACCTTAGACTGAATATCGTTTAGGTCGGTAATTTCAAAGTAACCTAGGGCGTTGTGTAGCCAATCAGGCATCTTATCAATAATGACGTTGGAGTAGGTGGCGATATTAAATTGACCATCACGGACCAACTCATAAAACATATTAATTTCTCTAACTAACGCACCCGTAATTAATAGTAATGGAATTAAGGCTAAGAAAATCCAAAGTATCAGAGTGATTAATGCCGCAAGATTGGGAAACCGGGGCATCATTCGGTAGATGCGTGAGTGTAGTGGCAAGAACAAAACGGTAAAAATAACCGCCCAGAATATCGAGCCAAACCAAGGTAAAATCGTGGCAATAAAGCCAAAGGTTACAAAAACCAGTAACACAACAAAAAAGCTAAGATTGGCTTTTGCTGTAGACATTGTCACTCCTGGAGATTAGCTAGTATTTAATAGCTTATTATATATGGTAATTGGGTTTCAGATACTTAACTAATTTACTGTACTTAAAAATCCGAATATTTGGTCAGTGTACTCACCTTCCGCTTTGTTAGTAATTAATTAGGTTATATCTATGTTAGGGCATGTGTTCTCTATAAAAAGTAAGCAAACTATGATGATTTCTATGAGACTATTAATGGTCGTTGGATTGAGTGTTTTGTTGTCAGCATGTGCTTCAAATCGTAAGCCACCGGCTCAGCCTGACAATATGTGTGCCATTTTTAAAGAAAAACCGAGTTGGCACAAAGCGGCCATTAAAAGTGAAGAAAAGTGGCGTGTTCCGCCACAGATTCTCATGGCGATTATTTATCATGAGTCCGGTTTTAGGCATGATGCACAGCCACCGAGAAGGTGGTTTTTGGGCTTCATTCCAAGGGGGCGTGCCAGCTCTGCTTATGGCTATCCACAGGCTAAGGATGAGGTTTGGAGTGACTATAAGCGCGAAAATAGTTCTTTCGCCAGCCGCTCTAATATGGCAGATGCATTGGATTTTGTCGGTTGGTATTCTGATAAGTCACAGCGGCTTAACGGTGTTTCCAAATGGGATGCTTATCATCTCTATTTGAATTATCACGAGGGGTGGGGCGGCTATCGTCGTGGCACTTATCGTAATAAGGCTTGGTTATTGCGTGTCGCTAGTGCAGTACAAGCAAGAAGTGAGCGCTATGGTGCTCAGTACGCTCACTGCCGCCCGTGATTGATTTTGATTGTCGCAGTGTGGATTATTAGGTGATTAAATCCCATTTGATATCGGCGACGACCGGCGTATGGTCAGAGGGTCTTTCCAGTCGGCGAGGCTCTTTGTCAATCCAGCAGGCTTCACAGATTTGTTTTAATGAATCACTAATCAAAATATGGTCAATGCGTAAGCCTGCATTGCGTCTAAAGCCCATCATGCGGTAATCCCACCAAGAAAAGCTTTTTTCTTCTTGTTCAAAAAGACGGAATGCATCGTGTAAACCGAGATCAATTAATTCTTGTAGGGCTTTACGCTCTGGCGGTGATATCAAAATGTCGCCTTTGTAGCCTTCATGCACGTCGCGATCTTCGGGAGCGATATTAAAGTCACCGGTTAAAATAACATGCTGATAGGTCGACATTTCACTTTTAAGGAAATTAGTCAATTCCTTGTACCATGCAAGCTTATAAACGTATTTATCACTGTCAACGGCACTACCATTAGGGCAATAAACATTGATCACACGGATAGGTCCTTGCTCTGAATCGTAGGTGCTGGCAATAAGACGCTGCTGAGCATCTTCAAAAAGAGGGTTGTTGCGGACGACATCTTTACCTTTAGTGCGACTAATTATCGCAACACCGTTATATGTCTTTTGACCGCTCCAGCAAGCCGTATAACCGATTTCTTCAAAAGCCGCTAAGTCAAAAAACTCATTGTCTTGCTTTAATTCTTGCAAGCATAAGAAATCGACTGGATTTTCTTTTAACCAATCAATGACTTGAGGTAGGCGGATTTTTAAAGAATTGACATTCCAAGTGGCAATCATAATATGTTTATCGTTTATCAATAGAAAAGTGAATTTAAAGAGTCTATATCTTAACAATCTAGCCAAGTATTTTGCACTTTGTATTGGTGGCACTGCAAATTTGTGTATATTTTCACTAATATGTCATTACTTACTGATTTTTTATTTAAATTTAAACTAACTGATATTTTGAATAACGTTATGATGAAGAAGCATGCTCCACACCCTGAGTTTGATGTTCCTATGTTGGCAGAAGATGACGAGTGCCGTTATTTGCACTTTGACAGTCCGTGGGCGCAGGGGGCGATGTCTTTGTCTGAGCCTAATTCATTAGTATTCGAATACACTAAGCAAATGTGTGCTTGGCTCTTATTTCAGGAGGCAACTAACAACAAAGCAATAGCCTTGTTGGGACTCGGTGCCGGTAGTCATTTTCGTTTTTTGCAGCATTACACCGAAGCGATGATTAGTTGCGTAGAGTGGAGTGAGCTCGTGATTATGTGTGCACAGGATCACTTTCACGTTGAAGAAACGGAACGTTGTCAAATAATTCAATCAAATGCTGAGACATGGGTCCACGATGTCGATGTTCAAGGGCAGTATGACGTGTTGATGGTTGATCTGTATGATTACACGGCGGAGGGGCCGGTTTGTAGCTCTAAGAAGTTTTATAAAGGCTGTGCCAATGTCTTAGGGAAAAGCAGTATTGCCACTTTTAATCTTTTTGGTCATCATCCAAGTTTTGCTAAGAACTTAACAAATATTCGTGCGGCTTTTGACAATCGCGTTATTATGTTTCCTGAGACTGAAGATGGTAATCGAATCGTCCTTGCTTTTAAGGGACTGGTTTTAGAGCGTACGGTGAGTGAGTTAAAAGCGCGTGCTAAGCAATTAGAGGCAGATTATGCTTTACCTGCACCAAAATTTTTAGAGGTGTTATTGAAAGAGCAGGCTAATCAGCATATAGTTCAAATGGATAAAGTTATTATTTAGTCATTTTATTTACTCATTATTTATTAGTTATTTGTCGTTAATCCTTATTGGGGAGTGGAGTGGATGGATAGTGTTAAGAAAAAGTCGCTAGCGATGGTACTTGGTTTAGCCTTGGGTATGGGTGTTGTTGCCCCGACTACCGCGCTAGCTGATAATAAATATGTCGCCATTACATCAATTGTTGAGCATCCGGCGCTTGATGCTTTCAAAGATGGTGTTGTTGAAGCACTCGATGCCGAGGGTTTTAAACAAGGTGAAAACTTACGAGTTAAGTATCAAACAGCACAGGGCAACACAGGGACAGCGGCCCAAATTGCCCGTCAATACATTGGTGAAGGGCCGGATGTTATCGTTGCGATTGGTACGCCATCAGCTCAAGCGGTGGTCGCTGCGACGAAGTCAATCCCTGTGGTCTTTGGTGCCATCACGGATCCCGTTGCGGCGCAGTTAGTTAAGGATCGTGGTCCTTCAGGGACCAACGTGACCGGT
Organism: Oligella ureolytica DSM 18253; assembly: GCF_000373745.1. GTDB lineage: Bacteria > Pseudomonadota > Gammaproteobacteria > Burkholderiales > Burkholderiaceae_B > Oligella > Oligella ureolytica. The sequence continues at coordinate 11,650 of NZ_KB892306.1, read as the reverse complement.
ATGTCCGATGAGTTGCCTTTAAAAGCTTCGTTAGAGCTCATTAAAAAGACACTGCCAAAAGCCCAAAAAGTAGGTTTGGTCTATAACCCGGGTGAGATAAACTCGAAAATTGTTGTCGAGCAGTTGAAAGTTATGATGCCGGAGTATGGCTTAACACTTGTTGAAGCCGCAGCACCACGTACCGTCGATGTGAGTTCAGCTGCCCGTAATTTGGTGGGCAAGGCAGATGTGATTTTCTCTACAACTGATAACAATGTGATCGCTACTTATGAGTCGTTGACCAAGGTGTCTTTGGCGTCAAAGCTGCCTCTCATTGCTTCTGATACGGGTAGTGTGGAGCGTGGTGCTATTGCTGCCTTAGGTGTGAATTATAAGCAGTTGGGTATGCAAGCGGGGCAGATGGTTGCACGTATTTTAAACGGTGAAAATCCCGGCGATATTGCTTGGGAGACATCCGATCAGTTAGAAATTCATTTAAATAAAAAGATCGCGGATCAGATTGGTTTCGAGTTTAGTGAGGAATTGGTAGAATCAGCTGAAAAAGTGCTCGAATGATTTACAACTGGTTATAATTTAAGCGCTAAGTTACTTGGTCAGTAGGATACTGGCTCTGTTTGCTTAGCGTTTATTTTTGTGTCACTTTAGAGCAGCTCCGTAGGTATTTTAATTCATGTCTTTTTTAGCCTCTTTAGGCGCATTAGAGTTGGGCTTTATTTATAGTCTTGTTGCTCTAGGCGTTTTTATTTCTTTTAGAATCCTTCGTTTTCCTGATCTTACGGTTGACGGCACGTTTGCAACCGGTGGTGCAGTGGCCGCGTTAATGATCAGTCATGGTTATGACCCTTTTTTATCCACACTCTGTGCCGCTTTGGCAGGAGCCTTTGCCGGTGCGGTGACAGGATGGTTAAATACTAAACTTGGCATTATGGATTTATTGGCTAGTATTTTGATGATGACCGCTTTGTACTCAATCAATTTACGAATTATGAGTGGCCCCAATATTCCATTAATTTTTAATCCGACGGTGTTTTCTGTTACCCAGTCCGAGGCGATGGCCGAGCATATATGGCGTCCTGTGATGTTGGCGTTGATTGTATTGGCCGTTTGGTTGCTCACTAATCTGTATTTTTCTACGCGGTCAGGTTTAGCGATGCGCGCAACTGGCGCTAATTTGCGTATGGCTCGAGCTCAGGGAGTGACGACCGATCGTTCAATTGTCGGAGGCATGGCTCTATCTAATGCGATGGTGGCTTTGGGCGGGGCATTATTTGCCCAGTCGCAAGGCGGTGCTGATATTGCCATGGGTATTGGCACGATTGTGATTGGTTTAGCTGCAGTGATTTTAGGCGAGAGTGTGCTACATGTTCGTCGTTTTATTTTAATATTATTGTCCGTCATCATCGGGGCTATTGTTTATCGTTTCTTTATTGCGCTAGCTTTAAATAGCGACTTTATCGGGCTAAAAGCACAGGATTTAAATTTAGTGACTGCCTTGCTGGTTACCGTGGCTTTAGTGTTGCCAAAGTTAAAAAAATTAATCATAAAGCGAGATCTGAATGCTTGAAATTAATAATGTTCATATCACCTTCAATCCTAATACGCCCATCGAGACAAAGGCATTGCGCGGCGCATCATTGACGATTGATGAAGGGCAATTCGTGTCGGTGATTGGCTCTAACGGCGCCGGTAAAAGCACCTTGTTAAATGCGGTGGCCGGAGAAGCGCGAGTCGATCGTGGGCAGATACTGATTGACAAGAAGGATGTGACACGTTCGCCTGTCTGGGGGCGCGCTAAACAGGTTGCTCGAGTCTTTCAAGACCCGATGGCAGGCACCTGTGAAGACTTAACGATTGAAGAAAATTTGGCGTTAGCTTATAGTCGCGGTCACAAACGAGGCTTTAGAACGGCGATTAAAGCAGATATGCGTGAAGTTTTTAAAGAGCGTTTGGCTATTTTGGGTTTGGGCTTGGAAAAGCGTTTAAGTGACCGCATCGGTTTATTGTCGGGTGGCCAGCGACAGGCGGTGAGTTTGCTAATGGCCACCTTGCAGCCGAGTAAAATTTTATTGTTAGATGAGCATACGGCGGCGCTTGACCCCAGAACAGCCAACTTTATTCTTGAGTTAACAGAAAAAATCGTCCATGAGCAAGGTCTCACGACCATGATGGTTACGCATAGTATGAAGCAGGCATTAGAGCATGGGGATCGAACCGTTATGTTGCATCAGGGCAAAGTCGTGCTTGATGTCAGCGGGGAAGAGCGTGCTCAACTGACGGTGACTGATTTATTGCATATGTTTGAAAAGGTACGTGGGGAAGAAATTGAAGATGATGCGCTTTTATTGGGTTGATTCAAATAGACAGGCTATTTGCTGTGCATAGCCCCATTTTTTTAGCATAAATATCCTTGTGGAGCTCACGTGATTGGTTGCCTAGGCAGTTAGATTTGTGTACAATATTGTGTCTTTTATTAAAGAAATCTCGATACATTTATCATTTTATTTAGTAAGAAGAGTTAAATAGGTTACATTAAGCGATATGAATTCTTAAGCGATAAAAATAATTGTTTTGTCGTCTGTTACAGCGATGCTGTACATATCGTTACTTTCCGTTTTTTTAATTGTCTACCCATAAATTGGTTAGTGGGCTCAGATGCAAAATAGGTTATCCATGAAAAAAAATCAACATGCCACACGTGGCCTAATGCTGTCATTAGGGGTCACCGCTTTATTGACGTTAAGTGCTTGTTCACAAGAGGGTGGCGAGCGGCAAGGGCCTCCTCCTATGGCGGTGAGTGTTATTACCACCGAGGCTGAGTCGGCAAAGCTATATACTACGCTGCCGGCACGTGTTAATGCCTTGCAGGATGCCCAAGTAGTGGCTCGAGTGACCGGTAATATCGAATCGATTAATTTTGAGCAGGGCAGTCGGGTTAAGGCCGGTCAGTCGTTGTTTAAAATCGATCCGAAGCCTTACCAAGCGGCATACAATCAGGCGGCGGCTGCTTTAAAGCAGTCGGAAGCTTCTGCGCAGAGTTCTAATGCCTTGGCTAGACGTTATCGTGGTCTTGTCGGTTCATCTGCGATTAGCCGCCAGGAATATGATAATGCGGTCGCTTCGGCTAATTTAGCAAATGCATCAATTGACCAAGCTAAGGCCGCACTAGAAAACGCCGGTATTGAGCTAGGCTATACCGATGTGGTCTCACCCATCGACGGTATCGTTGGTCGTGCGTTAGTCACTGAAGGCGCACTAGTCAGCGCGACAAGTGGTACGCCACTAGCGCTTGTACAGCATTTAGATACAGTCTATGTAGACTTTAATCAAACCGTGTCTGAACTCAGTAAGTTACGCCAAGAACTTGCAGCCGGTACCATTAAGAGTCTAGGTGATGGTGTGGCTGAAGTGGAATTACAACTCGAAGACGGTTCAATTTATCCAGAAAAAGGTGAGTTGTTATTCACCGGTGTAACGGTAAATCCGGGTACCGGTCAGGTCCAATTGAGAGCGACTTTCCCTAACCCGGATCATATTTTATTACCGGGCTTATATGTGCACGTGCGCATTGCACGAGCGGCTGTAGACGAGGCTATTTTTGTTCCTAATCAAGCGATTCAGCGTACTGCCGAAGGTGTCAATAAGGTAGTCATTATTAACGACGAAAATATGGTGGTCGACCGTAATGTTGTGTTAGGCCAGGAGTTCGATGGGCGTACGCAGGTAACCAGCGGGGTTGAAGTCGGTGAGCAGGTTGTTGTTGAGGGCTTTACCAAGATACGCGCCGGTCAGACTGTAAAACCTCAAGCTTATAAAGAAAAGCAAACCGCTTCAGAAGAGCCAGTATCGGGTAGTGAGGCTCCGGCAGCTACAACCGAACAATAGGAGTTTGATTAATGTCTAATTTCTTTATTCATCGCCCGGTTTTTGCTTGGGTGCTGGCCATTCTGTTTTCGTGTGCCGGCCTCATGGCAATTAACAATATGGCGATAGAGCAGTTTCCTGACGTTGCGCCTCCGGTGATTACTATTAGTGCCAACTATCCGGGTGCATCGGCAGAAGAGGTGTCACGTTCTGTCATTAGTTTGATTGAGGATGAGTTAAATGGCGCCGATGATTTATTGTATTATTCATCTACCGCAGACTCTAGTGGTAATGCCTCAATTGCAGTTACTTTTGCCCCCGGTCGAGATGATGACTTAGCTCAGGTGGATGTACAAAACCGCGTATCCAGTATTGAGTCTTCGTTGCCGCAAGCAGTTATGGAGCAAGGTCTTCGTTATTCTAAGGGTCTGAGTAACTTCCTAATGGTTGTTTCCATGTATTCAGATGACCCTAATGTGTCTGCTGATGTGGTTGCTGATTACATCAGCCGTAACGTACAAAATACTATTTCACGTGTTAAAGGTGTCGGTAATTTCCAGCTCTTCTCTTCTGACCGTGCCATGCGTGTTTGGGTTAATCCTGAGAAGCTTACGGGGTATGGACTCACCATTTCTGATGTAAATCAGGCGTTACGTGAGCAAAATATACCTATCCCGGCGGGTATTTTAGGTGCGCCGCCGACCGCCGCGGGTCTGACCACGACGGCAATTACTACGGTTAACGGTGAGCTAACTAACGTTGAAGAGTTCGAAAATGTTGTCATTAGGGCTAACTCAGACGGCTCAGTGGTTTACCTAAAAGATGTCGCAAGCATCGAACTTGGCTCCAGTTCTTATCAATTCTCCAGTAATCTCAATGGCAAGCCGGTGGCGACTTTTGCTATTAACCTTGCTACCGGTGCGAATGCATTAGAAACCGCTGAACTAATTCGTGCCGAGATGGAGACGCTCTCAGAGTATTTTCCAGAGGGCATTACCTATACCATTCCTTACGATACAACGCCCTATGTTCAGCAGTCGGTTTCAAAGGTGCTCCATACCTTAGTGGAAGCGATTATTTTAGTTGTCATCGTGATGTTTGTTTTCTTGCAAAACTTCCGCTACACAGTGATTCCGGCACTTGTTGTTATTATTGCCTTGCTGGGAACGCTAGCTGTATTGTGGCTTACCGGCTATTCGCTGAATACGATGACACTGTTGGCGATGGTATTGTCCATTGGTATCTTGGTGGATGATGCGATTGTTGTAGTAGAAAACGTTGAACGGATTATGATGGAGGAGCGCATTCCTCCGCTGCAAGCAACAATTAAAGCAATGCCACAGATTGGTGGGGCCATTATCGGTATTACCTCTGTATTGGTTGTCGTATTCGTGCCGTTAGCCTTCATGAGCGGTTCATCCGGTGTGGTTTATGAGCAGTTCTCGGTGACCATGGTTATCTCCATTGCTTTCTCCGGATTCTTCGCTTTAACCTTTACTCCGGCTCTATGTGCCACTTTCTTAAAGCCTATTACTAAGGGTGCGCACGAGAAGAAAGGTTTTTTCGGTTGGTTTAACCGTAATTTTGACCGCTTTACTGAACGCTATACCGGTATCGTTGCTACATTTGTTAAGCGTGGCGGTCGGCTTATGATTATTTACTTAATCCTTTCAGCTGGCGCGATTTATTTCTTTACGCAGTTACCAAGTTCTTTCTTGGCGGATGAGGACCAAGGGATTGTCATTACTAACGTCGAATTAGCCTCTGGTGTGACTGCTGAACGTACTGATGCGGTCTTAAATGAGGCAGCAGAGTTTCTTTCACAGCAAGAGGCCGTGTCCGATGTCGTCAGTGTACGCGGCTTTAGTTTCAACGGTAACGGGATTAATGCGGGTATTATTTTCTCGCCATTAAAAGACTTTAGTGAGCGTAGTACAAATGCCCAAGACGTGGCCGCCAGTGCCACGGGCGCTTTACTATTCGGTGTGCCGGATGCGACGATATTTAGTATCACTCCGCCGGCCATTGCTTCTTTAGGTAATGCCACTGGTTTTGAGATGTATTTACAAGACCGTGGTACCTTAGGGGTCACTGAGCTGCGTGCTCAAGCGGATGAGTTAATCGCCTTAGCCAATGCAAGTCCGATATTGCAAGACGTCCGTATTTCCAGCTTAAGCGCAGGTCCGTCTTTAGATATTAAGATTGATCGTATTAAGGCCTTGACTTATGGTGTCAGTTTCTCTGAAGTGGCCAGTGTCTTATCGACGGCAACCGGTAGTAGCTACGTCGGTAAATTCCCAAATATGGGGCGTATGCAAGATATTTGGGTGCAGGCTGATAATGAGTTCCGTCGATCGCCTGAGGACATTTTACGTTTAAAAGTACGTAATGCCGATGGTGAACTGGTTGAACTTTCTAACTTTATGGAAGTTCGCTGGACGTTAGCTCAGAGTTTAGTTCAACGCTATAACAGTTACTATGCTGTCAACATTAGTGGTGCAGCCGCTCCTGGCTATGCCAATGGTGAAGCGATGGATGAGATGGAGAGATTAATTCGTTACAATCTCGCCGCTGATGTGGGCTTTGAGTGGACGGGTTTATCTTATCAAGAGATTCAAGCAGGTAACCAAGGTGCAATCCTAACCATGATCTCACTCTTTGTTGTGTTCTTGGTACTCGCTGCACTGTATGAGAGTTGGGCAATTCCATTGTCAGCCGTGCTGATTGTGCCGCTCGGTTTATTGGGTTCGGTTACTTTTGCCTATATCTTTAACCTGTCCAATGATATTTACTTCCAAGTAGGTTTAGTGACGGTCATTGGTTTGGCTACTAAAAACGCCATTTTGATTGTAGAGTTTGCCAAAGATGCAGTAGCTACCGGTCAGCCATTGTTTGAGTCAACCGTTCGTGCTGCCCGTTTACGTTTACGTCCGATTCTGATGACATCTTTTGCTTTCATTTTAGGTGTTGTACCTCTGATGTTAGCGAGCGGTGCCGGTGCAGGCGGTCAGAAGACTTTAGGTACCGGTGTGGTAGGGGGAATGATCGCTGCTACTGTTTTCTCGATTTTCTTCGTGCCCGTATTCTTTAGCGTTGTCTTGAAATTCTTTAAAACCAAGCCTAAACTCATGGGCGCACAGGTTAGTGAGCAAGAGTCTGTAGAGCGTGATCGTGAGGAAAAGGATATGATTTATAGTGAAGCGTATCCTGAGGTTTTAACTAAGCCATCTGCAATGGATGATGATCCTGAGGCATCGTCGGATACCAACAAAAAAAATGAGGAGTAGTTTGTGAAAAAATTATCAGTACTCAGTTTAAGTTTGATGCTGGCGGCTTGCTCATTAAATCCCAAATATGAGCGACCGGATGCTCCGGTGCCGTCAACCTACAATACTACTTCTTCAGAAGCCCAAGACGGGCTTCTAAGTGGGGCTGATTTAGGCTGGCGTGACGTGATTCAGGAGCCGCGCTTGCGCGCCCTGATTGACTTGGCATTAGAAAACAACCGAGATATGCTGATTGCTATTCAGCGTGTCGAGGAAGCTCGTGCGCTATATGGTATTCAACGAAGTGATCTTTTGCCACATATTGGCGCCACTGCAGAGCAGAATGCTCAGCGCTTACCGCCTGATTTACGTACACCCGGCCAAGGCAGTATTAATCGAAGCTATACAGCCGGTCTAGGTTTGACAGCGTTTGAATTGGATTTGTGGGGCAGAAAGCGCAGCCTCAGTGAGTCTGCTTTTGAACAGTATTTAGCGACTGAAGAAGCGCGCAAAAGTATGCAAATCGGCCTGATTGCTCAGGTTAGTTCAACTTATTTTGCTTGGCGTACGGCACAAAGTTCACAAGACTTAGCAAATAATACGATTGCTTCTTATCAGCGTATTTATGATCTTGTTAACCGTCGTTATCAGGCCGGTGTGGCGTCTGCCTTAGAGCGCAATCAGGCGCGTACGACCCTTGAGGGCGCTAAGGCAGCATTAGCAGCGGCTGATCGTCAGGTTCAGTTGGCTTCTAATGCACTTGATGTATTAATCGGCCAGCCACAGCCCGTAACATTGCCGCAACCAGTTTCATTTGGTTCAGATAATATCATCAGTGATATTCCTGCAGGTATCTCTTCTACGTTGTTGGTGAGACGCCCGGATATTATTGCCGCTGAGCACAATCTGAAATCAGCTAATGCTCAAATTGGTGCTGCTCGTGCCGCATTCTTCCCGACGATTTCTTTAACAGGTTTGTTAGGAACGTTGAGTCCGGATTTTAGTGGTTTATTCGATCGCCAAACGGAAACTTGGACATTTAATCCCAGTATCACCGTACCTATCTTTACTGCAGGCTCATTGAGAAATAGCTTGGACTTAGCGGAAATCCGCAAGGAAATTTCGGTGCTGGAGTATGAGCAAACCATCCAAGAGGCATTCCGTGAGGTTTCAGATGCACTTGCCGGTGAGCAAACTTACAAAAATCAACTTGATGCGCTTCGTGAGCAGCAGTCGGCAGCATACCAATCGTTGGATCTCTCTGAGCAACGTTATGATGCCGGCATTGATGATTTCTTGTCTGTGCAACAAGCGCAGATTGAGTTGTTTAATGTGCAACAGAGTTTTCTTCAGGTTGGTTTAGAGTCATTACAAAACCGCTTAGAGCTGTATAAGGCCTTAGGTGGTGGGTGGACAGACACCACAGTGACTACAGATGATTTGCAGCTAAGTGAAGAGGTAAACAACGACATTAACTAAGTTGTTTATTGATTTTCGTGCATAATATGTAATACTAAAAAGCCTAAGAATAAACACATTCTTAGGCTTTTTCTTCCTTTTTTTCTTTTTGTTGGAGTAATAATGGATTTAGGTGTAAATATCGATCATGTGGCGACGCTTCGTCAGCAACGTAACGTCGTTTATCCCGACCCAATTCGTGCTGCTTTACTGGCTGAGCAAGCCGGTGCTGATGCGATAACTTTGCACTTACGCTTTGACCGTCGTCATATTCAAGATGCAGATTTATATAAGATGCGTCCTTTACTTACCACGCGCATGAATTTAGAGTGTGCCGTGACGGATGAAATGCTCAATATTGCAATTGATGTGAAGCCACATGATGTATGTTTAGTGCCGGAAAGAGCAGAGGAGTTGACTACAGAAGGCGGTCTGGATGTGGTAGGACGTTTTGATGAGGTTCAGACAGCTGTTAAGCGTTTACAGGACGTCGGTATCAGAGTATCGCTTTTTATTGATCCGGTAGAGCAACAAATTGAAGCGGCTGCTCGCACAGGAGCGACAGTGATCGAGATTCATACCGGTAATTACTCACAAGCGACAGAAATCGCTTTGGATAGTCCACAGGCTGAGGCTAAAGACGAGCTCGTTGCTAAAGAGTTAGAACGCGTGCGTTTAGGGATGGTTGCCGGTTTGGGTTTGGGTCTTAAAGTCAATGCAGGGCATGGTTTGCATTATACAAATGTCCAAGATATCGTTGCTTTAGGCGGCTTTAGCGAGTTGAATATCGGGCATGCTATTGTTGCGCAGTCGATTTTTGATGGTTGGGAAAAAGCAGTGCGCGATATGAAGGCTCTATTAAGAGTTAGCTAATCAGGAATATTTTTTTTGGAGATAGTGATGGTCGATTCTACTGCTGCAATTGATTTGCTTTTACATCGTAACTCGATGAAACTAGTGCAAGCTCCGGGGCCTTCAGATGAGGAACTGGAGAAGATTCTTAGTGCGGCTATGACAGCACCGGATCATGGCGCGATTCGCCCTTGGCGCTTTAAGGTAATTCGTGGCAAAGAAGCTATCAAAGCCTTTGCTGATCTGTCTTATGAGCTGCGTCAGGCGTCAGATACACCTTTTGATGAAGAAAAGCTTGCTTCGTCCAAGGCATGGCTGTATGAGGTACCGTTAATCATCGCGGTTGCGACACAAGTCAATCATCAAGTGACTCATAAGATTGATGAGGTAGAGCAATATCTTGCCACCGGTGCGGCGATGACTCAAATTCTCAACGCAAGCCATTTCTTAGGTTATGGTGCTTTTTGGAGTACCGGTATTGCTACGTATATTGAGGAGTTTCAAGAGGCGCTGGGTTTTGACCCATTGGATTATCGCTTACAAGGCTTTATCGCCATTGGTACGCCTAGAATGCCTACACCACAAAAAGAGCGCCCCAACTACAAGGACTTTACTGACGTATGGCCTTAGTTTGCCATTAAATCCGCTTTTTTAGTGGTTATTACTGAGTGTAATTGTTTCTATTAGTCAGGTATGCTACTAGTTATTTAAAAAACTTAATAGTTTAAGTTAACTGGTTGGAGGACGACTAATTATGAAAAAAACGTTTCGTTTGTCAGCGTTATTTGCTGCAGCAACACTAGCATTCGGTATGACTACGTCAGCGCAAGCTGATGTAGTCAAAATTGGGTTTATCGGACCAATTACCGGCCCCTTGACTCAGTATGGTGATATGGTGCTCGAGGGGATGAGCACCGCAATTGAAACAGTTAATGACGCTGGCGGGATTAATGGCAATACCTTTGAAATTGTTCGTGTGGATGACGCATGTGAACCAAAACAAGGCCCTATTGCAGCTAACAATATTATCAACCAAGAAGTAAGTTTTGTGGTCGGTCCGGTGTGTACAGGAGCTACCGTCGCTGCTGCAAATATTCTTGATGAGCATGGTGTGGTGACCATCACGCCATCAGGTACAGGCCCGGTCATTACGGATGACAAGGATTTCCACTTTATTTTCCGCTCCATTGGTCGTGATGACCAGCAAGGTCCTGCAGCGGCTAAGTATATTATTGATGTGGCTAAGCCGGAGCGCTTAGCGGTGATACATGATAAGCAATCCTATGGACAGGGTATTGCCGCTTCTGTGAGAGATGAGGCTAAAAAAGCCGGTATTAATGTGGTTATGTTTGAGGGGATCAATGCAGGCGAGTCTGATTACTCAGCTATTTTAACGAGCTTGCGTTCTGCTGATGTTGACTTTGTTTACTTTGGCGGCTACCACCCTGAGATGGGTTTATTACTGCGTCAAGCGAGAGAGCTTGGCTTTGAGGCGCCACTTATGGGTCCAGAGGGGGTAGGCAATCCGGATGTCAATGCCATCGCCGGCGATGCGGTCGAGGGTATGCTGCTTACATTACCGGCAGACTATTCTGCGCGTCCTGAAAACGCTGAAATTGTTCAAGCGTTTAAAGACAAAGGTCGCAACCCATCCGGTGCTTTCCAACTAACAGCTTATGCCGCGACTCAAGCGATTCTCAAAGGTATCGAGCAAACTAACTCAACCGATCCCGAAGCTGTTGCTGATTGGTTACATGAAAATTCTGTACCAACGGTACTAGGTGATATTAGTTGGACAGAGCAAGGTGATTTGACTGAGTTCGTATTTGATGTCTTCAAATGGCATGCAGATGGTTCTAAGTCATTAGCAACAGAGTAATATGAATTAATTACTCTGGGGCCTTTCAATTAAGCACCTTAGTTGTTTTACCAAAATGCGCGGAAAGCCTCGTCGTTTAGGGCGAGGGTGAATAGCGCGGACGGCAACGCCGTCCTTTGAATCTATGGTGGCGTTTGCTGTTGCTCGATATACTGTCGAATGATTTCAATCGGCGCGCCGCCACAGCTTCCAGCAAAATAACTTGGCGACCATAAAGCCCCTTTCCACAGTTTCTTTTTAATGTTGGGGTAGTTCTTTTTTCGGATAAGAAGACTGGATATACCCTTTAGGCTATTAACCAGTTTTGATATGGCAACTTTGGGCGGGTAGTTCA
>NZ_KB892305.1 GCF_000373745.1 Oligella ureolytica DSM 18253 | reverse complement strand
TTAAGGGCGGGACACGCCCGGTTAGCTTGTGCAGAGACTTCGCCTGTAGGTAAGGGCGTCGGGCCAAGAACCCACCGAAGCGAGTCAGGCGATGGTCGCCTGAACGCCGTAGGAATCCCCGTTCTTTAGGGCGGGGAGGATGTCAATTTGTCTTCATTGATGACTCGCAACGGACCAAAGCCCATATGCTCAGGATCGTAGTAATTAGCAAAGGAAAAGGAATGACGAGAGCTTAACCAACCATGCTCACCGATGCCACGATCGTCACTTTTACGAATTTCTAACATTGATTTCTCCCTAGATGCCCACTTACTGCTTTGTGACAATTTCAAAATCAATCTGAATTTCGTTGGCGACAATACCAAAACCACTCCAAGCACCTTCGCCGATCTTATAATCACCGCGCAAGAAGGTGAAGCTGCCGGTAAATACACCGTTATCGCCACTTTCCGTGAATTTAAACGGTACGGTGACTGATTGACTATGTCCTTTAATTGAAAGATCGCCGGTTACTTGGTAGTTCCCATCACCTAGTACTTCAATGTTGCTTGAGGTAAACGTAGCGATTGGGTGTTGCTCAATTGCTAACCATTCATCTTTGGCGATTTCTACATTCGCATCCGGGTAGCCGGCATCAATACTCGATAGGGCGACTTCGATCGCAACTTTAGCAGTTTCAGGCTGAGCCGGGTCAAAGTGTAATTCAGTGGCTTTTAATTCGCTAAAGCTACCGTCCATCTTGACGTTCATTTGGCTATAAGCAAAGGTGATGCTACTGGCCTCAGCGTCGAGTGTTTTATATTCCACTGCATGCGCGCTGGTCAACGTACCTAAGGTCAAGGCGGTTGCTAAAGCGACTGGTTGTAATAATTGATTCTTCACTTTCATGATTGTGTTCCTTAAATTCTAATAGATAATTTTTGCAATGATATTCTTTGTCTGATGACTAAGCTCGTTTAATCAATGGCAGCATGCGGCTCATTACCGTGTCTTTTTTAATAAAATGGTGGTGTAAGGCTGCACCAATATGGCCGATAAGCGTCGCGATTAGGGTGTAATTTAAAATGAGGTGGATACTGTTTAGCCACTCGCCAAGCTCCAAATTTTTAGCTACTAAATCAGGTAAGGGGAGTACGCCAAACCAGACCACCGAAAAGCCTTGCGCTGAGCTCATTAACCAGCCACTTAGCGGGATCGCCAGCATTAAAATATAAAGTACCCAATGACCTGCGTGCGCAGCCAAACGCGATAGTGGACCCATGGTGTCGGGTAGAGCGGGTGCCGGATGGCTTAGGCGCCAAGCAAGGCGTACGACAGCTAAAAACAATAGCGTCATGCCGGCCCACTTATGCCAAGAATAAATTTGCAGTTTGGCCGGTGAAAATGGCAAATCAACCATATATAAGCCCAGTCCCAAAGTGCCAAGTATGCCTAAGCCGACAAGCCAATGTAAAAATATGGCAGTACGGTTGTAGCGTTCAGTTTTAACCATCAAAGCTCTCCAAAAAAGCGTTTCATTTGTTTTAATCAGCTGCTAACAGTAAGACTAAGGTGCTGCCAAGTCTTCTTTATTTCATTGATATCATCACTTTAACAAAACCGGATAAATGAATAAATAGAAAAAAACCTAATTATCTATTGCTAAAAATGGAATAAAGCACGTCAAAAAATTTGAATTTTATGTATGTGTTTTAAAAAGTTTTTGCCATTGAGTTAAATCATATGGATATTTTTAATGTATGGTAATCTTGCATGGATAAGCAAGGCAGATGCTATGAAGTGATGACCCGGAGATAGTCAGTGACGCGCAAACTCAAAAAGCAAAATACTAGGTGGATACGTCCTTTAGAGCGTGGCGGAGGAGCCAGGTATCAACAAATTGCCCAACAAGTGATTAATGCAGTGAATAACGGGGTGCTACGACCGGGCGATCGTTTGCCTCCTCAACGTGAACTTGCAAATGTGATGGGCGTTGATTTGACAACGGTCACACGGGCTTATAAAGAGCTGCGTTTGGCAGGTTTGCTTAATGCCTATGGCCCTAGCGGTTCTTATGTTGCTCATGCTTTAAACCATGAGGATCAACGCATTGACCTCAGTATGAATATTCCTCCATTGTTTGGTGCCAATGGCTTTACCGGCCGACTGAGACCCAACCTAGCTTATATGCGCGATCAGGCCGATGATGTTTCGTTGATGAGTTACCATGTCGGTGCAGGTTCGACCTATGATAGGGAGGCCGCGGCTAGCTGGTTAGCGCCTATGTTCGGGGAGATGAATCCGTCGCGCCTCTTGATATCAGCCGGAGCGCAATCTGCCATTAGCGCGATATTATTAGCTTATTCACGTTCCGGTGACAGTATTGCAGCTGAAAAGCTGACCTATCCCGGTTTTTTGGCTGCCTGCCGTGTATTGCAGCGCCGTGCGTTGGCAGTGGAGACGGACGATGAAGGGATGATCCCGGACGACTTAGCGCGCATGTGTAAAAATAATAAGCCTAAGATGATTTATTTGATTCCCACCATTAATAATCCGACAACCACAACGATGTCTCTAGAGAGGCGCCGAGCGATTTATGATGTTGCCTCTCGCTATGATGTCGCTATTATTGAGGATGACCCCTATTGGTTATTGGCAGGGGATGCACCTCCGCCAATCGCTACCTTAGCGCAAGCAGACCATCGCGCACCGGTATTTTATATTTCTACTTTATCAAAGTGCTTAGCGCCGGGTTTACGTACCGCATATATCGTACTGCCGACGATGGAGAGTAGGGAACCAATTCAAGATGCGTTGCGCGCTATTATGCTGATGCCGAATCAGAGTACGGTGTCAATGGCTACGCATTTGATTCGTAATGGTTCAGCAAAGGAAATCCTTCAACAGCTTAGAGACGAGTTATTTCAACGTCAACAAATTGCTTGTCGACTACTTCCGGATGGCTTCCAAGCACATCCGCACGGATTGCATCTTTGGTTAGGGCTGCCGGAGCACGTCGATCACTATGGATTAATTCAAACGGCACAGCAGCAGGGCCTAGGTGTCGCCAGTGCAAACGCTTTTTGTGTCGATGGGCAGGCGGTTAATGCGCTCCGTATTTCCCTGGGCGGTGCAAAAGATCAATCGGGTTTAGAGATTGCCTTAGAAAAACTGACAGATATTTTTGCTGGGGTTCATACAAAACCACAACGACAGATAATTGTTTGAATTACCTGTCGCGTGTATTTATTCGTCCTGTGTCCTTATTTAAAGTTATTTAAAGGCTGCCTCAATGAAACTTCTGAGTTTTCTGGAGTGGATATGTTCTTTGGGCGTACGTCTTAAAATCTCCAGCGATCTAATACCGATCTGTAAGTGCTGAGCGACTTGGACGCGATAAAATTCGGTGGCCATGCCGGGAAGTTTTAATTCACCGTGTAGGGGTTTGTCTGACACACATAGCAGGGTGCCATAAGGAACGCGGAAGCGGAATCCGTTGGCAGCGATTGTTGCCGATTCCATATCTAAAGCGATCGCACGCGATTGCGACAGACGTTGTACAGGCCCTTCTTGATAGCGCAGCTCCCAGTTTCTGTTGTCAATGCTGGCAACGGTGCCCGTACGCATGATGCGTTTTAATTCATAATCTTTTAAACCGGATATCTCTTCTACCGCTTGTTCAAGTGCGACTTGGATTTCTGCCAATGCCGGAATCGGTACAAAAAGCGGCAAATCGTCATCAAGTACGTGATCCTCGCGCATGTAGGCATGTGCCAGTACATAATCGCCCAAGCGTTGGCTGCTGCGTAAACCGGCACAATGTCCCACCATAATCCATGCCGTAGGACGTAGTACTGAAATATGATCGGTAATGGTTTTTGCATTGGATGGTCCAACGCCAATATTGACTAGGGTGATGCCACTGCCATCAGGACGCTTTAGGTGATAAGCGGGCATTTGTGGCTGTTTAACACCAGCGGTCGTTTTTTTAATATCTTCAGCCGTGAGTCCTGCTTCTACTCGAATATTACCCGGTAATACTAATTCGTTATAACCTGAATTTGGGTCGTTAATTTGTTCGCGGGCATAATGGCTAAACTCCTCAACATAAAATTGATAGTTAGTAAATAAAATATAGTGTTGGAAATGTTCGGGTTGTGTGCCTGTGTAATGCTGCAAGCGATGCAGAGAGTAGTCGATTCTTGGTGCAGTAAAGGGTGCAAGTGGCATGACTCTATCGCTTGCTAGTTTGTAAGTACCGTTAACAATGGCGTCATCCATTTGAGATAAGTTTGGTACATCAAAGTGATTGAGCATGTTTGCACCAACAGCGTCGGTAAAAACAGCATTTCTTTCTTCATCAATCATGGCATTATCATAGAAGCAGAAGTGCAGAGGGATGGGGGTTTTTGATTCGCCAATTTCTATTTTGACCTGATGGTTCTTGATAAGCAGGTCCATCTGCTCAATTAAATAGTGCTTAAATAAATCGGGTCTCGTCACCGTTGTTTCATGGATTCCCGGGCTTTCAACAAAGCCATAAGAAAGGCGTGAGTCGATATCGTGGTGATGTGTCAGGCGAATGCGTATAAGTGGATAAAAGGCTCGTATTGCTTGATTTTGGGGTAGTTTTTGAGCGGTATAGTCAAGAAAATGCGCTCGGATAAAATTACAATTACGTTCATAAATCCTAAGTAATTGCTGCCATGCCGCTTCGCCATTATCAAAACTTTCAAAAGGCATGGTTTGTGGTGTGAGTATATTTCTAACTTGATTGGTCATAAAAAATTACCTATTGTTTTAATCTTTCGCTGTTTTATTTCGTTGTACAGTATAAAGTCTCAATATGACAATGATTGAGTTATTTATATTTCATACGATACAAAAGGAAGTTTATGAGTGAATTGACTAGTCGCTATTGGCCCATGTTGGAAGCGTTTATGATCAGTTTTGCCGGGGCTGTTTTTATTTTAATCATCGGCTGGACTATTTCAAATATCGTTGCCAAAGCTATTCATCGTATCGGTAAGTCTAAGTATAAGCTTGATACGACAGCCTTACCGATGATTAGTGCCTTTTTGCAATGGGCTATTCGTATTTTGACCTTGGTGGTGGTCTTATCACAATTTGGTGTTCAAACAGCCAGTTTAATTGCTGCGCTGGGTGCCGCCGGTGTGGCCATTGGTTTGGCGTTGCAAGGGACATTACAAAACATCGCGGCCGGAATTATGCTGTTAAGCTTACGTCCATTAGCTCACAATGAGTACGTGAGCATCGCTAATCAATATGAGGGCAAGGTGCTGGAGATAGGCCTGTTTTTAACACGTTTAGAGCAAGCAAATGGCATCACATTGACCATTCCTAATAGTGTGGTTTGGAATAGCACTATCATAAATTTTAATCGTAACCCTAATCGCCGAATCGATTTGCCGGTTGCGTTGCAATATGGCGAAGACACCGAACGGGCGATTCAGGTGTTGACGGATTTGCTTAGTAACAATGACAAGATCATTAAGCATCTTCCATTGAGCGTATTTGTCAGTGAGTACCGAGAAAATAGTTTAATACTCACGATTAGAGCGTGGGTGTCAGCGTCTAATTATGCGACCGAATTAGCCAATGTGATGCTTGATGTGCGTAAAACGTTAGAGAGTGAGGGCTTTGAATTACCAATTACTAAGGTCGGTCACGTCAAAATTGACGCTGAGAAAGCGGGAGAGATAGCCTCCAGTGAGGCTAAGCCCACGCCGCCAACACTTCCTCAAGCCTGATTCGACGGATTGGTTTTTTTAAGGATTTGAGTACATACGCCTCGCATCATATCGGTTTCATTTTGAGTGAGGCGACTGCGTAATAGCCAATAGCGCATTTTAAGCATGGTTTTTTTAGGCTGCTGCGGATTGATGAACTCAATCGCTTCCAGCGCTTTTTGCCAATGTTCCAGCAAAGCTTCCACTTGCTCTTGTGGCGCCAGTGGCTCTTGCATCGGTGCGGTGAAGTCCTGTTTTAGGTGGGTGTCGTTGTCGCTGTGCGGGTTGTCTTCAAGCAGCGCATAGCGCAGCTCCCATGCGGCTAATTGAATCGCTTGAGCAACATTGAGCGAGCTATAGTCCGGATTGGCGGGAATATAGCAGATATAGTGACAGTGGCTGATTTGCTCATTGCTAAGGCCGGTCCTTTCTGTGCCCAGTACAACGGCGACTTGATTATCTTGTGCTTTGGCTAAATGCGCTTGAGCCAACTGTGCGGCATCGCGTATGTTTAAGCAGTTAGGACCTAAGTCGCGGGGGCGGGCCGTTAAAGCAAAGCTTAGGGTGATGCCCTCTAAGGCTTCGGCAAATTGATTAAATTCACTGCTGGTGGCCAAGACGTCTTGTGCCCCACTGGCAAACGCAATGGCCTCTTCGTGTGCTGTGATCTTTTCAACTTTAGGCTTGACTAAGCGTAAGTGTGTGAAACCCATGGTCTTTAGTGCGCGCGCAGCGGCACCGACATTGCCCGGATGACTTGGGTTTGTCATGATGAAGTGAGTTCTTTGGGTAGGATGTGTTGTCATATTGGAATTTTAATAACTATTACTTGGAAAAGCTAGGCTTTAGTAGCTCAAAATGACGTTGTCATTTAAAATAGTGGTTTTACTAAATTTGTTCTGTAATAACTATGCACCCAATGCTAAATACTGCCGTTAAGGCAGCTCGTCGTGCCGGTAATATTATCAACCGTGCCAGTTTACAACTTGACAGTGTGTCGGTATCAACTAAGGGCCCAGGCGATTACGTCACTGACATTGATCGTATTGCTGAGGACGCAATTATTCAGACCCTGAGTGATGCTTATCCCGATCATGCTTTTGTTGCCGAAGAGTCTGGTGTCACTGGCGGTGAGTCGGATTTTCGTTGGATAATTGATCCCTTAGATGGTACGAAAAACTTTATTCATGGTTTTCCTAATTATGCCGTATCGATCGCTTTGGCCGTCCGTGGACAGATTGAGCAGGCCGTGATTTATGATCCTAATCGCAATGAGTTATTTACTGCCAGTCGCGGCGGCGGCGCTTTTTTAAATGACCGTCGTATACGTGTCAGTCCGTGCCTCAGCTTAGATACAGCGATTGTATGTGTCACCAGTGGTTTTGGTGTACAGCACCCACAAAGCCCGTTTATTACCGATTTAATCACCAAAAGTAATGGCTTCCGACGTCTAGGGAGTACCGTGCTTGAGTTGGCCTATTTGGCAAGTGGTCGTTTAGATGCCTATTGCGGCCTCAAGCAAAATGCTTGGGATACTGCAGCCGGCAGCTTGTTGGTGCTCGAAGCAGGGGGATTGATTGGCGACTTGCAGGGTGAACAGACCTGGATGCGCACGGGTAATGTTCTTGCGGCAAGTCCTAAGATTTTTGCTCAGCTTGTCAAAACATTTAATCCACAGACCGGTTCTGCCGATTAATTTAACTCTTCTTTTTATTAGCCAAGGTCATTAGTAGTGCCTTGGCTACTTCTTAAATTGCTAATACCAAACATCAATTCTTATGGATTTTCTATATCTTCTTAAAGCAGCCATTCTCGGTATTGTCGAGGGGTTGAGTGAGTTTTTACCTATTTCAAGTACCGCGCACTTAATTATTTGGGGAGACTGGCTAAACTTTAACTCCGGTGATGTTAAGGTCTTTGAAATTGTTATTCAGTTTGGCTCTATTATGGCTGTCGTGTGGATTTATAGACACTATATTATCGATGTGATTAAAGGGCTGTTACGATGGGAGATGAAGCAGGTACTGTTTGTTCGGAATCTGTTACTTGCCTTTTTACCTGCCGCTATTATTGGCTTGTTGATTATTGACCAGGTCGCTAAATTGCTAGATGGTAAGTTTATGATCTACGTCTTTACTCTGATCGTTGGTGGTTTCATTATGTTGTGGGTCGAGAGTCGCCCACAGATGAAAAAAGCGAATCAGCTGGTAGATGAAAATGCGCCACCGGGAGAGGGGCTCGATAGCATCACGTGGAAGCAGGCGTTAGTGGTTGGTTTTGCTCAATGTTTAGCTATGGTTCCTGGTACTTCTCGTTCAGGCGCCACCATTATCTCCGGCATGATTGCTGGCATTCCACGTCGTGCAGCCACAGAGTTTTCTTTCTTTTTAGCGATGCCGACTATGTTGGCCGCCACTGTTTTAAGTCTCTATAAATATGGCGATCAGTTAAGTAGTGATAATATGCTAGCGATCGTGGTAGGCTTTGTTTTTGCTTTTATCAGTGCTTTGTTTTTGGTAAAAGCAATCCTACGTTTTGTTTCTAAGCGCAGCTATAAGCCATTTGCTTTTTATCGAATTGTTTTCGGTGTGGTTGTTGGTTTATGGGCAATGGGTTATTTATAAGTCTTATAAGTCGCTAGCTGTTCGGTGGGCTCCAATGATTAATTAATTGGGGCCCATTTTTATTTAAAATAACAAAACCGCTTCGTGGCTTCGAATGATCAAGCTCCCAGTCCGGGAGTACGAGGCGCCAATACGCTTTGCCATCGATATTGAGCTGATGCATTTGAGGGCGGTGGGTATGTCCATGAATCATACCGTCCAGCTCAGGGTATTGTTGATAAATAGCGCGAACAGCACTTTCTGTGACCTCGCCCTTGCTCGTGTCATAAGTGACCGCTGCCTGCTTGCTATTGCTTTGTTTTCTTGCTTTATTGGCTATATTAATGCGCCATGGCATCGGTAATTTAAAAAACAGCTTCTGTAGCCAGGCTTTACGGCTCCACTGTCTAAACAGCATAAAGCCTTTATCGTCGGTGCATAACTCGTCACCATGACTTAAGTAAATTTGTAGGCCATCGACCTCGAGTATTGTCTGTTCTGGTAGTAATGTCGCTCCGATATAGCGAGCAAAGTCATGACCCATTAGAAAGTCACGATTGCCATGAACAAAATATAGCGGCTTGTGCTTGGCAAAGGTTTGTAAGTGTAAAATTGCTTCGGCGAGCCAAGGCTCGGGTTGCCGGATCGCAATATCATCGCCAATCCAGTAGTGAAAAATATCCCCTACTAAAATTAAGCTGTCTGCCTGTTTGGCAGCCTGAGCTAGGAATTGATAAAATGCTTGGTTGGTATGAGGGATAGAGGGCCCCAGATGAATATCTGAGGCCAGGTAAACATTAGCTGTGAGGCTAAGCTTATTCAATGATCTCAGCACTTTCGATGATGATATCTTCGCGAGGTACGTCACCGTGGAAACCGCGTGTGCCGGTAGCTACTTTTTCAATGCTGTCAACAACCTCAGTACCTTCTACGACTTTACCAAATACTGCATAACCCCAGCCTTGGGTTGTCGGTGCAGTAAAGTTTAAAAAGTCGTTGTTATTTGAGTTAATAAAAAACTGCGCAGACGCTGAATGAGGGTCTTGCGTACGAGCCATGGCGATCGTGTACTTATCATTTTTCAAACCATTGTCGGCTTCGTTTTTGATTGGCGCGTTAGTGTTTTTCTCTTTCATGCCGGGCTCAAAGCCACCACCTTGAATCATGAAGTTAGGAATAACACGGTGGAAAATTACGTTAGTGTAAAAACCTTCTTTTACGTAGTTAAGAAAGTTTTCAGTAGTCACAGGCGCTTTTTCACCATCTAACTCTAGAACAATATCACCCTTGTTAGTGATTAATTTAACGCGAGTATTAGACATAGAACTTAAATCCTTTTGATTATCTGTTTGAGAGAAGGCCATGCCTATAGGTGCCATGGCGAGTGTTGCCGCCATTGTTAATGCGACTAAACGGCCTGATTTTAACATCATTTACTTATCTCCTTGTAAAATTTGACGAATCGCCTGTGCTGTTTGGCTTGCTCCGCTAATACGTTGCTTGGCAGCAATATTAAAACTATTGTTTGCTTTGATTAGATGAAGAATTCCCAAGTTGCGCTGCGCTACGCCGTAATTTGGTCTTAGGCTGACAGCCATGGCCAAGGACTCATACGCTTCATCAAGCAAGTTAAGGCGCATTTGCATGGCCGCTAGGTTGTTATAGGGCTCCGGCAATTCCGGGTATTTGCTGATTAACTCTTTGTAATGCTCTAAAGCCTGTTGAGACTGGCCCAAACCGTCATAAGCACGTGCTTCTAAAAAGCGCAGCTGCACATCTTCTCCCGGGTTTTCAATGTAACCTATGCTGCTGAATACAGTGGCGATTTCATCCAGTGCTGCTTGGTATCGCCCGGAGTTAATAAGGCCATTGATGCGGTTGGCGATTTGTGTTCTGGTCTCGGGGAGACTGGTATCAATAGAGGGTTCGAGTTTTTTTAGAAGATTAGCCAAACCCTGCCAGCCACCATCAGCCTCGTCATCCTTTTTCTTATCAAGTATGGGCGGAGTCTGGGTGCCTGCCTCGGGGACTGCATAGGGGTTGCCTGTTGTATTGATCGTATCAATAGGTGTGGCTTGAATTTGGCCATAGGGAGCATTGCTTTGAGTTTGTTGAATTGCGTTCATATCCACTTGATTAAAGATATCAACGCTGAGCTGATCATCTATTGGAATTGCTTCACTTTGTGAGTTTGGAGCGATCAAATGACCACTTTCATTAATCTGAGTAGGTACTTCCGGTAGGTCAGTTAGGGGGATATATTGTGCAAATACGGGAGTGCCGGTACAGCCCAAAGCTAAGGCAAGGGCACATTGGATTTGAATCTTTCTCTTATTCATCAGGATAATACTCAACAGAATGGGCGCTAGATTGCTATACTTAACGATCTTAATTATTCTCCTATTGTATCTTTATTTCTCATAACCTATGTTGATATATAACTCTTTGACACGTCGCAAAGATGAATTGAAGCCTGTTGAACCTAATAAAATCCGGATG
Organism: Oligella ureolytica DSM 18253; assembly: GCF_000373745.1. Lineage (GTDB taxonomy): Bacteria > Pseudomonadota > Gammaproteobacteria > Burkholderiales > Burkholderiaceae_B > Oligella > Oligella ureolytica. Next base: position 18,337 of record NZ_KB892305.1, on the reverse strand, counting down.
TATGTTTGTGGTATGACCGTTTATGACTTTTGTCATTTAGGTCATGCTCGTATGTTGGTGAGTTTTGATGTGGTGCAGCGTTGGTTGCGCTGTCTTGGTTATGAGGTGACTTATGTACGTAATGTCACCGATATTGATGACAAAATTATTCGTCGTGCTGTAGCGACACAAAAGCGCTTACACCAAGTGACGAGCTTTTTTACTGACGCAATGCATGCTGATGAGCGTGCGCTCAATGTCCAGTCTCCTGATCATGAACCGCGAGCTACCCGTCATGTGCAGGGTATGGTCGAAATTATTCAGGCACTTGAGGAAAACGGCTTAGCCTATCAAAGCAGTGATGGTGACGTTAATTTTCGCGTTCGCCAATTTGCCGACTATGGCAAGTTATCCGGTCGCAGCTTAGATGAGATGCGTGCCGGTGAGCGCATTACCGTGTCTGATGCCAAAGAAGATCCGCTAGACTTCGTTTTATGGAAGGCTTCTAAAGCAGAGGACCCTGAGGATTCCAAATGGGATTCACCTTATGGTGTGGGTCGCCCCGGTTGGCATATTGAGTGTTCGGCGATGAGCCGTGATTTGCTGGGAATGCCTTTAGATATTCATGGTGGTGGGCCGGACTTGAAGTTTCCTCATCATGAAAATGAAATCGCTCAATCTGAAGGGGCTTATGGCGGCTCGTTAGCCAATCTTTGGATGCATTGTGGGCCGCTCATGGTAGACGATGACAAAATGTCTAAGTCACTTGGTAACTTCATGACGATTCGCCAAGTGATCGGCACGGATAAAATCAATCCGGAGATTGCAGACTATCAGTATCACAAGCGAGAAGCTGAGATGCTGCGCTTTTTCATCGTGCGTAACCATTACCGCAGTCAACAAAACTTTGCACCAAATAACTTAAACGATGCACAGGTGGCTGTCGACCGCTTTTATCAGGGTCTAAATACGGTTGGTTTTGATGAAGTTGAGATCGATTGGGATAGCTCACATGCTCAAGCCTTTAAAGAGGCCATGAATGACGACTTTAATACGCCGGTCGCTATGGCTGTGTTGTTTGAGATGCTCAATCAAGCCAATCGCGAAAAGGATCGTGCGCTGATGTCACAAATGCGCGCACTGGGCGGCGTGTTAGGTATTTTACAGCATCAACCGGCTGAGTATTTACGTTCATACTCTCGTTATACGCGCTTAGGTCAAACACAAGATAGCGCGGTAGATTTAAGTGATGATGCAATTGAAGCGTTTATCAAGCAACGTACAGAAGCCAAAAACGCTAAAGACTATGCACTAGCCGATCAGATTCGCGAGCAATTAAAGCAAGCGGGTATTGAGTTAGAGGATGTCGCAGGTGGCTTAACCCAATGGCGTAGGATATAGTATGTCGACTCTAGGGGGAAAATTGACCTATTGGGATGATGCGGTTGAGCATTTAAAAGCCAATGACCGTATTCTCAATAAGCTGATTGCCAAGTACGAAGGGGAGTTTTTCCCTGTGAGCAGCCATGAGGCGTTTACTACGCTGGCGAGGTCATTGATTTCAGTACAATCCTCTGCAGCACGCGCAAGCCAAACATGGCGAGATTTAGTGCGCTATTGTGGCAAAAGGCCGACAGTTCAATGTGTTTCTGTCAGGACCATAGAGCAGCTTATGGAGATTGGTATTGCAAGGCGCAAAGCAACAAATTTGATCGATCTTGCAAAACATTTTGAAGCAAAAACCGTTAATCCCGAAAAATGGTCTAAAATGTCGGATCAAGAAGTGATTAATGATTTGTGCCAGATTCGGGGAATTGGTTCTTGGACGGCACAGATGTTTTTGATTTTTAATCTACATCGCCCAAATGTGTTGCCCTTAGAAGATGCAAGACTGCTCAAAGCAGTCTCTATGCATTACTTTGGTGGTGAACCTGTGTCCCGATACGAGATTCGTGAGCTTGCTGATAATTGGGAACCATGGCAGACAGTAGCAACTTGGTATATGTGGCGCAGCTTAGCTGATGGCAGTATCGAATAAAGTTAAAAGTGTATCGCTTACACAGAGCACAAAGGTTTAAAGCAAAAAGATGAAAAATACCTATCTGGAATTTGAAAAGCCAATTGAGGAATTGGAACAGAAAATTGATCAGTTACGCCATATGTCCGGCGACTCTGCCGTCGATATTTCGGAAGAGATCGCTAAGCTCCAGCAAAAGAGCAATGATCTGACTGAATCTATTTATAAAAAATTGACACCTTGGCAGACTGCTTTAGTAGCACGCCATCCTCAGCGCCCGTATACCTTAGATTATATTGAGGCGCTCTTTACCGATTTTCATGAGCTGCATGGCGATCGTATGTATGCTGATGACCCCTCTATTGTAGGTGGTGTCGCTCGTTTCAATGGTGAGCCTTGTGTGGTGATTGGTCATCAAAAAGGTCGTGACACCAAAGAGCGCGCACGCCGTAATTTTGGTATGCCAAGACCGGAAGGTTATCGCAAAGCATTACGTTTTATGCGTCTCGCTGAGAAGTTTGGTCTACCGATTTTTACCTTCATTGATACGCCCGGGGCTTATCCGGGTATTGGAGCAGAGGAGCGCGGTCAATCACAAGCAATCGGGCAAAACCTCTACACCATGGCCGAACTGAAGGTGCCAATTATTGCCACCATTATTGGTGAGGGCGGTTCCGGCGGTGCATTAGCGATCGCGGTGGGTGATGTCGTGCAGATGTTGCAGTATTCCACTTATGCCGTGATTTCGCCTGAGGGTTGTGCCTCTATTCTATGGCGTAGTGCTGACAAAGCACCGGTTGCTGCCGAGGCTTTGGCTATTACTGCTCCTAAATTAGAGCAATTCGGTTTGATTGATAAGGTGGTTGAGGAGCCGGTTGGTGGTGCTCATCGCGATTCAACTATGATGTATCGTAACTTACGCAGAGCCTTATCTGAGTCTTTACGTTCCGTTGCGAGTCTAGACTCCAAGGAGTTAGTAGATCGCCGTCTTGAGCGTCTGATGTCCTATGGTAGCTTCCTCGAGAAAGCCTAAGCAACTTAGTCATGGTGACTATTCTCACTATCCCCAACTAAGCAGTTTTTATGAAGCTAAAGCAACCGGCGTTTTAACTCATTCGCTGGCCGAGCTATTAGCTTCTTTTCAAAAAAAATCATCTCACTACGAAGCAAAGACAAAGCTTGCCGTAGGTCTAAGTGGTGGCGCAGATTCATCGATGCTGCTGGCCACTTTGGCACCACTCGTTCGGCAAGCTAATATCGCTTTACATATCGTTCATATTCATCATGGACTGATGCGCGATGCCGATATCTGGGCCGAGCATTGTCAGGCTTTGGCAGCTTATCTGGGTTTCGAATGTCAGGTCTTGAAAGTTGATGTTGAGCGGCAGAGCGGTTTGGGTGAAGAGGCTGCTGCACGAGTGGCTCGTTATCGTGCCTATAGTCAATATTGCCAAGCACACGGGATTGTTGATTTTATCTTAGCTCATCACTTGAATGATCAGGCTGAAACCTTGTTATTGCGCTTATTACGTGGTACCGGGGTCAAGGGAATGGGTGGTATGTTGAAAACTCACACCTATGGCGGCATTACCTATCATCGTCCTTGGTTGGCAATTGAGCGGCAAGTCATCACGAATGCGGCGGCTGTATTTACTCAGCTGAGCGGTTTTGAGATGATTCGTGATCCCAGCAATTTGGACCCTCGTTATAAAAGAGCTGCCGTGCGTCGCTTATTGATTCCCGGTTTAGATAGCGCTTGGCCGCAATGGAAGCAAAATCTAGGGCGCCATGCTCGTCTTATGTTGGATGCTCAAGCACTATTAGATGAGGTGGCGGAAGCTGATTTACAAACGCTTGATTTAAGAGATGACGCCAAGGACTTTTGTCTGGCTTCATGGCGCAAGTTATCTCTACGTAGACAAGCCAATGTTTTGCGTCATTGGCTGACTTTACATGATGTCCCTATGCCAACGGAGAGACGCATTAACGATTGGTTGCGCCAACTAAGAGAGGTTCATCAATTAGGTTTTGATCGTGGCTTATCTTTTAAGCACCAGCACTGGCTAATTGAGGTGGAGCGTGGCAGGGTGCGACTTTGCTGCGGTGCTGATTAGCCGATTAACTGCTTAACTGACTAAGCGAACAATCACTAAGCGAATAGCAATTGTAGGGCAATACCGGCACCGATCAACCAAGCAAAGACGACTAGCCCTAAGATAAAAGAGCGTGGGCCGGCTGCTTTAAATGTGCCTAACTGAGTGCTTAGTCCGAGTGCGGCCATTGCCATCATCAATAAGATATTATCAACAAATAAAATACTATCCACTAAGCTTTGCGGTAGGGGCAAAATAGAGTTTAGAACAATCATGCCTAAAAACCAGATGGCAAACCAGGGCAGTAAAAAGCGTTTTGACGGGCTGTTTTGCTGCTTAACGCTAGTGTTTCGATTTTTTTTGTTATAAAAAATAAAAGAAATGGCAAATAAAAATGGCGCTAACATGATGACTCGCACCATCTTGGCAAGAATTGCCGTATCAGCCACATCCTCTCCCAGTACTTTACCTATCGCTACTACTTGAGCTACTTCATGGACAGACGAACCAACGTAGACGCCAAATGCTGATGCGCTAATGTAGTTAGTCACCATAGGAAAAAGGATCGGGTAGATGAAAATGGCTAGGGTGCCAAATAGGACGATCACAGTGACTGCTTGGGAGATGGCGGCCGTTTTTGCTTTAGAGACTGATGCCGTTGCCATAATAGCGGCAGCACCACAAATACTACAGCCGGCACCAGTTAAAATACAGGTGTCTTTATCCATTTTCAGTATTTTAGTACCGAAGCAATAGGTCAGTACAAAGGTGGAAATCAGCATACAGGCATCAATAAAGATAGCTTGTAGGCCGAGTGACCAGACCTGTGCGATGGTCAAATGGAAGCCGTACAAAATAATACCTAAACGAAGTAATTTGCTTTTAGCGAAGCTGACGCCTTCCAGTGTTAGGTGTACCGTTTTGTTAAAAAAAGTGTTGCCTACAATCATGCCCAACACAATTGAGTAAATGAGCGGGCTTAAGCCATAGCGCTGGCCGATCCCCATGTCTACCAACATAGTAGATAGCAGCACAATGATCGCAATCAACGCCAAACCCGGCAATAAATTCCTTGTATTGCTGATAAAACCGCTTAGATCGTTATATTGTTTTGTTTGTGCCTGACTCATGTTGGGGAATATAAAAGTAGTAATAAGTAAATTCAATGCTATCAATATTACACTTATTAATAACTTAATAAAAATCAGTAATATAGATATAATCTATCAGTAAAATTGATAAGTAAAAGATTTTGTATCAAAGGACGCTTGTGAAAATTACTTTAAAACAATTAGAGGTGTTCTTGGCTGTTTATCACCAAGGATCGACTGTGGCAGCAGCTGCTCAGGTTTTTTTGTCGCAATCTGCTGTCAGTATGGCGTTGGCCGAATTAGAAAAGCATTTGGATACGACGTTATTCCAACGTGTCGGGAAGCGTTTGCTGCCGACTCAGCAAGCACATATGTTGAACTCTTTGGCGGGTGACATCATGAGGCAGGTAGAGCAGATTGAGTATTTATTTAATCTTAAGGTGGCGCGTTTAGTCATAGGCGCCAGCACGACTATTGGTAATTATCTTTTACCAAAAATGATTCGTGATTTTCAAGTGCTGCACCCGGAAATTGATATTCGTTTAGCTATTTTTAATACAACAGATATTTGTCAGGGCTTACTCAACTATGAGTATGATTTGGGTTTTATTGAAGGAGATAATCCTTTTGTCGAGCTTAAGGCAAGCGCTTGGATGGAGGATGAATTAGTTTTATTTGCTGCTCAGCAGAGTCGTTTTATTAAGGCCGGAGGTGAGTTGTCAAGTGTTAGGGACTTAGAGCAGGTGCCCTTAATTTTACGTGAAACAGGATCCGGCACGCGAACCTTTGTTCAAAAAAACTTACTGCAACACTTAGAAAATACTAATGTGCTGGAGCTGGGTAATTCTGAAGCGATTAAGCAGGCTGTCATCAATGATCTTGGGGTTGGTTGTTTATCCCGTTTTGCATTACAAGATTTGCTTGAATTGAAAAAAATTCAACTCTTGTCAATTGCCGACATGACAGCACTGCATCGGCCCTTATATTTATTAGAAAATAAGAAGAGTGTTCATTCTGAAGCTTATAATAAATTTGTGGATTTTGTGTTTGATTATCGCTTTTAACTTAAACTTAATAAAGTAACGCAGTGATAATCTTACTATAAGGAGAGTTGTTGATGAATGTACAAGAATTTTTCCATGCGGATACAAATACCTATAGCTATGTGGTGAGTGACTCGTCGACTAATCAAGCCGCTATCATCGACTCAGTGCTGGATTATGATCACGCGTCAGGCCGCACCGCAACGACGACAGCTGATCAGATCATTGCTTATGTAAAAGCGCAAGAGCTTGAGGTGGAGTGGTTATTAGAAACTCATATCCATGCAGATCATCTTAGCGCTGCGTGTTATTTAAAAACGCATCTTGGTGGCCGTACTGCTATTGGTGAATATATCACCACGGTACAGCATGTTTTTGGTGAAATATTTAATGCTGACAGCAGTTTTCAGCGAGATGGCAGTCAGTTTGATTACATATTTAAAGAGGGCGACAGCTTTCAGATTGGACAGCTTAATGCGCGCGTCATTCATACGCCGGGCCATACGCCGGCTTGCCTAAGTTATTTAATTGAAAACGCTGTTTTTGTGGGTGATACTTTATTTATGCCGGATTATGGTACGGCACGATGTGATTTTCCGGGAGGTGACGCCGCTACCCTTTATCACTCGATACAAAAGCTGTTTGAATTACCTGATGATACCGTCGTGTATTTATGTCATGATTATCAAGCCAAGGGTCGCGATTACTTTGAGTTTCAATCGACGATTAAAGAGCAGCGCGATAATAATATCCATGTTGGTGCGGGTATCAGCCAAGAAGAATTTGTGAAGATGCGCGTTGAGCGTGATGCGACGTTGTCGATGCCTAAGTTGATTTTACCGTCAGTGCAGCTGAATATGCGTGCGGGTGAGTTTCCCCCGGCAGAGGATAATGGCACAACGTATTTTAAGATCCCTATCAATCGCTTTTGAGTCCTTTGTGTGATTCTTCTATTCGGACTGCTTTACAACAGAGTATTTATAAAGGGCTATTTAATGGGCTCCTATAATTGACAAGCGACTGATTTTAAGGGTAAAATCTTTGGCTTACTCATCCTCTGGCAATTAAATTACATCGGTTTGTAATTTACATGGACCACTCATAGTCAAGCAAGAACAAGAGTGGCATGGAGCATTTTCGTTGCGTATGATGATTTGGATTTTTTGGGGTCCATGATGAATTTAATTCAAACTCTTGAACAGGAAGAAATTCAGCGCCTTACCGAAGGTAAGGAAATGCCTGTATTCGGTCCTGGTGATACCGTTGTAGTAAATGTTAACGTAATTGAGGGTACCCGTAAGCGTACTCAGGCCTACGAAGGCGTGGTTATTGCTAAGCGCAACCGTGGTTTAAACTCTGCTTTTACTGTTCGTAAGATTTCATCGGGTGAGGCCGTTGAGCGTACTTTCCAGTTGTACTCTCAGCAGATCGCTTCAGTCGAAGTTAAGCGCCGTGGTGCCGTTCGCCGCGCTAAGCTTTACTACCTACGTAATCGTTCTGGTAAGGCTGCTCGCATTAAAGAGAAGTTAGTTCGTAAAGTAGTTGCTAAGTAATTTAGTATACTTTTACGATATATTTTTACAAAGCATGTTTTCGGTTTGTCTGGAAGCATGCTTTTTTGTTGAATTGTTGCATCTTTAACTACCATTAAACATTCCTTTCTTCATGTTCATTGCTAAATATCATTTGAGTTATATAATATAAGCTATTGATATTTATTAAATAATTCTAATTATTAATTTAATGAACAAAGCACAAGATCTTTCCAGATCGTCTCCTGATTTTAATCCGCTGACTCAGCCTTCGGAATCCGCCGGTTTTGGCCTGCCTGTGATTGGCAATGATGAATTGCCCGAGTTAATTCAGCGAGCTTTTTCTCCCAAGTATCATTGGCAGGAAGATCATTTTGTTGCACAGTGGAACGCTCAAAAAGAGATAATTAAAAGTAGCTTCATCGAAGCCGGCGTCTTAATCCCCATCGTTGTCAAAGATAATCAAGAGCAGATTGTTTTAACTAAACGCTCCTCAAAGCTTAGAAGCCATCGTGGGCAGATTAGTTTTCCCGGTGGTCGATTTGATAAAAATGATAAGGATCTCGAAGATGCCGCGTTGCGCGAAACCGAGGAAGAGATCGGGGTTGAGCGCTCTAAAATCTCTATTTTTGGTGAAATGCCAATTTTTTATACAGGCACCGGATTTGCGATGAGCTCTTATTTGGGGCGGATGTCTGAGGTATCTAACTTTATGATTGATACCAGAGAGGTTGAAGAGGTTTTTTTAGTACCTCTTAGTTATTTAACTAACCCGAATAATTACCGTCTTTATAAAGCGCCCAACGCCATCTTGCCGTTTAGCTACTATGGGGTCACTTGGGCTAATCACTTCATTTGGGGCGCTACAGCGTCGATTTTACGTAACTTATACCAACGCATTCAGCAAGCACGCTAACCTTAGGTAGTCCTAGGGTTTTAGGCTACCATTTGGTAGCCGCATCATTTTCAGCGATGATGCGCTCATAGAGGGCATAGCGTTCGGGGTGGATCCGACCCTCGTGTAGGGCGCTGGTCACGCCACAACCGGGCTCCCGCAGGTGACGACAATTATAAAAACGGCAGTTTTTTATCGCGTCACTAAACTCCGGAAAGCCTTTGACAATTTCTGTGTCATTTAAATGCAGCAGACCAAAGTTTTGAAAGCCTGGCGAATCGATAAGTGACGCGATCACGTTACCATTTTCCTTGATCTGATACAGCTCAGTCTTAGTCGTGGTGTGGCGACCCGTACCCAGTGCATGGGAGTGCTCTTGGGTGTGAGCCTTGGCCGTCGGCACTAATACATTTAAAATGCTGGATTTGCCCATGGCGCTTTGACCGAGTAGGATGGCCGTCTTTCCTTGAATTTTAGGCAGTAGCTTGGCCGACAGATCTTCCGGTTCGTGAATACTGCATTCAATAACTTCGACATCAAGATCTTGATATTGCTTTAACCTGGCACGTGCTTCTATGGCACCTTGCTCCAGATCGACTTTATTTAAAATAATGTAGGGTTCAAGGCCTTCGTTCCATGCCGCAGTGAGGGCACGACCTAATAAATCATCAGAAAACCTAGGCTCTACTGCTGTAATTAGCAATAAGATATCTACGTTTGCAGCAAATTGCTTACTGCGCATCTCGTCACTACGATAAAGTAGGTTTTTGCGTTCAAGTACTTTTTCTATGCGGGCTTCATTGTCGCCTTGGGGAGAAATTTCCACATAATCACCGACGCATATCCCTGTCTTTTTGCCACGAGTATAGCAATGCCATAATTGCTCTTCGACTCGTGCTACATAATGTCTCCCGTGCGCAGAGATAATGCGTCCTTGCATCATACGCCAGCTCCCTTAAGACCCTTAAGGTGTTGAATGCGAATCGTAGCGGGTGGGTGACTATCGTAATAAGCTGAAAATACCGGATCCGGCGTCAGCGTGCTGGCATTGTCATCATATAACTTGACCAAGGCAGAGATGAGGTTATTAGCATCACTGTGCTTAGCGGCAAAGGCGTCTGCTTCAAATTCATCGCGGCGTGATAGTCGACTATTGACTGGTGTTAGCCAAAAAGTAAACGTGGGTAAGACCAAGGCAAATAGTACCAAGGTCAGTGCATGATAAGCGCTATGTTCCGGAAGTGTGACACCTAAGCCACCGTAAAACCAGCTTTTATCACTGACATAGCCAAGCACAGCAAAGAAAATAAAGCTGCCGATCACCATGGTGGCAAGGCGTTTAATGATGTGCTTGTGCTTGAAATGCCCTAACTCGTGAGCCATAATGGCCTCAATTTCACTGGCTTTGAGTTTGTTTAGTAACGTATCAAAAAAAACAATGCGGCGGTTTTTACCAAAACCGGTAAAAAAAGCATTGCCATGGGAGCTGCGCTTAGAACTGTCCATCACAAATAGACCGCTCAGCTCAAAATCACAACGCTTAGCTAAGTGTTCAATCTTATTTTTGACATCGCCTTCTTCGAGTGGGGTAAATTTATTAAATAAGGGCATTAACCAAGTTGGCGCAATGTACATCATCACCGCCATAAAGCCTAATACCACCAACCAAGCCCATAGCCACCAGAGTTCGGTAGTTTGCATAAGGTATAGAATAGCGATAAGTAGAATGCTGCCTAAGACCAATGACAATAGCAGATTAGTCGCGGTGTCTTTAACAAATAGGCCGGCAGTCATGCGATTAAAACCGTATTTTTGTTCAAGTCTAAAGGTTTTGTAGATAGAAAAGGGTAGGCTTAACGCACTTAAGAGGATCTGAACCACTATGATAAAAACTAAGGACTTAATCAGCGAGGGCTCTGTGTCTAAGCTAAAGGCTCGAAATAGCCAATTGATACCACCTAAGATAGTAAAAGCTAATAGAATAAGCACATCATAAAAAACCTCAATCTGACTTAATCTTAAGCGCTCTAAACTATAACGTGCAGCACGCTGATGACTCTTGAGGCTGATGCAATCAGCAAACTCCTCAGGCACTGTGAGGGCATGCTTAGAGATATGGCGGATTTGGCGAATATTTAGCCACGTACGGATACCAAAATCCAAAATAATTAAGGTAATAAATAAAAATGTAAAATGAGGTGCTTGCATAGGGCTCTGTATAAACAATATATCTGTGCGACAATACTAGGTAAACATTATATTAAATCAAAAGGAAGTAGTTATGGCGTCAAGAGACCTTCGTTTAGTTTGGTTAGATATGGAGATGAGTGGTTTAGATCCCGAAATTGAACGAGTGTTGGAAGTGGCTGTGGTAGTAACAGAGCCGGATTTAACTGTGGTGGCCGAAGGACCGGTGATTGTTATTCATCAACCGGATACCGTACTGGACGCCATGGATGAGTGGAATACCACGACTCATGGGCGCACCGGTTTGATCGAGCGAGTTAAGACATCAACAACTACTGAAGCTGAAGCCGAGAAGCAATTGATTGAGTTTTTGAGCCAGTATGTTAATAAGGGTACTTCGCCGCTGTGTGGCAATACAGTGAGTCAAGACCGTCGCTTTATGTTTAAGTATATGCCGGAATTTGAACGCTTTTTCCATTATCGCAATCTTGATGTAAGTACGTTAAAGGAATTGGCTAAGCGTTGGCACCCGGAGGTCTATCGTGGTGTGGTCAAAAAAGGGCGCCATGAGGCTTTAGCTGATATTTATGAGTCTATCGAAGAGTTAAAGCATTATCGTGACAACTTTTTAAGATTAGCTCAAGACAGTAAGTAGTTTATTCGAGCAGAGGTTAGCCTATGATTGCCCCGACAATATTAAACCCTCAACAGACACCAGTGGCGTCTGCGATCGCTGGGATTGGTACGGATTTAATTTACATCAGTCGTATTCAAAAGGCGTTCGACCGTCATGGGGAGCGTTTTTTAAAGCGTATCTTAGGGGCCGGTGAAAGAGAAAAGTTTCAACGACGCTACGATCGTGATCCGCATCGCGGGATCACCTTTTTAGCAACACGTTTTGCTGCCAAGGAGGCCTTTTCCAAGGCCATCGGACTCGGGATGCGTATGCCGATGCATTGGTCCGCTATGCAAACACTCAATGCACCGAGTGGTAAGCCCATGGTTGTTTTGACCGGGGAATTGAAGACTTGGTATGAGGCGCGTTTTGGCGAAGCACATGTATCCCTAACCGATGAATCAGACTTAGCGATGGCTTTGGTGATTGTTGAGCGTAAACAGTAGGCAAGATTATTTTTAAATGGATTTTAAGGCAGGTTATGTCATCAAATAATAAAAAATTAACAATGAGTTTAGGCCCGGTTATGGTGGATGTAGAGGGATTGTGTCTACAGAGTCATGAGATTGAGCGTCTAAAAAATCCTTTAGTAGGGGCAGTGATTTTGTTTGCTCGTAACTATCAAGATCCTAAGCAGTTGACTGAATTATGTCGGCAAATTCATGACGTCCGTGAGGAACCTCTGTTGATTGCCATTGACCATGAAGGTGGGCGGGTGCAGCGCTGCCGTACAGAGGGCTTTACTCATTTACCGGCCATGAGAAAATTGGGTGAAATATGGGATATAGACCCCGATAAAGCTTTGCTTTTAGCTCGTGAGGTGGGCTATGTGTTAGCGGCAGAATTGAGATCGTGCGGAGTGGATTTTTCCTTTACGCCGGTATTGGATTTGGATTATGGGGCGAGTGAGGTCATAGGTGACCGTTCATTCCATCAGGACCCTGATGCCGTAGCTGCACTTTCTGATGCGCTTATTGATGGTTTGGCCGAAGCTGGTATGGCTGCTTGTGGCAAGCATTTCCCGGGGCATGGTTTTGTTGAAGCAGATTCACATGTGGCGATACCGGTTGATACGCGTGAGTTTGATGAGATTTGGGAAAGTGATATTAAACCCTATGTGGCCTTGGGGCATTTAAAATTGCCGTCGCTGATGCCGGCCCACGTTATTTACGAAAAGGTCGATTCAATGCCAGCCGGTTTCTCAACTTTTTGGGTTCAAGAAGTGCTGCGTAAACGTATGGGGTACCAAGGGATGGTGTTCTCTGATGACCTGACGATGGAAGGTGCTTCTGTGGCCGGTTCGATTGTCGACAGAGCGAATGCTGCTTTTACGGCAGGTTGCGATATGGTGCTGGTGTGTAATCGACCTGATTTAGCTGATGAATTATTGGCACAGTTGACGCACCAAATGAGTGATGCATCACTTCAGCGTCTCGCTAATTTAGTACCCAACGATTTTTCAATGAATTGGCAGCAATTGCATAATGAATCTCGCTATGTCAAAGCCAGACAATTGTTGGAGCAGTTAGAAGACTAAACTGCTTTGTGGTGTATTGTTATTTTGCTTAGATAAAAAGTATGAGTTCTGAGTCAGCATCGTTTGATATCCAACGTTTTTTAAAAGATTTACCTAATCTGCCGGGCGTTTATCGTCATATAGCGGCTGATGGGGAGGTTTTGTATGTCGGCAAAGCCAAGGATTTAAAAAAACGAGTATCTCAATATTTTCAAAAAAACTTGCAAAGCCCACGTATCGCTCATATGGTCGCGCGCGTTGCAAATATAGAAATCACCATTACTGACTCAGAAGCCGAAGCGTTAATATTAGAAAATAATCTCATTAAACGCTTATTGCCTAAGTACAATATTTTATTCCGCGATGATAAGTCCTATCCTTATCTGATGTTTACAGATCATGAATCGCCGCGGATGGTTTATTACCGTGGTTCGACCAACAAAAACGGTCATTTTTTTGGCCCTTATCCCAATGCTTGGGCTGTGCGGGATACGATGCAGTTATTGCAGAAAATATTTCGCTTAAGGACCTGTGAGGACAGCGTTTTTTCTAATCGTTCCAGACCCTGCCTGCTTTATCAAATTCAACGCTGTTCTGCTCCTTGTGTCGCTTTAATTTCAAAAGAAGAGTATCAGGCGGATGTGGAGCATGCCGTTAAGGTCCTACATGGTGAATCTAAGGAGGTACTTGGTAAGCTGGAAGATAAGATGTTAGAGGCGTCTAATAAGTTGCAGTTTGAGCGTGCGGCGATGTTTCGCGATCAGATGAAGTCCCTAGCAAGCTTGATGCAACAGCAAGCCATGGAATCAAGCGATGAAAGCGATGTGGATATCATTGCGGTAGAGCAGTACGATGGCAATTACTGCGTCAATCTGGCGATGGTCAGAGCGGGGCGCCATTTGGGAGATAAGCCGATCTTTCCTACGCATATCAACGGTGATGAACCTGGTGAGGTACTTGCCGCCTTTGTGGCCAGTCACTATCTCGAACATCAATTGCCTCCGGTGATTGTGAGCTCTCATGTGCTGCCTGACCCTGAGCTTTTACTACTCTTGCGACAAGAGGGTAGCGCACGAACCCAAGTCCTTACAAGACCGGCCGGGGTGCGTAAAAACTGGTTAGAACAAGCTCAACGTAATGCGCAAATTGCGTTGCAACGGCGTTCTGCTGAGGCAGGCCAGATGCAGGAGCGCACACAGGCTTTAGCTGAGCTATTAGCGTTGGATCTAGGCCCGGATGCTTTAGCGCAGTTACGCATTGAGTGTTTTGATATTAGCCACAGCCATGGGGAAGCGACGCAAGCCTCCTGTGTGGTCTATCAGAGTCATACGATGCAGCCATCGCTCTATCGTCGTTTTAATATTGCCGGTATTACCGGTGGAGATGATTACGCTGCTATGCGACAGGTCTTGCAACGACGTTATGCCCATGGTGATGAATCGGCATCGATGCCTGAGATTGTGTTGATTGATGGTGGCAAGGGGCAAGTTGAAGTCGCTCGTCAGGTTTTTACGGATTTGGGCTTGGATATTTCGATGATTGTCGGCGTGGCTAAAGGGGAAGGGCGTAAGGTCGGTTTAGAAACGTTGATTTTTGCTGATTCTCGACCTCCCGTGGAGTTGGGTCTAAGTTCGAAAGCTTTATTGTTAATTGCACAAATTCGTGATGAAGCGCATCGTTTTGCTATCACCGGAATGCGTAGTAAGCGGGCAAAAGCAAGAAATGTTTCTCGTTTAGAAGAGATCGAGGGCGTTGGACCGAAGCGCCGTCAGCGGCTCTTAGCTCGCTTTGGCGGTTTCAATGGCGTCGTTAATGCAACCGTTGATGAGCTGGCGTCAGTCGAGGGTATTTCTGTACAAATGGCACAGCGTATTTACGATGCGTTACGTTAGATACTTTTGGTGTGAATTAATCTATTCGGTGGTAATATAGCTGCTATGAAATCAATGAACTTACCCATTATTCTTACTTGGCTCAGGATTGCTATTATCCCACTATTCATCGGCTTGTATTATTTGCCGTTGGATGGCGTTAGCGTCATTGTGCGAGATTGGCTTGGAGCCATTGCTTTTGTTGTTGCGGCAATTACCGATTGGTTAGATGGTTATTTAGCGCGTCGTTGGAATCAGACATCAGCTTTTGGTGCGTTTTTAGACCCCGTCGCCGATAAGCTGATGGTTTGTGCGGCTTTATTGATTCTGTTGGATTTAGGTCGAGTTGAGTCTTATATCGCGCTGATTATCATAGGTCGTGAGTTAACCATTTCTGCCTTACGTGAGTGGATGGCGAGTGTGGGTGCACGTAACAGCGTCGCCGTAAATTGGCTGGGTAAGTTTAAAACAGCAGCGCAAATGGCAGCCATTCCCTGTCTCATGATTTATCAAACTGTGCTTGGTGTAAATTTAATCATTGTAGGTAATGTGCTGATACTAATTGCGGCCTTTCTTACATTGTGGTCAATGACCTACTATTTAAGTAAGGCATGGCCAACACTTAAAAATGCAGATAAAAATAAAATGTGACCTGTACTCTAGGAGGGCAGATGGGCGTTGTTGTAAATAATAAATTATCAGTACGGCGCATTTTGCTCTGCGGTGGTTTGATCGTGACATTATCCATAGGAATCCGTCATGGTTTCGGTTTATGGTTGTTGCCAATTAGCCAAGCCCATGGTTGGGAGCGAGAGGTGTTCTCTTTCGCTATTGCGGTGCAGAACCTTGTTTGGGGCATCGTAGGTATTTTTGTCGGTATGCTGGCTGACCGCTATGGTGCTTTTAAGGTGATTCTTCCGGGGGCGCTTTGCTATGCTTTGGGTCTTTTAGGAATGGCCTATACGACCACGCCCCTTATGTTTGTTTTGACTGCCGGTGTGGTTTTGGGCACAGCTCAAGCGGCGACGACTTATCTCATTGTTTTTGGGGTTATTGGTCGTCATATCAGCGCCAATAAGCGCTCTTGGGCGATGGGTGTTACCTCGGCAACCGGCTCGTTTGGGCAGTTTATGGTGCTGCCGATTTCCAATGCATTAATTAGCCAGAGTGGGTGGCAAAATGCCTTAGTTATTTTAGCGCTATTTTCTTTAGTGATTATTCCTCTTGCCTATTTGCTTAGAGAGCATATTAGTTGGAATACCACAGACAGTGCGGATACGAGTGATACAGAAAGAGACCAGAGCATTAAAGATGCAGTTAAAGAGGCCTTGGGCTATCGTAGTTTTGTCTTGTTAGTGTTAGGCTATTTTGTTTGTGGCTTTCAGGTGATTTTTATCGCCGTACATTTGCCCGGTTATATAAAAGACAATGGTTTGGGTCCCGAGGTTGGCAGCATATCTTTAGCATTGATTGGTTTATTCAATATCTTTGGCAGTTATTTAGTCGGTTGGTTGGGACAACGCTATCAGAAACGCCACCTCTTAGTCGGGATTTATGCCTTGCGTGGAGTGATCATTGTCCTGTTCTTGATGATTCCAATGAGTGCGCTGAGTGTGTATTTGTTCTCAATGGCGATGGGTTTTCTGTGGCTATCCACGGTGCCGGCAACCAATGCGATTATTGCTCAAATTTTTGGGATTCGTCATTTGTCCATGCTTGGAGGCATTGCCTTCTTTAGCCATCAGGTTGGCTCTTTTTTAGGCGTTTGGATGGGCGGCGCCTTTTATGATAGATTTGGTAATTATGACCTCATGTGGATATTATCCATTCTCTTGAGTGTTATGGCTGCCTTAGCAAACTGGCCTATTGTCGAACGGCCGATTAAGAGAGATAAGGCGCCGGTACTAGCCCATTAACTAATTGAATGGACTAACATAATGCGTATCATATTGGCTTTTGTCGCCATTTTTGTGCTGCTTTTGGTTTTTTCAATGTACTTAGATCCGACCTTCTGGATGAATGTGTCGGATCTCGTTTGGTCTTGCTTTTAGCGTTGAGTGCTTGTTATTTTAAGGTCTGAGCAAAATCAGCGACGGAGGCCGCGTAAAAATAGCTGTTGTTGTATTTAGTGATGGCAAAAAAGTTTTGTGTCGCAATGCGATATTCATTTCTACCCTGACTTTCATCCATCAAATTGATGACGCCTAAATTACGGCCATTTTTCCAAGAAGCAGTACCTGAACCGCTGCGAGCCCCATGCTTTTCCAACTCTTGCCAGGTTAATGTCGGTTCCAATCCTTTACCTTCTACAGCTGCCGGGTTAGCCGGTAGGCTCGCAGGAGCAAAGACCGGCATATCGCGTTGCCACCCATGTTTAACCAAGAAGTTAGCGACGGAGTGTATCGCATCTTTTTCGCTATTGCGTAGATCAATCCGACCATCATTATCACCATCAACTGCATAGTACATGATACTAATTGGCATAAACTGTGGTAGACCGGTTGCTCCGGCAAACGAGCCTAGCTCCGTGTGGGCATTGATTTTGCCTTGGTGATCGAGTTTGATCAAGGCGGCTAACTGATTACGAAAAGACTGATGTCGATCCGGACGGTTGGGATCAGGGTGGTAAAAGCCCAAGGTATATAGTGAGTCTAATAACTTAAAACTACCCATGTAATTACCATACACAGTTTCCACCCCAATAATACTACCGATAATTTCTGCAGGCACACCATATTGCTGTTCTACCTCGGCTAGCGTAGAGGCATTTCTTTGCATAAAGCTTTTGCCACCACGTATACGGATAGGATCCATGACTTGCTTTCTGTAGGTGGTCCAGGAACGCTTGACCCTGCCGTTGGTGTTGGGAGCCATGAGGCGCTGGGTTTGGCTATTGATTTGTGCGGAGTTCACCAGGCCTGCAACATGGGCTACGGGCACATTGTAGCGTTGGGACACTTCCTCTATAAATACTGTTTTGTTAGCGCTTAACGGGCGGCGTTCTAAATCGGCACTCAAAACTTCAAGATTTGGAAGCTCATTGCTTGCTGTATCAGTCGCTATTTGATGGCTATCAGGTTGGGGGTTAAGATTGGCTGTAGATAGATCAGAGCTAGTACTGGCGCAGGCGGTTAAACTAAGTAAGGAGACAATCGTTAGTAATGTGTTTGAGGGTTTCATCAAGATGTTGCGCGAGATACCCCGTCATTTATGGCGGGGAGGGATAGCGCGTTGGCGTAAGCCAACCTTGTTCTCGCTTCTCCGTAGTTAATTGCTATCCGTTCTAAGTGAATATCCGTAGCCATCGCCCCGTTGAATCAGGGTACAGTAGCGATNGCTAATGCCTTGTATCAAACTTTGGGCGGTTTGGATGTTGAAACTGCCCGAGGCTCTAACGGCAACACGGCCTACATAGGTGCCGATTTTTTTGCCTTGAG
>NZ_KB892304.1 GCF_000373745.1 Oligella ureolytica DSM 18253 | reverse complement strand
AATTAGGCAGATAAATGCCAAAAAAACAGGCATTTATCGATAAAAGCGGGGTGAAATTTGTCGAAAATTTCCTAAAAAAATCAAAAAATTTCCAAGTAGAACAAAAAAGCGCTATTTAACCGTTTTTATGCAAAAGTCTCAAGCTAATATGAGGAAGCTCACCATTAGGAAAAACATAGCGTTCGATGAATTCACCACCACCCAGCGAGTTACCGCTACTATCGGCATCCGTTGACGTAATGCCATGATTCATGGCGATCCCCTCATCGGTCAGCAGCTCGCAAACACGGGCAAAATACGCTGGCAGATTTTTCTTGCCAACGTGCTCAAACATACCGACACTGCTAATTCGATCAAATTGACCTGTAATGTCGCGATAGTCTTGTAAACGGATTTCGATGCGGTCACTTAAGCCAGCTTCTTTTACTCGTTCGGTGGCAAGATCAAACTGATTTTGTGAGAGCGTCACACCCACGCAATGGGCTCCAAATTTACTGGCAGCACGAAGTACTAAGGCGCCCCAACCACAACCAATGTCTAGTAGACGATGCCCAGGTTTTAATTGAATCTTGGTCAGAATATGATCGATTTTTTTAATCTGTGCCGTGGCAAGATCTTCATTGCCCTGTTCAAAATAAGCGCATGAATAAACCATATTATCGTCAAGCCATAATCGGTAAAAATCATTGGATACATCATAATGATACTGAATCGACTGGCGGTCACTGGATTTAGTATGGGTGAAATAGCGTGCTACTCGAGCGAATTTGCTCGGTTGCTCTGAACTGCTGCGTGCTAATGCATAACTGATATTGATGACGTCGCTAAGCCTGCCCTCGACATCTATTTTACCCTTGATATACGCTTCAGCCAGATTGGCTAGTGTTGGATTAAGCAACAACGGAGTCGCTGATGAGTTATTCATTTTGATCGTGACAAGAGGCTCTGAAAATTCACCAAAATTCATCTCTTGACCACTAGAAAGAACCAAACGAGCCGGTATATTAAACTGCTCTCGAATGACACCTGCCCACTGCGCTAGTTTGTTTTCAAACACCATGAAACACTCTCCTGTACTTATGAACACGTATAAGAACTATTATAGGGGAGTATGTTTGAAAAGTCGTTGAGGTGTTTTTGCCATTAGGGTAAAGAATAACGAGCTGCTTAATTTACTCGTCTATTTCTATGAAAAAAGCTCAAATAACGATGTATTTGAGCTTTTAATATGATGCGCTGAATTAGAAGAGCTTTTCGACGTATTGATCAATATCTTCTACTGCGTCTTGTCTACGCTCTTCATTGCGACTGCTACCGACAACCTCGACGTCAACCCTTGCCTCAGGAGCCGGTCGGCAACAACAAGGTAGTATTTCACCGGGATTGACATAGGCCAAGGGCTCAGTGATATATTCAACCTCACCACCCACTAGGGTAGTACGGCATGAGCCACAATAACCGGCACGGCATTGGTATTCGACGGCATAACCTTGACGTTCCAGACCTTCGAGCATGGTCTCGTCATTTAGTAATTCAAAGCTGCCGTCCCAAGTGAAGACTCGACTCATAGTTCGAACCCAGATAAATCATCCGGATTAATCTCTGCATCGATCTGGCCGATGAGATAAGAACTGATTTCAACCTCCTGAGGAGCGACTTGAACGTTATCCGAAGATAACCATGCATTGATCCAAGGAATCGGGTTTTGAGTAGCACCCTCAAAAGCAGGTTTAAGACCAACAGCAGCCATACGTGAGTTAGTAATGTACTCAACGTATTTACATAAGATATCGCGATTTAAACCAATCATCGACCCATCTTTAAACAAATAGCTGGCCCACTCTTTTTCTTGCTCTGCAGAATCCTTGAACATGTCGAAGCATTCTTGCTCAAGCTCTTTGGCAATCTCAACCATCTCGGGATCATCTTGACCATTACGCATGATATTCAGCATATGCTGAGTACTCACTAAGTGAAGTGCCTCATCACGAGCAATCAACTTAATGATCTTAGCGTTACCCTCCATCAGCTTTCTTTCGGCAAAGGCAAAGGAGCACGCAAAGCTGATATAAAACCGGATAGCTTCAAGAATATTCACCGACATTAGGCACAAATAAAGCTTCTTTTTAAGCTCTCTTAAATTGACCACCTCGGTTTTGCCGTTAAGCGTATGAGTGCCCTCACCAAATAGCTGATACAGCGAAACAGAACGAATTAAGTCATCGTAGTATTTAGAAATATCGCGTGCACGCTCTAAAATATGCTCGTTAGTCACAATATCATCAAAAACGATTGAAGGATCGTTAACAATGTTGCGGATAATATGCGTATAGGAACGTGAGTGAATAGTCTCTGAAAAAGACCAAGTTTCAATCCAAGTTTCTAATTCCGGCAGAGAAACAATCGGCAAAAATGCGACGTTAGGACTACGGCCCTGAATCGAATCCAGCAATGTCTGATACTTAAGGTTTGAAATAAAGATATGCTTTTCATGCTCCGGTAGCGCAGCATAATCGATTCTGTCTTGTGATACGTCTACCTCTTCCGGACGCCAGAAGAAAGACAGCTGCTTTTCAATCAGCTTTTCAAATACCTCAAATTTTTGTTGATCATAACGTGCAACGTTGACGCTTTGACCAAAGAACATCGGTTCTTTGAGGGCATCATTTGGGGTTTCATTAAACGTACTATATAACATAAAAGCTCTTATATAAAACAGGTGTAAAGCGCTTAAATTCTTAATCAGCTTAAAAAATTTAAGCGCAGAGAATTAAATTTTGCACGCACCGCTTTCGCAATCATCAGCGGCATCGCTTAAGTTAACCAAGTCACCTTGGTCATCTTGAGCGCCATCACGTGTGTTGTGATAGTAAAGCGTTTTTAGACCGTATTTATAAGCATTTAATAAGTCTTTGAGCAGCTCACTCATTGGTACCTTACCATTTGGGAAACGCGACGGGTCATAGTTTGTATTGGCAGAAATCGCCTGATCCACAAACTTTTGCATAATCCCAACGAGGCGTAAATACCCGTCGTTAGATGGCATATTCCAAAGTGTCTCGTACTGCCCTCTTAGACGCTCGTACTCAGGTACAACTTGGCGCAAGGTGCCGTCTTTAGAGGCTTTAACCGTAATCAATCCACGTGGTGGCTCAATACCATTGGTCGCATTGGAAATCTGACTCGATGTCTCAGATGGCATCAATGCAGTTAAGGTTGAGTTACGTAAACCGTGCGTTTTAATGTCATTACGTAAGGCTTCCCAATCTAACTGCAATGGTTCTTGACAGTAAGCATCTACATCTTTCTTGTAAGTATCAATTGGCAAAATACCCTGAGCGTAAGTTGTTTCATTGAATGCCAAACAAGGGCCATACTCTTTAGACAAGTTCATTGACGCTTTTAATAAATAATATTGAATCGCTTCAAA
This sequence comes from Oligella ureolytica DSM 18253, assembly GCF_000373745.1. Lineage (GTDB taxonomy): Bacteria > Pseudomonadota > Gammaproteobacteria > Burkholderiales > Burkholderiaceae_B > Oligella > Oligella ureolytica. The sequence continues at coordinate 27,486 of NZ_KB892304.1, read as the reverse complement.
CGTGCGGTGAGTCAGGGAGTTACCACTGCCATCTGAGTAACGGGCACCATTTTTTGCCAAATAATAAGCATAGTTAATGACACCAACACCCAAGGTACGACGGTTCATGGTAGCAATTTTTGCCGCTTTAATCGGGTAGTCTTGATAATCTAGTAGCGCATCTAACGCTCGGACGATGAGATCCGATAAATGCTCTAACTCATCTAAGGACTCAAGCGCACCAAGGTTAAAGGCTGACAAGGTACATAAAGCAATCTCACCATTTTCATCGTTAATATCATCTAACGGCTTGGTTGGTAAGGCAATCTCAAGACATAGATTCGATTGACGCACAGGAGCAACTGATGGGTCAAATGGACTATGCGTATTACAGTGGTCAACGTTTTGGATATAGATACGGCCGGTGCCCGCACGCTCCTGCATCATCAACGAGAAGAGATCGGCCGCCTTAACACTACGCTTACGGATCGAATCATCTGCTTCATACTGAACGTACAGACGTTCAAACTCATCTTGATCTGCAAAGAAAGCGTCGTACAAGCCTGGAACATCAGATGGAGAAAACAAGGTAATGTTCTGACCTTTAATCAAGCGCTGATATAGCAAGCGATTAATCTGTACACCATAGTCCATATGACGTACTCGATTTTCTTCTACGCCGCGGTTGTTCTTAAGTACTAGTAAAGACTCAACCTCCAAATGCCACATGGGATAGAATAAGGTGGCAGCACCGCCGCGCACCCCTCCCTGTGAACAACACTTAACTGCTGTTTGGAAGTGCTTATAAAAAGGAATACAACCGGTATGCTGTGCCTCACCGCCACGAATGGCACTACCAACCGCACGAATACGCCCGGCATTAATACCAATACCGGCACGCTGGGAAACATAACGCACAATCGCTGCACTCGTTGCATTAATAGAGTCTAAGCTATCATCACACTCTATCAGGACGCACGAACTGAATTGACGTGTCGGTGTACGTACGCCAGCCATAATAGGCGTAGGTAAAGAAATCTTGAAAGTAGACGTCGCATCATAGAAGTCCTTGACGTACTGTAAACGAGTTTCTTTAGGATACTTAGAAAATAAGCAAGCAGCTACTAAAATGTAGAGAAACTGTGGACTCTCAAAAATCTCACCTGTGACACGATTTTGAATTAGGTACTTACCCTCTAGCTGGTTAACAGCAGCGTAGGCAAATGTTAAGTCGCGATCGTGAACTAAGAAAGAGTTCATCTGCTCGAACTCTTCCTCAGTATAGTCCTCGAGTAAGTGACGATCATACTTATTGGTCTTGACCATGGCCTTTACATGGTCGTAAAGCTTTGGCGGCTCAAACTTGCCATAGGCCTTTTTGCGCAAATGGAAAATTGCTAAGCGTGCAGCCATAAATTGATAATCAGCAGCTTCCTCTGAAATCAAATCGGCGGCGGCTTTAATAACTGTTTCGTGAATATGCTCGGTTTTGATACCGTCATAAAACTGGATCTGTGAACGTAACTCAACCTGAGATACTGAAACATGATCCAAGCCCTCTGCAGCCCAATCTAAAACACGGTGGATTTTGTCTAGATCAAGCGGTTCCTGACGGCCATCTCGCTTCGTCACTAACAGAGATTTATTCATGAAGACCCCTTTGAAAATGGGCTTTTTGGGCTTGTTTCACCTCTGGGCCAAACAAAACCAAAAAGTCTATATGTAGTTAAAGATAATGATTTGCAATCAATATATAGTATTAAAATCGATTTCCAATAGAAAATCAAGTAATACCACTAGAATTAAAAAGATGCTTTAAAAGCATTGACAATCAAGAAAAATACGCGTCGAATAATCGTATTATTATGGATTACCTATCGATACTGCGTGCGACATATTTTTAAAGTGCTCATACGATTTAAGTAATAATTCCGGGTGCCCTTTATTTAGCTCCTGAGCATTAGACAATGACTGACGCCATAATCTAGCACCCTTTTGACCATTAAATAAACCAAGCAAAGGCTTCATAATAAATCGCAAAGGCACACCTTCTTGTCTTTGAACAATAGCATAGTCATATATAGCCTGGATGATATCATCAATTTGAACATGATTTACCTCCGGCCAAAGTAAGCGACTCACCTCTCTGATACGGTAGGGCTCATGCCAAGCCGCTCGACCGACCATAATGCCCTCAAACGCTTGTGCTTGATGGTACATTTGCTCAACATCGCTTAAGCCGCCATTTAAGATAAAACGCGCTTCTGGAAAATCCTGACGAAGTTGAGTAACCCACTCATAGCGTAGCGGAGGTATCTCACGATTATCTTTGGGAGATAAGCCTTTTAAAACCGCATTACGCGCATGAGCAATAAAAATACGGATATCACTTTTTTGTATCAAGGTGCCCACAAAATCGCGAACAAAACCGTAGTCATCATTGTAGTCGAGCCCTAATCGGTGCTTGACCGTGACAGGCACACTCACAGCATCCTGCATTGCTTTTAGACAATCAGCGACTAAATCGACCTCAGCCATGAGGCACGCCCCAAACGCTCCCTTTTGCACACGCTCTGAGGGACAGCCACAGTTCAAATTAATTTCATCGTAACCCCACTGCTGACCTAATTTAGCGCAATGCGCAAGGTCTTCAGGTTCACTGCCGCCAAGTTGTAATGCAACAGGATGCTCTTCTATATTAAATTGGAGGTGCCGTTTGACATCACCGTGTATCAATGCGCCTGTTGTCACCATCTCAGTGTAAAGTAATGCCTTTGGCGCCAGTAAACGATAAAAATAACGTGCATGCCTATCCGTTACATCCAACATAGGTGCAATTGATAAACGCCAAGGTTGATCGGGAGACTCGTAGATTGAGGCCATAAAGAATTAAGAAATTAATTACGAATAAATGGGTTCATTTTGACTTCGCTCGTCTTATCGATGGACTTTTTAATCTCGCTATATCGTCGAAGTACATCAGATTTATAGACAACCCCTAAAAGATGCGGAGGATCAGAAAAGTCCAAGACCGGCAAACGCTCTCCATTATAAGTGACAAATTCATCCTGCACCTCATCTAAGGTCATTCCTAAGCGTAAAGGCTCTAAATAGGTACGTGAAATTAAGTGTGCCGGTATCGGCTCATCAGGTTTTACCGCACCTAATAAACCGCGGGTGATGTCTCTATGAGCCAATACGCCCATAAACTCATTATCATCATTGATGACGTAAAGATAACGTACACTCAGCTCTGTAAACATATCAATTGCCTCACCGACTAACTTATCGCTAAGGATGGTGTTTTCAGGATTTTTGTTGACTAACTGCTCAATACGAACATTACCCAATCGATGGCGTAAACGAATGTCTTCTTCGCGATTTGTGGTGACATTAAACATCACCAAACCATTAATCTGACGCGCAAGAAAACTGGCAATCACACAAGCAAGCACAACGGGCACCACGATTGATTGATTATATGACATTTCAATCATCATAATAATAGCCATCAAGGGGGCACTAGAAGCGGCAGATAAAAAAGCACCCATCCCTAAAATAACAAATACCGGACTATAAGGCACTAAAACGGGAAAAATCAGCAGTGCCGTTTTAAGTATCAAGAGAGCGACCGCCGCACCAATAAACATAATCGGTGTAATCACACCGCCTACCGCACCGGATCCTACTGAAATCAGGGTGACCGCCACTTTTAATAATAAAAAGATAGCTAAGAACTGCCAGGTCCAATCCACCCCATGAATAAAGGTTGAGACAATGGAATCGCCGTTGCCTGCTAAGCGTGGATCATATAGTAAAAAAATACCGACAAACGCACCGGCAATCGCCATACGAGCAGCCAGTGGCAGCGGAGTCAATTTAAGCGCTTTTTTACACCAGTCCAGTGTCCTTAAAAAAAGCGGTGACAAGACGCCGGCAAAAACACCGATAATAATGGCACAGATGATTAACTCTGTCGTGAGCGATATTTCTATGTCAATTTCATACAATAAAAAATGACTACCGAAAAAACGCGTGGTCAAGTGAGCTGACATAGCAGCAACCAGTAAAGGTCCGACAATGGCCATTGACATACTGCCAACGACAATCTCTGCAACAAATAAAGCACCGGCGATGGGTGTATGATAAGCCGCTGACACAGCACCGGCCGCCCCGCACGCAACGACTAGGCGGAGCTGCCTCGCATTCATAAAGAAAAAGCGCCCGATAGCTGACGACAGCATCGACCCCATATGAATCATCGGTCCCTCTCGACCAATTGAAAAACCGGAAGTAATCACTGTCAGCGAGGACAGAATACGCAACACCCCCTGCTTGATCGATAAGCGACCGTCACCCAGTGCCACCGCCTCCATATAGTCCGAGTTTGTGTCTGTCTTGATACTCGCAGACCAAGATAACAACAAGCCCCCTACTAATCCGGCTAAACACGGATAAACAATTGTCTGCCAAGTGCTATAGTTAGACACGACACTATCAATCGTGCCCGCTTCCCCCATCGTCAGCATTTGTAGCCAACGAACACTCTGAAAAAAAATCAAGGTCGCCAAGGCACCAACAACACCCATCAATACAGCCCACAACAAAATCACTGCTTGGCTGTGAAACAAAGATCGACGGGCAAACCGCTTACGTAAATAATTGATACGGCGTTTAATGGGCATGATAATAATTGCTTTTAAATCGTGGATTTAAATTTTAAAGGGCAACTCCCCAGTTTATTAGGAATTGCATGGCGAGACTGGTAAAATCAGCATTCGAGTCTTTATTTTACTCATCTTCATACACTTTATAAGATTTAATTAATTCTATGGCTGTTTTTACTCCCGTATCTCCTGAAGAAGCTCAGGTTATTTTACAAGACTACGACCTGGGTGAGTTTGTTTCCATGCAGGGTATTACTGCGGGCATTGAAAATACTAATTATTTTTTAACAACAACCAAGGGTGAGTATGTACTCACCATCTTTGAAGTCTTAACCACGGAGCAAATCCCCTTCTATTTGGATTTGATGTACGGCTTGGGCCTCAAAAAGCAAGCGGTTCCTATGCCTCAAAAGCGCAATGATGGCAGTATCTGGGGAGTTTTTGATGGCAAACCGGTCTCTATCGTATTACGTCTCAATGGCGGTTGGGAAGCTCACCCAAGTGCTAAGCACTGTGAAATAGTCGCTCGAGCTCAAGCCAGACAGCATATTGCTGCCTATGATCTGCCCCTTAATCAGCCTAACTTACGCGGCCTCAGTTGGTGGCAAGCAACTTACCCTCAAATCAAACCATTTTTAACTGAAGAGCTTCAGGCGTTATATGAAGGGTCTTTAGAAGAACAAATTAGCGTACAAAACGACTTTGCCTGGCGCTTTATGCCCGGTGGTCCATGCCATTGCGATTTGTTTCGCGATAATGTGCTGTTTGATGGTACGTATGAGCACCCAAGTCTAGGTGGTGTCATTGATTTTTATTTTGCCGGTGTTGATCGTTGGTTATTTGATGTGGCGGTTGCCGTCAATGACTGGTGCATTGATCGCGATAGCGGTGATTTGATTCCTGAATTGGTCGACGCTTGGCTTAGCAGTTACCACCAAGGGCGTCCTTTTACTGATGCTGAGCGTGAGCTTTGGCCGGTAGCACTAAGAGCAGCAGCATTAAGATTTTGGACCTCGCGACTATTTGATTTTCATCTACCACGTCCTGCCCAAAGCCTTAAACCGCACGACCCTACGCACTTTGAGCGCATTCTGAAGTCGCGTACTTACGGCGATATTCCACCATTACCTCAACGCTAAGGACGATTAATGCAAGCTGTAAAACTTCCTGCAGGCGCCGGACTGGATTGGTTAAAACAAGGTTTTGCGATTTTTAAAAAGCGCCCTACCTTATTTATAGCGCTCGCCTTTGTTTGGAATTTCAACACCATTGTCAGTATTCAATTGCTCGGTATCATAGGCTTACTCAGTGTAGCCTTGGTGCAGCCAATCTATATCGCCTTTATTTTACTGTGCAGCCATTTTCTTTTTAACAATAAAAAGCTTAACTGGCAGGCACTTTTTGAACCATTTAGACAACCCCAAACGCTTAAGACTTTACTTATCTCCGGGCTTGTCTACGGGGTAGTTTTTTTCATTCTCGATGTTTTTTTAACGCCGGCATTGATTAAAGAAAGTGAAGTGGCAAATATTGTCAGCTCATCAGGCAATGGGCATATTACGGCCGACACCTATCATTCCTTAATTGCCGCTATCAATCCTTGGGCTATTGTGATCACGGTTGTAAATACAATCATTTTAAGTCTAGTGTATTGGTTTGTGCCAGCCCTAATCATTTGGAATAACGTCAGCACCATAAAATCAATTGTATTTTCCTGCGTCGGCGTCTTGCGTAATATCGGGCCATTTATCACGCTGGGTTTTAGCGTCTGCATTATCGGTTTTATTATTTGGATCTTAATGCTCTTTGTCATTTCCGCTGGCATTACAGGCGCATTTTTTGCTTTCATTTTACAGCTAGTTTTTATATCATTATTAATGACTGTTTACTGTGCCATGTACATCAGTTACCGGCAAATTTATCAACGTGCCATGTGAGCACAATTAACCCGTTGTCACGATTGTAGTTAGTGAAAATCAATATCTTTTTAAGGGATCACTATGTCCAATAAAATTTTAGTAGCCGCTGCAGTTTGTTTAAGTTTAAGTGCTTGTGAAACGATGAATGTTGCCGGTATGGTGGGTGCAGCCTCAACACTTGCCAGCGCAGCCAGCATCAGTGACAGTGAAGTGAATGCGCTTGGTGTTCGAGCACAACAACAGCTTGATGCTCAAAACTCAATTGCACCCGCCAGCAACGCATACACTAAGCGTCTAAACAATATTACTCGTAACCTAACAAGCTATGAAGGTCATCAGTTAAATTATCAGGTGTATTTAACCAATGAGGTCAATGCCTTTGCTCTGCCTAATGGTGGCATTCGTGTTTATAGTGGCCTAATGGATAAAATGACCGATGACGAGCTACTATACGTCATTGGACATGAGGTTGGCCACGTTGTGAAGGGTCACTCTAAACAACAAACCCGGGCTAAAATGCTTAGTTCTGCTGCGTTACAGGCGGTCTCATCAACCGGCTCTGCGGTTGCTTCACTATCAAGCGGCGTGATTGGTCAATTAGGCCATCAATTAGTCAATGCCCAATACTCACAAGCTCACGAATACGAAGCTGACGCCTACGGCCTGAAGATTTTAAAGGAACAAGGAAAAAGCAAAGAGGCTGCTGTGTCTGCATTACGTAAACTAGCGGCGCTAGGTGGCAACAATTCCAGCATGTTTGCCTCGCACCCCAACCCTTCGGCTCGCGCAGACCGCATTGCTAAGACGAACTAGGTGCTTGTCGACGCGCCAAGCTAGGCATTTAATAAATAGCTTAAGCTATCAGCCATATCAAGTTCGGGTATTAAGTCATTAATACCCGATTTTTTTGGATAACGAATATGCGATAGGTAAAGACCATCGGCCATAAAGGTAGGGGCTGCGTATTTGCGATCCCTTAACTCAAGCAGTTTAGCCATGTAATTTGGCTGATACTTACCCTTGCCCACATACACTAGGCAACCGATAATATTTCGCACCATATGATGTAAAAAAGCATTGCCCTTGATGGAAAAAACGAACAAATTACCTTGCTGTTGAATATGCAGATGTTGAATAGTTCGAATGGACGAATGTGCCTGGCACTCAGAAGAACGGAAGCTCGTGAAATCATGGGTACCAACTAAATAATTAGCCGCCTCTTGCATCTGCTCAAGATCTAACGGCGAGTGAAACCAGCCCACCAGTCCTTGCAAAATAGCAGAGTGCACCGAATGATTGCGCAGCACATACAGATACGTGCGTTCCTCTGCATCAAAGCGCGCATGGAATTCGGGATCGACCTCTTTGGCCCACTTAATTCGTATATCCGCAGGTAAAAAGCTATTCACCCCTCTAACCCACGAATTATCACTGCGTGTAGCATCCGTATCAAGATGCACTATTTGATTGATCGCATGAACACCTGTGTCTGTACGGCCCGCACAAACCACTTGCGTTGGAACCGTAATAAATTGGCTAAGCGCTTTTTCAACTTCAGCTTGTACAGTGGGTCTATCTGCTTGAACTTGCCACCCGAAGTAATTTTGTCCCTGGTAAGAAATACCTAAAGCAATGCGATGCTTGGCCATTAATTTTTATCCAAGTCTAAATTGATTTCTTTTAATTGCTTTCTAAAGGCGACGGCTGCAGGGCTTTGATCAGACGAATTGCGCTCAGAAGCACCCTGCGCAGAATCAGAACGCATAAACTTATTGGCAAGAAAGAGGAGTGCCGCTAGTGATACAACTAAAGCCACTAAGAAAATAGCAACATGATCGCTGATGATTTGCAGCAACTCCATCTTCAATACCTTTTAAACTACAAAGACTGATTATAACTCGCCTAAGGCAATACGTAGCATACGACGTAAAGGCTCGGCAGCACCCCATAATAGCTGGTCACCTACAGTGAAGGCGCTGATATAGTCTGGTCCCATGTTTAACTTGCGAACACGACCCACCGGAATATCCAAGGTGCCGGTAACTGCTACCGGTGTTAACTCGCGCATAGTAATATCACGCTCATTGGGAACGAACTTAGCCCATTCACTGCTCTCAGCGATAATGTCGTTGATTTCATCGAGTGGCACATCTTTTTTGAGTTTAAAAGTCAATGCCTGACTATGGCTACGCATCGCTCCAACACGTACGCATAACCCATCAATAGGAACAATTGAGTCACCGCTACGACCTAGAACCTTATTGGTCTCAGCCTGCGCCTTCCACTCCTCACGCGATTGGCCATTGTCCAATTGACTATCAATCCAAGGAATCAAGCTACCACCGAGTGGTACACCAAAATTACTTTGCGGCAGCTCAGGATCGCGTTGCGTTGCCAATACCTGACGGTCAATTTCTAAAATAGCCGATGCCGGATCATCTAATAAAGACTTAACTGAATTACCGATAACGCCAAACTGAGTTAAGAGCTCACGCATATGCTGAGCACCACCGCCAGAGGCTGCTTGGTATGTCATACTGCTCATCCACTCGACTAAGTCGTGTTTGAATAAGCCGCCAACGCCCATCAACATACAGCTGACAGTACAGTTACCACCGACAAAATCACGTACACCCTTGGCTAAGGCGGTATCAATTAAGTCGCGGTTGATGGGGTCAAGCACGATAACGGCGTCATCATTCATACGTAATGCACTGGCCGCATCAATCCAGATACCATCCCAACCCGCAGCGCGCAACTTTGGATAAACTTCATTGGTGTAATCACCGCCCTGAGCAGTTAAGATGATAGGTAGTTTTTTAAGGGCATCAATATCGAATGCGTCCTGTAAAGGACCGGCACCCTCTGCCCACTCAGGAGCAGCGCCGCCGGCATTACTCGTTGAGAAAAACACCGGCTCGATCAGTTTAAAATCACCCTCATCGCGCATACGCTGCATGAGAACCGAACCCACCATGCCTCGCCAACCGACGAGAGCAACTGCTTTTGACATAATAATTACCTACCAAGAAAAATTAAATCTAACATTTTATTCTATCACTATCGCCCTTAAAATAGAGCGATAGAGACAGTTATCATTAATAAAAATCAAGCACTTAGGAGCAAGCGCCAAGTCCTATACGCCTAGTGCAGCAATCACGGCATCACCCATGGCCTTAGTGCCAACTTTTTGTGTGCCCTCTTCGTAAATATCAGCTGTACGGTAGCCTTGCGCCAAGACATTTCGAACCGCTGCTTCGATTCTTTGTGCAGGCTCTTCCATATTAAAGCTATAGCGTAGCATCATGGCAGCCGATAAAATCTGTGCCAATGGATTCGCAATATCCTGACCGGCGATATCCGGTGCTGAGCCATGGCTAGGCTCATAAAGGCCTTGCCCCTTTTCATTGAGAGAAGCTGATGGCAACATACCGATTGAACCGGTCAACATCGCGGCTTCATCAGATAAAATATCACCAAATAGATTGCCCGTCACAACCACATCCAGCTCTTTCGGTGCACGCACCAACTGCATGGCCGCATTGTCCACATACATGTGGCTCAATTCAACTTCCGGATAATCACGACTTTCGTCAATCATGATATTGCGCCAAAACTGAGAAGTTTCAAGTACATTTGCTTTGTCAACGCTAAGTAATTTACCGCTTCGTTTTTTAGCTGCATCAAAAGCGATCTTAGCAATACGACGGACTTCGCTTTCTGCGTAGCGCATCGTATCAAAGCCCTCATCCTCACCCTCGTATGGCCCATCGACTGCTTTGCGCAGACCGCGCGGCATACCAAAATAAATATCACCGGTGAGCTCGCGAACAATTAATAAGTCCAGACCGGAAACGATTTCCGGCTTAAGAGATGAGGCATTAGCCAACTCAGGGTATAAAATAGCCGGACGTAGGTTAGCAAACAAACCAAGTGCCTTACGTAAACCCAGAATCGCTTGTTCAGGTCGCAGATGACGCTCTAACGAATCGTACTTCCAGTCGCCAACGGCACCGAACAAAATGGCATCAGCATTTTTAGCAAGCTCTAGCGTACGCTCAGGCAGTGGGTGACCATCACTTTCATAAGCTGCACCACCCACCGGTGCCTCTTCAAATTCAATATCCAACTCTAAGGCTTTTAGAACGCGAACGGCCTGCTCAACGATCTCAGAACCAATACCGTCTCCGGGTAACACTGCTACTTTATACGTCATGACTTTTCTTTGTTAATTTAAAAGTTATGCAAGATAGCCCATATCTTGTACATTTATGGGCTATCTTGCAAAAAGGTTAATTAGAATTAATTGGCAACTCTAGCAAGCCAAGGCTTATCTGCTAAGCGCTGTTGCTCATAGGCTTTGATTTTATCAGCCTCACGCAGGGTTAAGCCAATATCATCGAGTCCATTTAATAAACAATACTTACGAAACTGATCGATTTCAAAGTGATAGGTATCACCTGTGGGCGACGTCACTTCTTGCTTATCTAAATCAATCGTTAGCTGGTAGCCAGGATTTGCTTCAACCTCATCAAATAACTTGGCTACTTCATCTTCACTTAAGATAATCGGCAATAAACCATTTTTAAAGCTATTGTTAAAGAAAATATCAGCAAATGACGGTGCAATAATCGCTTTAAAACCGAACTGCATCAGCGCCCAAGGAGCATGTTCGCGGCTGGACCCACAGCCAAAGTTCTCACGAGCAAGCAGTACTGAAGCCCCCTGATAACGCTCTTTATTTAAAACAAAATCAGGATTAAGTGGGCGTTTGCTATTGTCCATACCCGGTTCGCCATGATCTAAATAGCGCAACTCATCAAATAGGTTTGGACCAAAACCGCTACGCTTGATTGACTTTAAAAACTGCTTTGGAATAATTAAATCGGTATCAACGTTGGCACGATCTAATGGAGCCACTAAGCCCTTGTGAATAGTAAATGCTTCCATGCTTATACTCCTAATTGACGAACATCAACAAAATGACCATTAATTGCCGCAGCAGCAGCCATTGCCGGACTCACTAAATGGGTACGACCACCGTTACCCTGACGACCTTCAAAGTTTCTATTTGAAGTCGAGGCGCAGCGCTCACCCGGCTCCAAACGGTCAGCGTTCATTGCCAAGCACATGGAGCAACCCGGGTCACGCCATTCAAAACCCGCTTCTAAGAAGATTTTATCTAATCCTTCATCTTCAGCTTGCTTTTTAACTAGACCGGAACCTGGGACCACCATGGCTTGGATGACATTATCAGCTACTTTTTTACCCTTAGCGACAGCGGCTGCTTCACGTAAATCTTCAATGCGGGAGTTGGTACAGGAACCGATAAAAACCTTATCAATTTTAATTTCATTAATCGGCATATCTGCATCAAGGCCCATATACTCTAAAGCGCGTTCGATACCGGAACGCTTAACCGAGTCGGCTTCTGCTGCTGGATTAGGTACAGCATCTTCGATACTTAACACCATCTCAGGCGAGGTACCCCAAGTGACTTGAGGACGAATATCAGCAGCATCAATTTCAACCACCTTATCAAAATGTGCACCTTCATCTGATACTAAAGTCTGCCAGTAAGCAACGGCATCATCCCACTGCTCAGCGGTTGGCGCGTAAGGACGACCTTTGAAATACTCGATTGTTTTGTCATCGACAGAAACCATCCCCGAACGGGCACCGGCTTCAATCGCCATATTACAAACGGTCATACGACCTTCTACAGATAAATCACGAATCGTACTACCGGCAAATTCGATGGCATGGCCCGTACCACCTGCCGTGCCGATAACGCCAATAATGTGTAAAACCACATCTTTAGCACTACAGCCAAACGGCAACTTACCCTCGACCTTGACTAACATGTTTTTATCTTTTTTCTTTAATAAAGTCTGAGTCGCTAATACGTGCTCAACCTCTGAGGTACCGATACCAAAAGCTAAGGCGCCAAACGCACCGTGTGTACTGGTGTGAGAGTCACCACAAACCACTGTCATTCCGGGTAAGGTAGCGCCCTGTTCCGGACCTGTTACGTGAACAATCCCCTGGCGAATATCGTCCATGCCGAAACGAACGATGTTGTACTCGGTACAGTTTTGCTCCAGCGTATCCACCTGTAGTTTAGAAATAGGATCAGCAATCCCCTTATCACGATCAACGGTTGGAACGTTGTGATCTTCTACTGCTAAGTTAGCACTGATACGCCATGGTTGACGCTCTGCAATCTTTAACCCCTCAAAGGCCTGAGGACTTGTCACTTCGTGCAATAGATGACGGTCAATATACAAAATACAGGTACCATCTTCTTGTTGATGCACTACGTGCTCATCCCATAGCTTGTCATACAATGTTTTAGCCATGCTTATCTCCAAATACAAAAAATTCTCTATGGTTCTATTGTCGGTGCTTTAAGTAAGTTTAACAAGACAAATAGCCATACTAGTACCAGTACTACTATATAGCAAAAACTCATTAAAAAAGCGGATAATGAAATTGCTTTCAGCGTCCGCTTTTTATACTAATCAATCAAGGCAAGATGGCTAATCACCACCTGCCCTCGTTATCCATTTAGGCTCTCGCTCGCTTTTTCTCAGGCTCTCGAATCGACTGCTCTTGCACAGGATCCAGAACACGATCACCATGTTCGTCTTTAATGCGTGTCACCAAACCCATGTTGTTCATAAGCTCAATGAAAGGTGCCGGATCCTGTTCCTCTACGTTAACCATGCGCTTGGCATCCCATGTACCATTGGCAATCAAGATGGCAGCAGCAACGGCTGGCACACCAGCTGTATAGGAAATAGCCTGACTACTCACTTCTTTGTAGCATTCTTCATGATCGCACGTGTTGTAAAGCAGCACTTCTTTTTCCTGCCCGTCTTTGGTGCCTTTGACTAGATCACCAATGCACGTTTTACCGGTATAGCCAGGAGCCAATGAGGCCGGATCCGGCAGCACCGCTTTGACCACTTCCAGAGGCACGATTTCTACCCCGCGGGCGGTACGTACTGGCTTTTCAGACAAGAGACCCAGATTTTTCAGAACCGTAAACACATTGATGTAGTGCTCACTAAAGCCCATCCAAAAGCGAATATCAGGGACATCAAGAAAATGCGATAAGGAGTGTAACTCATCGTGCCCTGTCAGGTAAGCAACACTTTTACCGGTAACCGGCATATCCCATTCCTTACTGTACTCGAACATTTTACTTGCTTTCCACTGACTATCCTGCCAGGACCAGACCGTTTCAGTAAACTCACGGAAATTAATTTCAGGATCAAAGTTAGCAGCAAAGTAGCGACCATGGTTGCCTGCATTGATGTCAATAATATCAATGGAGTCTACTTTGTCAAAATAATTATCGTAGGCAAAACGAGCATAAGCATTGACCACACCAGGGTCAAAACCAACGCCAAGTATGGCAGTAACGCCAGCCTCTTTGCACGCCTTTGCGCGTTTCCACTCATAGTTAGCATACCATGGCGGATCTTCACATACCTTGTTAGGATCCTCATGAATGGCCGTATCGAGATAAGCGGCACCGGTGCCGATGCATGCCTCCAGCACGGACATATTCAGAAAAGGCGAGCCCACGTTAATCACGATCTGACTACCGGTGGAACGGATCAGTGCCTTAGTCGCCTCAACATCGTAGGCATCCAGTTGGTGTGCCTTCAATACACCGGGGCGTTGTAAATTGTTTTTCTCTTTAATAGATTCGATAATGGCTTCGCACTTACTTAGCGTACGTGAGGCAATATTGATATCACCCAATAGCTTGTTATTTTGTGCGCATTTGTGTGCGGCTACATGGGCAACGCCACCGGCACCGATAATAAGAACATTACGTTTCATAGACGTACTCCCTTTTATATAAAACTTATAGAATCTTTTAAGAAAGGCTGTTGACGTAGTCGTCGTAGCCGAACTCACGGACAACATCAATGCTGCCGTCAAGCTCCTTGATGGCAATGGCAGGCATATGGACACCATTGAACCAGTTCTTTTTAACCATGGTGTAGCCAGCAGCATCACCAATGGATAAACGATCACCCACTTTTAAAGGGGCATCAAAATTGCCTTCACCGAAAATATCTCCGGCCAGGCAGGTTTTGCCACAGATTTGGTAGCGGTGCGCACCGGTGTCATTACCCAGTGGTGCTGTTTCGCGGTAGATAAGCAGATCCAGCATATGTGCTTCAGTAGAGCTGTCCACAATGGCTAGATGCTTACCGTTAAAGGCGGTATCAAGCACACTGACTTCAAGCGTGGTGCTTTGGCGTACTGTTGCTTCGCCCGGTTCCAAGTAGACTTGAATGTTATATGTTTCAGCAAAACAGCGCAGGCGCTCGCAGAATCTATCAAGATCGTAGCCAGGTGTGGTAAAGCTGATACCACCACCAAGACTGACCCATTTGAGCTGCTGCAAAATAGCGCCATAACGCGCTTCCGCCTGAGTCAATAGCTCATCGAAACGGTTGAAATCATCGTTTTCGCAATTGTTGTGGATCATGACGCCGTCAATACGGTCGATCACGGACAAGATACGTTCAGGGTCACCTTCACCCAAACGGCTGAACTGGCGGGCGGGATCGGCAAGGTCAAAACCGGAACTACTGATGCCTGGGTTGAGACGCAGACCGACAGGCTTGCCGGTCGTCTTGGCTTTAAAACGCTCAAGTTGGCTGATGGAGTTGAAAATAATTTTGTCGCTATTGGCCAGTACTTCATCTATTTCATGATCGGCGAAAGCCACGCTGTAAGCATGAGTTTCACCGCCAAATTTCTGATAGCCCAGCTTAACTTCATATAAAGAGGATGAAGTGGTGCCGTCCATATACGGTTTCATAAAGTCGAACACCGACCAGGTTGCGAAACATTTCAGGGCGAGTAACAGCTTGGCCCCGGAGTTTTTTCTGACGTAATCAATAATGTCAAGATTACGTTGCAAAGCGGTTTTATCAATCAGGTAATACGGAGTTTGGATCATATATGTTCTTATACCTTGTTACTAGTATCAGGAGGACGGTTTTTCTTGCTTGAGGCACTGCCTTCTTCGAGGCAATCAAGCACTATGGCCGGGCGGTTTGGAAAGGTGGCGACTACGTCTACCCTGCCACCCAGACTTCCTACATAGTGACTGATGGTGGAGAGCAACATATCGTGGCGTTTTTCGAGACGAGAAATGGTGTCTTGCCCCACTCCCATGGTTTCGGAAAAATCTGCCTGCGTTAGTCCGGCCATTTTTCGCAGCTGTTTAAGCGTAACTCGCTGCATCTCGGACACATCGCTTATGCTATTGTCAGACGCTGTTGCAATGATTGAATTGTCACGATTTTTTGACATGTAAATGTTCTCGATATGAATCAAAGAAGGTATTATGCATTAGAATACATATGGACTCAAGAAC
Organism: Oligella ureolytica DSM 18253; assembly: GCF_000373745.1. Classification (GTDB taxonomy): domain Bacteria; phylum Pseudomonadota; class Gammaproteobacteria; order Burkholderiales; family Burkholderiaceae_B; genus Oligella; species Oligella ureolytica. The sequence goes on along the minus strand of NZ_KB892304.1, from coordinate 11,512 downwards.
ATATGCATGCTAATGCATATTTACAACTAAGAAAAAAAAGCGAGCTTTGAAGGATTACTCCAAAGCTCGCTTTTTCAGGCTTTTCAGTGCTGAAGATTAATAGTACATTTCAAACTCAACCGGATGAGGCGTAATACGTAAACGATTAACCTCTTTGGTTTTAAGCTCAATATAGGCATCAATTAGATCATCGGTAAAGACACCACCTGCCAACAAGAAGTCACGGTCTTTATCTAAAGCCTCTAAGGCCTGCTCTAATGACTCAGCCACGGTTGGGACTTTTTTGTCCTCTTCGGGTGGTAAATCGTAGAGGTTTTTATCCGCCGGATCGCCCGGGTGAATACGATTTTGAATACCATCAAGACCCGCCATCAACAAGGCTGAGAAGCATAAGTATGGATTTGCCAACGGATCAGGGAAACGCACCTCAACACGACGCGCATTAGGACTATTGGTATAAGGGATACGAATAGAGGCGGAACGATTACGAGCCGAATAAGCCAACTTAACCGGCGCTTCAAAGTGTGGTACTAAACGCTTATAAGAGTTAGTGCCCGGATTACAAATCGCATTTAAAGCACGCGCATGCTTGATGATACCGCCAACATAAAATAAAGCCGTTTCAGACAAGCCGGCATAGCCATTACCCGAAAAGAGGTTCTGACCATCCTTCCAGATTGATTGATGCACATGCATACCTGAACCGTTATTACCAACGAAAGGCTTAGGCATGAAGGTCGCTGTTTTACCGTAAATATGGGCTAAGCTGTGGATGGTATATTTCATAATCTGATTCCAATCCGCACGCTGCACCAAGGTACCAAAACGGGTACCAATTTCTAATTGCGCCGTCGCTACTTCAGCGTGGTGGATTTCAACCGGCACACCCTGCTCATCCAGGAGTAAGCACGCTTCAGAGCGAAAATCAGCAAAAGCATCAGCTGGCGCAACCGGTGCATAACCGCCTAAATGGCGTGGTCGGAAACCGTTGTTGCGACCGTCCATCTCATCGCCACTAACCCAATCACCCTGATCAGAATTAATTTTAAAGCTGCTGTGATGGGCCTGGTTATTCCAAGATACGCCATCAAAGACAAAGAACTCTGGCTCAGGACCAAAAAACGCCGTATCACCAATACCCGTAGACTTTAGATAAGCCTCAGCGCGACGAGCGACGGAACGTGGTGCTCGCTCATAACCCTTTAAATCAACCGGGTCCAACACATCACACACTAGCACCAAGGTTTTTTCTTCACGAAAAGGATCAAGACGTGCCGTACTGGCATCAGGCAACAGCAACATATCTGAAGCCTCTACCCCCTTCCAACCCGGAATAGAGGAACCATCAAAGGGATGACCCGACTCAAAATACTCCTCATCCAACAACCTGGCGGGAATAGTCATATGATGCTCTTTACCGATTGTGTCAGTGTAGCGAAAGTCGACAAACTCGACTTCGTGCTGACCAATAAGTTCAAGAACTTGAGTAGGGGTAGTCATGAAATTCTCCTGACATTAATAGTTAAATACTTTAATAATATATTATGACGTTTTTTCTTGGGCTTTTTGGGCAAAAAGACAATTTACGATGTAAGAAAATCTTAATAACGTCTTAATCCATGCGTTTAATCTAAAAATAGCTCCTGCAGATCATTTAAAAAGCGCCAGCCCAGTTCGGTCGGTTTATAGCGTAGCGCAGAATCTTCCAAGAGCTTTTTCTCAATGGCTTTGCTCAATTGCTTTTGCATGATGATAGGCGATAGCCCCGTATGCTCGATAAATAGACCGGCCTCAACCCCCTCTCGTAAGCGCAAGGCATTGAGCATAAACTCAAAAGGAATATCCTCAGTCGCCAATTCACGCCACTCAACCTGATGCGAACCATCAGCCTTTATCGCATTCGCCATCCAATTATCCGGTGAACGCTGATTAACCGTGCGAACAATCTTGTCAGGAAAACTGATTTTGCCGTGGGCGCCCGGACCAATCCCCAGATAATCACCAAACTGCCAATAGTTTAGATTATGCCGTGCATAACCGCCCTGCTTTGCATAGGCTGACACCTCATAGTGCTCATAGCCTTTGGCAGAGGTTAAAGCAATATTTTGTTCCAACATATCATCAACCAACTCATCATCCGGCAAGTCTCGCGGAGGATATTTAGCAAAGACAGTATTAGGCTCCATGGTCAGGTTATACAGTGACAAATGCTCTGTCTCGTAGCTCAAGGCTCTTTGTAAATCGCTTTGATGATTGGCTAAGGTTTGCGTTGGCAAGGCAAACATCAAATCCAAATTAATGCGCTCAAAATAACGCTGGGCAATATCAATGGCTCTACAGGCTGCATCGGCATCATGAATACGGCCTAATAACTTCAGGTGCTCGTCATTAAAACTCTGAACACCAAGCGATAGGCGATTAATGCCGCTTGCCGCAAACTCTTTAAATTTATCGGCCTCAACCGCACCCGGATTGGCTTCCATAGTGATTTCAACGTTAGGCGTAATACCCAGTAAATTTCTGAGGATGGACAGCAAACGGTCCATCGCCGACGCTGAGAGCAAGCTCGGCGTCCCACCACCGATAAAGACGGTCTGTATGGTGCGACCCCAGATGTGCGGTAAATGATGAATTAAATCCGCCTCAAGCGCCTGCAAATAGTGCTCTTCGGGAATACCGCCCTTCAGTGTATGCGAATTAAAATCACAATACGGACACTTCTGCACACACCAAGGCACATGCACATAGACAGACAATGGCGGCAAGCTGCTGCTAAAGCGTGGACCTGCTTGAATTAGCCCAGTGTCTTGCTTGGCTTTGTCCTGGCTGCCGCTAGTTGATGCCGTATCGCGATGAATAGTAATCGTCTTCACTAGTTCGCCGCTTCCATCTCAGCAATCAGCTTTTTAAGCGCCATAGCGCGATGACTCAGGCTGTTTTTAAGCTCGGGTGACATTTCAGCGGCTGTTTGCTGATAGTCAGGCACATAAAAATGCGGGTCATAGCCAAAACCATGTTCCCCCTTAGCCTCTTCCTGCACCACACCACACCACCAAGCTTGAGCTATAAGTGGCGCAGGATCGTCGGCATGTCGCACAAAGACGAGCACCGCGATATAAGCCGCTGATTTGTCCTCATGCTTTTGCAACTCGCGCAAAAGACAGGCGTTGTTATTAGCGTCGGATTTCTCTTCACCAAAGAGCGTCGCATAGCGCGCTGACAATACCCCAGGCGCACCATTAAGCGCAGTGACCACAATACCGGAATCGTCAGCCACCGCAGGTAAACCCGTTTGCTGACTCGCATGACGGGCTTTTTTAAGGGCATTTTCCACAAAGGTATGATAAGGCTCATCACACTCAGTGACGTTAAACTCGCCCTGAGGCGTGATTTTAATATCGTACTGATCAAATAAAGCGGCAAACTCCCTGAGCTTGCCCGGATTATTTGAGGCCAAGACGATTTGATTTAATTTACTTAGTAATGACATAAAAGCACTTAAAAATTATTGCTGAGGCCATGCATCTTGCTGAACACGAAGTAACTGGGCAATACCTTTGCCGGCTAAAGTGAGTAAAGAATCAAGCTCTGCTTTACTAAACACCTGACCCTCAGCCGTACCCTGAACCTCAACGTAGTGCCCGCTACCGGTCATCACGATATTCATATCAGCATCGCAGGCAGAATCTTCAGCATAATCAAGATCAAGCACCGGGTGCTCATTCCACATACCGACTGATACAGCGGCAACACGATCATTTAAAGGATTTTCTGCAATAGCGCCCTCTTTGAGGAGTCTGGAAACGGCATCAGCCAACGCAATCCATGCACCGGTAATGGCTGCGCAACGGGTACCGCCATCAGCCTGCAAAACATCACAATCCAGATGAATGGTACGCTCACCTAGTTTCTTCAAATCAGTCACAGCACGTAAACTGCGACCAATCAAGCGCTGAATCTCTTGGGTACGGCCACTTTGCTTGCCACGCGCCGCTTCACGATCTGAGCGGGTATGCGTAGAACGCGGCAACATGCCATACTCGGCAGTGACCCAGCCCTGCTCCTTGCCCTTTAGGAATGGTGGTACTTTGTCCAGCACACTGGCATTGCAAAGTACGACAGTCTGCCCCACTTCAATCAGTACCGAACCCTCAGCATAAGGCGTAAAGCCACGAGTGATTTTAACCTGGCGCATGGAAGAGCTTTCACGCCCCGACGGTCGCGGAACATCTATATTATAAGAAGTGACAGACATAATTTCCTCTAAAAATTTGTACAAAATTTGCGATATGCCATATTATAAGGCCTTCGCAAGAAAATTTTTACTATACACACGATTCTTTTAAGGTACTTTTTATGATTTCCAGTATGACCGCCTTCAGTAATCTCAAGACTGAATCTGAGTACGGTACATTGCAAGTTGAGCTGCGTTGCGTCAACAACCGCTATCTTGATTTAAACCTGCGCATCCCCGAGGATTTTAGAGCCATTGAGGATAAACTGCGTGAACTGGTCGGTCAGCACCTACATCGTGGCAAAGCCGAACTAAAAATTTCCTTTAAATCTCAGGCGCTCAAAGACAAATTTGAACTTGAGCCAAAGACCTTAAATCGTGTGGTTGAGGAAATTGACAAGCTACGGGCTTATTTTCCTGATATGCCGACGCCCGGCTTTGCCGACATTCTTGCTCTAGGTCAAGAAATCCAAGCCCTGGATGAGGCTAGTGAAGAAGAAACCTCAGAAGATACGGCGCGCTTAGCGGCAGTCTATGCCTTTTGTCTGGACACCGTAGGCCTGGCATTGGATGAATTCGTGGCCATGCGCCAGCGTGAAGGTGCACGTCTTGCGGAAACGATGAGCGGTTATGCTAATGAGATTTTGACAATTGTGCAACAGCTAGAGGCGCAGCAAGGGCAATTACTGGAAGCACAAAAAGAAAAAATCAAACAACGCCTCACTGAAGCATTAGAAGCAGTCGCCCCTAATGGTTTCGAACTCATCTCCGGCGAAGAACTCTCCGGACGCATCGCCCAAGAAGCCTCACTCTTTGGCATACGGGTTGATATTGCCGAAGAAATCACCCGATTAAAGTCACATACGACTGAGTTGCAACAGCTATTGAGTGTGAGTGAGGAAGGTAGTGATTCTGCAACAGGTGTTAAGAATAAAAACAAACAAAGCTTGGGAAGACGTCTAGACTTCTTGTTTCAAGAAATGAATAGAGAAATCAATACTATAGGTTCCAAAGCCTCCTCACTGGATAACACGCAGGCGGTGATTGAGATGAAGCTTTATGTGGAGCAGTTGAGGGAACAGGCGTTGAATATTGAGTGATTTGAGGGATTTTTTGAAATTATTAAGGGAAAGATTTGACAAGATGCCAAGTAGCACATATAATCATTCTTTTATCACATGAAGGCGGTTAGCTCAGCTGGTTAGAGCGCTACGTTGACATCGTAGAGGTCGCTGGTTCGATTCCAGTATCGCCTACCAAATTTCTTCTGATAGCTGAGGCTATTAGATCTTTAAAAGCCGCACCTGTAGAGGTTGCGGCTTTTTTGATGGATGTTTTAGAGTGGTATGGATTTGTTGGGCACGTTGGAGTGTCAATATGGCCATATCTATTTCAATCAAACAAGTCGCCTGCGAAAGGTTTTTCATTTTCATCCTTTTAAACACACAACTCGAAGCTTAGCATGGCAGCCGGTGTATTACGTGACGGGTGTATCTTTTTAAATAAAAGTCACTTTGCTTAGATTAGTGAGCGTAACGTTCTTAGCCTCAAACGTCAACTAATTGATGCTGTTGGTGATTGAAAATCATGCCTAGTCTTATAAGCTTTTATTTTTCTTATCATTAATAAGCAAATAAACCATCATAATCGTATAAAACATTACTATACCCAAAACCATAAACTAGCGCCATCTTCGACTAATTACTCTTTTCTATCTTAAAATACTTACAAAATCTGTTAAGTTCTGATACATTCAAATAAACTAATAAATGTGTGTATTTTCGGAGCTAAGTATGAGTTCTATTGATGAAGGTTACCTGCAACAAGTAGATGAGTTTTTGAGTAGACCGGAACAAATGTGGTTACTAGGTGCAGGCATCAGCTATCAGGCAAACATCCCCTTGATGGCTCCCCTAACTAAACAAGTTTTAAATCTGTGTGAAGGCTCTTCAAACATAACTTTGTTAAAAGCATTGTTAAATGAGCTACCAAAGGGAAGTCATATAGAACATCTTTTAAGCCACCTCGGTGATTACACCGCTATCGCAGACAGAGTTTCTTCTAAAGAAATTACTATTAACGACACTCAATATGGAATAGACACCCTTCAAGCAGCTCACCTTGAAGTATTAAAACATATAGCAAAAACGGTACGCTGGGGCTATTGTCAGGCTAATGAGCAAAATGAAGAAAAGATTGGTTCATATGAAGAACCCATAGTTACTATAACAGAACATATAAATTTTATAAAAGCGCTTTTTGAAAAACGACAAGCTGGACTTGACAATAGACGTTCTCCAATCCGTTTTTTTACTACAAATTACGATACTCTTTTGGAAGATGCCTTAGCCCTTTGCTCTATTCCATATTGGGACGGTTTCTCAGGCGGAGCGATTGCATTCAGGAATTATAGATTTGGTGATAGTGAACCTGAAAAAGGCTTCCGAGCCCATGTAATTAAATTACATGGCTCAATTGACTGGCATTTAAGCAATGACGATCAAGTATTAAGAGTTAGAGATCATGACCTTTATCCAAAGAAGTCTGATCGAGTGTTAATTTATCCTCAAGCAACAAAATATATTGCCACACAACGAGATCCTTTTGCTGCACAATTCGATATTTTTCGACGTTCTCTATTAAATGGTAGAGACAATATTCTTGCTATTTGCGGATATAGTTTTGGTGATGATCATATTAATCAAGAGATCGAATTTGCCTTATCAAACTCTAACAGTAAAACTACAGTCCTAGCTTTTTGTTTTGAGAGTGATGGGCTCCCAGAAGTTCTTGATAATTGGCGTAACTCTTCCTTTGGCAAAAGAATATACATCCTCACTCAAAATGGATTATATGTAGGTAAAAAAGGCCCTCTCAATATGCCAGCTGATGGATTGAAATTAAATTGGTGGACTTTTGAAGGTCTCACTAAATTACTTAAAGATGGTGTTGAAGGAGCAATATGATGAATTTTGAATTAGTACCAGATCTAAAAGTTGGGAATATCGTTGAGGTGTCTGGAACATCAATTAGAATAGAACTCAGCGGTGAAGTCACTGAATTAACGCGTAGTTATCAAGGAATAATCTATCCCATAGGACAAATTGGTAGCATCGTAAAGATACATTTTGGCAGACGCCTAGTATTTGGATTTGTCACTCTATTAAGAATGCGTTCTGAAGACTTAATTGAATCTGGATTACCCATCCCGCCAGAAGCTGACCAGCGGATTATGGAAGTCGAATTATTCGCAGAAGGAGTTTGGCATACTGCAACTAACTCTCTAAAGTTTACTAGGGGTGTCTCAACCTATCCCCTTCCACGACAAAATGTCTATCTCCTAACACGAGATGAAGCTGTAGATTTATATCAGTCAGCTGAGGGACATATTCAAGAAGAGCAGATAGATCCATTAGTACCTTTTGCTACTTATGTTGGCGCCGACTCAGCATCATGCAGGGCGAATATAGATAAAATGTTTAGTATGCACTCTGCAGTACTCGGCTCAACAGGCTCAGGAAAATCAGGTGCTGTTGCTGCTTTACTCCACAGTGTCCTTGAACATAAACCAAGTAATCAAGAGTCCTTACGACCACGAATCATTATTATAGACCCGCATGGAGAATATGGGCATGCATTTAAAAATAACGCTACTCTCTATCGTGCTTATGATCCAATTGAGGGTGAAAGCAATCAAGGTAAACCTATTCAATTACCTTACTGGCTTATGTCTGCAGATGAATTTAGAACGCTAGTAATTGGAAAAACTGAATTTGAAGCTACCTCACAAAACAATGTCATTTACAAAGCACTCACTCACGCAAGATTAGTTGCTGCAGGATTGGCTGAATCTGCTCCGACTACGTATGAACAAGATGCTCCGACCGATGCTGATACTCTAGATGAGTCTCGCCCTAAAGAAGGTATCACTAAAGAGCAAATTATTAAATTTGACGCAGATAAACCATATCCATTTTGCTTAAATGAACTCATCAACCATATTATTTATATGCAAGGCGCACGCTTTTCAAATGGAAAAGTGCAACGCGTGACTGAAAGCGATTTTTCAAAATACTTCAAATCCATCTTAGATAAACTTGGTGTTCTTCGTCGCGATCCTAGAATCAATTTTTTAATGACCAATTGGGATCAAGGAACATCCCCTACACTCGCAACAATATTATCTCAATTCATTAACCTCTCAGAACAACAAAATGAAAATCAAAAAAATATTCATATTTTAGATATTTCTGGCTTGCCTAACGAAGTAGCCGGCCCTTTGACTGGGATGCTTGGTAGATTATTATTTCAATATAAACTCTACCAAACATCTGATGAGCGCAAAAAGGATCCTATTCTTTTGGTTTGTGAAGAAGCGCACAGATATGTTCCAGATAAAGGAGAGGCTCAATACGCTACAGCTCAAACAGCTATACGGAGAATCGCACGAGAAGGCCGAAAGTACGGACTGGGTTTAATGCTTGTTAGCCAACGACCTGCTGATGTAGAAAGCACGGTGATATCACAATGTGGCACATGGCTCGTTTTACGCTTAACTAATCAAGCGGATCAACAGCATGTTGCTCGTTTTCTGCCAGATGGGCTTTCAGGTATGACTAAAGCTCTTCCAAGTCTTGGTCAACAAGAAGCCATTTTTGTCGGTGAAGGTGCATCCTTACCTGCTCGAATTAGGATTCGCGACCTCACAGAAGACAAGCTTCCTCGCTCTCAAAGCGCAAAATTCGCAGAAGGTTGGACAGGAACAGGATTAAGCTTTGAAGAAATTGAAGTCATTGCCAAACGTATGGCGAGTCAGCCTACGGCAATTGAGCCTTGAACGTTATGAGAATACCCATAGATAGTTCAGAAATAATAGAAACTTTAAATAACCTCTATCTAGCAGCTTATCATCACTGACTAACGACTGACTAAAGGAAGGAATAATGCCCATGATAAAACCTGATTTAGTGTGGTCGTCACTAACACCTTAAGTTTAACCAGCTGCCCTAGTTAACTCTGCATGGCCTTGATAATTAAGTTTTTAATACTTTTAAAATACGCTTGAAACTGGACTCAGAGGCTATATAAATGTCGTTATCCAGAAGCTTAAGGACAATTTAAAAAATGGTGCACTCTGGCTGCTTATATACGAGTAGAGTCCTCTGACGTTATTATTCGGTTAGCGCATGCGCATAGACTCGTTTAGCCGCTTCTCGACGTTTATCCACTAATGCATTCTCCTTAGATCTTAATTCTTTTTCTAGTTATCAGCACTTTTTGCATTCGGCTACTAAGACAGCTTTAGTCACCAACCTTTCCGTTAGACCGACTGATTCAAAAGCGCCTTACCACACATCAAACTGCTTCGGATAAATGCCGTGCTCACGCACAATGTTATCGGCAGTGTAGAACGTCAACTACTTTGTCCGATCGTATTGCCTCATATAAGAATGTTACCCAAGCAGTTGTAGTTGCCTCATCAGTTTGTTACTTAAATCATCTCATGAAATAGTTTAATTAATAGTCCCTACAATTTCTGTATTGAATAATATTTCCTCAATTTGACATTGCCGGCGATATTTCAAACGGCGTTGTAATGTTCTTAATGGAGATAAGTCAGGGTGTTTTTCTGGCATTTCCTGATTTAAGCGATTCAGAATTTCACGGCCCGTCAGCTCTGGCTGGATCAATAACCAACCATCAATTAGGGGCCAAGCATCTTCAAAAGGGTCTGTTCTTGTACGCCACCAACGTTTTGGTTTAGCTTTTTTTTGATGGGTTGGGCGTATTTCACCTTTTTCCCAAGCCGACTCCAGATCACGCAAGAATGAATTAAGACTGTTTGTCGTTGTGTCGTTATCTTTTTTAAATTCATAACGATGATTTTTGGTGAGACTGTAGCTAGCTAAATTGCTTTGTGCTTGTCTGATACCGTGTAATAAGGCGATGGGGTCGAGCGTTAAAAATTTCTGCTGTAATCGTGATTTAGTTTCTTCACTGATATCAGGAGAATCCAATAGGCGCTGATAAGGCGATTTGGGGGCATGGTAAGTTTTGTGTACGTGCGCACCTTTTCTATGCTTTGTTTTCAGTTTAAAACTTGGTTGAAAAAAATTAATATATAAGCGCGATAAGCAATATAGCTCAGCCAAGGCGTCAGTAGCTGCATGCCCACTAAGGCGACCATAACCAACAAGCTTTCGTACAATGGCACCATTTTTTTGCTCAACCCATGCCTGGTCATTTTTCTTGTAAGCCCGTGATCTGGTTAACTCCAAATCATATTTAGCACAAAAATCAAAGACCATTTGATTCATAAAGGCACTGTCATTATCCGTATCGATACCCTGCATTTTAAATGGTAATTGATGTTGAGCTTGTACGATTGCTCGAATGGTCAATACTTGATTTCGCATGGGTAAAGCAATACATTCAGTCCACCCGGAGGCGATGTCAGTGAGTACAAAACTATGAACAAAGTTACCATCATGTTTAAGACCACCACAGTGCTCAACCATGTCAACCTCAAAAAAGCCGGGAGGAGGATCACGCCAATCAGAAAAAGTACGAATAGGAACGACGCGTTGAATTGCGTTAGCAGACGTTCTGCGCCGCCGGTTACTATCATTTGCTTTTATTCTGCTTGGTTTTAATAGCCTATCGATGGTTGCTGCACTAATTTCAAGCAACTTATTTTTTATGACCGGCTCAACGCTTAAATGACCATAGCGTTCCATTGCATCTAGCAATATTGGGATCATAGGTTTAAGTCGTTTACTGCAAATACGGTCAGATGCTTCCCACAATAATCAGCTGCTCGACGACCTGGCTGTCATAATAAGGACTTAGCTTAGGAGTTGATTTAACATCACGACTAGATTCGCTTAGGATTCTTATCGCGTGTTTTCTATGGTAATCCGTTAAGGCGATAAATTCATCCAGTATTCTGCTTTTATCGGAACGACTTGCGCTTTTATACCGTTTACTTAATGCCGTTATTAGCTCTTTACGTGTAGCCATTGATAGTTTCCTCATCGTCATAATACACCACCAATTATCAAGGTAATTAGTAGCAATTTACGTGAGGCAACTACTTAAGGAAAGTAGCAAAAATGATGAGTCAATGCGCCAGTCAAGTTAATTGTCGCTCTATAGCGCAGCGAGCCGGTAATCCCCCCACAAAACCATAGCAATTAGAAGTAGAATTTCTTATAAAGGAAATTCAATGAAACGATCACGATATACTGACAGCCAAATTATGGCGATTCTTAAACAAGC
>NZ_KB892303.1 GCF_000373745.1 Oligella ureolytica DSM 18253 | reverse complement strand
CGTCTGCCATATCAACGGCTTCGAAGGCGGCTTTCCATGCATCAAGCTGCTCGGGATACAAGCCATGCTCGCGGCAATAACTCGACCGCTCGGCCTCGTTCATACTGGCCGTTTGAATAATAACGGCTAACTTCGTCTTGGTATCCCATTGGTCAGGGCGTGATTTTTTTGCAGGCACAACAAATCCTCTCGCTTGTAGCTGTTTTTTCCAACTATATAAAGTTGATACGTGAATACCACTTTCTCGGCTAATTTGAGCCACGCTTAGGTTATTCGGTGGCATCATTTTTTTAACGATCTGCGCTTTAAATTCTGGGCTGTAAGATGACATTGTAAGACACTAACCGCTCCCTCAAATGAATCAAATGTAAAAATCAGATGATCGGACAACTAGTGTGACAGAGGGGGGACTTGTCCGTACCATAGTGATTAAATCATCATTGTGCGCTTCTACCACTCTAATCCTCAAGGCGGGTTGCGTCTTTCTTAACTCGCCCAATGTATTAGGTAATAATGTCAATGCAGTCGATGGCAAAGCACCAAGCACCAATGAGTTACGCTGCGTACCGGATAGATCAAGCATATTACGATAAGCCTGCTCTAGATCCGCGATAGAATGCTTAATTTGACCACAAAAGAAAATCCCTTCGGCGGTCAGTGACACTCTACGCGTTGTCCGCTCAAACAGCACCAAGCCTAAGGTTTCTTCGAGGTCCCTAATTAAGGCACTAAAAGACGGCTGAGTCACCCCTAGCAACTCAGCCGCCTTAGTAAAAGAACCCGCTTCAGTAGCTAATAAGAAAGCCTTAAGCGGTCGGTACTTAATGTTATAGATCATTCCTAATTGGGGTACCCCATTGAGTCCAAAGCTTAGCTACGGCAGCATAATCATCACGCGCTAGCCCCGAAGCTACAGCCATCTCATAAACGCTGTGACATGCCTGAATAGCAAACAAAGGAACGCCACTTGATTGAGCTAAAGATAACGCCAAATGTGAATCCTTGCACGCGGCATCCATAGGCATGCCACCACCATAGTCTTCGTTTAGGATACGCTCTGCCAAACGGTGCGTCAATGGCCTCTGAATCCCCATCTGCGGATCCTTCCATAGCTCAATCAACTTATCAATTGACACCTTAGAAGCAGATGCCATGGCACCGGCTTCAGCTAAAACAACCATAACAGCGTGCGCTAAGGCATTATTAATTACTTTTGCGGCTGCACCACTACCTCTCGGCCCAAAAATCATTTGTTTTGTTGCGATAGCATCCAAGACGACTTTACTGGACTCAATAACCTTATCTTCACCACCTACTAATAACGTCGCACTACCCGCTCGCATCTGGCTGACACCAGCCATTAACGACGCATCAATAATCTCCAAACCATAATTCGCTAAATAATGTGCAGACGCCTCAATATCTTGAGGATTAACTGTAGACAATTCAATAATAATGGCTTCTTTTTTTAAAGCAGGGGCAATTTGCTCTAAAACACTCTGAGTTGCTTTGGGTGAAGGCAAACAAAGCACCACGAAATCGGTGTTTTTTAAATCCTCAGGACTAGTAATTGGGCGAGCACTAAAATTTGATTGAGCATGCTCTACAGCTACATGATTAAGGTCCGAGACTTGTAGTCCCTTAAAGCGATTAGCAAGTCTAATCGCAACCTCCATCCCCATCGTGCCTAAGCCGTACAGAGCTACATTTACATCTTTTTCCATAGATTCTTCCATTCCTATGATTATTTCGCTAGTGGTAAGGGATTTTTGTGCAAACCAAAAAACATACTTTTTGTTTGCGTGTAAATTTTCAATCCATTAAGACCTTTTTCACGACCAATTCCGCTATCTTTAAAACCGCCAAACGGCGTAGTAGTTACCGATTGCTTATACGTATTGATCCATACTGAACCGGCTTCTAATGCTCGGCCTACACGCCATGCCTTCTTAAAGTTTTGAGACCAAATGCCACATGCTAAGCCAAAGTCGGTGTCATTCGCCTGCTTAATTAAGTCCGTCTCATCTTTAAATGGCAATACCACTAAAACTGGACCAAAAGCCTCTTCTTGACAAGTTAATGACTGATTGCTCAGGCCCTCTATAATCGTGGGTAAATAGTAAGCACCTTGCTTTAGACGCTCGTCATCTGGTTCCTGACCTCCACATAAGATCGATCCACCCTCTTTACGTGCACGCTCTACAAACTGCTTTACTCTCTCCCTATGCTCAAAAGACGCTAGAGGACCGACTTCTACTCCATTCATATCAGGAGCACCAACTATAATTTTCTTAGTCCTTTCGACAACCGCTGTTAATACTTGCTCATAGACACTTTCTTGTACAAAGAGCCGCGAACCAGCCACACAAGATTGACCGGCCGAACCAAAAATACCTGACACTACAGCAGCAACGGCATGCTCTAAATCTGCATCTTCAAAAACAATATGTGGCGACTTTCCACCAAGCTCTAAAGCAACAGGAATAATTTTCCTTCCCGCAGCCTCTCCGATCAACCGACCCGTGTTAGTGCCACCCGTAAAAGTGACCATGCGCACATGTGGGTGCTCAACAAGTGCTGAGCCTAAATCATGGCCAAATCCTTGGACCACCTGCAACAATCCCTCTGGTAAACCAGCCTCAAGAGCAATTTTGGCTAACTCCGGCGCCAATAAAGGCGATTCTTCTGAAGGTTTTAGAATGACGGCATTACCCGCAGCTAATGCCGGCGCTACTTTCGTTGCATCATTCATAATCGGTGAGTTCCAAGGAGTAATAGCCGCCACCACTCCAAATGGCTCCAAAACCGTCATCGACACATAATCACCACGTGGTGGCGTTACTTCTGTCTCTAAAGTTTCAATAGCCGAAGCATAATATCGAAAAGCACCTACCGCATAATCGACCATAGATCGGCACTCAGCCAAAGGCTTCCCATTGTCTTTCATTTGCAAATTAGCTAAAAACTCTTTTTTTGCTAATAATCCATCAGCGATTTTTCTCAAAACCTCTGATTTTTGATGTGGTAAGCGCTCTTTCCAGCCAGAGTTTTCATAAGCAGCATGCGCTATTTCAACAATTTGTTGTAACTCGTCCAAACTAGTTAACTGGACACGCCCTACCTCCTGACCGTCTGCAGGATTAATACTAATTAATTGATTATTTTCAGTTAATGCCATTAAAATTCCTTACACATAACTTATATAGATACATTTTTTTGTCTTGCCCTAATACTCCTAAAAAGAGGTAGCATTAAAATACTGACAATAGTAGCAACCAAAACCAAAGAGATTGGGGAAGAGAAAAAGAATAAAGCATCACCTTGCGAAATCAGTAAACCTTGACGAAACGATGATTCCGCTAACGGACCTAAAATTGCCCCCAGTACAATAGGTGCCATCGGATAACCATTACGCGATAGAACATAGCCCATTACACCGAAACCCAGCATCAGCCAAACATCAGCCATGGAGTTAGTAGATGCATATGTCCCCAACGAACAAACAATTAAAATCATTGGCGCAAGTAATGCAGATGGGATTTTCAGCATATTAACTAGAAGTTTTGCCCCAATTAATCCTAAAGCAAACATAAAGAATGCCGTCATCATCATTTGCCACATGAAGCCATAGACAACATCACCCGATTGACTAAATAGAGCAGGACCAGGATTTAAGCCTTGTATCAACATGGCACCCATAATAAGTGCAGCTACTGAGTTACCTGGCACCCCAAGCGCCAAGGTTGGAATTAATGAAGACGCATTATCCGCATTATTAGCACACTCTGAAGCGGCAAGCCCCCGCGGATCGCCCTTACCAAACTGAGATGAATCTTTGGCGCTGCGTTTTTCTTCTGCATAGCTTAAAATACCCGCCAAATTACCCCCTGCGCCAGGCATAATCCCAACAATCACGCCAATAAGTCCAGATCGTATCCACGTCTTCAAGTAATATAAGGCCTCAGAAATTTTCAGCCCAACACCAGACAAAGCAGTTCCCTCACCTTTGATTTTCTTAGCACTCAGCATAGCAAGCGCAGGAGGGACAGCGAAAAGTCCTGTCAGCATCACCGCCAAATTGATGCCACCTGCAACATGACGAACACCAAACACCAATCGCTCAGAGCCAGTAATCACATCCATACCGACTAATCCTATAGCAACACCAATCATGGCTGAAGTTAAGCCTCTTGCTGGCGCCCCTTCTAATAACAAAGAGACGCTTGTCAAACCAAAAATGGCCACCCAAAAATACTCAACTGGACCAAAACGCAACGCTAAGCTAACTAAGGGCGGTGCAATTACCATTAAAGCTAATGCACTAATAATCGACCCCATAGTAGAAGACGCCAAAGCTAGCTGTAAGGCATATTTAGCACGCCCTGCTTGCGTTAAAGGATAACCATCAAAAGTAGTCGCCACTGCAGAGGGCGTACCTGGTATTTTCATCAAAATAGCAGGAATAGCACCGCCATACATCGAGCCATTGTAAATTCCCGCCATCATACCTAACGCCACTAAAGGGGGCATTGCATAAGTAAAAGGTAATAACAAGGCCATCGCTAGGGTGGCAGTTAGACCAGGAATAGCACCAATTAAAATCCCAGCCGCAGTACCAATTAACATTGCTAAAACACTACTTAGCATCAATGCATGAGGCAAACCAGCCATAACCTCTGACATTACAGCTCTCCAAAAATTAACTCAGCAGGAAACGGATGAGAAAACATCAGGTTAAAGACTAGATAAGCCCCGATAATAAACACAATAGTTCCTAGCAAAATAGCTAACTTACGTCTCTCACCACCAAGATATGCCATTGCTGGTAAAAACAATAAACTAGCCGTCAAAAAACCAATGCTGGCAGATAAAGCAATAAAAACCCCTACCAAGACCAATCCTAAAAAACCAGTTTTTAACGGAGCCTCATCCGTAAACAACAACGGTTTAATCCGAATTCCAAGAATAGAAAATAACGATAAAACCATGATTGCTGCACCTACCACTAAGGGATAAATGGCACTATCTTCAACCTGTCGTGTTCCCTCCCAAAACACAACAGCACCAAACAACCCAACAATAACGGTAACAATCAACCTTTCGCGTAAACTGACAAACTTCTGAGACTCAATTTCTTTATCTACTGCCATGGCGACTCATTCCACATAGTTTTATAATCAGCTTCAAGCTTTTCCACATGCTTTTTAAATTCTTCAGTAGGCATAAAATAAACCTCTGTATATAGCTCATGATTACGCTCAATAAACTCTTCATTATTTGCTACCTTTTCTAAGGCGGAAGCTAGTTTTTGCACAATCTCATCACTAGTGCCAGCAGGTAAACCGATACCACGCTCCGACGACATCTCCACGTCATAACCTAATGACTTAGCTGTTGGAATTTCAGGCGCCAAAGTAGAAGCCTCAGAACCAAAATGCGCTAACACACGCACTTGCCCCTCCTCCATATTAGGCATAGCCTCACCCAAATTAAGAGCAGCAGCACCCACATGATTTCCCATCAAAGCGGTGCGAGCAGCGCCAGCCGACGCAAAAGGAACATGAGTAAACTTAACATCTGCACTTTTAGCTAAGTAACTCATCGCCAGGTGGTCATCAGTACCCACACCGGTAGTAGCAATAGTCACCGCACCAGGATTCTCCCTAGCAAAAGCAATTAAGTCATCCAACGTTTGAAACTGACTATTTGCAGGGACTGAAATTGCCGACGGATCTCGTACTAGATTTGCAACAGGAATAATTTCCTCTGCCTGAAACGCAGAACGTTCTTTGGTGATAGGAATTGTCAACATCGGAGGTAAATTAATGATTCCAGCAGTGTAACCATCAGACTTCGCTTTTGCTAACGCACCATGCCCCACCTCACCTGCAGCACCTGGTCTATTAACAACAATCACAGGACGACCTAATTCCTTCTCTAGTAACGACTGCACAGTTCTTGCCGTTACATCAGTGCCGCCACCAGCACCATAAGCAACTAACAATTCGATTGGCTTCTCAGGCCACTCAGCTAAAACTGGCGTTGAAAACAAGGACACACCGATTGCAATTGAGGTAGTGATTTTTTTTATCATTTGTTTGGTCTCCATTAGGATAAAAAAAGATTATTACTTGTATTTGTTTTTAATAATTCTCACATAAGAACTTACTTTAAACAAATAGAAAAACATTCTGATTAATAGTCTTCTGCTATTAATTAATTAGGGTTTCCACTAATTAATCATAAGGATATTTATAGTAAATATAGCTCGTATAAGTTACGATAAATTTTTAAATTAAACTAGCCTATTTGTTGAAATTTAAATTTCACATAAAAATCAACACCTTATAGATTGTTATTTAGGACGTTTTTACTACTCTACTGAATCACAGTAAGTAATTAGACATTTCAACTTAAATAGTTTGAATATTTTAATCTTTATTAGATAAGAACTTCTGACGAAATAAAACACTTATCTATTAGCTTAATACTAACTATCCACAAACCTCATAGTTTAAAACCAGCTGCATAGTCATAGCATTTTTATAACAACGACAAGCAATCCTAATTTTGTTGATACGAGCGAAGCCCTCATAAAATCAGGCGGAACATGTCAACCTCATTTGAGGGTAATACCCCCACAAAATCGCAGTAATTTAAAGTAGGATATAAATCAGAAGAAACGTTTAATTAAGCTATTTCATGAGGTGTTTTAAGTAACTAATTGGTGAGGCAACTACAATTAATTGGGTAACATTTGGATATGAGTCAATGCGCCAGACGACATAATTGTCGCTCTGTACCGACAGATCTCCACTCAATCTTTCATGTCTTTTTTGAGTAAAATAAAATGTTCAACCAGATGAATCATGAGTTCCTTTTGCTCAGCTAAGCTCTCTGCAACTAATAAAGCCAATGCAACCAAAGTATTATCATTAACCAATTGCTCCACGGGTTTGTTTAATAAATGTTGATTAACCCGTAAATGCCACAAAAACAAAAATGACCCTGTACGTTTATTTTCATCGGCAAATGGGTGATTTTTGATAATAAAATAAAGAAGGTGTGCGGCGCTACTAGCAACGTTAGGATAAAACAGCTCATCCCCAAAGCCTTGCTCAATGGTAGCCAAGGCTGATGCTAAGCCCTCACCTCGTCATTGACCGAAGAGTTCAGTTGCTTCGCCCTTAGCGATCAAAGCTTTTTTCAGTTCAGCGATGGCAATAAGCACATCGTCCAACTCTAGTCGCTGCATATCACTTTGTCGATTTGTAAGTGAACTTAAACTTTGTTCATCATAGCCCTGTAACAAACTCCAACTGCGAGCATAATCGTTAATAACTGATAGCACGGCTTCGCCTTCCATATTAACAAGCTGCTGGTTACCAAGAGTCCGTGAAAGTAGAGTTAATGCTTGTTCAAACTCAATTCCTCGCTCCTGCAGCCTGCGCTGATTTAAGCTGTATCCTTCAACCAAATGCTGTTTTAATATTCGAGTCGCCCATAGTCGGAACTGCGTTGCGCGCTTGGAGCTTACTCGATAACCTACTGAAATAATGGCATCGAGATTGTAGTGTTTTATGCGGCGCTGTACCTGTCTTTTACCCTCTTGACGAACTACCGAGAAATCCTCGGTAATTGGATTTTCATTCAATTCACTTTCTTGATAGATATTTTTTAAGTGCAAGCTTATGTTATCTGTCGATGTATCAAAAAGCTCTGCCATTTGCACCTGACTTAGTCATACGGTATCCTGCTCTAGCGCCACGCTAAGCTGTGCTTGACCATCGGAACTAGTAAAAATTTGAATTTGTTGCGTTACATCATTCAGCAGCATCTCTTTTACTTTAGTTTTTACTTTGACGTTTCATAAGCTTAATACTTTTACCTGCATACTTGATGTAATTGGGCAAATGAAACAATTATTGAATACGAGCCAATGATGATTAAACTGACAACTTCACGTACCCGCTCTCACGCTATTGTCTGCACCTCTTTTATTGTATTGGCAATCAGCGCAATGTTATCGGGCTGCGCTAGTGAGGCACTAAAACGTGCGCTCATAAAACCCGATAAGCCATGGCAACCCAAAAGCGAAGAGACTACAACTTCTACTTCTACCACAGGCAGTTCCGGGATTACTGCAGAGTTTTCAGTGCCTGCTCTACCGGAAGCGTCAAACTTGCCACCGGCGCCGGATATTAGTAGTAAACGCTCATACAATTTACCGGAGCTTATCGATATTGCACAACGTGAAAATCCCGAGACACGTATTGCCTGGAATCAGGCAAGGCAGGCTGCTTTAGCAGTTGGTATTATTGAGGCAACCTTCTTGTCACAATTGTCTGCCAATGTGTTCGTAGGTTAGCAAGAAACACATACTGCTTTGAAACTCTTGCCCGGGGACCACAGGATTGACACCGAACTCAACGGTATAGCCCCTGTCTTGACGCTAGAATGGCTAATTTTTGACTTCGGTCAACGCAAAGCGCTTGTCGAAGGCGCCAAGCATCTCTCTTTTGCCGCTAATGTACTATTAATGGCACTCACAAAAAGATCATTCATGACGTTACTAATGCTTCTTGCTACTATGTTGGTGTCAACGCTCAAATAAACATTGCCAACCAAGCACTGAAAAATGCACAACAGATATTACATGCGGTAGAACAAGAGCGCCAAGCGGATCTTGCGACCGAAGTGGAAAGCGCACAAGCTAAGTAACAAGTAGTTCAAGCAAAACTACGACAAACTGCTAGCCAAGGCAATCAATAAATTGCCTATCAAGAGCTTCTGACAGCGATGGCGGTATTCGTGCGGCACGTTTAAGAGATGCTCACTTCGAAACTAACAAAGCAACTGAGATTTACGAAAAACATCAACAAAGAGCCGTGCGGGAAATTATTGCCGCTTCCAGTATGCTGCGAACAGCACTTAGCAGCCATCAAGCCGTCTCTCAATTAGTGACTACAGCCACCACTATTTATGATGCTGCGCTGGAAGCCTACCGCCATGGGGGACATGACTTCAGCCCGTCAAGCTGGTTACCCGAATCTAATCTACAATTACCTTAAAATATAAATGAGATGATTAGCTGCTGCGTAAACCATCATAAAATAGGGCTCAGCATTGCTAAAAGGTTATTACGAAGTCGATGTGGCCAGCTCCAAGCAGCCACATCAGTTTGGGAGATCGGCAATGATTGTGCGATATACTTTTCTTGTCGGCTGCGTAGTTCCTGTGTCAACTCCCTGTCTTGAAACAAAATATTATTCTCAAAATTCAGATCAAAGCTACGTCGGTCCATATTGGCTGAACCAATTAAGCTTAACTCACCGTCAACAGTCAAGGTCTTGCTGTGCAACAAGCCACCAACGTACTCATAAATGCACACTCCCGCACCCAACAACTCGGAATAATAACTACGGCTAGTCGCACCCACAAATTTATTGTCATTACGAGCCGGTAAAATAAGGGTCGTAGCGACACCACGCCGAGCACTCGCGCAGAGTGAAGCTTGCATAAAGTCATCCGGCACATAGTATGGTGTCGTCAGTACCAGTTCTTGCTTAGCACTGAACATTAAGGTTGCGAACAACTCCGGCATTGCAGAATAGGTACTCTCTGGGCCTGTCCCTATAGCCTGAGCCGGAAAACCCTGTTGGCATTGATGTATAGGCTGCTGCGCCAAACTACGCAAATCCTCTCCTGTGCAGCTTAGCCAGTCAGCCAAAAACAGCTGCTGATTCTGACGTGCAACAGGACCCTCAAAGCGAATAACCGCATCAACCCATGGGGCATATTTTGCTTTAACCCTAAATTCAGGATCAGCACAGTTTTGACTTCCACAATAGGTCACCCAATTATCAATCACCATTATCTTGCGGTGATTACGGACATCAACTCGTCCTTTAAGGATGCGCATCATCAGATTACCAATCTGTTGGGCACGGGCCAAACATACACCGGCTTGCTGCATCGCTAACCAGTGCTTACTGTGTATAAAGCTCCGTGAACCCAGATCATCAACGATCACCCGACATGCAACCCCACGCTGAGCCGCACGCACCAAAGCTTCCACAACCTTGAGTCCATTGTTGTCAGAAAGCCAAATGTAAAAAAGCAGATGTACATGATCTGTAGCCGCATCAATATCGGCAACGAGTGCTTCAATAGTGGCATTGGAATCGTCGAGTAACTGCCCCGTATTACCCCCAACCGGTATAAAACCACTTATTGACTTGGCAATTGCAAAAGCCGGTGCTGCCAAATCGTTAATAGAGGCTTCATCCTGTTGTTGGTTCAAGTCTTGTACAGTGGTGCCGAGTTCTTTTTGTCGAAAACCACTAGGCCGCACCTCTCCTAGCATCAAATAGGCTAAAGCCCCTATATAAGGCAAAGCGGCAATGAAAAGGATCCATGCAATGCGCGACGAAGGATCTCGACGTGGCCGAAGCGCAACGCGAATTGACAAGATCACAATAATAATGATGTGGACAATCAACCACATAAAATTAAACTCCTCTTAGTACGTATAAGCACGATACATAGGATAACAGTGAATGAACAAACAAAATCACCGTACACCTAAAAAATCAGTTTTCTGAGGTCTATGTTAATATACGAGGATAGCGCATAACTCCTAGCGCCCCCTTCTAATAGCAGCTTTTTTCTTCACCATGCTTCCTATCGAAACCCATCCATTACCTCCTTTTGCACCACCTCATGCCTCCTTACTAATGCTGGGTTCCTTTCCACCTCCACGCAATCGTTGGAAAATGGATTTTTATTATCCTAATCTGCAAAATGATATGTGGCGAATTTATGGTTTGGTGTTTTTTGAAGATAAAAACTATTTTCTTAAATCAGATGCTAAAGATTTTAATGAAGAGTTGATACGGGATTTTTTATACCATAAAGGCATCGCCATCAGTGACACGGCGCAGCAGATAATTCGTTTAGAAGGTAATGCCGCAGACAAATCATTGCAAATTGTTGAACCAGTGAACTTAAGTCAATTGCTCGCTCAAATACCTGACTGCCACGCTATCATGACCACCGGTGAGTTAGCCACAACCACCCTGGTCTCATTATTGCCACCAACAACCAAAACACCCAGAATAGGTGTAACTAGCACCACCCAGTTTAATGGCAGAACACTCGATTTATATCGCTTACCCTCCTCATCCCGAGCCTATCCCCTAGCCTTGGAGAAAAAGGCGAATATCTATCGTGATTTTTTTGAAGTACTGCGAATGGTCTAGCACGGGGAAGAAGTCATCCGTGTAAATTAAATGAAAGAAGCCGCTAATAGCGACTCTTATAATAAGAAAAAGTACGGTCAAATTGCCGTCATTATTCTAGGGTAAATCCTAGTTTTACTGAAACTTGCCAGTAGGCTACTTTGTCATCACTGACATGCCCTCGCGTTTCAACTACCTCAAACCACTGAATATTGCGAATTGTCTCGCTTGCCTTAGCAATGGCCGAGCTGACCGCATCTTCTATGCTAGTAGTGGATGAGCCAACAATCTCAATTTGCTTATAAGTATGACTCATCACAAAAGCCTCCTTTTAATAGGTGAATTTTCATCTTAAGCTTTTTGCATGGGCGTAACAAGTACAGCTGTAGGAGATGTCTTGCTATAAAATACACTTTATAATAAACTAGTTTTAATATAAATTGTATTTATCAATAAGTCTGAGGTTAATCTAAACTTAACTACATAATCACTTATTGCTTTTAAACCACTCATGAAAAACATCATTAGCGCTCTCTTTATTGTCATTTTTGCAATAGCATTTAGCGACGCCGAAGCCAGAGGTAATAAGCCCTGTAGTGGTAAGAAAGGTGGCATATCACATTGCCAAGGAGCCATCTTCGTGTGCAACGACGGCTCCGCTAGTCAATCCAGGAAAAACTGCTCCCGCGAACATGGCGGTGACGGCGGTGGAAGTACCGGTAGTTCATTAGGCTTTGCAGCAGTTGGAGGACAACAAGGCTGTTCCTGCAGGAGCGGCAACTACTGCACCGATCCTAGAGGCGGTAAGTATTGCTTAACTGATTCAGGAAACAAGAGCTATTTGAGAAAGTAAAAAAGGCTAGATCTTAAACCTAGCCCTTATAAAATCTACTTAGTCTTTCTAAGTGAATAATCTAATTTCTCCAAAAGCTTTTCGCCCGTCTCCAGGTAATCCCCCGTTTTAACACAACTTATTAGTGGTATGGTCCTCCCCTTCCATCTCTAACTGCTTTAGTTATAGGGAAGGATTCTCATGACTTATCAGAACATCTTTAATATCAATAAGTGTATACCTCGGAGTCCCTTTACCTACAATAACCAATTTGCAGTCTATTATTGATTTTTTAAAAAGCCATTTCTGACAAATTGAGTCTACATCTTTAAATTCAGGACTTATTTTTCCTTTAATTATTTTATCAGTCTCGCCAATTTTAAATTCAAACACCTTTGAAGCAGGCAAAAGACCTAACAAAGTACCGTTAAAACTTTGTTCAGTTTCTGTAATATTATCTTCTTTAAGGTGTAATGCTGCCTGACTTAATTGTTCTAAACTCTTAAACTGAAACTTATATTTATCAAAACTAAGGCCGCACCAAGCTTTATTTTTTTCTAGTTGCTCTAAAAAAGAGTAAATCTTCTTAATAGCTCTAGGGGGTATTTCATCGATGGCATCTGCTATATTTTTATCATCTTCCTCAGCAGCCACTCTAAGTATATTCTCAATCTTATGTATGGCTTTTTCAGTAACAGGAATATCTTCAAGCAAGTCTGGAGTTTCTGTTGGTAATTGAAACTGAAAACCGAATGAGCCTACAGCAATATTTTTAATCAATAGTCCATACTTATTTTTATCTACAACTGGCCCTGAAGATGCATCACCTAAATTACCATTTAAAGCAGCGACAATCATATCGTATGCATCAGAAAACAAATCTGTTGCTTTGCTAGCAAAACTCGCAGCTATACCGCTACTGCCATCAACGGGTTCACCTTGGAAAGTAAGATTAAATGTTTTAGCTTCTATGCTTGGAGCTTTTTTTTCAAGTTTTTGTGTAAGCTCACTAAGTCTATGTTCATACCCTAGGCGCTCAATAACAGCATCCTCACTGATACTTGTGAGTATATCTTGTAATTGACTTATTTCAGCTTGAATGTATGTCCGATTATTGTTCATCAACACTCTCCCACAAAGAGCTTAGTGACTCAAAAGCTTGATCGTCATTCGTATTATTTAGGTCTAACTGAAGAAATCCTTTCCATTGTTTACTTCTGGTATGTGACCACATACTGTACCAATAGGTGACCTGCTTAATAAAGTTCTGATTTGCTTGGCCGTCTAAAAAAATACAATAGCCATCTACTTTATAAGTTTGCCTAATAGCAGTGGGTATAAATAGAGAACTATTACTATCTAATAAACTTTTTTGACTTTCACCCTCTGGCATATTAGCAAAAGTAACGACATCAATATCATTTGGAGCGCGACCTTCTAGCACCTCAATACTCTCAACAAAGCTGCCATCTAGCCACTGCACTCCTTGCACAAGACCTAACATATGCAGATTTTTTCTATAATTCAAAAATCCCTGCAAAATCTCTAGGCGCTTGATACTGCTTCCAAAGCGTTCAACCAATTCGATACAGCTAATAGCATAAGGCGAACGGTTAAGACTATGACCTGCCTCACCTGGCAGTATTGCTGGTAGAAAACCTTGACTATTTCATTCAGGCAAACGTAGTTAAGTCATTATTTATTAGTTCACAAGATATAAAAAAGCACACAGATTATAGTAATAGTATACCCTAAACACCCGTTCTAAAGCGTAGTCTCTACATAAGACTCGGGGCTTTGTCGGTGTTTGTCATACCATATCGCCTTGTATTAGTTCCGACTTAATCTGACACTGTAACGCCCCCTTAATTCATTCTTCAATCGGTGCCTACCGTACGCTTAGAATAGAGAATCTGCTAAGATTAACTAATATATTATTCTCATCCAATATTAGAATCACTAGCACCCATGGATTACATGCAACTTGTCTCACTACGCCAGCATCACCCTGCTTGGCGGTTGCTGCGAGCCGACAATGCACCTCTCATCATCAGCTTTCTTCAACAGACGTTTGTTGCACCCAACTTGCGTAGCTTAGAACAGACAACCCTAGCCTCAAAACTTGACGACCTGATTTACAGTCTGCACCAAAACTTTGGTGAAACACTCTTTCCTCGTTCTGCTAGCGCCTACTTGGATGACTGGGCCGACAACAGCAATGGCTGGTTGCGCAAGTTTTACCAAACAGGTAGCGATGAAGCCCACTATGAACTAACTGTAGCCACAGAAAAAGTCATTGAATGGCTAAACAACTTAGGCAAACGACAGTTTGTTGGTACCGAATCTCGCCTGTTGGCCATTTTTGATCTGCTGCGCCAGGTCGTAGATGGCAGTGAAACCAATCCTGAAACACGCATAGCCGAACTCGAAAAGCGCAAAGCAACGATTGATGCTGAAATTGCCAGAATCAAGACTGGTCAAGTTGATCTAATGGATGCGACTCGAGTACGCGAACGCTTTCTTGAGGTTAGCAACAGCGCCGACAGCCTACTTTCCGACTTCCGTGAAATTGAACAAAACTTTCGTAATCTGGATCGTGAAGTACGCGAAGGCATTGCAACATGGGAAGGTGGAAAAGGCGCGCTACTAGAGGAGTTCTTCGGCGAGCGTGATGCCATTGCAGACTCAGATCAAGGGCGTAGTTTTCGCGCTTTCTGGGAATTTCTGATGTCACCGTCACGGCAAGAAGAGCTATCGAGGCTATTACAAACCGTCTTCGACATGCCAGCGGTACAAAGTTTGGAACCCGATCGTCGCCTGCTACGTATTCATTACGAATGGCTAAAAGCCGGCGAAGCGGCACAGCGTACGGTAGCTCGCCTGTCCGAACAGTTGCGCCGTTACCTTGATGACCAGGCTTGGCTGGAAAACAAGCGCATCATGAATTTGCTGCGCAATATTGAAGGTAAGGCATTAAATTTGCGCCAACAGCCACCAGATGGAGACATCATCAGTCTGGACGATGTACAGGTAAAGCTAAACCTGCCGCTAGATCGCCCCTTATATAGCCCACCACTAAAGCCACGCATAAATACACAGCTACTGGTTGAAGGAACCACCGACAACAATGCCGATGCACTCTTCAACCAGATCTATGTGGACAAGTCTCGCCTAGAAGAAAGTCTGCGCCGTGCTCTACGCCATCAAGCACACATCAACTTGGGCGATTTGCTTGAGCACTATCCGCTCCAGCAAGGCTTAGCCGAACTGATTGCATGGCTAGAGTTAGCGACTGCTAACAGCCACTGCTCGTTTGATGAAGACCAAACACAATTAATTAGCTGGTACGATAGTCAAGGTATACAACGCCGTGCCAGCGTACCTCTGATTATTTTTAGCCAATGAATTGCCCATGACCGCCCTTCTTTCTACTGACTTGTCGCCACTACTCATCAGCCTTTTCAAGGGTGTACTCTACCGTGAAGACAACCAGCCGAGCTGGCAAAAACTGATAGAGCAACAAGCCGCTATACGCGATTATATCCAGCTACTGGGTTTGGAGCTCATTTTTGACGAAGCTGAAGGCTATGCCTATCTACGCCAATTTCAAGACGAGGGTGATGACGAAAAAAACACCATCCCCAAGTTAATTGTCCGTCGTCAATTAAGCTACCCGGTAAGCCTATTATTAGCACTGCTACGCAAACGACTAGCTGAATTTGATGCCAGCAGCGGCGAAACTCGCCTGATTCTTTCGCGCACTCAACTAATCGAACTGCTACGCCTGTTCCTGCCCGACAGTAGCAACGAAGCCCGTCTTGTTGACCGTATCGACAACCATATCGCCAAGGTAGTTGAGCTAGGATTTCTACGTAAATTACGGGGTCAGCAGGAGCCGCTCTATGAAGTCTTGCGTATCCTTAAAGCCTTTGTAGATGCACAATGGTTAAATGAGTTTGATCAACGCCTAGCAGAATATGCTGCTTTAAACGAAGATGAAGGAGAGTAGCAATGAATGATCTCGACATAGCCCCCATGCTCGACTTTGCCAACAATAATGAACGCGCGGGATTTCGCCTGCACGACATTGAAGTATATAACTGGGGCACTTTTAACCAACAAGTGTGGCGCTTCCCGACCAATGGAGACAATGCGCTGTTAACTGGTGATATCGGCTCAGGCAAGTCAACCCTAGTTGATGCAATCACTACCCTGCTAGTGCCTGTACAAAAAATCGCCTATAACAAGGCTGCGGGTGCCGAAGCCAAAGAACGGACCCTACGCTCCTATGTGCTAGGCTACTACAAGTCAGAACGCAGTGATTCCGGGCTTAATGCAAAACCGGTTGCGCTGCGCGATCACAATAGTTATTCGGTTATTTTGGGTCGCTTCTACAACGAAGGCTACGACCAACACGTAACCCTGGCCCAAGTGTTTTACATCACCGAAAGTCGCGGTCAACCAGAGCGCTTTTACATTGTCGCCGACAGGCACTTAAGCATTACCGAGCACTTTGCCCACTTCGGTAATGATCTCAACAGTTTGCGCAAACGCCTACGCGAAATGCCTGAAGTCACCCTAAATACCAGTTTTACCACCTATAGCTCCGCTTTTCGTCGCCGTTTTGGAATCAACAACGATCAGGCGCTCGAGCTGTTCAGTCAGACGGTATCCATGAAGTCAGTAGGAAACCTTACCGACTTCGTGCGCGAGCATATGCTCGAAGAGTTTCCTGTAGATGAACGTATTCAGGCTCTGATTCAGCATTTCGATGACCTTAACCGCGCTCATGAAGCCGTACTTAAGGCAAAACAACAAATTTCCTTACTACAACCACTAGTGCAAAATGTCGAACGTCACCAGTTAGTGTCAGTCGAACGGCAAACTCAGGTTGCCTGCCGAGACGCTTTAGCGCCTTGGTTTGCCGGCCTTAAGGCCGAACTGCTAAGTAAACGACTGGACAATCTGGCGCATGATCTAAGCCGCCAAGAAGAACAACAGCGCAATCTACAAGAGCAACAGCAACACGGTCAATCACAACGCGACGAACTGACCCGCGCCATTGCTCAAAACGGCGGCGACCGACTAGCTGCCATCAAAGAAGAGATAGCCCGTGCGCAAAACGAGCAACAACGCCGTCAGCGTGCAAGCGAGCGCTATAACAAATTAGCGCAGAAGCTAGAGCTCCCCTTGGCCAGTAGCGCCGAGCCGTTTCTGGCCAATCACCATGCATTACCCGACCTCAACGACAACTACAACTCACAGCGTGATGTCGCACAAAATGAGCAAACCGAAACCGCTGTCGAATTGCGTAATCTGCGCCAGCAGCATGAACAACTTGACTCCGAACTAAGCTCCCTGCGCCAACGGCGTTCCAACCTGCCGGCACGCATGCTGGATATCCGTACTCGCCTATGCGCCGAACTGGAACTGCAAGAAAGCGAGTTACCCTTCGTTGGCGAATTGCTCAAAGTACGCGACAATGAAAGCGATTGGGAGGGCATCGCCGAACGCCTGCTACATAATTTCGGCTTGTCACTACTGGTACCCGATGCGCTCTACAAACAGGTCGCCCAATGGGTTGAACAGACACATTTGGCCGGTCGCCTAGTTTATTTTCGGATCCGGGAGCGTCGCAATCAGTCTGCAATAAATACACACCCCAATTCACTGGTAAAAAAGCTGCAGATAAAACCAGACACCCCATTCTACGACTGGTTAGAGGCCGAATTGGCGCGACGTTTTGACTATGCCTGCTGCATCTCACTAGAACAATTCCGTCGCGAAGACAGGGCCGTTACCTCTGCCGGACAAGTAAAGTCCAGCCAAGAACGTCATGAAAAGGACGACCGCCGCCGACTGAACGACCGCACTCAATATATCCTGGGTTGGAGTAACGAGCAAAAAATTGCTGCACTAGAAAAACAAGCTAACGAGCTACAACTACAAATCCAACAATACGCTATGCAGATCGCTGGATTGCAGCAACGTCAACGCGATCTTGACGAACATCTGAGGCTACTTGCGCAATTGTCGGTATTTGACAACTTCCAGGAACTCGACTGGCAATCCCTGCAAGGACAGATACAACATCTAGAACAGGAATGCCAGCAACTAGAGACTGAGTCCGATACCCTGCGTATCCTGCAAGAGCAGCTGCATCAACTGGAAAGCAAGCTACGCAATCTACGCGATGCCCTAGACGAAAAGAACCGGGAACTCGCTAGAACCGAGCAAAAGCAAGAGGATGCTCAGCACGCTGCTGACGATGCCCGGACCCTGTACTACGCCGCGACACCAGAACAACAGACACATTTCACCGTTCTGCCATCGCTGCGTGAACAGGCACTTGGCGAACATACTCTAACCGTTGAATCTTGCGCCAATCGCGAGCAGGAAATGCGCGGCTGGTTGCAAAACAAAATCAATGCCAGCGACAAGCGCTTGGAACGCCTTACTCAGAACATTATCCAAGCCATGACTGAATATCGCACTGCCTACCCAATGGACACCCAAGAAGTTGACGCCAATGTCGATGCTGCAGAAGAGTACCGCACAATGCTCGCCAATCTGGAAAAAGATGGTTTGCCACAATTTGAGCAACGTTTTAAAGACATGCTCAATGAAAACATCATTAACGAAATCGCCAATTTCCAGACTCATTTGCGTCGTGAAGAGCAGGACATCCGTGAGCGTATAGATGAAATAAACCGCTCGTTACAGGAAATCGATTATAACCCCGGTCGACTCATCCAGTTGGAAGCCCAATCAAGCGGCGATGGAGAAATCAACGCCTTCCGTAACGACCTTAAAGCCTGCACCGAAGGCAGTCTTTCCGGTCATCAAGACGAGCAATATGCAGAAAGCAAGTTTTTACAGGTACGTGAAATCATTGAACGCTTTCGTGGTCGCGATGGCAACAGCGAAGCCGACAAGCGATGGACCCATAAAGTCTGCGATGTGCGTAACTGGTTTAGCTTTTCTGCGTCTGAACGCTGGCGCGAAGACAATAGCGAGCACGAACATTATAGTGACTCAGGTGGTAAATCGGGTGGGCAAAAAGAAAAACTTGCGTATACCGTCCTGGCAGCTAGCTTAGCCTATCGCTTCGGGCTTGAATGGGGTGTGATCCGCTCACGCTCCTTCCGTTTTGTGGTGATTGACGAAGCATTTGGACGCGGCTCTGATGAATCAGCTCGTTACGGCTTGGAGCTGTTTCGCAAACTCAACTTGCAATTGCTGATCGTCACCCCGTTACAAAAAATTCATATTATTGAGCCTTATGTTAGCAGTGTCGGCTTTGTACATAACGATCAAGGGCGTGAATCCATGTTGCGTTGCCTTAGCATTGAAGAGTACCAGGCACAAAATACTAGCAGGACCAAGACATGATGACTCAACCGAACTGGACTACACCGTCTGAATTACGTGCCCAGTTGCAGCGTCTTTGGGACAAGGGTGAGCTACTACGCACCCGCTTGCCAAATGCTACGTCGCTATTTCCCTTACAACTACGACTAAAAAAACCAAACAGCCAAGACTTGGGTCAACACTTTGAGCAAGTCAGATACTGGATTAATCAGTTGCAACAACTTGACAAACGTTACCGGCTTACATGGAAAGAAATCAACCATCGCCAGCTAGGGCGTAACCAGATTCCTGACAATGTCTGGGTCGAGCAGGTAGACGATGCCCTTGCACTACTTGGTCTGCGTGGTGCCGCACAGCAATTTGATAAACTGCAGGAAGATACCCTAAGTGCCTTCCCTGAACTACTTCCTTGGTTGGAAAAATATAGTTTATTGGCACTGGAGAAAGCTGGCAACTGGCATAAAGTGCTGGCAGTATTGCAATGGTTTTGTCATCATCCACACAGCGGTTTGTACTTGCGTCAACTAGACATTGCTGGCGTAGATACCAAGTTTATTGAACAACACCGTGGTTTATTGGGGCAACTGCTAGATATGGTTCTACCTGCCGAGCACATAGATGAGCAATGGCGCGGCGCTAATGCCTTCAGCAAGCGCTACGGCCTGCTCGACAAACCGTTACGGGTGCGTTTACGTATACTTGACAGTAAGCTAGCGATTGCTGGACTAACCGACCTGGAACTGCCTGTAGAACAGCTTGCCAGCTTGTACCTACCGGTAAAACAGGTGTTTGTGACTGAAAACGAAATCAACGCTTTGGCCTTTCCCGAGCAAGCAGACTCAATCCTGCTATTTGGTCAAGGCTATGCCTTAGATGTATTAGGCCAGATTCCTTGGCTAAGCCGACAACCGCTTTACTACTGGGGCGATATTGACACTCACGGCTTTGCCATTCTTAACCGCCTGCGTAACCACTTACCACATACCCAATCTCTATTAATGGATGCTACTACCCTGCTACACCACCAAGACATGTGGGGGCAGGAACCGGCAGATAAACGCTGCACCAGCGCATTACCACTGCTAAGCGACAAAGAGCAAAAACTTTATCAGGCATTGCGCGACAATACATTTTGCCCACCAAATAAGGAAACGGTGACTAATCTGCGATTTGAGCAAGAACATGTACGATTTGGCTGGCTGCAGCAGCAACTCAGCAAATTAGAACCTACAATTACTGGCTCCGTTGTGTAATTTTTTCATAAATGTACGGGTGACTTTACAAACACCTTGACCAAACACCGTTAGCTGCAGCAGCAACTCAGCCGAATCGGAGCCTTGACAAGCAGTATTTCTTCTAAAGGGTCAGCATTTCTGCTAGGCGAGTGGTTATGTTAACTAATCCTTTACTTTTATTATTTAGCAAAAACTCATGAAACCACCAGACATATTTGTGTCCGGGGCACTGAACACTATTTTTTTTATGAACGGCTTATAAGGAAAAACCGGACACAAATTACTTTATGTCCTGCTGGTCGAACACAAACTAATTTGTGTTTGGTTTACTCCAGTTTTCCGAACACAAATTTATTTAAGGTACACTGGACGTTCGATAAAATCATCTTTTATAAACGGTAGAAATTCATGTCTAAACAAACATATATTCCTGATAACTTGCCTCTACCCTTAGAAAAACTCAAGTTAACAAGCTTAATTCGAGATATCAGTAATGCCAATTCCGCTCTCTCCACATACGATGGAATTTTAAGAGCTATACCTAACCCTAGGGTCTTACTTTCTACCTTAATAGATCAAGAAGCTGATCTTTCATCAAGAATTGAAGGCACTCAGGCTTCATACAAAGATGTTCTTGACCAAGAGGCGGGAAAACCACCTGCCACTTCAAGACAAGAAAATGACATTCAAGAAATTATTAACTATAGAACGGCCATGATAACTGCCCAGGCCTATCTGGAGGAAGGTCGAAGACTGTCATTAAGTTTGATATTAGAATTACACCAACAGCTACTGACTAGTGTTCGAGGTCAAGATAAATCTCCAGGTGAATTCAGAAAAGAACAAAACTGGATTGGCACCGAAGGTTCAACCATAGATAATGCTATTTTTGTCCCTCCTAGCCCAATAGTTTTATCTACGGCTCTTGAGAACTGGGAACAGTACATATCCTATGACGAAGTCGATCCGATAGTTCAGACTGCAATTCTGCACGCTCAATTTGAGCTTATTCACCCATTTAAAGATGGTAACGGCAGAATAGGACGTCTTCTTATTCCCCTAACTTTATATAAAAAAAATAGACTCAACACGCCAAACTTTTATTTATCAGAAGTTTTAGAGTCTAAAAGAGGTGAGTACTACGAGAGATTAAACAATGTATCTTCTCATGAAGATTGGAATGGTTGGATTAAGTTTTTTCTACAGGCTGTCAACTCCCAAGCCAAATCAAATATCATCAAGGTAGAAGCGATACTAGAGCTTC
Source organism: Oligella ureolytica DSM 18253 (assembly GCF_000373745.1). Lineage (GTDB taxonomy): Bacteria > Pseudomonadota > Gammaproteobacteria > Burkholderiales > Burkholderiaceae_B > Oligella > Oligella ureolytica. The sequence continues at coordinate 12,249 of NZ_KB892303.1, read as the reverse complement.
ATAATGCAATGAAGAAAGAAATCGTCGCAGCTACCAACTCCCCTTACAGTTCAGCCTTAACTGATTTTATATTTATTAGACCCATTTTTAATTCCAGCCATGTCCAAAGCTATATTACTGAACAGCATGGTAGTAGCGTCGGCAGAACTACTATTAATACAAACCTAAATAAACTTATTGATGCCAAAATTCTTCGTATCACAAGAAAGGGTAGCGGCTCAGCGCCTAGTATCTATTCATTTGATCAATTGTTGAGAATTGTTAAATAGAATGGTGAACTGACATTTAACATTTAAGTTAATTAAATTTTAATCGCATTAACTCCAAGCCAACCAGACACGCTTTAAACGAAGTTCTGAAAGACCCATCAAAAGCCAAACACCTAAAAATCAGTTTTCTGAGGTCTATGTTAATATACGAGGATAGTGCATAACTCCTAGCGCCTCCTTCTAATTGCGCATTTTCTTCCCATGCTTCCTATCGAAACCCATCCATTACCTCCCTTTGCACCACCCCATGCCACCTTACTGATGTTGGGTTCCTTTCCACCACCACGCAGTCGTTGGAAAATGAATTTTTATTATCCAAATCTGCAAAATGATATGTGGCGGATTTTTGGTTTGGTATTTTTTGAAGATAAAAACTATTTTCTACAACCCGAAGGTAAGGATTTTAATGATGAATTGATACGGGACTTTTTATTCCATAAAGGCATCGCCATCAGTGACACGGCACAGCAGGTTATTCGTTTAGAGGGTAATGCCGCAGACAAGTCATTGCAAATTGTTGAACCAGTGGACTTAAATCACTTACTCGCTCAGCTCCCTGACTGTCATGCCATTATGACCACCGGTGAGTTAGCTACAAGTACATTAGTCTCATTATTGCCACCAACAACCAAAACACCCCGAATTGGTGTTCTCAGTACTACCCTGTTTAATGGCAGAACACTCGACTTATATCGCCTACCATCGTCATCCCGAGCGTACCCCTAGCCCTAGAGAAAAAGGCCAAGATCTATCATGCTTTTTTTGAAGCACTGCGACTGGTCTAAGTAAGAGGAGGAAGTCATTCGTGCAAACTAAAAAAAAGAAGCCGCTAATAGCGGCCCCTACAATCACAAAAAGTACGACGAAGTTACTGTCATTATTCCAAGGTAAATCCAAGTTTCACTGAAACTTGCCAGTAGGCTACTTTGCCATCACTGACATGACCCCTCGTTTCAACTACCTCAAACCACTGAATATTGCGAATCGTCTCGCTTGCCTTGGCAATGGCCGAACTGACCGCATCTTCTATGCTAGTGGTGGATGAGCCAACAATCTCAATTTGCTTATAGGTATGATTCATAACAAGAGCCTCCTTTTAATAGGTGAATTTTCATCTTAAGCTTTTTGCATGGGCGAAACAAGTACAGCTGTAGGAGATGTCTTGCTATAAAATATACTTTATAATAAACTAGTTTTAATATAAATTACGTTTATCAATAAACCTATGGCTACTCTAAATCTCGCTACATTGCAAAAAATTTCCATACAAATTCTTTCCCGTGATGTGCCTGAATATAAAAGGTACCTTTATCACCAGATAGACTTTAATACTCGTTTACTAGGTATTAAGGGTGCACGTGGTGCTGGGAAAAGTACGATTTTACTGCAGTATGCCAAGTCACGTAATTTAGCAAGCACACAGGTTTTGTATGTCAGTTGCGACCATCCTGCCATGGTCGGGGTAAGCTTATATGATTTGGCTGACGCTTTTTATGCACGTGGTGGTCGATTATTATTAGTGGATGAAATTCACAAAGCAGATAATTTTTCACAAGAACTTAAAGCGATTTATGATGTATTTGATTTACAACTGCTATTCAGCGGTTCAAGTGCTTTACAAATTGAATATGCCAGTGCTGACTTATCGCGCCGAGCGGTTGTGCATCGCCTAGGCGTATTGTCGTTTCGTGAATTTTGTGAATTAGAACTTGGTCAGCCTTTACCCAGTTTTTCTTTAAAGGAAATACTGATTTCACATGAAGAGATTGTGGCACAACTTTTAGCGCATTTTCGTCCACTAGAGCAGTTTACTAAATATCTACGGTATGGGTGTTATCCTTTTTATCAGGAGTCTCTGGTCGATTATCCATCGAAGCTACTACAGGTGGTTAATTTGACAATTGATTCAGATTTAAGCCGTATTTATCATATTGATCCCTCTAAACTGGATAAGCTTAAAAAGATCTTGTACATGCTGTGCAGTACCGATCCTTATGAGTTAAACATCTCTAAATTAAGTGCCTCAGCCGGTGTTTCTTGGCCTACTTTGCAGAAGTATTTGCAACAAATGGATGCAGGCAGTTTAATTCACGTAGTGCGGGGAGGCGTGGGGATGCGCGCGGTTAATAAACCCGATAAGCTACTATTAGATAATCCCAATTTATTTCAGGTACTGTGCAGCGGTAGTAATCAGGGCTCTATACGTGAGAGTTTTTTTGTGTCGCAACTAGGTTTGAAGCATCAGGTGCATTATCATGATCGTGGCGATTTTGTAGTGGATGATAAATGGGCCTTTGAAGTGGGCGGCGCCAGCAAAACCAGTGCACAACTACAAGGCACCAAAGGCTTTATCGCCGCCGATGATATTGAGGTGGGTTTTGAGAACAAAATCCCTCTGTGGTTATTTGGTTTTTTGTATTAATCATCAACATTATTTATTGCTTTTAAACCATTTATGAAAAACATCATTAGCGCTCTCTTTATTGTCATTTTTGCAATAACATTTAGCGACGCCGAAGCCAGAGGTAATAAGCCCTGTAGTGGTAAGAAAGGTGGTATATCACATTGCCAAGGAGCCATCTTCGTGTGCAACGACGGTTCCGTTAGTCAATCCAGGAAGAACTGCTCCCGCGAACATGGCGGTAACGGCGGTTGAGGTACAGGTAGTTCATTAGGCTTTGCTGCCGTTGGAGGACAACAAGGCTGTTCCTGCAGGAGCGGCAACTACTGCACCGGCCCCAGAGGCGGCAAGTATTGCTTAACTGATTCAGGAAACAAGAGCTATTTGAGAAAGTAAAAAAAGGGCTAGATCTTAAACCTAGCCCTTATAAAATCTACTTAGTCTTTCTAAGTGAATAATCTAATTTCTCCTAGAGCTTTTCACCCGTCTCCATATCACGTTGCTCGACAAAATTCTCACCTACGAAAAATGTGCGATTATCGGCATTATCATCCAGTCGAATAAGCGAGCCGTTTAATTCATCAAAAGAAAAAAGTCCATTGATTGTGCTTGGATTTAATTGCTGGTTACCGGGTCATTCGACTATTTAAATCATGGCTTGAAACAAAGTATTTCCCCAATACCAAACTAGAATCGGGTGTGCAGTCAAGCATTTCGACCATGTCCGGTTATTTGGGTAGCGTCGCTGTCATTGCCCTAAGCCTCGGCTCAATGGGCTTGAGTTTTGACAAGATAACTTGGGTTGCCAGTGCACTATCAGTTGGTATCGGTTTTGGTTTGCAGTCGATTGTGCAAAACTTTATTTCAGGCCTAATTTTATTAACCGAACGCCTAGTGAAAGTCGGCGATTGGGTAGTGGTTGGCAATGACGATGGCGATATTAAACGTATCAATATTCGCGCCACGGAAATTCAATTATTCGACCGCTCTACCCTGATTGTGCCCAACTCCGAATTTATTACCAAAGCTGTGCGCAATATGACCTTGGACAAAAGTGAGGGGCGAGTAAAAATCACCCTGTCTTTACCCATCAGTACCAATCCACGTATCGTATCCGACATGATTCTTGAAGTCTTTGCTGAGCATGAATTAGTACTCTGCGAGATGGTGCCATTTATCCGTCTGGACAGTGTTGATGGCGGTAGCCTCACCCTCTCAGCCACCTGCTATGTACCAAGCCCACGCTTAGTTGGCCAAGTACGTACAGAGTTATTATTCGAGGTCCTCGACCGCTTGCATCAAGCAGAAATTAATTTGATTAACCCGGTTCACATTAATCAACTTAACACTGTAGCGCAGCAATCACCGGTAAAGAACAATCAAGTAGATATGTTTAAAAATTAGTTTTCCTCGGTCTCTTATGTCAGAATAGATGTTTTCCCAGTTAAATTATTATCTCGAAAGTTTTACATGAAAGTAACTACCACTAAAACTATGCAAAGCACTGACAAAGCTACACGTTCTCCCGAAGAGCAACGCTTTGACAAGGCTTGGCAACAGGTTATTGAGCAACAGAAAGATAACGAGAATTACCGAGAACATATCCGGACTTTTGTCAAAGAAACCAGCAACCGCTTAGAAGCAAAAGAAAAAGAGTGCATGGATACGATGTACAAAAGCTCTCTTCACTTACTTGGGTTTCTGAGTAGAAAGTCCTTAACACGCTGGCAGCGAGAAACATTATTAGCATGGGTCGGTCAGTATTTATTCACCATGCAGAGTAACCCTTTTAGCTCTCATCTTGATTTTAGACCGATCACACAAAGCTTGAATGAGGCTTATGAGGCTTTACACCCTCCTCTATATGAAGATTTGGGTGATGAGTCGTCTTTTCTTGATAATTTTGAAGATAGTGATGAAGGCTCAAAAGGCAGTGAGTCATTTTTTGAGGAGTTTTTCGAGGAATTTTTCAAACATCAACAAGAAGAAGATGCGCAGAAACACCATGAAGAAAAGCTGGCTTTAAAACAGCTGATGAAATCCTCATCGATAAACCGTCTTTTCCGAAAAATTGCGGCTATTTTACACCCGGACAAAGAAACTGATGAAGCCCTGCGTGAAGAAAAGAACAGTCTAATGAGCGAATTGATTCAAGCGCGTAATTCCAATGATATTCCACGTATATTTGATTTTTACGCTAAATATGTAGGTCACTCACCCTTGCAGGAACTTGGTGAAGACTTGGAGAGTGCCAGCGAATTACTCGAAAGACAGCATAGAGATTTACTGCGAAGTAAAGAAAATATTCTGCACGACGATCCACTCGCGAGCATTTTACATCATCATTTTCACAAAAAAACACCAGCTGCCACAACACGAGCTATTAATAAGCATTTGAAAGGACTAGAAGAACAGCACAATAACTTACAGATAATTTGCCGGGACATCACCAGTTTAAACAAACTGAAGCCATACCTTGAGCTACATTATGACATGCTGTTTCAAAAGGGAGAAAAAGATTACTTCTTTTAGTTGTATGATTCAGAACAATTAAGTATTGTGGTCAAAATCAGCGATTGCTTCATAAGTTAAATATACGTCCAAGTTTATTTATCAGCTAAAGCTGCATATTTAGTTTCCAAACGGTCAAAGACATCATTCAATCCCCGCCCACTTATGTGTTTGCACACTGAGCTGCCAGTGCACTGTGTTTGGGCCCTCAACGCCAGCAGCATTTAACTGGCCAATCAAACGAATCGTCTGATAAATATTCATCTCACCCTCTATCTCTAAAGGTGAAAGATAATAGTGCTTAGCTGTGATTTTTTGTGCCATCACCTGTGCAAAGTCCATAAATTGCCGCTCAGTCATTGTATTAAGATCAGCTACGATACGTACTTCATCTGCATGACTTAAAGCCTTTTTCTGATAACGCTCGGCATAACACGCTTTGGGACTGGTCGCAATATAATCGATCTGCGCAGGTATCTGATGCAGACCGTTTGTCTCAATACATAAATAATAAGCACGGGACTTCAGTGCATCCAACAACACGGTCAGACGTGGATGAATCGCCGGTTCGCCCCCTGTGATAATGATATTTTTTGCGGTATAGCCCTGCAGTTTTTCTAAAATCTGCGTCAGTGTCATGGAGTCGTAGGTCTGATAGTCTGTATCACACCATGAACAAGCTAAATCACAGCGACCCAAACGAATAAAAATCGCCGGCATGCAAGTGTTATATCCCTCACCCTGCAGACTTTCAAAAATCTCTACAATACGAAACTCAGGATTTGGGTCCTGAATGGGCTCGCGGCTTGGGATGGGAATAATGACAGTCTCAACCATTTATTCCCCCTCATATTCGCTATAGGAAGTCGGCGTTTCCCATAAACGAATTCGCGTCACCGGTAAATTTCCCTGCTCGCGTAGTACATGATAAATATGATAGCTGACAGCCTCAGCCGTTGTGCGACAATCAAGAGCATAAGTTTTTAGATCCCAGCCCTCAAGCATTTCAGCTAATGCTACTTCACGTTCACTTTTTGTATTGTATAAAAAGGCGTGATCCATGGGATCAACAATCCATTGCTTGACTGCCTGTTTCAGATCAGAAAAGTCCATGATCATCCCCTCTTTTGGACCATCTTGAATTAGCTCACCACTAATTTCAACCTCCAGTCGATAGGTATGACCATGCAAGTTTTTGCACTTGCCATCATGGCAATCCAGCATATGGGCAATATCAAAACTAAAGCTCTTAACGACTTTCATCACGCGCCCCCTTGCTTCTTAAATACTCACGCAAGCCGTTCTCTCGTAAAACGCAGCTAGGACATTCACCACAACCACCCTCTACACCTAAGTAGCATGTATGAGTTTTTTCTCGTACAAAGTCTAAATAGCCTAAATCGTCGGCTAATTCCCAGGTTTGCGCTTTAGTCAAATACATCAGAGGGGTATGAATTTGAAAATCATAATCCATGGAGAGATTGAGAGTAACGTTCATCGACTTTACAAAGACGTCACGGCAGTCTGGATAACCGCTAAAGTCAGTCTCACTAACACCTAAGTAAATGTGCTTCATACCCTGCGACTTGGCGTAAATACCGGCATACATGAGAAATAAAGCATTGCGCCCATCGACCATAGTATTGGGTGGCGTGCCGTCTCCAGACTCTTCAATAGTCGCCTGATCATCCATCAACGCATTGTGCGTTATCTGCCCTACAAGCGATAGGTCAATGATGATTTGTTTAACACCAAGTTCTTGAGCAATTCGCTTAGCGCAATCCAGCTCAATGGCATGGCGTTGACCATATACAAAACTGATAGCTTGAACGTGATTTGCCCCGAAGCGGGCGATCGCCTGTAACAAACAGGTCGTTGAATCCTGGCCACCCGAAAAGATGACCAAGGCTTGATCTGATACTGACATGATAATAATTTCCGTAGTTTTAGTTTCGCTCTAATCGAAAGTAATTGAGCGGCGCGGGAAGGTTTCGAACCACGCTTGAAGGGGCTATTATACTTGGGATTGAGGCATTGACAGTAACTACATCATAAATATTTTAAAACAGCCTCGACTGATTGGTACCTCCAATCTAAAGCAGACCTACTTTCTTCGTATTCTTTTTCATCGGCTAAATAAACTTCACTCACCTTAAGAAGCTTTAACCAACATTCCTCTCCTAATGTCTCATTAGTTTCAAGTTCTAACTCAATCAATAAAAAATCACGGAACAATAAAAATGATTTTGCTATGACTTCCTGAACTAGAGCTGGGGACTCGTCGCTAGAAAATAAATCTACCACACAAAATTACATCTTACAAACAATGTACAATTAAAGGTCTCAACCATCTGCTAAAAATGAGGGGATTACCATTCCAACAGTCACAAAAGGCATTAACCGAAATTTACGGTGAGCGCCAAGTTTCATTGCAACAGCTTTCAGCCAATTTTAGACGTGGGGACGTATTAGAGTTTTTGCCGAGATGATTTTGTAGGGGTTGAATTAGAATAACGATCAATTCAGGACAAATTTAGTCAATCGTTGTTATATATAGACTTTCGATGTCCTATCTGGACAACTAAAATAGTTATTTCTTTATCCTCAATTTTACAAATTATTCTGTAGTCACCGACACGATATTTCCAAAACTCACCTAGTTTGCTACCAGTTAGGGCTTCCCCAATGTCTCTTGGATTATTCAAGGTCGAAACACGTTCGTGCAAAAACTGAATAAGTCGCTTAGCTACTGGTTTATCGAGTTTTCTAATTTTTTTAGCTACTTCTTTTGTTAACTCAATCTTCCAAGCCATATTCTTCAATTAAAGTTTCTAACGAAATAGTTTCACTTTTTCCTGCCCGCACATCTACCAATGCTTGCTCAGCCAAATAAAGATCTTCTAAATCATCGATATGTTGCTTGATAGCTTCTTGCATATAATATGTGCGACTTCGACCAGTGGTTTCAGCTAAGTGACTAATACGCTCAACAAGCTCTGTTGGCAAACGCAAAGATACGTTAGTCGATTTATTCATAGTTTCACCCAAAACAGTATAATATTTGTATTACATTGTACGTTGAAGTGAGAATATGAACAACCATTTTGATATATAGGCCTTAAACCTACACCACTCTTAATTTGTTAAACTTCAGGCTGTCAATTAGCGTGGGATAGACTTGTTCCGGTTAGAGCTCAATTCTTAATCTGTTAAACTGCGTGAGTCAGTTAATATATAACTAATGAAGTTCCGCTTTGAGCATTTTTTCGTATGAATACATTTTCTACCTAACAAAAGTAGTCCAAGTTTTTGTCCGCAGACCCTGTAATGATTTACCCCCTATGCAACCCATAGAAACTCATCCCCTACCACCTTTTGCACCACCACATGCCGCCTTATTGATGTTGGGTTCCTTTCCACCACCACGCCATCGCTGGAAAATGGATTTTTATTATCCGAATTTGCAAAATGATATGTGGCGAATTTTTGGGCTGATATTTTTTGAGGATAAGAACTATTTTCTTGAAGCGGATGGCAAGTCTTTTAATGAAGAGCTACTCCGAGACTTTCTATACAATAAAGGCATTGCCATCAGTGATACCGCCCATCAAGTCATCCGATTGGCTGGCAATGCTGCTGATAAGTCATTACAGATTGTTGAACCGCTTAACCTGAGTAAATTACTAGCGCAACTGCCTCAATGCCACACCATCATGACGACCGGTGAGTTAGCGACGACGACGCTAATGTCATTACTGCCACCAAACACGGACAAACCGAAAATTGACGCACCTAGCAGAACATTATTTGAGAACAGAGAGCTAAACTTATACCGCTTACCCTCCTCCTCTCGTGCTTATCCATTGGCTTTGGAGAAAAAAGCGGATGCTTATAGAGAGCTTTTTGAGGCGTTGAGGATGTTATAAAAGAAAATCAATCTGTATTAGATAACAACAGCTTAAACATATGTTTTGTTATCTCGGCGTATTTAATTGCGCCAACATCGTTCAACTGGTGTTGGTCAAAATAAATTAACAATTTATCAAAAAGTGACATTTTCAAAACAGCCACTTTTTAACTAATTACGTAATTTTCCCAATGACTCCTTTGTCGATCCTTACTTGATCAGCATCGGCCATAACAGGCCTAATAAATAATTAAAGTTTAAATTAAAATTCAACCTACTTCTTACTTCCGCACACCACAAGTAGCTTCCTAAGATAACTGCTAGGGATGGACCCGATATACTTCCATGACCGTTTCTTTATACTTAATTTTTATTTAATAATTAACAAAAGCACAAAGAGACAAACCATGAATCTAAAGAAAACTATCTTTCTTACCCTATCCCTTTCCTTATCAACAGCAATTAACGCAGGTACCATTGAAGACGGCATTTTTAATTCAGAGCTACTAGGTCAAGAGTTCAATTACAAAGTCTACATCCCAGACGCTACACCTAATAAAGTCATCTATATGCTGCATGGTGCCGGAGGTTCAGAAACGGACTGGATCGTTAAAGGTGGCATCCAACAAACTGCTGACGCATTAATGCCAAAAGGAAAACTAGATAACTACCTGATTGTGATGCCGACAATTGGTGCACACAGTTGGTATGTCGACTCGGATGAAGCTAAAACTGAAGAAGCCATCGTTAATGAACTGATTCCCTACATTGAGGAGAAATACAGCATTAGCCCTGAAAAAAGCAATCGCGCCGTGGCAGGATTATCGATGGGTGGTTATGGCGCATTAAACCTGGCGCTCAGTCACCCCGAACTCTTTTGTGCAGCGGGTATCATTAGCCCCGCCATTTACGACCCACTGCCACCTGAAACCTCTGCCGCGAGAAAAGCACCGCCATTCCTAAAAGATGGCGAATTCAGTGAAGAAGCGTGGACTCAAGCGCTCTACAAATCACGCTTAGCTCACTACCGACAAAAGAATAGTATTACACCCATGTTCATTGCCAGCGGTGATGAGGACTTCCTCAACATCGTTAACGCAGCCGCCAAACTCTATTGGGAACTCAACACAACTCAACCTAAAGACGTCGAATACCGAGTGATCGATGGTGATCATGATTGGCTAACCTTCAGACAACTCTCCCTACCCGCCTTGGACTTTATCAATGAGAAGTGTAAAGGGTAGTAAGTGATGCCTTGGTGAAGGGATTAGAAATTTAAAATAAAGGCCACATACAATTCAAAATTGTATGTGGCCTTTGTATTTTCAAGGTAAAGACAATAATCGAGTGCTGGGTCATTACAAAAACATCATGTAAACCACTGGTCACATCAAAACCACATGCCTCAAATTCCAGTACTGACCTAATAACATACACCCTTTTAACTGCTAGCTCTTTAAATTTTTTAAGAAATAATGCAGACAAGATATTAGACTTAATGGGATTGCTACAGTCAATCAATTTTTTACATCTTTTTTTAACAAAATAAAATGCTCTACTAAACGGATCATGAGTTATTTTTGCTCAGCTAAGCTTTCTGCAACTAATAAAGCCAATGCAACCAACGCATTATCGTTAACTAACTGCTCCACTGGTTTGTCTAATAAATGTTGATTAATCCGTAAATACCACAAGAACAAAATTCAAAGTTTTTGTAGTAAACATTTCAACAGCAATAAAGTAACCGCTCAAAACAACACAAAATCTCAAAAAGAAACTATCGCTCAAGCCATCACAGAGATCCCTAGTGAACCCCCTGCAACTACTTCTAAATCTGTCGAGGCTGAAGTATCGGAAGATATTGATGAAGTACCACCCCACAAAAGGCTACCGTCATGGGCGAACATCCCAGGTGTCAAAAGTATTGACGATTTAATTTAATTATTACCTGCTCAAAACTTCACCAATACAAATTTACTAGTTAAAAATCAATTAGTTAAACAGTGTTTTCGACTGTATTAATAGACTTATTCACAATAATTGTGGATAAGCTATTGTTAGATTTTTATTGATTAACTCCAACTCTTGACATCCTTTCTTTTTTAATGCAACAATCAAGGTACTACAATGTAATACTTTAAACAGAGGATTTAATATGTCTATCATTAGTGTTCGCTTAAACGCCACCGAAGAGCGTCTTTTTACCGAATATGCAGAATTTCATGGCAAAAGCTTATCTACCTTACTCAAAGAAAGTTTGGCTGAAAAAATGGAAGAAGAATTAGACGCTAAGCTCCTTGTCGAAGCGAAAGAATATAACAAAAAGAATCCTGAAACTTACACGCACCAACAAGTTAAAGAGAAGCTAGGGTTGTAATGTTTCAAGTTATCTATACAGCAAAAGCATTAAAATCTTTATCAAAGCTAGATAAAACTCAAGCTCGTCTAATTGTCGCTTGGATTGAAAAAAATTTAGTTAATAGCTCTAATCCTCGGTTTACAGGGAAAAATATTAAAGGGGATTTAGCTGATTGGAGATATCGTGTTGGCAATTACCGCATCTTATGCCACATTATTGATCAAACTATAACCATTGAAGTTGTTAATATTGGTCATCGAAAAGATATCTATAAATGACTCTAAACTAACTTAGATCAAACAATGAAACCTATAAATTGTAATGAAGATAAGTATTGATGAGATCTTGATTTTTGTCGCTGATGACAGCTTTTTTAATGGTTGGATAGGAATTTAACATCCAAAACAAAACAGCGCCACTGCCCACAAACGGCTCGATATAGGTAAAAGGTTCGGTTGTGAATTGATTAGGTATAGGTGTCTGTATTTCAGGCAATAGTTGTGTTTTGCCTCCAGCTGGATATACTACACTTTCATTGACTCGCAGTTAAGTTACCTCAACTAAAGCAGGTGATATTTATGCGCAAAACGTATTCCAAAGAATTTAAGCTACAAGTCTGCCACTCGATCACGATGGGCAAACTTACGGTGACTGAAGTTGCGAACCAGTATGCTATTTCACGACCGATTGTTTCTCGTTGGCTTGCCGAGTATAAACGATATAGCAAAGATGCTTTTACAGGTAAAGGAGTTCGACTGCCAGAAGGGGCTAAAGTGTATGCCTTGGAAAAAGAGATTAAACG
>NZ_KB892302.1 GCF_000373745.1 Oligella ureolytica DSM 18253 | reverse complement strand
TGCATCTGTTGGTACAACCGGTGATTCATACGATAATGCATTGGCTGAAACGGTTAACGGGCTTTATAAAACAGAGGTGATTGAATATTTAAAACAGCAGTGGCGGGATGCGTGTGATGTTGAATTAGCAACCCTTGAATGGGTCGATTGGTTTAACAAAACTCGCATTCATAGTACGATTGGTTATGTGTCGCCTTTTGAGTTTGAGAGACGATACTATGATAGTCTTACTGAGTCAGACAAAGTTGCCTGACTCAAGCAATCCACTCTCCGATATACTCGGGGCGGTTCAATTTTTTAGTCGATGATAGAACCAAAAATGGCGCCGGACTTTTCCGTGGCGAACATATACATGTTGGACAAGACCCATTTTTAGATTGGGAAACCGTCGTCAACTACCTCTTACCCTTAGCTAAACTAAAGTAGCTTAGCACAAAAATGTGCTGTGAAGTACAGAGCTATTCACAGCTTCCAACCCTCTTCCGTCCTGTAAAATCTTCATGAATCTTATGAGATGTATAGTGCTATCTATCTGACAGCTTAGTGTCTCTCTTTCTAATTTTTAACTAAACGCTGTTTGCTTAAGTTAATTGGCGCACACGAACATTTAATATCCTCTTGCGGCTATCAAACAGGTGATTCTTCGGCAAATAAAGTCTGTACCGATGGCTGAGGACGTTTCATAGCTTGGGCTAAATCGTAATTGGTCTGCATAGCGAGCCATGCTCGGGCAGTACTAACGCCAGCACGCTCAAGGCGTATGGCTAGATCGGGACTAATACCTGCCTTGCAATTTAGAACACGCGAAAGTGCAACTCGAGACATGCTCAAGCGTTCTGCTGCCTCAGTTACGGTTAAACCTAATTCGGCTATTACATCTTCGCGCAATAATTCGCCTGGATGGGGTGGGTTTTTCATCATACTTTTCACTCTTTCTTAATGGTAGTCCAAATAATTGACCAATTCTACATCAGCACCAACAAAGCGAAATATCACCCGCCAATTGCCATTCACAGTGATTGACCAAAAACCTTTAAGTTCGCCTCTTAGAGGATGCAGTCTGAAGGACGGAAAACTTAAATCTTCTGGTCTTATAGCAACTTCCAGTGCACCTAAAATACGCTCCAACTTAGCAGCATGGGATGATTGAATGCCCTTAGTGCTTCCTGTAAGGTAGAAAGCTTCGAGACCTTTGTGTCGAAATCCCACTATCATAATATAATTGTATCGCGTATCGATACAAGATACAAATGTTTTATTTCTATCATCTTTCTAATTCCTTTCCAAGTTCACACTCTTTTTGATTCTTACTATTTAAGTGCTTTAAGGTTAAACAAGATATGTCGAGCTTACGCACCAAAGACAGGCACTTTACCCTCTTAGCATTTAAACAAGATTGAATACAATAATATCAGTCAATTTAAATAATCGAGAAGGAGGTGGTTATATATATCCATCAGAATTTTTTACTAAAAATCGTTAAGATATTTATAAAACGTCAACCCCAAGTGGAGCTGCTACTGTAGCTCGTGGAGAAGACACACCTAATAGTGATATAGGTTTCCTAGTTATGCCCCTTAGTAATGCGACCTTATTTGAAACTGGTGTTTTATAAAGTGACCTTGCTAAAATCTTCGGTGAAAATATAAATATCGTCAGTGAGAAAACTCTCAGAGAAGTTTTTAAATTTTTTACTTATTTCTCAGATCAAATTATGACTCAATAAATAAACTCGTAATATCAAATCATAATTTTGTGGCTCTCCAAGCCTATACTGTCATGTAACAGGTCCAGTACCTCAATAATATTATCGTGGGCTATGCAAAATACAATGAAATAACGCCCTTTATTCCCTTTCGCACGACATGTAATGCATAGAGACTTTCCCCAAGTTTTTCCCTTTGATTTACACCAATAATATCCCTGTCTGGCAGGATAGTTGTCACTTCCTAATTTTAACCAGATGCCGTTTATTAAGGTTGTCTAGCGTAATTATCGTACGTCAGACACAATAAAATAAAATGAAAACTAATCTCTAATTCATTCGAGCATTACTTTATGCAATGAAATTTAAGTTTATTGCGCATATTGAAATGTAATTTTTAAACCAAGCGCATGAGCAACTTTATACACAGTGATGAAACTAGGATTGCCATTTTCTCCAAAAGATTTATACAGTTCTTCACGAGTCAAACCTGTTTCTTGGGCAAGCTTTGTCATTCCATAAGATTTAGCAATATCGCCTAATACATGGGCAATATATACAGGGTCATCACCGGCTTCCTCTATTGCTGCCTCAAAATAGGCTTGGCGGTCTTCATCCGTTTTAAGATGATCCTGTATATCCCATTTTGTTAGTTTAATAGTCATGATTTTCCTCGTATTTCAATAGCCGTTTCATAAGATCTTTCATTTTATTATTAGCTAGACGGGAATTCTCAAGCAAACTCATTAACATCTCACGATCTGAGTTATTCGCTTTTAATTCATAGGAAGCTCTAAGTAGCTTATTGCTCCATCATACATCTCAACTATTGCCCACGTCCCCAACACCGTTACTCCCCTCACCGCTAACGTCCTGCCCTACAATAAACCATAAACAGCGCTTGCTTATGCGCTCATGCATTGAAAGGCTCCCAACAAGCCCCATCTACAAGAAATCAGCAACCAACATAAGGAACACTTATGAAAAAATCTCAAGCAGATACCCTTGCACTTATTTTTGCTAGGGACATTATTAAAACCAGCGCTAACCCAAACTCAACGGTGAAGTTGCTAACGGAGTCGAATGCTGTGGCGATTGGTAATTTTGTTAAAAAACTATCAGCGCAGTTCGAAAAACTAGAAGACCATACCAGCATCCCCGATGTTATCGGCGCCTTCTCTACTGATACAGTGACGAAATAAGCAAAATGAAACCCACCAAAAAACTGTTTTCTGGTGGGTTAATTTTTATACAGCACTTTTTTACTCTCTGCAGACATCACACAACAACGATCGATCCCAAACTAAAGACGACTGGAATAGACACAGCCCAGAGCAACACGCTCACAACATCGCCAACTTTAGACATATCGACTGATTTAAGCTTTGATAAAAAAGAGCTTGGACGACGCTTATAAAGCGTGACGTAACTATGATTGTCTTGGTATGTAAAACTCGGATGAACGGCAAAAGCATCTTCTGATTGTGATTTTGCGGATTTTTGATTTACACTATTTGCACGATGGATTGACATAACACACTCCTAAACCTAGTTGACTTGTAGGGGTTAGTTATGGGGTTTGCCCAGTGTAAACTTTGCACATTAAATCACTGAGCAAACCTATCAGGACCCTAAACCTGATAATCGACACCAACTACTGTATCGATATCTAGTACTGTACAGTTATACAGTACTTTTATCAAGCTTATTTTTCATGTAATTAATTGTTGCTGCATTAATGCCACAATTTTTACATCGTCCAAAAACATTAAAGGGGCTTATCAAAGCCCCTTATTAAATCTTCAATCAACTACGCATCAAAGCTTATCCCTTCAAAGCTCCTCACGCACTGCTCACTAGCCATCACCGCATCCGCCAGGCTAAGTACGCGCGGCGTAATGTGCGCAGCATAAAATAAGGCTGTGGCAAGTTTTTCACCCCCTGCTTCACCTAACTCAGCAGCAGTTAAAGCCTGACGTGCTAATTGCCAAGCTGAATGGGTATAGCCGGCAAGCATTAGATATGGCACGCTACCCGAAAAGGCTTGACTCATGGATTTTTTAGCGCCTAAATCAATCAGATAATCCACTACCCTCGCATAGCTTTCAACTGCTACATCCAACTTCTGAGCTATAAAACGTAGATCATTGTCCTTGCTATCCAGTAGACGACTAGCCGTATCTTGCATTTCTTTTACAAAATACTTAGCTACTGCACCCTCATCACGCATCGTCTTGCGGCCGATAATATCATTGGCCTGAATACCCGTCGTACCCTCATAAATAGGCAGAATGCGCGCATCGCGGAACAGTTGAGCAACTCCAGTTTCTTCTATATAGCCCATGCCGCCATGGACTTGCACAGCCAAGCTAGCGACTTCCTGAGCCATCTCGGTGCTATAGCCCTTAACAATCGGTACGAGGTATTCATAGATGGCCTGGTAACGAGCACGCTCTTCTGGATCCTCAAGATGATTGGCTAAATCGGCACGACTTGCGGCATAGAGTGCAATGGCGCGACTTCCCTCCGTGAGACTTCGCATCGTCATCAGCATGCGGCGCACGTCAGGATGCTTATTAATACTGACTGACTCGCGGCTACCACCTTCAACCGCAGTCCCCTGAATACGTTCTTGCGCATAAGCCCATGCTTGTTGCGTGGCACGTTCAGCAATTGAGGTACCTTGTAGACCAATCGCAAAACGAGCTTCATTCATCATCACGAACATATGACGGAGACCGTCATTTTCCTCACCGATAAGATAACCGATGGCGCCTTCACCTACCTCACCCTGATTGTCACCAAAGACCATCACTGCGGTTGGGCTGCCGTGAATGCCGAGTTTATGCTCAAGAGACGTACAAATAACATCGTTGCGTTTACCCAAGCTACCGTCTTCATTGACCAGGAACTTTGGCACCACAAATAAAGAAATGCCCTTCACCCCGGCAGGCGCATCAGGAGTACGCGCTAGAACCAGATGAATGATATTTTCTGCACCATCATGCTCACCCCAGGTGATGAAGATTTTTTGACCACTAATACGATAAGTACCATCGTCTTGGCGCACCGCTTTGGATTTTAAAAGAGCTAAATCAGAACCTGCCTGTGGCTCAGTCAAGTTCATTGTACCGGTCCAGCGACCTTCGACCATGGGTGGAATGAAGCGTTGCTTTTGTTCTTCGCTACCTGCTTGTGTAATCGCCTCAATACAACCATCTGTCAGTACCGGACATAAGGCAAAGGCCATATTAGCGGCGTTAAGATTTTCTGATAAGACCGTTGCCAAGAGTTTAGGAAAGCCCTGACCCCCGTATCCCGGATCATGCTGCAGAGCTTGCCAACCACCTTCCGAATGAAGCTGAAGAGCCTCTTTAAAACCTTTACTAAGGGTCACTGTACCATCCTGAGATACTGGATGGTTTTGATCACCAACGACATTTAATGGGGCAATGACATCTTCAACCAAGCGCGAGTTTTCTTCAATTACTGCATCAACTAAATCATCCGTTATTTCTTCAAAAGCCGATAGCTCTTGTATTTCTTTTAATAGACCCATAACTTTAAGATTAAAGTTAATATCTCCAACGGGCACCTTATAACTCATAACATCTCCTCTGTTTAATATGAAATCTTGAGGCCTTTCTAAATCCAGTTAATATGGTTTTTATTATCACTATCAAAGGCTAAACAAGCAGCAATGGTCTGCTGAAGCTGCTCTGCGTCTAACAGTTCCTTTGATGCCAACTCAATTGTAAAAAAAGCCCTAGATACAAAGACTATACGATTGGGTGGTAATTGTCGATAGTACTTTAAGAGATGACCTGTTTTATCGCAAAAGATCACATCAATGGCAAAGCGCATCCCAAAGGTATGTATCGCTTTACATGGCGCAAAAACATAGCAATGATGCTCAGCTAGATTGCGTTTTCCTAATAAGCCCTTTAACTTGGCGAGCAGACTTAAGCAGTAGGTAATTTTCATTAATGTGCCCTCAGCTACCAAGCCGCATTCATTAGTTTCAAGACAATTGGAAAGGCTATGACAATAAAGGTACACGGAAAAATACATGTCACTAGCGGAAATAGCATCTTTACCGGTGCTTCTAATGCTAGTTTCTCCGCCTTCATAAAGCGCTCACTACGCCGTTGCTCTGACT
The DNA here is from genome assembly GCF_000373745.1 of Oligella ureolytica DSM 18253. GTDB lineage: Bacteria > Pseudomonadota > Gammaproteobacteria > Burkholderiales > Burkholderiaceae_B > Oligella > Oligella ureolytica. The sequence continues at coordinate 98,704 of NZ_KB892302.1, read as the reverse complement.
GGGCTCGTAAAATAGGTCCCAGACTAACGCCCAGCTTTTGGCTTTGAGCAATGGATGAAATTAAATGGGTAATTTCTTCTAAATCCGCACGCTTAGCCATTTCTTTTAAGGCATCCTGTCTGGATAGACCGGCACGCATATCACTCAAGGCATGGCTAATCTCAGTATTTAAAGGCCCTTTAGGCAAAAGGTGATGGGTTTGGCTTAGGGCTCCGTGGAAATTTAACCCTCCCTCAACAGACAAAGTAATCATGTCCAGGAAAAAAGGAAATTGCCTAAGCATCAAACGCTGTCGCTCCTTAGCTTGTTGTCGCAGTTTGTGACGTGGTAAATAAAAACTCAAAACAGCACTAAATAAGGCACACATAAGCAGCCAGTTGAGGTTAATCTTTAACCACCAAAACATCACCACGGTAAAAACAAACCCCAACACTGCCGCGGCTATTTGTAAACCAAAGACATGCTCCGGCTCTAACTGGTCAAGGCGCCCTGCTTTAACAATCTCTTTTTCCACCGCCATGCGGTAGCGCCACGACATCAATGGTCGTCCTAACGCTGCAAATAAATTAATCCACGGCCATAGCAATCCCCAAGCACGGTGAATTTGCAAACCCACAGGTCTCTGCACATCTGATTTAAGACTGGGCATAAACAAGAAATAAATTAACAGTGCAAGTGAAATGCTACTGCCTGCGAGACTGATATAGATAAAGTATGAAGACATCTAAACGCGCCCCCTCAAACATCAATTGCCACGATTTTACTGATCATCCAAACCCCTAATCCTTCCAAGAAAAAAATCAGCGCCAACACTGCCCAGCCCATGTAGCTGTGCCATAGATGATGCATCGCTTCCGGATCGAGTTTATTCAAGACCAGCATCAACGCCACCGGCAATAAACACATCACCACCGCCTGCATTTTGCCCTGCGAGGTTAAAGCTTTAATTCGTCCCTGGATTTGTAGGCGCGATCTTAGGGTTGAGGCAATGCGTTCGATAGCCTCCGATAAGTTGCCCCCTGTTTGCGCACTGATACGCAATGATGAAACAAACAAATCACACGCCTCGGACGGCATCCTTAATGACAAATTCTGCAAACACTGATCAAAAGGCACACCCAATCTCTGCTCTCGTAACAGCAAAGAAAGCTCTTGAGCTAAGGGTGCTTCTGCATCTTCGGTTAAAGATTTAATCGCCGTTTGCACACCAGAACCCGCTTGCAACGCCCCCGACAAAGACAAGAGAAAGTCAGGCAATTGTTTATCAAAGGCATGGAGCCGCCTTTTTCTTAATAAAAGCAGTAAGAGTTTAGGTGCAAAAAACATCACGCCCCCGAGCATCAAAGACAACCACCATAGTTTTAAGAAAACCCATGAAGCAAAGAATACCGACACAGTTAAAGCCAGCGCAAAACTCCACAGCTGCACCGGATCAAAGAAAATAAAGGCATCACTCAACTGCACCCGCATCTGCTCTTTAAAATCAAGCTCATAACGCTTAACCGCTTGATTAAAGCCCTGCAACAGCAACCAACAAATTAAAGCGATTGAGACAGCTGCACACAATAAACTGATAAAAATCACAACTCACTCCTCCAGATGCTCTAATGCAAAACTTGTGCGGTACCAGAAACGGCCTTCGTGTGTTGATTGAAATGGTCGATATCAATTTGCACGCCCTCCTCTTTAAGCCGCTCGAATTTCTCCGGCATAATGCCTAGACCGTAAAAGCCACTCTGCGGACCGCGTTGAAACTTAAAGATTTCTTGACTCTTGATAATGCCACTCTCCATACCACCAATCTCTACAATGGATGAAATCACTCGCCTACCATCGCTTAATCGGGTTTGTTGCACAATAAAATCAATACTGGAAGCAATATGCTCACGAATTGCAGCTAATGGCATATCCATACCCGCCATTAAAATCATCACTTCAAGCCGTGAAATAGCATCACGTGGCGAGTTAGCGTGAAGTGTGGTGAGACTTCCCTCGTGGCCGGTATTCATGGCACTGATCATGTCAAAGGCCTCACCACCCCGACATTCCCCAACGACAATACGGTCAGGTCGCATACGTAGGGCATTTTTTACTAAGTCACGGATACTGATTTGCCCGCGTCCCTCCGTATTAGCTGGACGCGATTCAAGACTAATTAAATGCTGATGATTAAGCCGTAGTTCAGCCGCATCCTCAATGGTGACAATACGCTCACCCTCAGGGATATGATTGGAAAGAATATTTAATAGTGTCGTTTTGCCTGAACCGGTCCCGCCCGAGATAATCATGTTCATGCGGTTTTTGACACATATATCCAAGAACTCACCCATGTATTTATCTAGGGAACCGAGCCCTATGAGGTCCTTCATATCGGGGCGCTTAAGTGGAAACTTTCGAATCGTGATATTCGCCCCCTTAATGGCAATGGGTGGCAGAACGGCATTAACCCGAGAGCCATCTTTTAGGCGTGCATCAACCATCGGTGAACTTTCATCAATGCGTCGACCAATTGGTGCCACAATGCGATCGATGATTGACACCACCGATTGATTGCTACTAAAGCTCATTGGATAGGCTTCTAGCTTACCCGCTCGCTCAATATAAATCTCATCAAAGCGATTCACCATAATCTCTGTGATACTGGGGTCTTTTAACAGTTCTTCCAAAGGCCCTAAACCAACTGCCTCATCAAGTACCATCGCGCATAGCTCATCAGCATAGCTAAGCTCACTAAACTCGCTATCTGACTCAACAATCTTCTTAAGCAAGCGACTCGCTTCCTCTCGCAGCAAGGAATCATCCATCATGGTGATATTATTTCTTTTGAGATCGAGCGCTTCAAGCAACAATTTATGCAATTGATTGCGTTTGGCAATGAGTGTCGTGGCATCAATCTTTTTATTAATGAGACTAAGACTCAAATCATCGCTTTCAGAGCTTTCAACTTTCTTGTCAGGCTCGTCTATAGCATCTACAGCCTCTGTTAGGCTCGAATAATTAACTGTGGGCTGATCTAATTCCTCTACTAGCGCATCATTCTCTTCATCAGCATCACTAATGCTATTGATATCGACTACCCGTATCAAGCAAGGACCAATGACAATCTGATCGTTAATATCCAGCGGATGTACATGATAGATACGTTGTGAATTAAGAACTGAACCACCCAATGAACCTAGGTCATGAAGGTAAAGATTACCTTCTTTGTGAAATATTTTTGCGTGATGCTTGGATACTCGCCAGCTTTTAAGCTCAAGACTGTTTTCAGCCTGCTTGCCAATCGTGATAGGTAATTCGAACCATTTTTGCTCATTAGCGCCATCCTCATACTGCAAATTTAATAATAAACGACTCATGACGCATCCCCTGTTCCCACGTTAATAGAGCGAAGAATTAATTTCTTGGGCTTGGAACCGGACTTGGGGACATGAAACGGCGGGATGTTTTGAACATCAAAAACCCCAAAACTAAGCCCGGTAGCGCCATCATTGATTGGCACATTGAGTAAAGGACCCTGCTCAAAGGTACTATCAACGATGGCCTGTGAACGCATCACCCGTTTTTGCATATCCTCGTTGTCTGAAGAGACTACGACTGGCCGCACAAAAATCGCTAACTCGGTTTCATTGTTCTGGAATTTTTTTGAGCGAAATAAAGCACTCAAAATAGGCACGTCCCCCATCCCGGGAACTTTATCCATATTTTGCATCTGGTCACGCGAGATAAAACCTGACAAAACCAGGGTTTGACCGGATTTGACATTAAACTCCGTGTTAGTACGGCGGATTTTTAATGCAGGACCACCTTGCAATACCATCGAACCATCAATTGAACTTACCTCCACATTGATACTCGAACGCACAATGCCGTTTTTCTCAATGCGTGGCGTGATTTGAAGACTGACCCCATAAGGCTTAAAGACCGTTTGGGTATTACCATTACCATCGGAAATCGCATAAGGCACCTCACCACCGGCTAAAAACTCGGCAGTCGCGCCACTACGCGCCATTAATTGAGGTTGGGCCAACATCACAGCTTTACCCTCATTCGTCATCGCTTTAAGATTAGAACTTAAGAGTGCGTTAATTCCAAAATAACCAAGCGGATTATGCTGAGCAAAGGCAGCTTCCAAAGCTTGTTCGCCCGGTCGCGTTAATAGACCGCCAGCAGTACTATCCCAAACGACGCCGGCATTGAAACCGCCCACAGAGCTACTATTCCAACTAACCCCAATTTCTTGTAAAAAGTTTCTAGGAATTTCAAGAATTTGCACATCAAGCAGCACCATCTGATCCCACCCCACCTGGCTTGTCATATCGACAATCTGTGGATAGTGCTTGGCCAATAGCTGCACACGCTCCCTATCAGCATCACTGAGTTTTTCACCCTCGACAATGACCTTCTCACCAACGACTGTTGCTTTGACGTTATCAATGCGATTAAGCATATTACGAATATCATGCTGTATGCGATGCTGCACAGCTGAAGAAACACGGATTTGATAGCTTTTGGAATTGCCTTCAACATCCCATATCTGCATACTGGTATCACCTGCGGCTCTAGCAAAAATAACGACTTCTTTATCATCGTCTGTGACCGCATTAATCACATCACCATCGCCCACGGCTACACGCGCTATTTGCTCAACCGGCAGTACATGAATTTGCCCTACGGTTAAATTAATACTCTGCTGAGCCATTGCACAAAACGGTAACAATAGTAGGAGCAAGGCCCCAAAATATATAAACATCAAATGTAGTCTCTTAGTCATCTTATCCCTGCCTTTATTCAATTAATAAAATCTCTTCATCCGAATACTGATTACTTAGCGTTTGAACATCATTGATATCCACGCTAGGCAATGTATTTATCCAAGCACTGACCAGATCTTCTTGATCGGGCAGTTCAAACACGCCACGTTCATCTCTATTAGTATTTTCTGTTGCTGGATTAACCGCTAAATTAGGTAGTTTCTTGTTATTTTGATTGCCATAGACTACTTGAGGTTTGCGTTTGATTGGCGGAGGAGGTGTGGCAATACCCAACATATTAGCCAGATCACCTCTAACACCTTTTTGAGTAACCTTATCATCCTCGGGATTACGCAATAAAGCGGTAATCGTACCTGCTTGACGAGCCGCTACTAATTTCGCAGCTTCCTCTGGTGCAGTATCTAAAGTCACGGTGGAATAACGTGAAGCGCTATCCTTAGGATCTTGACCGACTCGACTTTGCTGGCCAGTGGCCATCACTAAAACACCTTGTAATAACGGTGCTGTAATTTGCTTGCGTCGATATTCAAAGGACACATAAAGATCAATTAAATCCCCCGGCACCAGCATCCCCGATACCGAGTTAATAGTATCGACAGGGATAGTCACTGCACGACGACCTGGATTAATTTTGTCCGAAAAGGGCTTGTTTTTTAGCTGTGCCGTATTAGCCCACAACAGCTGATCACCTCTTTTTAAAGCGGCCGTTACAACTTGCCCCTCTACATGAATAAATTCATCAGGCAGAATACTACCGCTGGCTACCCATTCTTTAGGCACTTCTCGCACTGCCACGTGAATGGCATCAATCTTGGTCCCCTCCGGCAGATCATAGGCTGCGACTACGCGTGGTACCGTTTCTACTCTAGCCTGCTCTTCCAGCATTTCGACTTTCTCGCTAATGTATTGCTGAGCTGACCATGCTGCGATTAAACCGGCTACTATCGCCAGACTAATAACAATCGTCGCTTTTTTATTCATGCGTATTTTCATAAACTTCCTTGGTTAAATCCTGTGCCAACACATACAAGGCCGTGCCCTCTGTTTGTTGGCTAAAGTAAAGTCGTAATTGTTGGGAGCCCTTGGTCCATAAACTCAAGCCCAGATCCTCGAAGATATTTTTTTGCCAACCCAAATCCTTTAAATTGCTCAATACTTCCTGTTGCAACAGCTCTAGCGGCATTGGGTCTAAATAAATTTGCTGAGATTGAGCGGGCGCACTTTTTATATCCAGTAGTAAAACGGCAGATAAAGGTAGCCATGAGACCCTGCTCTTTTCCAAAGTCGCTGGCTGCTTAAGTAAATACTGTTGAAGTTGCTCTACTTCACTCGACGCAAAACTTAGCACTTGACTATGCATCACGCTTAAAAAACCACGATAGGCATCAGTTCCAACACGCTCCACATGCATCAATACACTGTACTGTTCGTAATCGCCGCTCAGCATGATTAAATTGCCAAGCCCATGATATTGCTGCACAATATTCTGCCTGGATAAATCCTTTACAAAATTATCAAAGCCATATGCCGAGTCAAATTGCCATGCACTCATTGGCTGAGAAAATATCTCACCTTGAAAAATCTTTTCACTCAGGTCCAATGCCAAATCCTTCGCTACTACCACTGCAATTTGATCTGCCCCAGCATAAGGATTATCAGAAGAGTGGAGACTTGAGGCCATAACGCCAGTACTCAGTGAGCTCATAGAGCCCAACAAAAACACCACTAGCGTAGAAAGAATCCGCTTCATTGAGAATCCCCCTTCTTTACTTCCAAGTGATGTCCTGGTAACTGCCCTTCCCATGGACTTAACCAGTCAAAGACTGGATTAGGTCGCTCCCATGCCGCATCAACAGAGACGGCAATCTCGGCTACTTTTTTGCCACTCTCATAAGAGCCTTCAGTCGCCTCACGCCAAGCCAAATCACTTGAGCCACTGCGTTGATGCGCGCTCAAATCCGAAGCACTATGTGCCGCATCGGTTAAAATTGAAGTGTGTCGATGAATATTAAGTACTTGTTGTTCAAGATACGATAAGCCCACGCTCATCGCACTATCGGTTTTATCGTCTACTTGGGTGTATTGAGGCCTTGTATGAACAGCTATAGTCGCTATGCCTTTATCTTCAATTTCCCACTCACGTCTGAGCGTTTGCTGATGACTGCCCTCACCGCCAGCTTGCATATGTGATCCGAGCTTTTGCTCGCGGTTCAGTGATAGGTAAATTGAATCGCTGGTGATCAGATCATTATTTGCCCTGTCTTTCCACTGATGGTCTTCATCTAAAAAGTAGCGATGCTTAAGGTCATTTTCATCAATACCTTCGTGATGACGGGTTAACTGAAAAGCCGCATAGCGACTGGCATTAGCTTGTTGCAAGCCAATGTCTGACAGTCTGCCTAACCATGGAATCGCCATAAACATCATGATTAGCACCAAGAAGAGTACCAACGCTTCTACTACCGATTGCCCACTCTGCTCTTTTAATCCATAACCTTTACGCTTCATGACTTAATCCTCAAAAACCGACAAGGCACTATCCGCAGCAACGTCACTTGTATTATGCGTAGACTGAACTAGACGTGCTAACCAATAGGGATGCCATAAATTCGCTTTTTCATGACGTGTATCGCTTCGGGCCTTATAACGCTCAAAAAAGCTCTCGGCCTTGGCACTAACCGTCATCAACTCGCCCTCTACTTCAGGCCCCCTCAAGAACAACTGAAAAGACAATGACTCACGACCTTCTTGATTAATATCGATATAAGGCACAAGCCCACCGCCGCTCCACTGCACTCGCTGCATAATGGCTCGTGAATTGGCCAGGGGGTTTTGCAAACCGCCTAACAAATCCCATTGAGTAGCTGATTGCACCCAACGCCAAAAATCTTGATTAGAAAAATCATCCGGCGGATTATCGCTATACTGCATACCATCCGGAATGCTATTGAAACGCCCCGAAACCCACCCCCAGCCCATGGCATATTCGCGGTAATAACAGCCTATCCATCGATTAGAGCGTAAGGCATGAAAGGACTGCGTATCAATTGACTGCCAATTGCCCTGCTGATTGAGAATGGTCGTGCCCTGACGTCTTAACTCATGTCGAAGATGAGGGCAGCGAGCACTGACCGACCATGAGTTTCGAGTGATTTGCTGACGAGGACTTAAAAAATCATAGACGCCGGTTACAGAGCTTAAGAGTGAACGATAATTACCCTCCGGCTTATATGCCGTCATCATGCCTTCAGCATTTGACTCCCGTAGGCGCCATTGCACTTGACCTTCAGCCTGCGTAAACAAATTAGCATCCGCATCAGCTGAATGAACTATCTGATGATGCGGATAATTTGCTTTAATGACCTCATGAATTGCTGCATCTCGTGTTTCTTCAAAGCTATCCTGAATTGCATAAGCAACCTCTAAAAGCACATCATTAACGATTTCATCATGACGAGCATAGCGCTGTTCAAGCTCATTACCCCGCTCTGCAATGGATAAAAGTGAGGCGGCACGGCGTGATGCAGCATAAGCACGCTGATGATCGGCACCAAACATCATACCGATTAAATAAGCCGGTGGATTAGCGCGAGAGAACTGACGCGATTCAGTCGCTGAAAACTTAGCCCAAGACGCTAACGTCACTAAATGAGCCATCGCCACCTGATGGCCTACTTGGGCCAAATTAATGTATGACTGCATATTCAGCGCACGTGCCTGTATTAAAGCACCTGAATAGGCAGCTGCATCAACCGTATGATTTTGCTTAGCCTTAGCATTTAAAAGACGCCCTTGATTAAATAAACTAAGTAAAATCACGACTAAAGCCATCATCATCGCAAGACCAAGAATCAGCACCTGACCACTTTGATTCTTCAACTTTCGCTGCTTTAACTGACAAAAACGCAAAGACCGGAAGCTCACATTAATCATCATTACAGTCCGCTCAATGCACAGATTAACCACCAGCTGCATCCGCATTGCCGGTATAGGATTTTAATGATTTAGAAGCCGTTTGAGCTTCCGCTGATTGTGCGGCACTTTGTGCCATTTGTGATTGGGCAGTACCGTCTTCACCAGAGAGCTCCTTAGCCATCGCCGCCGTTTGAGATCGAACGACTTGGCCAAAAAGTTGGTAGACAGCAATGGCTGCAACGGAAACTAAAGCGACGATAATAATGTACTCAGTCATTGCCTGTCCGCTCTGACGCCAAAGACTTTTTTTAGGAGTGCTATCGTTAATTTTTACCGCACTGGCGCGTGAAGTAGTTGAATTGACTACCGGGGAATCGGTGTGTAGAGACATTGTCTGCTCCTGCAATTGAAATTAGGTATTCCAGTTTGCAATAGAGCAGCATAAACAACAATCAACAGAACTAACTATGGATATCTAGCTGCAAGGCGCTTGACAGCGTATTTTTCAGAGGATTTTAGAGGCGCCAATTAATGGGCGCATAACCCTTTCCTATAAGGTAATGATTGGCTTTAGAGAAATGTGCACAACCAAAGAAACCTCGATAAGCAGACAATGGTGATGGGTGCGGTGCCGTCAAAATCAACTGTTTATCTTTATTAATCATACGACCTTTTTTTTGCGCATGAGCACCCCACAGCATAAAAACGATATGCTCACGTTGATTGTTAAGCGTCGCAATCACTTCATCAGTAAACTGCTCCCAACCCCAATCTGCATGTGAGTTAGCCAGGCCTTTTTGTACGGTCAAAACGGTATTTAATAAAAACACACCCTGCTCAGCCCAAGACGTTAAGTCACCATGCATTGGAATCTGAAAATCTTCGATATCAGTCTCAAGCTCTTTAAAGATATTTTGTAACGATGGAGGAAAAGCGATGCCTTCATTAACTGAAAAGGCTAAACCGTGAGCTTGATGAGGGCCGTGGTAAGGATCTTGGCCTAAAATAACCACCTTCACCTTATCTAGCGGAGTAAGATCAAATGCTTTAAAAACATTGTCTGCCGATGGATAAATAACGGCATCTTCTGCTCTTTTAGTGTCCACTCGACTCAATAAGTCTTTAAAATATGCTTTGCTTTGTTCAGTTTCAATTAACTGTTGCCAAGTTTGCACCTGCAGCTCCCATCCATCTAGTTTAAAATATGTACACTTTGAAATATTTTAATTGATTGTAAGACCCATCTCATGAAAAATTATCCAGGCAATGTATTTATGGTTGTGGCTCCCAGTGGCGCCGGCAAGTCGAGTTTAGTTAATGCCCTGCTCAGCGAAGATAGCAATATCGGCCTATCTATTTCTTGCACCACTAGAGCCCCTCGTCCCGGAGAAACTAATAATGTTCATTACAGCTTTTTGACAACCAAAGAGTTTGAAAAGCTTAAAAACAACAATGAATTGCTTGAATGGGCGAAAGTACACGACAATTACTATGGCACCCCAAAGGCCTATGTCCAAGAGCGTGTAAATAACGGTCAGGATATTCTGTTGGAAATTGACTGGCAAGGAGCTACTCAAGTACGTGAACAGTTTCCAGAGGTGGTGGATATTTTTATTTTGCCTCCCTCCATCGAAATCCTCAAAGATCGCTTACAAAAACGCGGTCAAGATAGCGCAGAAGTTATTGAACGTCGCATACGTGCGGCTGGGGAAGAAATCCAGCATGCCGATGAGTGCGAATATGTTATTATAAATGATGACTTTAGTGTCGCCTTGCAGCAGTTACAGCAAATCGTTGCCGTTTCGCGACTACGCTTCGCATGTCAAGCAAAAAGACATGAAAAACTATTCCATAACTACGGTATTTTAAAGGCTTAATCTATTAGCTCAAATACCCATAGCTTTTTAACCTTATTTTAGTGAGAATTATAATTATATGGCTCGTATTACCGTTGAAGATTGTTTAGAACACATCGAAAATCGTTTTGACTTAACCCTAGCCGCTACTTATCGCGCACGTGAAATTGCTCAGGGCCATGAGCCTCGTGTTGACATTAATCGCGATAAACCCACAGTTATCGCCTTACGTGAAATCGCTGAAGAAAAAACCGGTTTAGAGATGCTTCGCAAAGTACCTGTCTAATTAAAGACAAGCTTTTCACCCCTTAAAAGGATATTTTGCTTATGAGTAAAAAAGGTGCATCAGACTTTTTAAATCGCTTTAAACGAGGTTCCTTATCACGTCGTGATAAAAACTCGCCTAGAAACAAGAGTCTTCCGGTAGCTGCACAAAACTATCTACTGCTGCACCCCTCTGAGCAAAACAAAAAAAACGAAGAAGATCCTCATAAAGTCGGCATTCTTGATAATTTACTGCAAAAAATCAGCCTATATCTTTCAGACGAAGATATTGATGCTGTCATACGTGGTTATCAATTTGCTGATGAAGCGCATGCGGGCCAGATGCGCGATAGTGGCCTGCCATATATTACTCATCCGGTAGCAGTCTGTGAAATCTGTGCCGAATGGAAGCTTGATGTTAATGCCTTACTTGCGGCACTCCTCCACGATACGATTGAGGATCAGGATGTCAGTAAGCAAGAAATTGAGGATCTATTTAATACGGATGTGGCTGAGCTAGTCGATGGTTTAACCAAGCTAGATAAGCTCCAGTTTACATCCAAAGCCGAGCAGCAAGCTGAGAGCTTTCGCAAAATGCTTCTAGCAATGTCTAAAGATGTTCGCGTTATTTTGGTGAAACTCGCTGATCGGCTTCATAATATGCGCACTTTAGGGGGCGTAACCCCTGACAAGGGTAGACGCGTAGCGCGTGAAACCTTAGAAATTTATGCTCCCATTGCCGATCGATTGGGATTAAATACACTGGTTCGTGAATTTCATGATCTATGCCTATCTGCGGCCCACCCTTTCCGCTACCGCGTTTTACAAAAAGCCACTAAAGCAGCCAAAGGCAATCGTCGTGAGGTGCTTACCAAGATTCTCGACAATGTTATTTCTACTCTGACAGCTCAAGGAATCGAAGCAGAGATTAGTGGCCGTGAGAAGTCGCTTTACAGCATCCACCGCAAAATGGTTGAGCAAAAAAAGACCTTTGCGGAGGTGTTAGACCTCCATGGTTTTAGGGTGATTGTCAATACATTGCCCGAGTGCTATTTGACACTTGGCGTATTGCATCAGCTCTATCGTCCGGTACCCGGCAAATTCAAAGACTATGTGGCCATCCCCAAAATTAATGGCTATCAGTCTTTACACACCACACTCGTTGGCCCTCATGGCAGTGCGGTTGAGTTCCAAATACGCACACGCGATATGCACAACATGGCAGAAAAAGGTCTTGTATCGCATTGGATTTACAAGTCTAAAGGCGCTGATCTCAATGAGGTTCAGCAGCAAACTCATCGTTGGCTACAGTCCTTATTGGATATACAAAGCCAGACGCATGACTCCGCAGAGTTCTTGGACTACGTCAAAGTTGACCTCTTCCCTGATGCCGTTTTTGTTCTAACCCCTCGGGGCAAAATTGTGTCATTACCACGCGGTGCCACGCCAGTAGACTTCGCCTACGCCATCCATACGGATATTGGTAACCATATCGTTTCCGCCGAAGTTAACGGCGAAGAAGTGGCAATTAATACTCCACTACACAGTGGGCAAACGGTTAAAGTCATTACCGATGAAAATGCCTCACCAAAAACATCATGGATGGAATTCGTTCGTACCGGCCGAGCACGTTCTGAGATTCGCAACTACTTGCGCAGATCAAACTCCAATGACTCCATTAAGTTTGGTGAGAAGCTACTGCATCAAGCAATGGCTGCGCTCGGCATTCAAGTCCCCGACGATGAAAATCCTATCTGGTACAAATTAGCAATCAGTGCCGGTGCAAAAAATATTGATGAGGTATTTTTAGATATTGGACTGGGAACTCGTTTGGCTCAAGTCGTTGCTCGTCGTTTCCTAATTGACAATCCCCTATTGGCCACTACTGCCGCTGTTTTAGATGAGATGTCAACAGCCTACCGTTCGACGATTTTAATTCAAGGAAAAGAAGGTCAATCAGTTCAATTAGCGACTTGCTGTACACCTATCCCGGGCGATCAAATTGTTGCTGTCCTACGGCCCGGCTATGGTATCGTAGTACACACCAACGATTGCCCTACGGCACTCAGACTAAAAGACAAAGAACCTGAGCGTTGGGTCAAAGTGGCATGGGATGAGGATCCTTCTAAGCATCTCTCAACACGTATTGAAATCACTTTAGACAATGAAAAAGGCGCACTCGGTGCTCTGATGATTAAAATTGCTGAAGCTGATTCTAATATTATCAATATCACAACCAAAGATGGTGGCATGAATATCTCCAAGGTTCAAGCAACCATTCAGGTTGAAGACCGTGACCACCTGGCAAAAGTATTCCGTAGTATCCGTACTATCCGCGCAATACGCCGTATTACTCGAATTAAAAATCAATAATAGCGACGTAGGCTTTGTGAGCGCCTGACAACACTAACATCTAACGCTCCTAACTCTAAGCCATCATAATCCTCTAACAAAAAAGGGATTGAGCTTTTAATCGTGCTCAATCCCTTTGAAATAGCTGAAGTTAACTGGTCCTACATGCCGGTATCGTTGATGACTCGCTCACTTTCATCATAAATCGTAACATCAGTATTAGCTCTTAAAGAATTAAGAAGCTCTCTTTCTATTTCCACCTTAGGACCAGTGAGAAGCAACTCTTCAATTTGTGCCTTTAGGCCTTGTTTAACCCCATCTTCCGGCTCACTCACTGACTCAATGCGGGCAACCACATAGCCTTGTGGCATCCAGAAAGAAGTGTAACTCGGCAACGTATCAACTGGCGCAGCCATAATGGCATCTAATAGGCTTTGTGGCAAATTGCCCATTAAACGACTAACCGTTATCGCTTCTTCAAAATCGGTTAATCCTGTAATTTCACCTGATACTAAACCAGCTTCAACTTCTTCTGCCGTTGTTTTGGCTTGAGCTAAACTTTTTTCTGTACGAACAGCAGCCACGGCATCCGCTTCTACCTCGCTGAATTCAGGAATATAGGCCGGCGTATGCTCTGCCACTTTAACCACAACTAATTCAGTCGGTGAAAGCTCGATTACACCTGATGTGCTGCCTTCTTCAATCGCTTCTTTAGTAAATAAAGCCTCTCTTAATTGTGGATGAGCTGTAAAAACAGCAGCACCATTGGCGGACTGAGAGCTATGCAACACGCCTGACTGAGTAACACCCTCTACCGTTTGAATGGGTAAATCTAGCGCCGAAGAAATATCTTCAAGACGTTGGCCTGCATCATTTGCTAAACGTACTAACTCACTCGATAAATCAGCGAAACGATCAGACGCAACCTGCAGTCGTACCTCATTAATTAGTTCTTCTCGCACTTCATCAAACGCCTTAACCTCACCGGCATCAATATGGTCAACCTGAACAATATGCAATGCATTACCGATTTGTACCGGACCATAAACACCGAGTTCAGCCGGTGTAAATGCCACATCGTCAAATTCAGGAATATCACCCTTGCTAATAACGCCTAATGAGCCACCTAATTGCTTAGAGCCAATGTCATCAGAATATTGACTGGCTAATTCAGCAAACTGTGCGGGATTAGCTGCCGCTTGTTGCTTTATGTCCTCTGCTTTTTGTTCAAGCTCTGCCAATTCTTCCGCAGATGCATTTGCAGGAAGATTTAATTGAATATGATTAATCGAACGTCGTTCGATCTTTGTGTAGCGAGACTTATTAGACTCATAATATTGCTGTAGCTCAGTATCTGTCGGTATAGGTACTGCTCGAACCGCAGCCTCTTCATTAAGAATCACATACTCCGCCTTAACATGACTGGGCACTTCCAAACTCTCTTTATTAGCGTCATACCAAGCTTTAGCTTCCTCTTCACTAGGCTCATTTTCAGCAAAATAACTTGACGCCTCAAACAATCTTAGACGCACAGTACGCTCTTCTAAAAGTGCAGATAAAACCGCACCTTCGATTTGCTTAGGTAATGTTAGGGCACGCTTAGCTGGTTCAGCCACTTGCTCCAAAGCTAAACTATAACGCACACTGCTTTCATACATAGCAGCATCAATACCCACACGCTGCAAGAACTGGCTGTATTTCTCAACACTGAAACGACCTTCATCATGGAATTGGGGATCAGAGGCGATCGCCAAGGTCACCATTTGGTCAGTCGCTGAATAATTTTCAGATAAAACTTCTTCGTGTATAACACGGCTATTAATCATCTGATTAAGAAAAGCACGACGATTTTCCGGTATATCCACTTGGCTAATATCAAATTGATTGCCGCTTTGAGCCCGTAATTGGTTCAAGCGATCGCGCCACTCCATATTAAATTGATCTCGCGTAACTTTTTGCTCCTTAACTTTGGCCAAAGGAGGATCATTAGATAACATGCTTTGATAATCAAATACCCCTAAAAACACAAAAGAAGGTACGATAAATAGGATGACGATTACCAGCATCCATTTTTGGTGCCTACGAATAAAATCTAACATTCAAGCTCTATCCACAAATTGAGAAAATAGTTAACTGACCATTTTAAGATGAAAACCTAACACATGAAACAAAATCAAGTTCTACGCTTAAAATAATATCGTATTTTTCAAATCCCACTCGCTCTTCTTTATTAAAAAAGCGTTCTCAAAAATGAGATCGCTTTAAATAAAAGAACTAATAGGATTACTTCATCATTTCTGTCGCTTTCTTCACGACAGTATGGAGATTATTTAGACCACCGGTAATTAAATACCACTCAGCAGGATCGACATAAAAAATCCGGTTATTTTTGACTGCATCAAGCTGACCCAAATCCGGATGCTCTTTAAGCTTCGTGTCTGCAGTTAATTCATTACTTGTCAGTTGCCGATGATCGAACACCACTAGCCAGTCCGGATTTTCTTTGGTAATTTCAGATACTTGCTTTGCTCGTACTTCAGCAGCAGCTTTAGCTTCCGGACTACGGGGCTCAGGGCGAGGTTGGCGCAGTGTATTAGGATCACGCGCTTCTAAGACGGGTGCCAAACCCAATAGCTCATAAGTAAAGCCAAAGAGATCTCCCACAGCGTGAGGAGCAACACGACCATTACCCAGCACCATCAGAAAGGCACCGGTCTTATCATGATTGATTTCGTGTAGCTTTTTGATATCTGCATCGATCATAGCTAACTTAGCTTGAGCTTCTGCTTCTTTGCCAAAGGCCTTGGCAAGCTGTAAGTTATTACTTTTAAAACTTTCTAAAAACCGGGTGCTATTAATAGCATAATAAGCAACCGGCGCAACTTTAGACAGCTCCGCTTGTTTAGAAGCAGTTCGACGAGCCACAAAAATAATGTCCGGTTTTATTTCATTAAGAACTTGATAATCAGGTTCAAACAAAGAACCTGCCCGCTTAATATCTGTGTACTTTTCAAAGGCCGGGCGGTCTTGAATGGCCGGTATAGCAGAAACGTGAATACCTAGGTAATCTAAGCTATCAAGCACCGCCAGATCATAAGTGACGATTGTTTGAGGCGTATCATCAAGCTTGATAATGCCCTCACTATGCGTTAATTCAAAGGCCATCACCTCTATGGACACAGTTAAGGTGATACAAAATGATAAAATCCCGGATAATTTAGTCATTACGCTCCTTAGTGAAATTATGGTCTTATAACTTAATGTTCAGGATAACTCACTGAAAGGATTTCCAGCTCCTGTTGACCACTTGGTGTATTGACATAGACTACATCACCCTCTTTTGCCTTCATCAACGCTCGGGCCACAGGTGATATCCAACTGATAAGCCCCTCTAAAGGCTCGGCCTCATCAATACCGACGATAGTCACCTTAAACTCTTCATCCTCTTGATTGACATACTCGACAGTCGCACCAAAAAAAACCTGATTGCGATTAGTTTGCAGATGTGTATCGACTACTTCAATGCTCTCCAATCGCTTAGTTAGAAAACGAATACGGCGGTCAATCTCACGCAAGCGCTTTTTACCATAAATATAATCGCCATTTTCAGAGCGGTCACCATTAGACGCAGCCCACGAAACGGTACTAACAATCTCAGGACGCTCTTTATTGACTAAATCTGATAACTCAGCACGCATCTGCTCATAACCATAACGCGTAATATAATTTTTATGGCCGCTAGGAATGGCTAAACCTTCCGTCTCTAAGTCATCATCAAAATTACTGTCTTCTTTAACAAAAGCCTTACTCATCAAGGTCACTCCAAATTATTTTTATACGATTTAGCACTGAACTAGTAGTTTGTATAGCCTAAATGATGCCAAATGGGCCTAACACCTGAAGGCAATGCCGGCAAATGGCCTAAATCCAGACGACTCTCCTGAGGACTATGGAAGTCCGAGCCTGCACTGGCAAAAAAACCATATTGTCGGCACACATCTGCATAGTGGTAATATTGATCGGGTTTGTGCGAGCTGGTAACTACCTCAATTCCTGCGCCGCCCAGTAACTTAAAAGTCCGCCATAGATCAACAAATTGGCTACGGGTATATTTATACCGACCAGGATGGGCAATAACTGAGACTCCGCCCGCGTCCCTAATCCACTCGACTGCATCCGGCAACGATGCCCATTGCATCGAGACATTGGCCGGCCCCTGATCATTTAAGTAACGGTCAAAGACTTCCTGCATAGTTTGACAATAACCTGCATCAACCAAATAGCGAGCAAAATGCGAACGACTGACTAATTCAGGATTATCCGCAAAACGCAACGCCCCTTCAAAAGTACCGGGAATACCTAAAGCATCAAATTTTTCGGCAATTTTATAAGAGCGACTATCACGGTTGGCTCGAATGCCGGCCAAACCCTCGTTAAGCGTTTTGTTGGCAGGGTCAAAATTTAATCCTACCATATGTAAAGTCCGATCCTGCCATGTCACCGAAATTTCAACACCGGTAATATAGTCCATACCCAACTCTTCAGCTGTTTTTTTGGCAATAGCTTGTCCGCCTGTTTCATCATGATCCGTTAGGCTCCATAAACGCACACCATTATGATGGGCACGTTTGGCAACTTCCTCAGGGCGTAAAACGCCGTCAGAGACCGTAGAGTGGCAATGCAAATCAACTGGTATAAAATTATTATTTTTCAACGACTTATCCTATGTTTCTTTATATATCCGGCAAAAGATACGCACTAATCATTATACTATTTTAGTGCCAATAGCGTTTTCTGTCGGAGCGCTCAGTTCGCGACTGCAAACCCAAAGCACTTGAGCGAAGAGTAACTGCCCCATCAGTGATAGTATTATAAAAATTTCTATCGCCAGCAGACCAACGTGCAACTACCGTAGGATCCGGATGCTTATAGCGATTGTAATGCCCCGCTTGTGCAACCGCCACTTGCGCCTTAATGTGCTCTATAAAAGCGACTGATGAGGATGTTTTAGAACCATGATGCGGCACGACAACAGCATCAATCTTAGGCAATATACCACTTTTGATGAGCTTATCTTCTACCAAACGATCAATATCTCCTGTCAGCAGTAGATTATGGTGCTCTCCCTGCACCAATAAAACACAGCTCTCTTCATTGGCACTTTTTGCCTTAAGTGGTAGAACCCCTTGTTGTACAGGCCAGATAAAGCTGAAGCTGACACCATCCAGTTCAAAGTGATGACCGGCTAAACACACTTCAGCATGCAAGTCAGCATTAAGCGGACGATAGTCCTTAGCAAAAATCATCTCTTCTTTCGCCAACCACTGATCCAGACTAAACGAACCATATACATGACCGACCGACACCTGACTGATCAATTCAGAAAACCCACCCACATGGTCCAAGTCACTATGAGACACAACTACATAATCTAAATGCTTTACACCTAACCCTCTAAGTACAGGAATAATCACTTTATTGCTGGCTTCATTATCATAAGACGTACGCGGCCCGACATCAAACAACAGATGATGCTTATGAGTCTTGATTAAAATGGCACTACCCTGACCGACATCCAACATATAAGCTTGCCATTCGCCACTATGAACTGTTTGTTTAAATCCGGCATCCATAAAAATCGGTAATAACCACAGCAATGATAATGAAGTCCACCGTGAGAATCGAGCAACAAATAAACTTAATATCGAAAACAAGGCTAAAACGGCTATCCCTATCGATAGACGCGGCACATCTAATAAAGCATAAGACCATGTAATCAGTTTAGCGGTTAGTTCCAAGCATAAAAACAACAAATAATGAGTTATTGTTGCTAGAGATTCACTCACCAAGTCCAACGGCTCAAATTGACTGGTCACCGCTAACAGTAGACTGGCCGGGGTAATAATCGTGCCAATTAAAAAAATGGCATATGCATTGGTAATGGGAGAAATCAAAGACACTTGACTAAACAACAAGGCCAGCAATGGAGCCAAGCCTAAAAAGACAGCCAATTGCATTTTTGTCCAACCACGGATCGCAATCAACAGCTTCTGCTTCAAGCCCTGGGCTTTTAGCACTTCCTTTGCAAGCAAAATCAGCACCAGCATGGCGCCAAAAGAGAGCCAAAATCCGATGCTTAAAACAGCCCATGGTTCAATGAGTAACACCAATAAAGCGGCTACTACCAACACCATGTGTATCGACCATTGCAGCGCAAAAGCATAATTAATAAAAAAGATTAGCAACATCAGAAAGCTACGCTGCGCCGGCACCCCCCAACCGGCAATACTACAGTAGAACCAAGCCACCAATATGCCGACAAATGCGGCTAAGCGTTGTGCTGCCATACGTTCTGATAAAGACTTTTGGGCAACACTTAAATGGCGCCAGGACAGAAAGCACAGCAAACTGGCTAAAGAACTCAGCATCGTGATGTGACTGCCGCTTATAGACACCAAATGTGTCAAGCCACTACGGTTGAATAAAACCCAATCATCCTGAGAAATAGCCGCCTGATCACCCATCACTAATGCAATCATGACCGAGCCATAGCGTTTATCTGCCACATAGTGACTTAGTTTGGCGCGAATATGGTGCCTTAATTGTGCAATTTTAATAGACCAATCAAACCGCCCACTTTCTGTCAAACGCTTGGGGCTGCCTTTTACTGTGCCCACCGCACGGTGGTTATTTACAAAACGATAGGATAAAATATCGCCTTGTCCCGGATTGAATGCCCCATAAGGCTGTCGTAATAAAGCCGACAGCTCCCATATCTCGCCGGGTTTAATCTCAGGCATCGGTTCTTTTAACGGTAAGGGTTTAGTATAAGGACCTGCAAAGGCCCCAAAAGACCAACGCAATCGTATATTAGATGGGATACCTGTACTCGGCTTAGAGCGTATTACTCGTGCATCAAACTGCAAGTAATCGTCTCCGTAATCGACTAAATCACTCACTTCTACAACGAGTCTGCTCACACGATCATCATGTTGCAAACTTAATCTATCAGCCAATCTTTCCTGAGCGCGCCATGTTCCATAACTCATCATTAATAAAAAAACTAAAAGACCAATAAAAACACATGCCAACTTCTTTCTAAGCGATACATAACGGCTTCTATATAAACAAACAATCACAGCAAACAGGCATAGCAGCTGTGACACAAATAAACTATTTAAATCAGGTAGTTGTGGTAGTGTATGCAAAAAAGCAAGCCCACCTATTCCTGATAGACAGATAAAAAACCAGAATCCCATCACGCAACTCACCGATAAACCATCAGACTAAGTTATAGGAAATTTCTCCAAAAAATCGGTACGATGTGCTTTTTGTCCATGCCTGAAGAAATTTTTTAGAGTAATGGCAAGTAGGCGTGTAAAATAAGGGTGTATTAACTTTAGAAAATAATAAGTATGTTTCCTCAACGATTACTCAATGGCTACAACAATTTCCTTAACGGCCGTATGGAAAAAGAGCGCTATTTATATAAGCAATTAGGTCAACGCGGCCAAGTCCCCGAAATTATGGTCATCAGTTGTGGTGACTCACGTGTCGCTCCAGAAATTATTTTTGATGCCGGCCCGGGTGAAATATTTGTGGTTAGAAATATCGCCAATTTAGTACCTCCCGATGAAAGTGAGAAATCAGAAAGTACCACTTCACTACATGGGACTTCCGCTGCCATTGAATACGGTAACAATGCATTAAAAGTTCGCCATATCGTCGTACTGGGTCATGCCAGCTGTGGTGGGGTTCGTGCCTATACTGATCAGATCGCCCCACTCAGTAAAAGTGACTTTATCGGAAAGTGGATGTCACAAATTGAGCCGGTAGTCGCTAAAGCCGGCCCTAAACCGGAATCCACAGAGGAATACATCTCTTGGTTACGCCAAATTGAAATGGGTGTTGTTGAGCACAGTCTCAACAACCTACTGACTTTTCCAAGTGTCAAAGAGCGCGTGGATAGCGGCGACTTATACCTGCATGGCGCGTACTTTGGTATTGCTAGTGGCGTTTTATACTTCAGAGATTCTACCACCGGCAAATTCATGCCCTGTTTAGAACAAGACGACTAATGCCGCGCAATAGTGTCTTCATAAATTCCTGCTATACTATAAATACACAGAACCTTTATTATCATAGGAGAAAGCGTTGATTCCAGACAACGAAAGAACTGCTTTGATCACTGGTGGCATCGGTGGTTTAGGCACAGCAATCGCTCGTTCACTTGCAAATCGTGGGCATCAAGTACTAGTCACTTATTATGTGGCTGACAATCCGGACGAATGGTTAGCCGAACAAAAAGAGCTAGGCTATGATTTTAAGGCGTATCCAGTTGACGTCGCCGACTTCGCATCTTGTCAGAAAATGATCAAACAAATCCATGATGACGGTTTTAAAGTCGATATGCTGATTAACAACGCTGGGATTACCAAGGATCGTTCTTTCCGCAAGATGTCTCAAGAGGAATGGGATGATGTTTTGCGCACCAACTTAGATTCCGTATTTAATGTCACTAAGCAAGTGATTGAAGATATGCTTGAAAGTGGCTGGGGCCGTATTGTGACGATCTCTTCAGTTAACGGTTCTAAGGGGCAATTTGGTCAAGCCAACTACTCCTCTGCTAAGTCGGGTATGTACGGTTTTAGTAAAAGCTTGGCATTAGAATTTGCCTCTAAGGGCATTACCGTTAATACGATTTCTCCAGGCTATATCAAGACTGAAATGGTTGCTGCTATGCCACAAGAAATTCTTGAAGAGCAAATCATTCCTCAAATACCGGTAGGTCGCTTAGGTAAACCCGAAGAAATTGGTGAATTAGTGGCTTATTTATGCTCTGAAAGTGCTGCTTATATCACAGGTGCTAATATCGCTATAAACGGCGGCTTACACATGTACTAATCACGTATTGTGATCAATTAATTGTCGCATTCTGGGGAAGATGTTTAGTACATTTTCCCCAGTTTGTTTTTGAATTTCTGCTAGGCTCTGCTTTCTCAACTCGGCAAACACCTCAGCAATCCTCGCGATCTGATCAGGCGTATTGGAGGTGGAATCCGTATCTAACCAACTAGGTGCCATATCGGGCGAGTCGGTTTCTAAGGCATAATGCTGCAGCTCATACTTAACGGCATGTCGACGGATTTGTTTGGCTCTATCAAAGGTCATGGCGCCCCCCATGCCGAGCAAATAGCCAAGCTTAATAAATTGATCGGCCTGCTGCTCACTACCATTAAAAGCATGGGCTATACCACTTAGCCCATCATAACGACGCAAATACTTCAGAATAATATCTTGCGCTCGACGCACGTGAAGAATCACCGGCAAATCAAAGCGACGAGCTAACTTTAGTTGTTCATTAAAGAAATACTCTTGCTTTTCTCGCGCCGCACCCTCTGCAATGTCTTTAACAAAGAAATCCAAGCCAATTTCACCTATGCCCACAAAACGCGGATCAACTAGCGCCTCTTCAATCGCATCGGCTAAGCACTCTAAATCCTTGACATCACTACTATGCACATACATAGGATGAATACCCAAAGCATAGAAACCGCCATCAAATTGATGGGCAACATCACGGACCGCGGCAAAGTTGTTGATATCTACCGCCGGTATCACAATGGCCCTGACACCCGCAGACTGAGCCGATTGAATAATCTGAGTTCGATGCTTTTTAAAGACAGAGGCATCTAGGTGGCAATGACTATCAATGAGCATGACGCTAAACCTCGTAATTTCTTAATTCCACGATCACCCTTGGGCGGTTGATAACACACCACGCTCCATCATTAGCTGACGATCAGCTAAATTGGCCAGTTTCTGATCATGAGTGACAATGATAAATGCCGTATTAAAATCTTGTCGTATCCCAACTAATAATTCAAACATATTAGCGGCTGTTTTACTATCAAGATTTCCCGTAGGCTCATCAGCTAAAAGACATAAAGGTTGAGTAACTAAGGCGCGCGCTAAGGCAACGCGCTGCCTTTCACCACCGGAAAGTTGACTGGGATTGTGAATCATACGCTCCGCTAAACCAACTTTCTCTAATACTTCAGCCGCTTGTGCGCGCGCGTCTTTACATGGTTCGCGACGGACAATCAAGGGCATCGCCACGTTATCCAACGCAGAAAACTCAGGCAGCAGATGGTGAAACTGATAAACAAAGCCAAGCTTCCTATTACGGATAACACTACGTTCTTTTTCTGAAAAGTTAAGACTGGATTGACCATCAATCAAAACCTCACCAGAGGTCGCTTCGTCAAGCAAACCTAAAATATGCAATAAAGTACTTTTGCCGGAACCTGATGCACCAACAATCGCCAACATTTCTCCTAAATCAACAGAAATATTGACGCCACTTAGAATCTGCAGTTCATCGGTCCCGTCATGATAAGTTTTAGTAACATCTCGAGCAACGACGACTGGTTGATTGCTTGCCATCTTAGTCATGACGTAATACCTCCGCTGGCTGTAATCGTGATGCACGAATACTTGGGTAGAGCGTGGCTAACAAGGACAAACACAAAGAAACCACCGCAACAATGACAATATCCTCAGGCACAGGCACAGAGGGTAGCTGACTAATAAAATAAATACTAGGGTCTAAAAACTGTATGCCAAATAACCCTTCAATAGCAGGAATAATCACATCAATATTATAGGCAATTAAGCAGCCAAAACCGACCCCTAACAAGGTACCAATGATGCCAATCAATGAGCCTTGTACCAAGAAAATTTTGGCAATTGAAAATGGACTGACACCTAAAGTACGTAAAATGGCAATATCGGAGCGCTTATCCTTGACTGCCATCACCAAGGATGAAAGCAAATTAAAGGCAGCTACTGCGACAATGAGGCTTAAAATCAAAAACATCATTCGTTTCTCTGCCTTAACCGCTGCAAACCACGTCCTATTATCCTGCGTCCAATCCCTAACCAATACCCCGGGAGGCATTGAGATAGTGAGCTGTTGTGCCACTTCTTGGGCAGCCAGCATATCTTTGATTTTTAGACGAGCACCGGCTAAGCCCTTATCCCTAAACAACACGGCGGCATCTTCAACACTGACAAACGCCATGGATGAATCATATTCATAGTGATCTGACGAAAAAATACCGGACACAGTAAATTGGCGCATTCTCGGTGAAAAACCGGATGGATTAACAGACCCTTGTGGAGCCATTAAAATCACCGTATCACCAACATAAGCATCAAGCATATTCGCTAAATAGCGCCCTAAGACAATATTAAAACTGCCCTTCTGTAAACTGTTAAGATCACCGTAAAGCATTTGTTCCGGTAACTCCGACACCTGATGCTCATTGGCCGGGTCAATACCTCGAATTTCAACACCACGCAGTGTATCGGCACGACTTAACATACCGCTAGAAGAAACAAAGGCAGAAGCCCCCACAACATTAGGATTTTCTAGGGCTAAATCAGCCATTTCCTGCCATCGCTGGAGACCGCTAACTGCATCAGCGTCTGCTTGGAATACCTGAATATGAGGGATAACTGATAACATGCGATCACGGACTTGGACCTGAAAGCCGTTCATAACCGACATCACGACGATAAGTGCAGCCACACCCAGTGCAATACCGGCCATTGAGCTGCCTGCCACGAAGGAAACGAAGCCATCACGACGCTTACCCCTACCACGTGAACGAGTTAAACCGGCGTAACGAATACCAATCCAAAATTCATAAGGTGTTTTTAACACTTTAAACCTTTATACTGCGTTAACTATTACAATATTACGATGGAAATTATTATTACCGGTGCACTGCCACCTAAACGCGTTGCTGAGGCGCTAGCAAAAGAGATTCCTCAAAACTCAGCCTTTATTAAGCGACTTCAACAGCACAAAGCTACCCGGCACCAGTTGGATAGTGAGCTGATTGGCTGTACGCCTGCAGAATACTACCAAGTGCAACAACAAGAATTTAGCCCCATCGCTGGCCAACGCTATGTTGATGCTCTGCCTGCCCTTGATCATCATAAAGAAAAACTGGATGATAATCATGGTATTTTTACTTTAGCTCTTTGCAACATACATGTAGACTTTCAAAGCACTCGCTTGTTCCCAAGCACTCAGCTGCAGATAACTAAAGAGCAAAGCTTAGCATTATTTGAAGCCGTCAAATATTTATTTGCCGAAAAAAGAATTAAATTAATTGCGATAAAGTCTGACCACTGGGTCTTAGGCTTACCACAATCATTTGCCGGCAGCATTGCCTCGTCCAATCTTTTATCCTACCGTGAGCTGCACGATCATTGGCCCAAAGAAGATCACAACAAAGGCTTACGACAGTTGCTCAATGAGATTCAAATGCTATGGCACGAGCATCCGGTCAATCTTGAACGTAAAAAGCAAGGCCTCAAAGAAATTAATAGTCCTTGGATTTATGGTGGTGTTCACCCTAAGCAGATACAAGCTACACCTACCTATCCTTATGCCATTATCAGCACACTTGAAAATGCCTATCGCAATGAGGATTGGGCGCGTTGGCTACAGTTGCTGCCTCAACTTGAAGAGGATATACAAACGGTGCAAAGCGCAGGCTATCACCAAGCTCGCGCTGAAGCCATCGCAAAAGCTAACAATCCATTTTCAAGCC
Organism: Oligella ureolytica DSM 18253; assembly: GCF_000373745.1. Taxonomy (GTDB): domain Bacteria; phylum Pseudomonadota; class Gammaproteobacteria; order Burkholderiales; family Burkholderiaceae_B; genus Oligella; species Oligella ureolytica. The sequence continues at coordinate 72,919 of NZ_KB892302.1, read as the reverse complement.
TAAGGCCCGGTGAGGACTCAAACGAACCTGAAGACAACATTCTTTTCCGTGGCAACATGCAAAAGCCTTCTAAAAACAATAGCTTTTTATTAGCAGGCTACGATCAGCTAATCAAGCTAGAAGCGCTAAGCTTTTGGGAGCGCACCTTAAACAGTTTTAAACATTCTACTGATTGGAAATCATGGTGGCATCAGTCATAATCAAACAACGACAATCAAACTCTGACGTATCTCAACAGCTCGAGCGAAATGGCATTCACCCTCTATTAGCGCGCTTATTTGCAGCTAGAGGTGTAAAAAATACGACGCAAACAGATTACCGATGGGGCCTTCTTATTCACCCCACCCAGCTTGATCAAAACCAACAAGCCGCTATTTTATTAGCAGATGCCATCGAGCAAAACAAACATATTTTAATCGTCGCTGACTATGACTGTGACGGTGCAACAGCTTGTGCTGTCGCTATTTGCGGTCTTAGAAGTATGGGTGCCAATGTCGATTTTATGGTTCCTAATCGCTTTGAAACCGGTTATGGCCTATCACCCGAGGTCATCGACATTATTCTACAGTGCTCAGCTGAGCGTCCAGACTTAATTGTGACTGTTGATAATGGCATTGCGAGTGTCCCCGGTGTTGATTACGCCAAACAACACGGTATTGATGTGATCATTACCGATCATCATCTGCCCGGTGATGAGTTGCCCGATGCGCTGGCTATTGTCAATCCAAATAAAGCAGACTGTGCGTTCCCATCTAAAAATCTTGCCGGTGTGGGTGTTATCTATTATCTACTCATGGCTTTAAGGGCGGAGTTTAAACAACGCGGACACTTTAACGAGCATAACCAGCCACGTTTAGATACGCTCGCTGATTTAGTCGCTTTAGGTACTGTAGCCGATGTAGTGAAGCTTGACGCGAACAATCGCATCCTAGTTACTCGTGGACTCGAACGGATGCGTAAAGGCTCCATGCGCCCCGGTATCCGTGCACTCTTTCATGTGTCGGGTACGGATTACAAAACAGCCAGCACCAGCGATTTGGGCTTTAGAATTGGTCCCAGAATAAACGCTGCAGGTCGTTTGGCCGATATGAGTATTGGCATTCGCTGTTTAATTACCGATGATGAAGATGAGGCTATGCAATTAGCTGAGGAGCTTGACAAGATTAATCAACAACGTCGTCACATCGAGCATGAGATGAGCGAGCAAGCCCTAGAGTTCCTAGCCATCAAAGAAGAGCAAAACGCACAGTCATTTGCTGCTATTTGTGTCTATGAAGACAATTGGCATCAGGGGGTGGTCGGAATTGTCGCCTCACGTCTCAAAGAAAAGTTTTGGCGTCCGGTCTTTGCTTTTGCTCCTGGCGAAGATGGGGAAATTCGTGGCTCAGGTCGCTCTGTTCCGGATGTACACCTACGTGACGCCTTAGATTTGGTATCAAAACGTCACCCGGACTTAATTTTAAAGTTTGGCGGCCATGCCATGGCTGCAGGATTAAGTCTGCATAAAGACGGATTAGATAAATTCCAACAGGCGCTGCACGACGCGATCGTCACCATGACAGGGAAAAGCAATTTTGATTCCATTATTGAAACTGACGGTTCCCTACCGAGTAGTCAGGCGACCACTCGTACCGCCAACTTATTAGAAGAACAAGTGTGGGGCGCGGGTTTTCCACCGCCAACGTTTAGTGATGTATTTTTGGTACGGTCACAGCGCATTCTTAAGGATAAACATCTTAAATTGCAATTAGAAAAAGATCAGCTTGTTTATGATGCCATTTGGTTTAATCATAATGAACCCCTAGCCGATATGGCCCATATTGTTTATGAACTCAAAGTCAATGAATGGAATGGTCAAGTCAATGTACAATTCTTAGTACGACATGCCGAGGCTTTTGACCCTACACAAGGCGACTTATCAAAGTCTATATAAACCAATGAATAAAACGCTTCTATTTGCTCTGATTGCAGCATCAGCTCTTCTAACCGCTTGTGCCCACCCCAATCCGCGCGGTGCACTCGATGAAATGGTTGGTACGGTCGGGGGCGCATACCGCAATATCTCGACAGCACCCACCCCTTGAGGCTGAGGTCTTTATTTTCCCCAAAAAGAAGGCAAAAGCCTGTAAAATATAGGGTTTGAAGCATTTTTCAAATTTTAAATTTAAAGGAATAATTCATGGAAGCCGAAAAACAAAATAGTTTGGCTGCTGAGATTGACGATCTTATTGCTCGTGAAGATCGCCTAAGGGGGTATCTTTGACTACGACAGTAAGTGGCATCGCTTACAAGTCGTCAATTTAGAGCTCGAAAATCCTGACCTCTGGAACAACCCCGAACAAGCACAGGCAATTAGTAAAGAAAAAAAGAGCCTGGATGATGTCGTTCTAGTGCTAGATAAGCTCAAAAATGACTTACACGACAGTCAGGAACTGCTTGAACTAATCATTGATGAAAATGATGACGATGCTTTTATTGCATTAGAAAAAAGCATTCAACAATACAGCAAAGTGATAGAAGACTTCGAGTTTAGACGTATGTTCTCAAACCCTGCAGATCCTCTTAATTGCTTCCTAGATATACAAGCAGGTGCGGGTGGTACTGAAGCCCAAGATTGGGCTTCTATGTTGTTGCGTCAATACCTGCGCTACTGTGAAGACAAGGGCTTCAAAGCTGAAATTCTCGAAGAGTCCGCTGGTGATGTGGCGGGAATTAAATCAGCTACTCTTAAGATCCAAGGTGAATACGCCTATGGCTTTTTGAGAACCGAGTCCGGTGTTCATCGCTTAGTACGTAAAAGCCCCTTTGACTCAGCTCAAGGTCGCCATACGTCCTTTGCCAGTATCTACGTGTATCCGGAAATTGACGATTCCATTGAGGTTGAAATCAATCCTGCCGATATCCGCGTCGATACTTTCCGCGCCAGTGGCGCCGGCGGACAACACGTTAACAAAACCGACTCTGCCATTCGTATCACGCACAACCCTACGGGTATTGTAGTGCAGTGTCAAAATGACAGATCACAGCACCGCAACAGAGCTGAAGCGATGTCTATGCTACGATCCAAGCTTTATGAATACGAGATGCGCAAGCGTGAAAGTGAACTGCAAGCACAGGAAGACGCCAAAAGTGATGTCGGCTGGGGCAATCAAATCCGCTCCTACGTGCTAGATCAAAGTCGCATTAAAGACCTACGTACCGGGGTCGAGGTTTCAAATACACAAAAAGTACTGGATGGGGATTTAGATATCTTTATTGAGGCCAGTTTAAAACAAGGAATTTAATTATGTCAGAAAAAGAAAATAGCGTCGTTGAACAAACTGACAGTGCTATTGACGAGAACCACTTAATTGCCGAACGCCGCAGCAAATTAGCTCAAATCCGCGAAAAGAGGCAGGCTTATCCTAACAATTTTGTGCCGGAAGATTTTGCAGCTGATTTACATAATAAATATGGCGAATTAGACAAAGAAAGCCTCGATCCTCAAGAAAATCCCGCTAAGATTGCCGGCCGTATGATGCTTAAACGGGTGATGGGTAAGGCAAGTTTTGCGACACTGCAAGACAGTACCGGTCGCATTCAAGTCTATCTTGACAAAAAGAATATCGGCGAGGAAATTTACGAAGAGTTCAAACACATGGATATCGGCGATATCTTGGCTGTAGAAGGTCGTATTTTTAAAACCAATCGTGGCGAGCTCTCTATTCACGCAAATTCCTTACGCCTCATTGCAAAGTCTTTGCGCCCTCTTCCTGATAAATTCCACGGCTTATCAGATCAGGAAATGCGTTATCGCCAGCGTTACGTTGATTTGATTATGAACGAGCAAACGCGAAAAACCTTCCAAACTCGCAGCAAAGCCATGAGTGCCTTGCGCGACATCATGACTGAAAACAATTTCATGGAAGTCGAAACGCCGATGCTACATCCTATTCCTGGGGGTGCCGCAGCCAAACCGTTTATTACTCATCACAATGCACTGGATATGGATATGTACTTGCGCATTGCGCCAGAACTGTATCTAAAGCGCTTAATTGTCGGTGGCTTTGATCGTGTTTATGAGGTCAATAGAAATTTCCGCAACGAGGGAGTCAGCCCACGTCACAATCCTGAGTTCACCATGATGGAGTTCTATGCTGCCTATCGTGATTATATTTGGCTAATGACATTCACTGAAGAAATCATTCGTGAAATAGCCCAGCGCACGCTCGGTACACAAACTCTGGACTACCAGGGTCAAGAGCTGGATTTATCTAAACCTTTTGAGCGATTGACCATTGTTGAAGCGATTGTCAAATATGCACCGGAATACAGCGAAGAGCAACTTCACGATGAAGCATTCGTTCGCGATCAATTAAGAAGACTCCTCGGTGCTGAGGCTGATAGTCCCGTATTGGCACGTGCCGGCTTAGGCGCTTTACAATTAGCACTCTTTGAAGAAACGGCAGAAAGTAAACTATGGAACCCAACCTTTATCATTGATTATCCGGCAGAAGTTTCCCCACTTTCTCGCGCTTCGGATGACAATCCCGATATCACTGAGCGCTTTGAACTCTTTATCACAGGTCGTGAGATAGCAAATGGTTTCTCTGAGTTAAATGACCCGGAAGACCAATCACAACGCTTCTTAGCACAAGTTGAAGCAAAAGACGCCGGTGATGAAGAAGCCATGTTCTACGATGCCGACTACATTCGTGCATTGGAATACGGTATGCCGCCAACAGGTGGTTGCGGTATTGGCATTGATCGCCTGATCATGCTCCTAACGGATAGCGCCAGTATTCGTGATGTGTTACTCTTCCCTCACTTACGTAAAGAAGAAGAAATTAAGTAAAATCTAAATCAAATGTACGACAAAGGCGGCATAGAGCTTTTCTATATCCGCCTTTTTGATGTTATAAAGAAATGGGGGAACCCATTAAGGTCTTAGCTTATAGCCTGTTTTGAAGATAATCGCAATGAGCACAACACATACTACCAACACCGCTAAAATGATTCCCATACTAACTAGGTGATTGACATCAGACACGCCATAAAAACTCCAACGGAAACCACTCACCAAATACACCACCGGGTTTAATAAAGCAATACTTTTCCAAATTCCGGGCAGCATATCAATCGAATAAAAAGCACCGCCTAAAAAAGTAAGTGGCGTCAAAACCATCAGTGGAATCACTTGCAGTTTCTCAAAATTATCAGCCCATAGGCCAATAATAAAACCAAACATACTAAAACTAATACTGGTGAGTAATAAGAAAGCAACCATCCATACAGGATGCTGGATCTGATAGTCAACAAACACTCTGGCCGTAATTAAAATTAAGATCGCCAAAATAATACTTTTACTAGCCGCGGCACCCACATAGCCAAGAATAATCTCTATGGCATTGACCGGTGCTGACAAGATCTCATAAATAGAACCATTCCAACGTGGCATATAGATACCGAATGACGCATTGCTAACACTCTGCCCTAACAATGACATCATTAATAAACCCGGAACAATAAATGCACCATAACTGACGTTAGAAATTTCACCAATGCGCGAACCCATTGCAGCACCAAATACAATAAAGTACAAAGAAGTACTGATGACAGGTGATAAGACGCTTTGCCAAACCGTACGCAGCGCACGAGCCATCTCAAAACGATAAATTGCTTTAATTGCCAAAAAATTCATAAAGCTATTCCCTTAACTCTTTTGCATGAGATTCTTTTGTTGTTGAGCCAAGATTCGCCAAGAGCGATACAAAAATTTCTTCTAAACTGCTTTTTTGAGAAACTAAATCCCGAATTTTAATGCCTTTAACAGTCAGAATTCCAAGCAACTCAGATAAACTATAACCACCCTCATCGTCTTCACCTGTTTTATCGTAGGTATATAGCAAGGCTGACCCATCATCCACCAGTGCTACCGGATGATTTTGCAATACTTTGGGTAATTCTTCTAGGGGTTCAAGCAATTCAATACGCAAAGACTTTTTACCTAATTGCTGCATTAAATTGTCTTTTTCTTCAACTAACACAATTTCTCCGCTATTAATAATGGCGATACGATCTGCCATATCTTCCGCTTCTTCAATATAATGTGTCGTCAATATAACAGTCAGGCCCTCTTCCTTAGCCAGTCGCTCCACCATACGCCACAAGTCATGACGTAATTCAACGTCAACCCCGGCAGTCGGCTCATCCAAAAACAAAATACTGGGTTCGTGCACCAAGGCTTTTGCAATTAACACGCGACGCTTCATACCACCGGACAAGCTTAAAATCTTGTTATCTCGCTTATCCCACAATGACAAATCTTTAAGTAACTTTTCAACAAATTGCGGATTAGGCGGTAGACCAAATAAACCGCGGCTAAACTTGACGGTATTGAGCACAGTTTCAAACGACTCAGTCAATAACTCTTGCGGCACCAAACCAATTTTCTGACGTAATTGACGTTGGTGCTTAATAACATCTAAACCGTCCATCATCACACGGCCGCTACTGGCATTAACCAAACCGGTAATAATACCGATAAGCGTAGTTTTTCCGGCACCGTTAGGCCCAAGCAAGGCTAAAATCTCACCTCGATGAATATCTAAATTCACTTCTTTTAAAGCAGTAAAACCATTGTCATAGGACTTGCTAATTCCCTCAATGGACATTACTACATCATGATTTTTTGTCATATTTTACTCTATTAACAAATGCTCTGCTTTAAACATCAAAAAGCCGAGTAGAGAGAAAACTCTTCACTCGGCTTATATTTTATCCAGTTAAGTTCTTAACACGATACTAACTCATAAGTACTTACGAATTAGAGCTGTCACTATCTAAGAAACTCTTTAACTTATCAGCACGGCTTGGGTGTCTCAATTTACGTAACGCTTTAGCTTCAATCTGGCGAATACGCTCACGAGTCACATCAAACTGCTTACCTACTTCTTCTAGTGTTTGATCGGAGCTTAAGCCAATACCAAAGCGCATACGAAGGACCTTACCCTCACGCTCTGTGAGTGAGTTTAACACCTCGTCAAACACCTCCTGCATTGACTTATAAGTAGACGCCTCTTCAGGTGACATAGTTGTCGTATCTTCAATAAAATCACCTAAGTGAGAATCATCATCATCGCCAATTGGAGTTTCCATCGAAATCGGCTCTTTGGCAATTTTGAGAATTTTTCGAACTCTATCCTCAGTAATATCCATTTTCGCAGCGATGGTTGCCGGATCCGGCTCGGCACCTGTTTCTTGGAGAATCTGACGTGTGATACGGCTCATCTTATTGATTGTTTCGATCATATGCACAGGGATACGAATTGTACGTGCCTGGTCCGCAATCGAACGAGTAATCGCCTGACGAATCCACCAAGTTGCATACGTTGAAAACTTATAACCACGGCGATATTCAAACTTATCAACTGCTTTCATCAAGCCTATATTACCTTCTTGAATCAGATCCAAGAACTGTAAACCGCGATTAGTATATTTCTTCGCAATTGAAATCACTAAACGCAAGTTTGCCTGAATCATCTCGCTTTTTGCTTTTTTGGCTTTATTCTCGCCATTAAGCATGCGACGGTTAATTTCCTTAAGCTCTTGAACAGACATCTGAATTTCTTCTTCGATTTCGAGAATTTTCTTCTGATCATCCTGAATATCAGGAATTGCTCGTTCAAGCGCTTCGGCGTAAGGCGGTTTCTTAGCTAATTGCTCATGTACCCACTCTAGATTAGTTTCATTACCATGGAAAGTGGAAATAAACTCCGAACGAGGCATTTCGACACGTTCGACAACGGTCGCCAAGATGGAACGCTCTAAATCACGCACACTTTGCATCTTCTCGCGCAATTTATCACACAAAGACTCTGTCATCTTAGCGTTAAAGCGAATACCGACTAATTCCTCAAGCATATCTGCTTGGTTTTTCAGATAAACATCTGAACGGCGACGTCCTGCTTCAACTTCTTCCTTCATGTTGTTGAAGTACTGCTCGATGAGAGTAAATTTTTCCAAGGTCTTTCGCTCAAGATTCTCAATCTGCTTACTGCTCATTGCACCGGTTTGTGCCTCTTCGCCTTCAGCAGTAACACCTGAACCTGCGTAGTCTTCGCCATCATCATTAATTAGACCATCTACATAATCATCAATGGTAGCCTCACCATCACGCACTTTTTGGAAACAAGACAAAATCTCTTCAATCGTAGAAGGATAGGTAGCAATAGCCATGACCATATGCTTTAAACCGTCTTCGATGCGCTTAGCAATCTCAATTTCACCCTCACGGTCTAAAAGATTGATTTGCCCCATCTCACGCATATACATACGGACCGGGTCAGTCGTACGACCAAAATCCGAATCTACTGTTGTTAAAGCAACTTCAGCTTCATCTTCGACATCGTCATCATCGCTAATCGGATTGGAATCACTCAATAGTAGGTCTTCTGCACTTGGTGCTTGATCGTACACCTTAATGCCCATCTCATGGAACGTGCCGATGATACTATCCATCGCGTCAGTGTCAACCAAGTCATCAGACATGGTGTCATTGATATCACTGAAGGTTAAATAACCCCGATCCTTACCAAGCTTGATTAACTGTCTTAAGCGAGCACGACGCTCTTCTAGTATCTCTGGGGTCGTAGAACGAGAGCCTCCACCGGCCTTGGTGGATTTTGCTTTTTTGGCGGCCTTAGAAGCACGACCTTTTGCACCCGCAGAGACGCGTGTATCGCCCTCTAAATCCTCAGCACCATCAACCTCCTCATCATCGACTAGATCAACGTCTTCAAAACCGTCTAAGTCGTTATCAAAGTCATCTGACAATTCGCCATCGAAGTCGTCATCGAAGTCATCGGCAGTCGATTCTGTACTTTTTGCATTTACAGCTGTTTTAGTCGCTGCGGCTTTTTTTGCTGTACTTTTTTTAGCTGCCGCTTTTTTGGCAGTGCTTTTTTTAGCTGCCGCTTTTTTGGCAGTGCTTTTTTTAGCTGCCGCTTTTTTGGCAGTGCTTTTTTTAGCTGCCGCTTTTTTGGCAGCTGATTTAGAAGTAGCTCCAGCCGCCTCTTTAGTTGACGCTTCTGTCGCAACTACTTCTTGATTAGTATTAGCCTCATCAATAGACTTGGATGCTGTTGCAGCAGCTTTTTTGGCAACAACTTTATTTGTGGTGTCAGTATTTTTAACCATTTAATGAGTACCCTGTCAACTTAATTTACGGCGGTAAATATAACCGAATATTGTAGCATGAACCACTTAGGTTTTTAAGAAATTATAACGTGCAAGCACCGCCAAGTAACGCTTGCGCTCATTATCAGTTTCAATACCTGAGTCAATTAACGTTCTTATCTCTGACTCTAAATTTTCTAGTTCAATTTTTTTAATTGCATCACTCCACTCTGCCTCAGGATGAGGGAGTGTTTCTATTGTTGAGCTATCCTTACCTAAAGAAATGAGCAGCTGCTGAAGTGGACTTCCTTGTTCTGCTTGCTGTATAAGAGAACCTATATGACGCGCTCCGTTGGTAAAGGCAAAAGAGATAAACTCAACCACGATATCCATATGGGGATGTTGGCGCAATATTTCAAGCTGCCTTTCGCCTATCCTTTCTAAAATCTGTGGGTGACTTGCTAATAAACTCAATAACTGTCGCGCCAAAGGCATGGGCTGACGAATTGGTTCATTAGATTTTTTCTTCTTACGAAAAGCTCCAGTCGACTGATAACTAGCCCGTCCACCTCCATGAGAGTGAGTACCAGATCGGCTATAAGTCCTACTATATTCCTCTGATGGCGAGGTGTGCAAAAGCGTTTTATCATGTTCACCAAAGCGTTGAGAAGCTCCCTCTTTTTTATCGAGATAACGGGCTAATGCTGCTCTAAACTCATCGGTGGTAAAACGAACCAAACGAGCCAGTTCATTTTCGATTTGCGTACGAATCGCAGATTCGGGAATCTGCACCACTAAAGACAACGCCTCTTTAAGACAAGCGGCACGCCCTTCTGCCTCTTTTAAGTTAAATTCAGAGGCTAATGATTCCAGCATAAAAGCAGACAAAGCCTGTGCTTCAGCCACTTTTTCTTCGAATTTCTTGACACCATAATTTTGGACGAATGAATCCGGATCATGCTCTTTAGGTAAAAACAAAAATCGCAAAGAAACATCATCGCGTAATAACGCTAGCGATGTATTTAGAGCTCGCCAAGCAGCCCTTTGTCCTGCCTTGTCTCCATCAAAACTGAAAACAATCCGATTACTGGCCTTGATTAGCTTAGCGATATGCTCTGCTGTGGTAGCCGTCCCTAAGGTCGCTACAGCATAGTCGACACCATAACGAGCCAAAGAAACGACATCCATATACCCCTCGACAACCAATACAGTAGCTGCCTTACGGATACCGGTACGATTTTCCCATAAGCCGTATAGCTCACTACCCTTGTGAAACAGTTCAGTTTCCGGTGAGTTTAAATATTTAGGCTCACCCTTAGTAATAAGTCGACCACCAAAACCGATCAAACGGCCACGTTGGTTGTATATGGGGAAAGTAATTCGCTCACGAAAACGATCGTAGCGTAAGCCTCGCTCATTTTGAACTACTAATCCTGCATCGATCAGAAGATCATTATCATAATCTTCATATACACGACGCAAATTCTGCCTTTCACTGCCGGTCCAACCTAAGCCAAAGCGCTCAACTATCTCGGGATTCAACCCTCGCTGAAGGAGATACTCCTGAGCCCGAGTGTATTGTTTAAGCTGCGATAGATAATAAGCCTGAGCCTGTTCTAACGCTTCATGCAATAAGTCGTAGCGAGTCTTTTGTTGTTTGATGCGAGCCCTATTTTCAGGACTGTAATTACTTTCGGGCACACGCATACCGACCGAATCAGCGAGAGTCCTAACAGACTCCGGAAAACCCAGTCCTACATGCTCCATAAGAAAACTGATAGCCGTACCGTGAGCCCCACAACCAAAGCAATGATAAAATTGCTTGGTGGCACTCACGGTGAAAGATGGCGTTTTTTCTTGATGAAAAGGGCAAAGACCTTGAAGGTTTTGACCGCTTTTTTTTAGCTGGACATACTTGCCGATGACATCAACAATATCAACTCGCGCAAGTAGTTCCTGGATGAATTCTTCAGGAATCAACTCAGAATAGATTTATACTATAGAATTAGTACATGCGTGGAGGCAATTGCTGGCTACGGATGCGCTTATAGTGGCGCTTAACAGCAGCAGCTTTTTTACGCTTACGCTCAGCAGTAGGCTTCTCGTAAAATTCGCGAGCGCGCAACTCGGTTAAAAGACCGGTTTTTTCAACTCCGCGCTTAAAGCGGCGTAATGCAACTTCAAACGGCTCATTATCTTTAATACGTACTTGTGTCATAGACAATCAACTAAAAAGGTTTAACAAAAATAAAATAACAGCTCTATATTATAGATCGAAACCATATAAAAGGCTAATAAAAAAAGGCTGTAAGTGTCGTTTAAAAAGCTTTGAAAGCTTTTAAACGACACCTAACAGACAAATTCACAACAAAAGATGCTTACTCAGCGACTCGCCCCTTGCGAATCCATGATTCTAACTGATGAGGTCTGAGACTATCATAATCCTCAAAGGGTTGATGAATCCAAGGATTATTCGGTAAGAACTGACAATAATAATCAGGTTCTACTGTCGCGTGGCCCTTAAGCCATAATACGGCCGAACGCATTTCCTCAATGACAGGAAACTCTTTGAGTAAATGGTCGTAAACCTTTTGGAAAGTCAAACCGGTATCGACCATATCATCGACCAAAAGTATACGACCCTCTAGGCTTCCGCGGGTAATCGTAATGAACTGCGCAATGTCCAGCTGCCCCTGTACTGTACCCGCTGCTTCTCTATAACTGCTAGTAGCTAGGATACCAAGCGGCACGTCAAAAATTCTAGACATGACGTCGCCTACCCTCACCCCACCACGCGCTAAACAAACTATGGCATCAAACTGGTATTTAGACTCATAAACCTTAAGTGCTAACTTCTCAATAAGTCGGTGGTATTCATTCCAACTTACCCATAAATCCGTATCAGTGCTTGGTGGGACGCTCATATAGTACCTCTTAATGAAATAACACTAGATTATAACTCAAAAGGGTTATCCAACATAATAGTTTCTGAGCGCTCAGGGCCAGTAGAAATCATAGCGACCGGCACTTCGCACAATTCGCCGATACGAGCCACTAAATTACGAGCATTTTCCGGCAAGTCGTCATAATTTTTAATGCCCGCTGTTGTTTCAGTCCAGCCAGGTAACATTTCAATAATTGGCTTTGCTTCAGCAACCTGATACGCACCATACGGTAAAACATCAACACGCTTGCCATTAAGCTCATAACCTACGCACAGCCCAACTTCCTCTAAGCCATCCAACACATCAAGCTTAGTTACACAAAGGCCATTAATGCCATTGATAATAACAGAACGCTTAAGCGCTGCAGCATCAAACCAGCCACAGCGTCGAGGTCGACCGGTAACTGCACCGAACTCATTACCCTGCTTGGCGAGGTGTAAACCGATTTCATCATCTAACTCTGATGGAAATGGTCCGGAACCCACACGAGTGCAATACGCTTTAGTAATACCAAGCACATAATGCAACTCTTGAGGCCCCACACCGGCACCTGCAGAAGCCTGACCGGCAATACAATTACTACTAGTGACAAAAGGATAGGTACCATGATCAATATCTAACAATGCACCTTGTGCACCTTCAAATAGCAATCTCTTGCCCTCTTTCTTAGCTTCGTAAAGAAGATAAGAAACATCGGCGACCATCGGCTTCAGCAACTCAGCTAGCTGCAGCCCTAATGCCTTCATCTCTTCAAAAGACACAGGCTCAGCACCTAAATAATCCACTAAAATCGCATTATGATAGTCTACTGCAGCGCGTAACTTCTCTTCGAAAACCTCAGGCATAAATAAATCCTGAACTCGAACCGCACGTCGTGCTACTTTATCCTCATAAGCAGGCCCAATACCACGACCAGTGGTGCCAATTTTCTTATTACCCTGCTTAGCTTCACGAGCCTGATCGACAGCAATATGGTAAGGCAAAATCAAAGGACAAGCTTCAGAGATTTTCAAGCGAGAGCGAACATCGATACCGGCTTTTTCAAGCTCAGCAATTTCAGACATTAACGCTTCAGGAGACAGCACCACCCCATTACCTATATAACAAATGGTGTGGGGGTGCATAATACCCGATGGGATTAGGCGCAGTACAGTTTTTACGCCATTGATCCACAATGTATGGCCAGCATTATGACCACCCTGGAAACGTACAACACCATGAACTGACTCAGCTAGCCAATCAACAATCTTGCCCTTTCCCTCATCACCCCACTGGGTGCCAATCACTACAACGTTTTTGCTCATATTTTAGATAAAAAAAAAACTTCAACAGTTCTGGTCTATCTTATTAAATTCACTTGTAGAAAATTAATTATTCCAAAGGCGCTATACTTTTTAGTACCCATTGATCATTCTCAATCACTAGCTCACGAGTGAAAATATACTCTTCATTAATCTGCTCAGTATCAGGGAACACTTGAACTACAATATGACCTTGTTGGCGTAACTGCTGAATCTTATCTAAATGCTCTTCATCATCAGACCAGCTAGTCTTAATCGCTTCATTAGGTGCCGGCGACTCCAGACCTTGAACCAAGCGTCGTAAATTCAAGCTAAAGCCGGTAGCTGGACGCTCTCGACCATAGGCTTGGGCTACCCTATCATAACGACCACCACGCACTAGCGCATTATGCCATCCCTCAGCATAAAGCGCAAAACTGATACCAGAGTGGTAGTCATAACCGCTAATATCAGCAAGATCCACGCTAGCCGAAGGAAAGCGCTTAACAATAGCTTCTAATTCATCCAACGCTTTCTGAATTTCAGGCAACTTCGGTAACACTGAACGTGCCACTTCAAGTGTATCGGCACCACCATATAAGTTAGGTAAAACCAACAATGCCTGTTGAATTTCTGGTGGCACGCCATCCAACTCTGCTAAAAAGGCCTTTAAACTGGTAATTGCCTTTTCGCGAACCAACGCATTAAGCTTGTCCACTTCTGATTCCAGCACAGGATGCGCAGCCACTAAAGCACGCATAATACCTGGATGATTCAAGTCCAACTTAGCACCATGCACGCCCGCAGTTTCCAATGTCTGATAGGCTAAGCTGATTATTTGCAAATCTGCCTCTGAACCGGCATAGCCAAAGATCTCGGCTCCGATCTGGACTAACTCTCGATCACCAATTAAGTCATTAGGTACCGAATGGAAAGCCACACCACAATAACACAGCCGAGTTACACCGGCACGGTTTAAGAGATGCGCATCAATGCGCGACACTTGTGGCGTAATATCGGGACGTATGCCCATCGTACGGCCACTCAATTGATCGATCACCTTAACCGTTTTTTTAGGCAAATCTGCACGCTGACCGGCAAATAACGACTCAGTAAACTCCACTAACGGTGGGGCCACCAACTCAAAACCACTTTGTTGGTATAGATCCAACAACTTTCGACGCAACTCTTCTAAGCCACGCGCTTCGGCAGGCAATATATCTGAAATAAACTCTGGCAATAACCAAGTACTAGCACTCATAATTACTCCGCTAGCTCCCCGGCTGGATTACCAAAGTATTTGAAGAAACTAGAGTCCGGTGACACCACAATGGTGTCTTCTTTGTCCGCAAAAGAAGAACGATAGGCATTTAAACTATTAAAGAAACTAAAGAACTCCGGATTTTCTGAATAAACATCGGCATAGATTTTAGTTGCAGCAGCGTCACCCGCACCGCGCACGGCTTCTGCCTCAGCTTGCGCTTGCGCTAAAATTTCTGATACCTGACGGTCTGCTTCCGCGCGAATTCTCTCACTTTCTGCCGCACCGCTTGCCCGTAGACTATTCGCCTCTTGCTTACGCTCAGCTTGCATGCGAGAGTAAACTGAGTCTGAAACCTCCGAAGAGAACTCGATTCGTTTTAAACGAACATCCACCACCTCGATCCCTAAGGGAGCAGCGCGTGTTGAAATATTGGCAAGAATTTCCTGCATCACGACATCGCGGTCAAAAGAGATAACAGCTCTAACGGTACGTACGTTAACTGCCGCATTAAGCGCATCTCGAATTTGTGCACCTAAACGATCCTGTGCTGCTTGCGTAGAATTACCAAAGGAAATGTAATACAAGCGCGGATCTGAAATACGCCACTTAACATAGGAGTCAATGATTAAGTTCTTTTTCTCAGAGGTCTGAATACGCTCAGCATCTCTTGACTCAATTGACTGAATGCGCTTATCTAAAAAGATAATATTTTCAAGCGGCGATGGCAATTTAAACTTAAGGCCAGGCTCAGTTTCTGTTCGCTGCCACTCACCTAATTTAAACACTAATGCATAGCTTCGCTCATTTACCGTAAACACACTAGAGGAGATTATGATAAATGCAAGCCCTAATAATATTGCCCAAAAAACAGGTCTTTTCATAATAATATCCTCTGTAATTAACGACGTGCAGACGCATCACGATCACGGCTTAGCTCACGGCTGCGTGTATCGGTAGTTCCTGAGGCGTTTGTGTTAGATGTATTGGCATTAGTAGTACTGGTAGAAGTACCGACATTACCGTGTTCAAATAAAGAACCGTCCGAAGCTCCTTGCGTTTGCGCCGCTGACTCACTTGGAGTCGCACGCTTAGAAGAACGGTTCAACATACTATCCAGAGGCATTAACATGAGGGGGTTTTGTTGTTCAGCTGTATCAAGTAAAACTTTAGATGTATTAGTGTAAATATCACCCATTGCTTCAATATACATACGCTCACGCGTAATCTCCGGTGCTACATTGTATTCAGCCGCAATTTGCTTAAAGCGTTCGGTTTCACCAATTGCCGCACCTACAACGCTCGCTCTATACCCCTCAGCACTCTGCAAGAAACGAGAAGCACGACCGTGCGCCTCAGGAATAACGCGGCTGGCATAAGCTTGACCCTCGTTTTTCTGACGCTCATTGTCTTGACCGGCTTTAATAGCATCTTCAAACGCTGCTTGTACTTGCTCTGGCGGCTGCACGTTTTGAATAGCAACGGTAATTACCTCAATCCCGGTATTATATCGATCAAGAATAGACTGCATTAAGCGCATCACATCCTGAGCTGCCTGAGTACGGCTCTCGTAAAGGATGTTATTCATCGATTCCTTACCAACCACCTCTCGCATCGCAGTCTCAGCGGCTTGACGCACGGACTCATCGGGATCAGCTGTAGCAAATAAATAACTGGCAGCAGGACTTAAGGCTTTATCCATTTCGATACCGCCATTTGGGACATCAACGATGCCCGCTTTGATTCGGTATTGGACATCAAATTGCAAATCGACAATATTTTCATCTTCAGTCAGCATCAAGGCTTCAGCCAGCACCTTGTTGCGTGAGTTATCACGATAGCCAACCGAGAATGCTCGTACATTAGCGATATCAACGGACTCTACTGTCTCGATAGGCTGTGGAATATGCCACTGGAAACCCGGCATCACTGTCCGCTTGTATTGGCCAAACTGTGTAATCACACCAACCTGACCCTCACGGATAATGAAAAAACCGCTAGCAAGCCACAACAATAACGCGACAATTAGTGCAAAAATAATTCCATGTCGAATAAACTTAGGGGACATTTGCATGGTTGGTTTATTACCGCCCTGCCCCGGACCTCGTGGAGCGCCGCCGCGGTTACCGCCACCAAAAAGCGCTTTGAATTTATTTTCAACATCAGACCAAACTTGATCTAAATCGGGTGGGCTATTAGGGTCTTGTTGGGGACGCTTAGGCTCCTGAGAACCATCATCATTTTGGGGCTTTTTACCCCAACCCGGATCATTTAAATTAAAAATCTTACTTAGCATCAATCGTTTTCTCTAATTGCTGTTTAGTTAGGACAATAGCCTCTCTAAGAAACTCCAAGCCATCACGCTCGGCCGCACTTAAAAAGACTCTGCTAACGCGACCTGAATCATTTAATTCAAGTCTTGGCTTTTGCTCTGTCAAATCTGTCTTATTGTAAACAAGAATGGTTGGTATGTGTTGTGCACCAATGTCTTGCAAGACTTTATTTACTTCATAAATCTGTTCATCTTTTTGTGGATTACTGCTATCAATCACATGTAGCAACAAATCCGCATAAAGTGTTTCTTCGAGAGTTGCTTTGAATGCCTCAATTAATGTTGGCGGCAACTCACGAATAAAGCCTACTGTATCGGAAATAGTAATCTGCCCTGCACCCTCAATCCACAAGCGACGAGTCGTGGTGTCTAGGGTTGCAAAAAGCTGGTCGGCTGCATAGGCATCAGCCCGTGTTAGGGCATTAAATAAAGTCGATTTACCGGTGTTGGTATAACCTACTAAGGAAACAACAAAAGCACCGCTTCTTAGTCTCTGTCTACGCTGTGTATCTCGTTGCTTACGTACTTTTTGTAATCGATCGGTGAGGATTTTAATGCGACCGCCAATTACTCGCCGATCAAGCTCAAGCTGAGTCTCACCCGGACCTCTAGTACCGATAACACCACCTTGTTGCTGTGACAAATTAGTCCACATGCCCGTTAACCTGGAACGCATATATTGCAACTGCGCCAGCTCAACTTGAATCTTACCCTCGTGACTCTTGGCCCTTAGGGCAAAAATATCTAAAATCAAGCCTACACGGTCGACAATCCTACACTTAAATTCTCGCTCTAAGTTTCGCTGCTGTGCCGGCGACAAAGACTGCCCAAACAGAATGATTTCAGCCCCTGCTGTCTGTGCTAGCGCAACCGCCTCTTCAACCTTGCCTTTACCCAAGAATAACGCAGGATCCGGCCTATCACGATTAGCTACTAAGGTACCTACGATTTTGGCTCCAGCACCTTTGGCTAACATAATAAATTCCTCATGATGCTCTTTAAAATCGAGATCACCATAAAGATTAACGTCTACTATAAATGCTTGCATACTAGGCTTGCTACTTACCCTGGAAACTTTTATGTTATTAGCTTACAAATAGCTAACAGCTCTGTTTGTACAAATAAAAACCCGCTAGTGGAGCGGGCCTTATCAACCTTTTACTCGGAGCTATAGAGCTAAGCAAAAGGTTTTTGTGTCAGCAAAATCTGAGATTAAGCTTCTGACTCATCAGCTGCATCGCCCTGCAAATTAACAGCACGAGCCGGCACAACTGTCGAGATCGCATGCTTATAAACCATCTGAGTCACGGTATTTTTTAACAATACGACATATTGGTCGAACGACTCGACTTGTCCTTGTAACTTGATACCATTTACTAAATAAATAGACACAGGGATATGTTCTTTACGTAAAGTATTTAGGAAAGGATCTTGTAATGATTGTCCTTTATTGCTCATTATTGAGACTCCATTAGTTTTTATATGATTAAAATTGTAATTTTATACAGGAAGATATTACTTTAACATTTTTTTAAAAGATTAGTCACTGCTCTATGCGCTTAAATAATCTTTTAAAGCCTTGACCAGCGCCTCGCACTCTTCTTCCAAACCGATTGTTATTCTAAGATATGGGGTGCATCGCGCAATTTTAAAGTGTCGTACTAAAATTTTTCTTTGTCGCAATGCAAGTGCAATATCTTCTGCTTGATGCTCAGGATGCGTAGCAAAAACAAAGTTTGCTGCTGAAGGCAAAACCTCAAAGCCAAGTGCAGTTAAATCATTCGTGAGTTTCTCACGTGATTGAATTATCTTTTGACGAGTTTCTTGGAAATAATCCTCTGCTTTAAATGCAGCAATAGCTCCTGCCTGCGCCAAACGGTCAATTGGATAAGAGTTAAAGCTATTTTTAACACACACCAACGCTTGTATTAATTCAGCCTGTCCAAAGGCGAAACCCACCCTTAAACCGGCTAAAGAGCGCGACTTAGACAAGGTTTGGAAAACAAGTAGATTTGGATAATCTTGGATAAGCTTAATGGCTGTATCAGCGCCAAAATCCACATAGGCCTCATCGATTGCAACTAAAATATCAGGCTGTGCTTTTAATAAACGCTCAATTTCATCTAATGTTAACGCAACACTTGTCGGCGCATTTGGATTAGGAAAAATTATGCTAGAAATTTCAGTTGAATCCAGGGCACAATAGTCATCTATGTTGATTCTAAAGTCCTCAGTTACAGGAATCGTCTCTACCTCTATCCCATAAAGACCAGCATAAACCGGGTAAAAGCTATATGACAGATCAGGATACACAAGCTTTTTACTGTCATGCTTAAATAGCGCATTAAAAGCATGCCCTAAGGCTTCATCGGATCCATTACCCACAAAGACTTGCTCGGGTTTGATGCCATAATAATCAGCAACGACACCACGTAACTCACTTGACTCCGCTTCCGGGTATAGCTGTAGCGCACCATCAGCAGCAGCCTTAATCGCCTCAATGACGGCGGGTGCAGCTGAAAACGGCGATTCATTGCTGTTTAACTTAATAAATTCGCCTTCACGAGGTTGCTCACCAGGCACATAAGGCTCTAATGAATCAACAAAAGGACTCCAAAACTTATTCATTTTTATACTCAAACTATGGGTAGACAAACAAACAACTAGACATAAGGGTTACGCGTGGACTTGAATTGAATCCTTAGTGGCGTACCATCTAATTTAAACGCTTGACGGAAACGGGTTTCTAAATAGCGTCGATAAGAATCCGGCACTGCCTCAAGCTGATTACCATGAATTATCACTAACGGAGGGTTTTGTCCCCCTTGGTGTGCATAGCGTAATTTTGGACGGAACATCCCCTTGCGAGGTGGCGCTTGTTGATCCACCGCCTCACGCAATACGCGAGTTAGTCTAGGCGTCGAAAGCTTGCGGAAGGCTGCATCATGCGCTTGATTCACTGATTTTAGCAAAGCACCAATACCGCGCCCTTTTAGCGCAGATATTTTATGCATTTTGGCAAAATTCAAAAAGCGTAACTTACGATTGAACTCGCGCTCAATCCACTCTTTGTTGTAATCATCAAGCCCATCCCACTTATTGATAGCGACGACCAGAGAGCGACCGCTCTCGAGGACAAAGCCCGCAATATGTGCATCTTGCTCAGATATCTCGCTCTGCGCATCTAAGACAAGGACTGCCACATTAGACGCTTCAATTGCTTGCAATGTTTTGATGACTGAAAACTTTTCAATCGTTTCAAATACGCGACCACGCTTGCGAAGACCGGCAGTATCTATGAGCGTATATTTACGCTCGCCATGGTCAAATTCAATTTCAATCGCATCGCGTGTCGTACCTGGCAAGTCAAAAGCGATCACACGCTCCTCACCCAATAAAGCATTAATCAGGGTGGATTTACCGACATTAGGACGGCCTACGATGGCCAACTTAATGCGATGCTCGATCAAGTCAGCATCATCTTCAGCCTGAGCTTCCGACTCATTAAAATCAGCACTTTCGAGGGCATCCGCCTCAGCTTCAAGAGCAAGGATAGCCTCTTCACTCAGCTCGTCTTGCTCCGCAAAGGGAACGCTGAGCTCATCTTCGTCGTCAAATACCTCTATGAGTTCAGCATGTGCCTCATAGCTTTCGTGAGCCTTTTCCAGCGCCAGATCAATTAACCCTCTCACGCCATCACCATGTGCCGATGAAACTTGGTAAGGCTCACCTAAACCAAGCTCATAGAACTCCGCTGCGGCTTGACCCGGTTGCATACCTTCTGCCTTGTTAACGGCCAGCAGCACTGGACGACCGATACGACGTATCTTTACCGCAATGTCATGATCATGACTATTGATACCGGCTCTTGCATCAACTAGGAAAATAACGACATCAGACTCGACTATCGCTTGTTCGGTCTGCTTTGCCATCTCAACTAAAATGCCGCTTTTTGTTTCGGGCTCAAAACCACCCGTATCCACCACCAAATAAGGTGAATCACCAACACGACCCTCACCATAGTGACGATCTCTGGTCAGACCAGAGTAGTCAGCCACAATGGCATCACGCGAGCGCGTTAAACGGTTAAACAAAGTAGACTTGCCAACATTAGGACGGCCTACGATAGCCACTACGGGCTTAAAATTTGAACTCACTGAGCACCTAACATAACTAAACGACCACCACCAGTCTGTACTAACACACCATAAGGAGTTGCCATCAGTGGTGATCTAATTGCGCGACTATCGCCTACTGACATACGACCCTGCAGCTGTCCAGTGGTTGGTTCATAAAAATGAACATAGCCCTCGTAATCGCCTACATAAATTTTATTATTAAAATACACAGGATTACTCAAACCGCGATTTCTAAGTACATTGTCCTGCCATAAAACATCACCACTCTCGCTATCAAAAGCAGTGACCTCTCCATGCATCCCTGATGCATAAAGACGGTTGGCCGAGGCCCCTAAACCAACTGAGCTTGAAAAGCTTTTAGCCCATTTTAATTGTGGTTCGGAATTTATACTACCGCCGTAATAGCATAGAATGGCTCCTTGATAGCTATTAGCACACACACTGCCATCGTCTAAACGAACCGGTAGACCGACTACATCAATCACTGAGTCTAAATCAGTCGCACCTTTGGCATAACCAATTTTGACATCCCAAAGGGGACGACCATTATCCAAATTGAGAGCGACTAACCTTCCAACCGGCAACGGCACAATAACAAAACCCTCGCTAATGACCATGCGTGTATCAGTCTTTAGTGCTAAAGGCACACTGGCACGCATATAAGACCATTGCAACTCACCGCTTTGTCGATCAAAACCTTGAACACGGTAATCATCATTACGAATAACAACTATATTTGCACCAACGACTGGCGGCGTAGAGCTAACAGTTGAGGTGCGCGTTTCCCATAGGGTTTGACCGTTAGCTGCATCTAATGCGATGGCACGTCCATCGCGCGTAGTGACTATAATGATCTGCCCATCTGTGCCTACACCTGCTGCCAAATCGCTACTGATGTTAACGTTCCAGCGTATCGCTCCATTGGCAAGGCCTAAGCGCGCAACGTTACCATTGGGGGTTGCTGCAAAAACGTCATCACCAACTATCACAGGAGCAAAACCATAATCGCCTGAAGAGCCTATAGACTGTGACCATACGATACTTCCTGTCGCCGTTTGCTCATAAGACGTTAACTTCACCGGGTCAAAACGACTATCAGGAGTAAAAAGACTGCCGCAAGCAGTTAGACTAACTGCAGCAATGGCAGCCATCACAACCAAACGAGTTGATTTAAATTTAACCATAGGCTCACTCATTTACCTCTCCTAACAGACTTAGTTTGAACTGCATCGTTTGTACAAACTCACCACTTGCATTTGATGCTTCGGCGGCTTGTGACCACTGAGAAGTAGCATTAGAAACATCACCCTGTGCATAATAAACATCGCCACGCTTATCTGCAAAAAGTGCCTCATAGCCTGTCATCTCTTGATTTAATAAAGCCATTGCAGGCTCAAACTTTGCTTGATCAATATAGACGGTTGCTAACTGTAATGTTGCCACGCCAACCAACTCCGGATAGCGCTTACTGTTATATAAAATACGTTGCAGCTCTGCTTCTGCCTGGGCGTAATCCTGTCTTTCAAGATACGCACGAGCTGAAAGTAAAGCCCCTCTACCGGCATAAATATTACCCTGATACTTATCTTGTAAAATCTGATTAGCTTCTTGTAAACGATATAACGCATCGTCTTCAGTCGCTCTATGATTGTTTTCTACAATTTCAAAATACCCTAAGGCATTGCGAGTTTGATTGGCTTGATACCAGTTCCAACCGTACCATCCCAAAATAGCCAGTAATACAGCTAGAATCAAGCCACTAATTATATTGCCCCACTGCTCCCACCACGCTTTGAGTCGGTCAATTTTTTCCTGTTCTTCTAAGTCAAAAGCCATGCTTTGCTACTTCCTTTCTGCTAAAATTTGAATCAAATCCGCTTGAGCCGCCTCAAACTGATTTTCAATACTACCATTTTCCGACTCACGCAACGGTTTAACCGCCACGATACCCTGCTCCACCTCTTTCTCACCAATCACGATAGCCCAACGGGCACCACTCAGATCGGCACGCTTGAACTGCGATTTAAAACCTGCCGAACCGGCATGTACCATTACTTTCCATCCGGCATCTCTACATTGCTCCGCAAGTAAAGCCGCTTTTTTTGATGCTTCCTCACCTTGGTGAACAAAATAAACGTCAGTTTCTTGTAACGGAGTAAACGCGCCTTGCGCATCAGCGAGCTCAAGCAAACGTTCTAAACCCAAACCAAAACCTACGCATGGTGTCGGCTTACCACCTAAAAGCTCAAACAAGCCATCGTAGCGACCACCACCACATACCGTACCTTGTGCGCCTAAATCATCAGTCACCCACTCAAACACAGTCAGGTTGTAATAGTCTAAGCCTCTGACTAAACGAGGATTGATAATGTAGCCTATACCTGCCTGCTCCAAACGCTCACAAACCGCATCAAAGTGCGCTTTTGAGGCTTCACCTAAATAATCAAATAACTTGGGGGCATTATCCGCCATCTCCTGCATGTCCGGATTCTTAGTATCTAGAACACGCAAAGGATTGCTATACATACGGCGCTTGGCGTCCTCATCTAAACTATCGATATGCTGTTCCAAGTAGGCAATTAATGCCTCACGATGCTCGGCTCGCTCATCACTCTGCCCTAAGCAATTTAGCTCAAGACGAATATTATTCAAACCCAGCGCGCGCCATAAACGCGCCAATAACAGAATAATTTCCACATCCATATCGGGACCATCAAAGCCCATCGCTTCGACAGACAACTGATGGAACTGTCTATAACGCCCTTTTTGTGGTCGCTCATGTCTAAAAACCTGACCCATCGCATAAGCACGAACCGGTCGCTCGTATAATAGATTGTGCTGAATCGCTGCGCGCACGACACCTGCCGTGAACTCAGGGCGCATTGTCAGCATATCCTCAGGATCTACTTTATCAGCGTCTTTGTTCATGGTGAAGGTATACATTTCCTTTTCGACGATATCGGTCACTTCCCCGATACCTCGCGCAAACAAACGCGTTTGCTCAAGAATGGGCGTACGGATATTTTGATAGCCATATTGCGAAAGTAGTGATTTAATTGTCGCTTCTAACTGCTCCCACTTATAACTTTCATTAGGCAAAATATCATTCATGCCTCGAATAGCATTCACTTTATTAAACGTTTTAGACATAAGACTTATTATTTAAACTATTTTTAATTAGAGTTTTTGACCATAACGTCGATCAACATACTGTTCAACAATTTTTTGGAATTCTTCGGCGATCGTCTCACCTTTGAGAGTCATTTGACGCTCACCATCAATAAAAACCGGTGCTGAAGGAACTTCACCCGTACCGGGCAAGCTAATACCGATATCAGCATGCTTACTTTCACCCGGGCCATTAACCACACAACCCATCACAGCAACATTCATCGTCTCCACTCCTGGATAACGATCCTTCCATTCCGGCATACTATCACGTAAATAATGTTGAATTTTATCAGCCAGCTCTTGGAAAAACGTGCTGCTGGTACGACCACAACCGGGACAGGCTACGACCATCGGCGTAAAAGCCCTTAAACCCATTGATTGCAACATCTCTTGCGCGACAATGACCTCATTTGCACGATTACCACCCGGCTCGGGAGTAAGAGAAATGCGAATCGTATCGCCAATCCCCTCTTGCATTAAAACACCTAAAGCGGCCGTAGAGGCAACAATACCCTTAGAACCCATACCGGCCTCAGTTAGACCTAAATGCAGAGCATAATAGCAGCGTGATGCCAGGTTGCGATATACCGAAATAAGATCTTGCACATGACTTACTTTGCAAGAAAGAATTATCTTATTAGCAGACAACCCCAACTCTTCTGCTCTCATGGCATTAGTAATCGCAGAAACCACCAATGCTTCGCGCATCACCGCCTGAGCTTCCCAAGGTGTGACACGTTGATTATTTTCATCCATCATCTTGGCCATGAGGTCTTGATCTAAGCTACCCCAGTTAACCCCGATACGCACCGGCTTATCGTTTTTGATAGCCACCTCGATCATTTTGGCGAAGTTATCGTCTCTGCGCTTGCCGCCACCCATATTGCCGGGATTAATGCGATATTTGGATAGTGCTTGGGCACAATCAGGATAATCAGTTAATAGCTTATGACCATTAAAGTGAAAATCACCCACTAAAGGCACATAAACACCCATTCTATCAAGCTGCTCACGAATCCTAGGTACTTCTTTCGCTGCTTCCGGGCTATTTACAGTGATCCGCACCATTTCCGAGCCGGCTTGAGCAAGCTCCTTAACCTGAATGGCTGTAGCAATCGGGTCGGCAGTATCGGTGTTTGTCATCGACTGCACCACCACAGGATGAGAGGCCCCTACCGACACCACATGCTCTTGCCAACGGACATCAACCTGATGGGTATGACGGCGCTTCAGTGGGCCAATCGGATAAGGAGTATCTCTTACTTCAAAATTTGCCTTCATTTCCTTGTTCATACAGCATCAAACCAGTCTCTAACAAAACCTAAATTAAGATCTTCAAGGGTAATCGCTTCTTGCCAAAGCGCGATACCTAGAACGATAATCGCGACCAACAGCAGTAACCAAATAATTGTTGATATGGAAAAGCCTCTTGTCTTGGCTTTGTCGGTACTAGTTGGCGACATCTTGTAGTCCAGACTGCTTACTAAGTTTTTAGAATCTGAATTTTTAGGTTTATTTCCTGTCTCACGCGACAGTAGCTCTAACGCAACGTCCGGATCAATTGACAATGCTTCCGCGTACTTACGTACAATCGATCGCAAAATGAAGCCTTCGGGTAATGCAGCCCAATTTTTATCTTCTAAAGCTAGCAATTGCCATTTACTATATTTTGTTGTGTTGGCAACATCGTCAATTGTTAAATTCTTACGAATGCGCGTTGCATGTAGCAATCCGCTAAGGGAATCTGCCAACTCAGGTTGAGGAGCAGACTCCCTTGTTAAATCCGGCATTTCTTGTTGAGAGCTCACTGGCGCACCTCGTAAATAGGAATCACCCCATCAGCCACAGGAATTACCTCGTCATCACGTCTTTTTTGCGTAATCTTGGTACGGTCTTTGACATCACCCGCCAATTGACCGCAGGCAGCATCAATATCGTCACCACGCGTTTTGCGAGTAGTGGTAACGATCCCGGCATTTTGCAAACGCTCGGAAAAAGCCCGAACACGGTTATTGGAGGAACGCTTTAACCCTGATTGTGGGAAGGGATTAAAAGGGATTAAATTTAATTTACAACGAACTTGCTTGGCTATTTCAATTAACTCATCTGCATGCTGGTCACTGTCATTGACGCCATCAAGCATAATATATTCAAAAGTAACAAAATCACGCGGCGCATGCTCTAAATAACGATTACAGGCTGCAAGTAACTCACGTAAAGGATACTTTTTGTTTAATGGAACCAATCTATCGCGCAATTCATCATTGGGCGCATGCAAAGACACTGCCAAAGCAACTGGGCAATCCTCTGCCAAACGATCCATCATAGGCACAACACCCGACGTGGACACCGTTACTCGACGACGAGAAAGCCCATAGGCGTGATCATCAAGCATCAGTCGTAGAGCCGGCAATAACTCCTTATAGTTTAAAAGAGGTTCGCCCATCCCCATCATGACAACGTTGGATACCACTCGCTCCGGCTCAACCGGCATCTGGCCGTCAATACGAGCCACAGATTGATTTTTTTGCAATTCTGAACGCGCATACCATAACTGACCAATGATCTCCGCCGTACTCAGGTTACGATTAAAGCCCTGATAACCGGTTGAACAAAAAGGACAAGCTACGGTACAACCGGCCTGACTCGATATGCACAACGTACCACGATCATCTTCGGGAATAAAAACTGTTTCGATCGCGTTGTTGTTACCAACATCAAAAAGCCACTTACGAGTGCCGTCGTTAGACGTCTTATCTAGTATCGGGCTAAGTGAGTGTATACAATAGCGGTCCTCCAGCTGGGCACGGAAGCCCTTGGCCAGATCCGTCATATTAGAAAAGTCAGCCTCACTACGCTGGTGAACCCAGCGTAGTAACTGCTTTGCACGGAAAGGCTTATGCCCTGCCTCTTGTAACTCAGAGGTCAGGGTTTCTAAGTCCATTCCTAATAAATTTTGCTTATCAGTCATGTAAAAAATAAAAATTACTTGCCGAAAAAGTATGCAATTTCAACAGCAGCAGTCTCAGGCGCATCAGAACCATGAACAGCGTTTGCATCAATACTCTCAGCGAAATCAGCACGGATAGTACCAGGAGCAGCTTCTTTAGGATTTGTAGCACCCATAAGCTCGCGGTTTTTAGCGATAGCATTTTCACCTTCTAGCACCTGAACAAAAACAGGACCAGAAATCATGAATTCAACTAAGTCATTAAAGAAAGGGCGCTCTTTGTGCACTGCGTAGAAACCCTCAGCATCTTCGCGAGAAAGTTGTACCATTTTTGCTTCTACAACTTTAAGATCCGCTTTTTCAAAGCGAGAAATGATCTCACCGATAACGTTTTTAGCAACTGCATCAGGTTTAATAATCGATAACGTGCGCTCAACGGCCATATTATGCTCCAAGAAAAATTTAAATTAATTTAAAACGATGTCTAAAACAGCGCCTAATAAGCTTTCTATAGCCCACCTATGAGAGCTTTCTTATACGCCCCTTATGCTCTTCTAGCACAAGAAGCTAAGGTGCCTACTCATAAGAAATCATAAGAGAATTTCAGCTGTTTTACACAAACCTGCATTTTAACATGCAAACAGTTGCTCTTACACCTTAAAATAAGGCATTAAATAAGAAAAACCAATACTCTTATAAATCTTGAATTAATCTAGTATTTAACAACGGTAATCAAATGAATCAAACCCCTCTTAGTGAAGAACTTGCTAAAAGCTTTGAACCTAAAAATATCGAATCTACTTGGTACGATAAATGGAATGAATTAGGTATTTTCAAAGCGGGTCAATTTACCCAAACTAGCTCACCTTTGAGCGGCAAACCATACACTATCCAATTCCCGCCACCCAACGTCACCGGCACCTTACATATGGGCCATGCGTTTAACCAAGCAATCATGGATAGTTTAATCCGATATCATCGTATGCTTGGCTCTGATACGGTATTTGTTCCGGGCACTGATCACGCAGGCATTGCAACCCAAATCGTCGTAGAGCGCCAGCTAGACGCCCAAAAGATTTCCCGGCATGACTTAGGTCGCAAGAAATTTGTCGAATGTGTTTGGGACTGGAAAGAAAAGTCCGGCAACACCATGATGTCTCAATTCCGTCGTTTAGGCTCATCTGCTGACTGGAGTCGTGAGTATTTTACAATGGACGATCGTATGTCCAAAGGGGTGATCGAGACCTTTGTCCGCCTATACGAACAGGGGTTAATTTACCGCGGCAAACGTCTTGTTAACTGGGACCCCATATTAGGCACAGCCGTCTCTGATCTCGAAGTAGAAAATGTTGAGGAAAATGGCCTGCTTTGGCATATTCGCTACCCGCTAGTGGAACCGACTGCTGAACTTACCCACCTCACTGTCGCCACCACTCGCCCGGAAACCATGCTTGGCGACGTAGCGCTGATGGTGCACCCTGAGGATGAGCGCTATCAGCATCTAATTGGCAAAAAAGTCATTTTACCAATCGCCCAACGCATCATACCTATCATCGCTGATGAGTATGTGGATAAAGAGTTTGGTACTGGTGTAGTCAAAGTAACACCGGCGCACGATTTTAATGACTACGCTGTAGGTCAACGACATAATTTAGAGCTAATTAACATTCTTACGCTCGATGCCAAAATCAACGAAAATGCGCCTGTCGAATATCAAGGCTTGGACCGTTTTGTTGCCAGAAAAAAAATCCTGGATACGCTTGCGGATTTGGACCTATTAGCAGAAATTAAACCACATAAACTGATGGTGCCTCGCGGCGATCGCACGAAGGCTGTGTTAGAACCCATGCTGACCGATCAGTGGTTTGTCGCCATGTCTAAACCAGCACCAGAAGGCACCTTTAACCCCGGTAAAAGCATCACCGAGGTTGCATTGGAAGCAGTCAGTAGCGGAGAGATCAAATTCCATCCTGAAAACTGGGTCAACACCTACAATCAATGGCTAAATAACATCCAAGACTGGTGTATCTCTCGCCAACTTTGGTGGGGACATCAAATACCTGCATGGTACAGTGAAGATGGTCAAGTTTTTGTAGCGCGTACAGAACAAGAAGCTAATAAACAAGCTAAAAAAGCAGGCGTAGAGGGTCCACTAAGACGTGATGAAGATGTCTTAGACACTTGGTTCTCATCAGGCCTCGTGCCTTTCACCACAATGGGTTGGCCTGAAAAGACAGCAGATTACAGTCGCTATATGCCATCTAATGTGTTAGTCACCGGTTTTGATATTATTTTCTTCTGGGTTGCTCGCATGATCATGTTGAGTAAGCACATGACCGGTCAGGTTCCTTTCAAGGAAGTTTATATCCATGGTTTGATTCTAGATGCACAGGGTCAAAAAATGTCTAAATCTAAGGGCAATACCTTAGACCCGGTTGATATTATTGATGGAGTGGATTTAGAAACACTCATTAGCAAACGCACCTATGGCCTCATGAACCCTGAGCAAGCTTCTCAGATTGAAAAGAGCACACGCAAAAACTTTCCTGAGGGCATTGAGGCCTATGGCTCTGACGCGCTTCGCTTTACCATGGCCGCTTACGCAACACCAGGTCGCAATATGAACTTCGACTTAAATCGTTGTGGTGGATATCGTAACTTTTGTAATAAGCTATGGAACGCGACGCGATTTGTTTTGATGAATGTTGAAGGTCATGACCTAGAACGCGCCGGCTCTGAATTAAGTTTTGCTGACCGTTGGATTATCAGCGAACTTCATAAGTTCAAGAAAACTGTCGCCAAGGCTTTTGCTGATTATCGTTTTGACATATTAGCAAATGCTATTTACCATTTTATATGGGATATCTATTGCGATTGGTACTTGGAAATCGCCAAGGTTCAGTTGCAAGGAGGAAGCGAAGCGCAGCAACGCGGCACTAGACGCACCTTAATCAATGTGCTGGAATCGTTATTACGCATTGCGCATCCTATTATTCCGTTTATCACTGAAGAGTTATGGCAAAAAGTAGCTTTAGCCGCCGGAGTCATGACTAAATCACAAAAAACATCAATCAGCATCAGGCCGTACCCTCAAGCTGATGATAGCTTGATCGACGCAGACGCAATAGCTAAAGCAGAAGATTTGAAAGCTCACGTAGAAGCAATTCGTGTCCTCCGCGGCGAGATGAAATTATCTCCTGCAGAACGCGTACCTCTATTAGCTGTCGGTGATAAAGAGAAGCTAACTAGCTACGTACCCTATTTGAAAGCATTGGCAAAACTAAGTGAAGTTCAAATCGTAGACGAACTGCCTGATCTAGGCTTCCCGGTACAAAGCTTAGGGCAAAGTCAATTAATGCTTAAAGTAGAAATCGATAAAGAAGCTGAATTAGCCCGTTTAACTAAAGAAGTAGAACGCCTTCAAAATGAGATAAACAAAGCTCAAGGGAAGCTCAACAATAAAAACTTTGTTGAAAAAGCCCCTGCTGCCGTTGTTGAACAAGAGAAGGAACGGGTCGCTAAGTTTGGTGAACAATTGCTTCAAGTTAAAGAGCAAATGGCAAAATTATCTTAATTATTTAATGCTCTCCAATAAAAAGCTGCTTTAATTGTACTGACCCCTAAAGGTTGGATGCTTGTGTCCAACTTTTAGAGGCCATTTCATAATTAACAGCTTTTTTATTGGAAAGTAAAACTAAGGGACTTACTCCCTTAACAATTACTCATCTAACTTCGCATTTGCCTCTTGAAAATCCTCATATCTGTCTTTACAAGTCTGGGCAAACTGCTCAAGATCACCACCCATCGTTTCAAAGGCCTGTCGTATCTCTTCTGCTGCTGACTGAGCGGCATCTTTGGCTTCAGGGAACTTTGCTAAGCGATCTTCTAACGCTTGGAAATAATCCAAACACTCTTGTGGCAGATCCTCACGAGGAATAGTTGATAACGGATTATCATCATCAGCCGCTGCAGATTGCTCCACAGCGCCCGGAATCTCTTCTTCCTCTTTCTCAACTACTTCCGTAGACTCGTCAGCCTTGGAATCATCAGCTGATACAGTCTTCGCTGCTTCAGCTTCCTCGGCCAATGATTGGGTCGGTGTTGTTGTACCTGCTACCCCTGTTGTCGCTGGACCATCAATAGAATTAGAACTCTGAACGTTACTACTATTACTATCACCCTCTCCGCATGCCACTAAGGCAAATGAAGCGAATAATGTAGCTATTAATACTTTTAATTTCATAACGCCACCTCTGTTAATACGTGGTTAAAATTTATGCCAAAAATTTACTGAGGCATATTTGCTGTTTGTGATTCAAACGTTTCTAATGCTTTTTGGCAAGTTGATTCAAAAGTCGCTTTGTCAGCATCAGCGGCACTTTCAATTTGTGATTTGGTCTGATCAATAGCTGCTTGGTATGAAGCGCCAACATCAGGATACTGAGCGATAAAACGTTCCACCGTATCAAAGTAATCAATACACGCTTGTGGAATATTAGAATTGCCTTCAACCGGTGCTGTTACCTCTGGCTGGTTGGACGAAACGGTCGGTTCAGTAGTTGATTCTTTGTCACCGCAAGCAACCAGAGCCACAGACGCAAATAGAATAGCAATTGATAATTTTAACTTCATAACTAAATTCCTAAAAATTAAATATTAATAACACCAAATAAAAGAAAGTCCACAAAGTTTAACCGTCAACCACACCTAAGACCATTACCAATAACAGAAAGATGCGACATATTATTACAACAAATACATCATGCAAAAAGTGTACGATAGTCAAACAAGCTCGTTGACTACGTTTAACCAGCCAATAAGAACCTCGCGTAAGGAGCTGTATATCATCGCTTATTTGAATAATAAACATAGTAAAAAAATACTGAATATTATTTAGCAAGCGAGTCGGTAGCCAATAAACTTTCTACTGATGAAAAACTAATTTACATATTAAATATCTCAATCTTATTAAATTCGTCAAAAAAGCCATATAAGCAACGATTCAACATAAAAAAAGCTGCACCGATAAAACGATGCAGCCCATCTATACGACTAGTTTATATACTTATCCGTATTTATTTAGATTCAAAACGCTCTGCGCTAGCACTAATTTCTTTTTTAGCAACCTCAGCAGAATTCCAACCAGTCACCTTGACCCATTTTCCTGCTTCCAGATCCTTATAATGCTCAAAGAAGTGCTTAATCTGCGCACGCTCTAGTTCAGGTAAATCATCAATTGATTTAATTGATGAATAGAGCGGATAAATTTTATCCACCGGCACAGCAATTAATTTAGCATCGACACCTGCTTCGTCTTCCATCTCTAATACGCCAATGGTTCGACACCTGATCACCGAACCTGCCTGAATAGGGAATGGTGTCTTTACTAACACATCAACCGGATCACCGTCGAGCGACAATGTTTGTGGAATATAGCCGTAATTCAACGGGTAATGCATCGCTGCCAGCATAATACGATCGACAACTACCGCACCGGTATCACCACAAACTTCATATTTAATCGGATCAGAATTCATTGGAATCTCGATCACGACATTAAACTCTTCTGGTAAGTTACTACCGGCAGGAACGTTTACTAAACTCATAATTCACCTTTTGAAATATCGTTCTAAATTTATATTAATACTATCTTGAAATGAAGCTAAACAAACGCTAATTCTTATCTTCTGAGAATTCGTTTTTATCAATTGTCTGTAACTTAGCTCTTGATGAAATAAAATGGTCATCGGGACCATCTAAACTTTTCATATCAGGCGGCCCTAAGGGATCATTTTTGGTATCGGCCGATGGCAAGGCCGAAGCACCGGGCAACATAACAACAGCTGATGAGCCATGACGCCAATGCTTTAGAGCTTCTTCAGGTTTAGACAATCGATCGTACAAGGTACCTAACAGAGCATGGGTTCTAGGGTCATCCTCTATCGTTACACTTTTAATTAGGTAGCGCTCCGCTTGGCCCCAAAGCTGCTCTAAAAGGCATAAATGACCCGCTGCACGCAACAAATCCGGGTTCTGAGAATCGTTTTCTAACCACTTTTGAATCTTTGCAAGGCGTTGAGGCTGCTGCTCTTTGACATCTAAACTGACGTACTCTTGAAGAATCTGCTCGTCATACTCAGCCTCATACGATTTTTCTAACACCTTCATCACTTGCTTATAATCATTTCGATCGGCATAACGACGCGCTGCGGCAATCGCGATAGCAGATTTACTTTGCTCTTCAGAAGTCAACTGCTCATAAACAGACTCCCATAACAACTCTGATGGAGAAGAAATTATCGTCGTCGCAGAATTTTCTATTAAAGCTTTAGCATAACTCGGATCAATTTTCTTTTTCTTTTCAAGGTAACGTGCTTCTTTTATCACCTCACGCAGACGGCCTGCTTGTTTGTATGCACGTAAAAGCAATTTACGAATATGAATTTGATTAGGATGCGTTTCATTAAGCTTTTCTAAAATTAAAATCGCTTCGTCACTCTTACTCTGATCTAATAAAATCTCCGCCTTGACCGTATTAACCGCGTCGAATAATTCAGGATAACTCATTGCGGTATCATGACTTAATTGAAGCATTTCATCACGTTTCAGATCGTCATTTATCTGATGTGCCGCTTTAGCTGCTGCCAAACTGGCAAGTACTTGGCGCTGTTCACTGCGTGTTTTACTATGCAACTTATTAAAGTCCTTTTCAGCGATATCGACACGCCCTTCCAACCAACCCATCCAGCCTCGCTCTAGGAGATCTAAATCACGCTTAGTACGACGCTTTTCACGCCAGGTTTCAATATTTTTGGGGGCATTTAAAAGACGAGAAACGATGCGCACCAAAAGATAGGCTATAAAGAACAGAAGTACGAGAAACAGCACACCCACGACGAGACTAACCGTACGGCGCTCATCATTGATGACGAGACTGATATAACCCGTGGTATCTTGCAAAGCGACGCCAACGGCAACAGCGAGCACTATTAACAGTAGTAATTTAATCACAGCTTTCATAAATTACTCCTGGAAAGAACGTTGAACACGAAGCTGCTCATAAGTTTCTGATAGCGCTCTACGACTATGAGAAATATCTGGCATAGTGGGCTGCACCGATGCTTTTACTAAATCAGCTAACATTGATTGAGCTTGCATAGCTTCGCTTGAATCTTGACGGAAATACTGCTGCAAAGACTCTGCTACAGATGCCAATGATGTCTGCCAAATACCTTGCTGTCGACTCATTAACGCCTGCTGAGCAAAACCTAGCTGCATTTTAAGGTTATTGCGCATAATACCTGCTTGTTCCGCAGATAGCAGACCGGAATCCGGCTCAGAAAGCTTCTCGACTCGGACTAATTCACCCAAATCGCTGGCAATGGCGCTATATGCTGTGCTGGCCAGAGACTTCGTCTGTGACCAGGTGCGCTCGTACCATCTAGCATCTGCATTTGTCGTAACCTCTTTAGACTCTGGAGGTGCGGCCTCTGCAAATTCAGAACTTTCTGCCGTCGACTTAGTTGGCATCATAAGGTGGCTATGAGAGGAATAATCCGGGGTATTTAAAGGCGCCAAATCAATTAACCTTGACAATTGTTGTACCTGTCTAAACATGTCCTCAACTGTCGCAGATTCACTCGATCTCAACGTCACGATATCGGCACCAATCGCTCCGACTAAACCATCCAGCATAGTATTTTTAGACTCAGCAGCGATACGCTGTGCAACCGTAAGAATAGATACGGCATTTGCTACGTTGCCATTGAATCGCAGCTCATTTTCTGCTGACTGCAACAATCGAGAAACATCATTTAACAAAAGACCGTCAGCGCTGGCATTAGTATCTTGTAAATGCTGCTGCATACTGGACAATTCTTGCTGCAGGCGTCGGATTTCGTGCTGCTGGCGAGCAGCAAGCACTTCAAACTCACGCTCTAACTCAGCAATCACTTGTGAACCCTGCTCTTCTACTGCAGCAATCGCTTGGGCTTGAACTTGCTGTTGTTGCTGAACATAATCCTCAGCTGCGTCGTCTACTGCGCCGGCTTCAGCTTCTGTTTCTGTCTCTTGAGATTGAGATGCCGCTTCAGCCTCCTGAATATCGCTTATATCCTCTTCTTGCTGTGTTTCCGGATTAAGTGCGGCATCAGTAGTTTCCTCAGATATTACATCTCGCTCAGTAGAAGTTGCCTCACTCTCAGATTTTGTATCGTTGAGTGCGTCATTTTCAACTTCTTCAATTTCAGAACCATCCACACGGTCGACATTTGGTTCATCCATTGATGTCACATCCTCCGGCTCTTTTTCGCCTGTCGCAAGCTCTTCTTGCTCAAAAGCACCAATACCCAATTCAGGGGTAACAGCAGCACTCTGCTCCGCAGGACGCTCGTCGACTGATGAAGACTCACTATCATCCGCTGTGGCATCAGGCGTATGTTCATCTTCAGCTATTTCTTTACCTGTCTGGTGCTCAACGACATCATCAGAACTTGCTAAGTCTGTGGCTGATTCATCCTCTATGAAAGAGTCACCAGTCAATTCTTCAGAAGCAGTCGCTTCGGCTGGGACAGCCTCAGTTTCTTCTGCTGATTGACTCATTACGGTTGGGTCATTGCTACTCTCATCGCTTTGGTTCGAGTAATAAATACCGGCAACGGCCGCAGCGACTAACACTACACCGACACCATACCAAACTGCATTACTACCTTTTTTCTTAGCTTTTTCTGCATCAGAAGTAATGGTGTCTTGATCAGGACCACCATTCACAGCAGTCGTTGAATTATCTTGTGCTTCCTCTGCTACTTCAATGTCATCGTCATCTTGCTTTGACGGCTCGTTAGCCATTATTGCTTGCTCCTCTTCGTCTTTTAAATCAATATCGACTTGATCATCATTTTGAAGAAATTCTGCATCAGTAGATTCTTCAATATCCTCAGGACGATTACCTGTTTGATTATTACGATTACGACCTTTTGCCATATTTAATCTTCCTTCAGATGAATTAGTTATTAGCCACTTAAAGTTTATATTGTTATCGTTAGCTCTACACCTAGTGTGGCCATTACTTAGCTAAAGTAAAAGTTTACTATCTTTTTGATTCTATACCAATCATAATGACAGATTAATCATTATTGCAATTTAGCATGATTTATCCAATTGCCAATTGACAAAATTTAAACTATCAGCAATTTCGCCCTCAAAAGCCCTCGAAGTGCATTACTTACCATGATTTCTTCAGACTCAAGAAGCGCCTGTCGGGTAATTTTTGTTTCAATCACATTTGCTGTACTTAGATAAGCGTTCGTATCAGCCAGTACCTCTTGTCGCATCACCCCATTCAAAATCGGTAGCTCAGTGCTTGGGGTATACCATACATCATTTATCTTTAAAAACACATTACTTCTAGCGCCTTCTAAGAGATGATCTTCTTGATCAAATAATAACTGATCAAAGGCACCGTATTGGATCGCCTCTGCCAAAGCGGCATCATACAATGTGCGCTGACTCGTCTTGTGACGGCTCAAATACGAGGGATTAAATGCTGAGGCGTGCTTATAAAGTAAAAGCATCGACTCCTTAGGCAATTCTTCCAGCGTATAAAGCGTGGCAGAAAGCGTGAGCTGAGAATTAACCTCCACACTATAATCTGCCTTAAAACGCTCATAACGTTCGCTCAGTGGCTCTAACGCGATCTTTAATCGATATTCACCGGTCAGGGGTAACTGCTCAATAAGATGTAAAAAAGCCTGTTCTAACTTGGTCGTGGATGTTAAGAAGGCGAGCGATACAGCAGAATTAAATAATCGCAATTTATGACGTGCCAATAGCTCACAATCGCCTTGACTCCAGCGCATTGTTTCAAAAATAGCAAATTCAGGCGGTAAACCTAGGATAAAACGGGCTTTCCAGAAACATTCGTCATATTCTTCACTTGCTTTGCTATCAATAACAATCCCCGATCCTACTCCCATGGAGGCTTGAAAGCATTCACTTCCTTCTCGCAAGTGGAAACTACGGATCATGACATTAAGTTGCCCATGGAAACCCAAGGCACCGGGTTCATGCGCATCGGCATTACGTTCGATTAATCCAATACTTCCTGTATAAATCCCTCGTGTTCTTTTTTCAAGCTCCTTAATGAGTTTCATACTCATTTTCTTGGGTGCTCCTGTAATGGATCCGCAAGGAAATGTCGCCTTTAATAATGATGAAAAGCCGCTGTTGGACGGAATCTTAGCCTCTACCGTACTCGTCATTTGCCAAACCGAACCAAAGCGATTAACCTCGAATAAAGCAGGTACCTTGACTTGACCTGTTTCAGCAATTCGACCGAGGTCATTGCGCAGCAGATCAACAATCATCAAATTTTCAGCGCGATTTTTTAGATCTGCCCGCAAATTAACCGCTCGTTCTTCGTCCAAGCCATCACCAAGAATAGGTGCTGTACCCTTCATCGGCTTAGTCCTAATCAAACCATCCGCTTGAATATCCAAAAACAATTCAGGGGACAAACTAAGCAACCATGGCCGATTGGTTAAAGGCAAGTTAGCAAGTGCAGCGTACGGCACTTGTTGCTGTTGGCGCAAACGTCTATACAAAGCAGCAGGATGACCGTATGTTTTAAAGTCCAGATTAGATGTAAAGTTTATCTGATACACATCACCGCGGCTAATTGCTTCATGAATCGCTGTGATTTTCTTAGTATATGCTGCTGCATCAATAGAAAGATTGGCCTCTGCAATGCCTGCTGTTGCCGTAGAATAGCTATCTAAATAATAAGTGATTTCAGTTACCGATAAATAGCGTTTTTGGGAAAACCAAAATATATGAATATGATTATCTGAAGCGTTAGGCGAACTAAGCTGTTCATTGACAAGGTCAGCACCAAACTCATAGGGTATGTAGAGAAATGAAAACAAGCCCTGCTTCCAGCCTGTATCTAAGGCTATATCGAGCATTACCAGCTCGTCAGCAGCAAAACTCAAATGATGCTGAAAGCCACTTAGCAAAGTGGCTTTTTCATTAATAAT
Organism: Oligella ureolytica DSM 18253; assembly: GCF_000373745.1. Lineage (GTDB taxonomy): Bacteria > Pseudomonadota > Gammaproteobacteria > Burkholderiales > Burkholderiaceae_B > Oligella > Oligella ureolytica. Next base: position 34,652 of record NZ_KB892302.1, on the reverse strand, counting down.
ATCGTCCAATAAGACGAAGTGACTCGTAGCTATACTCACTCCATATATCCTTGCTTTATATTAAGCTAATAAGAGTTTCTGCGATACTTGGATTATCCGGCTGAGTCAAATGCACACTAAGCGCACGATGTTGCGATGGAGCAAATTGAACTCTCTTTTGCTCTAGATGCTCTGCAATGCGGGGATGAAACACCAAAAACTCATGCGCCCAACAAAGCTTTGCAAATGTAGGTACCTTTAGCCATTGTTGAATTATGGCATCGACACTCTCACGACTTGTTAATAACCAACAAACTCGTGCATGTTCATTTTTGTGAAGTAGCGCTAATAAAGGCTGTATTTGCTGTTCTGTCCAAACCGCAGGAGCTCTTTTATACACCGTCAAAAAAGAGGTTTTTACAGAGCGCTGCTTAAGCTGCTCATTTAACCAATTACGCCCCTGCTGAGCACGCACAATCATGACCTGTTTAGGCACCTGGTATTTTTTTTCAAACCAATCCAAAAAAGACTCAGAATCAGAGTCACCGGTTGGCGCAAGCAACACCTTATCTGGTGCAACACCATGATTAATTAAAGCCGCTGCTGAAACTTGTCCTACAGCAGCCGCAAAAAGTGTGGAAGGCCAGCTAACTTCTTTAGCGTTAAGCCTATTAAAAAAACTATCTACCGCATATTGACTGACGAAAAAAACAAAATCACTGCTTTGCCAATCATCAGGCAGCTCAAAGTCCAACGGCTGCAAACACAATGCAGGCAAACTCAAAACGTCAAAATCAGCTAATAAAGCTTGAAGTTCTAAGTTTTTATGTGCAGGACGCGTATTAATGACTAAATCAAAGGACATATAAAAGGTGAAGCGAAAGGCAACGCTGCAAAATTTAAATTTTAGAATTGACGTGCAGCACTCTGCTCCAACGCTTTTGCTAGAAGCTTCTTACCACCTCGGTCTAATAGGTCATTTGCCGCTTTATCACCTAATTCCTGCGCTTTATCCAGCTCTCCTCGAATATCGGTTGATAAGCTTTCAGTACCATCCGGCAACGCCACCATCGCTCTTAAATAAAGCTGGTTATCCTCTACCACAGCATGTGCCGCGATAGGCACCTGACACGAACCACCTAGAGCTTGGGAAATAGCTCGCTCTGCAGTAGCTGCTGCCGTTGTTTCATGACAAGATAGAAAAGACAATAGCTCCTTCATATCGTCACGAGTGTTAAGCACCTCAATACCCAGTGCCCCTTGTCCCGCTGCAGGTAAACTCTGCTCTAAAGACAGACGTGAACGAATACGCGCGCCTAAACCTAAGCGCTCCAAACCCGAAGCAGCCAAAATAATGGCATCATACTCACCCGCATCTAACTTGCCAAGGCGAGTATCTAAGTTACCGCGTAAAGGCTGTACCACTAACTTAGGATAACGCGCTCGAATTTGCGACTCACGTCGCAAACTTGATGTACCCACCACAGAACCTTCTGGTAAGTCATCCAAGTTTTCATATTTATTTGAAACAAAAGCATCACGCGCATCAGCACGCTTTAAGATGGTGCTTAGAGAGAATTCGTCATAAAGCTCCATCGGCACATCCTTAAGTGAATGCACCGCTAAATCAGCACGACCATCAAGTAGCGCTGTTTCCAGCTCCTTAACAAATAATCCCTTACCGCCGATTTTTGATAGGCTGCGATCAATAATCTGATCACCCTTAGTCGTCATCTTAAGTAGTTCAACGATTAGTCCGGGATACTGCTTCTGCAAAGCGTCTTGAACAAACTCGGCTTGCCAAAGAGCTAAACGACTGGCACGGGTCGCAATAACGATTTTTTCAGGTAACTTCAATGTACTCTCAATTCTATTCTTAATATTCAAAAACAACTAACCACCAAGGCTAGACTTTAATTAATGATATCAAAGCTACACACATGGTGGTTAGTTACACAATCAATTTAAGTGATTATTGCCCTGCGACAGCATCCTTAGAATTATTTTTTTGCTTTCTTGCCCATAACAACCCTATACCGACAACAAACAGCGCACCGATAATTTCAGCACCATACTTGACTGTGGAAGGAGCTGCAGCGCCATCAAAGAAGTGGTCTTTAACCGCAACGTCACCAACGATTAAACTACCGGCAATCCAACCTAATAAACCGGCACCGAATATAACCACCCATGGGAATCGATCGATTAATTTAAGCACGAGCGCACTACCCCAGATAATAATAGGCACACTCACTAACAGACCAAAGATCACATAGAACAACTGATGACCATCTGCCGTATTTTGGGCAGCACCGGCAATGGCAATTACATTATCAAAACTCATCACTAAGTCAGCGATTAAAATAGTCCGTACAGCTCCCCAGACATTCCCACTCGCCTTGACCTCGTGATGCTCATCTTGAGGAACAAGCAACTTGATACCAATCCATAATAATAGTATGGCACCAATAATTTTTAGATACGGAATTAATAACAACGACATGGCGAAAGCGATAAGAATCACTCTCATAATAATGGCACCGGCTGTACCCCAAAGAATACCCTTGACGCGTTGGCTTTTCTCTAAATTACGACAAGCCAATGCGATGATAATTGCATTATCCCCGCCAAGAAGAATGTCAATTAAAATAATCTGAAACACTGCACCCCAGTGAATCATCTGAATAAATTCAATCATGTTCCTTTGTTCCTGATTTACACGAATAAGTGAAAAATTATAACTCAATGAAAGTTGATAATGCTTTCAATAATTAATAATTTCTCAGAAAATTAGCACAGCAAAAAACCCCTAGTTACACAACACATAACTAGGGGTTCAACTAATGCCTGTCAGTTTTATAGGATAGATTTAAGTAATTTACCCATTTCTGAAGGATTGCGAGTCGTTTTGATACCGCACTCTTCCATGACTGCCAACTTAGCATTAGCGGTGTCATCACCACCTGAAATTAACGCACCTGCGTGACCCATACGCTTACCAGCAGGAGCTGTTACACCGGCGATAAAGCCAACTACCGGTTTAGTCATATTGTCTTTAGCCCAACGAGCAGCTTCAACCTCATCCGGACCACCGATTTCACCGATCATCACAACCGCTTCGGTTTCTGGGTCCTCATTGAACATCTTCAACACATCGATGTGCTTAAGACCATTGATCGGGTCACCACCAATACCGACTGCTGCAGACTGACCTAAGCCAAGCTCAGTTAATTGAGCAACTGCTTCATAGGTTAGGGTACCTGAACGGCTAACCACACCAATACTACCCTTACGGTGAATGTGTGCAGGCATAATGCCGATTTTAAGCTCATCAGGAACAACGATCCCTGGGCAGTTAGGGCCTAGTAGATGTGTTTTGCTGTTCATTGCACGCATTTTATTGCGTACTTCCAACATATCACGGACAGGAATACCCTCAGTAATACAAATCACTAGATCTAACTCAGCTTCTACTGCTTCCATAATGGCAGCCGCTGCACCTGCAGGTGGTACATAGATAACTGAGACATTAGCGCCAGTTTCATTTTTAGCGTCTTGTACCGTACCGAAGATAGGAATACCCTCAAAATCCTCGCCTGCGCGTTTAGGATTTACGCCTGCAACATAAGCTGCCTGGCCATTAGCATACTCACGGCTAAAACGTGTGTGGTATTGACCAGTCTTACCTGTGATCCCCTGAGTAATAACTTTGGTATCTTTATTGATTAAAATTGACATGTGTAATCCTCTATCTTATTTGGCAGCTTCAACAACTTTAGTTGCTGCTTCAGCCATCGTATCGGCACTGATAATCGGCAATCCGGACTCGGCTAGCATCTTCTTGCCTAACTCCTCGTTAGTACCTTTCATGCGAACCACAAGAGGTACATCTAGATTAACTGCTTTACACGCGGCAATAACACCTTCAGCAATTACATCACAGCGCATAATACCACCGAAAATATTAACTAAAATAGCTTTAACATCGTCGTTTTTCAACATGATTTTAAACGCTTCAGTTACTTTTTCAGCTGTTGCACCGCCACCAACGTCTAAGAAGTTAGCAGGTTCACCGCCAAACAACTTAATCGTATCCATGGTCGCCATGGCTAGGCCGGCACCATTGACCAAGCAACCGATATTACCATCTAACTGAATATAAGCTAAATCAAATTTACTTGCTTCGATCTCAGCTGGGTCCTCTTCATCCAAATCACGGTAAGCAACAATTTCTTCCTGACGGAATAACGCATTGGAGTCAAAGTTAAACTTCGCATCTAACGCACGAATATGGCCATCGCCAGTTAAAATTAATGGGTTAATTTCTGCTAATGACGCATCAGTTTCCCAGTAGGCTTGGTATAGCTTCTGGAATTGATCCACCGCTTCAGCAATGGCTTCTTCAGGAATACCAATACCACGAGCTAATTGCTCTGCATCTTCTGCAGTCAATCCGGTCGCAGGATCAACAAAAACTTTTAACAGTTTTTCCGGCGTTTCGGCAGCAACTTCTTCAATATCCATACCGCCTTCGCTAGAAGCCATAACAGCATTCTTCTGCGTACCACGGTCAGTAACGATACCGAGATAATACTCTTTTTTAATGTCCGCGCCTTCTTCGATAAGAAGACGTTGAACTTTACGACCTTCAGGGCCGGTTTGGTGTGTAATTAATTGCATACCAAGAATTTCATTAGCCAGTTCGCGCACTTCATCGATTGATTTAGCTAATTTAACACCACCGCCTTTACCACGACCGCCGGCATGAATTTGTGCTTTAACAACCCAAACTGGACCGCCTAGCTCTTCAGCTGCTTTAACAGCCTCTTCTACCGTAAAAGCCGGAATACCGCGAGGTACATTAACGCCGAACTTTCTTAATAGTTCCTTGCCTTGATACTCATGAATATTCATAGATGACCTATAAGAAATATTGAAAAAACTTTATCCAAAATAAAGTACTTAATTTACTACACATTAGTCTGTACTGGGTACATACCATTGGGGGTAAAACTTTTTAACAACTGGGGAATCCAAAGAGTAGGCATGGCAACCTTCGAGCTGAAATGGTCGGCGCCCACCATCAACCGCGTCATTAATACGCTTACGTGATAAACTCTGAACAAATACAGTAGGAATCAATACAGACAACTCACTCATGTGTGTACAGCCCTGCGTCTTTGCAAATTTATCACGAACCTTGTGACGAAAGCCTTTTAATAGATGTAAACCAATAAAGCCCTTGTATGCTTCCTCGATGGACCGACAGACGTCGCCGTAAGGTGCGGCGTCATAGTGGACATTGGCATCAACAATCAAACCGCTATCCTCTACTGTTAGACAGATAGTCATATCATGAACGGCCTCCCCTGCCTTTCTGACCGAACCATCTGACCTTGTAAAGTCATAGCTTTTGAAGTCAACTAATTTAGCCTCCAGATCCCAAAGACCATCGTCTCTCTCATAAGATTCGATGGCCATTTGTCTTGTATGAATTTTTTTTCGTCTAACCACGTTGAGTTTAAAAACCTCAAATAAGTATTGTGAATTTTTTTACCCACTTGAGTATACAGCAAAAGCAAATTACTATGTTATTGAAATCACGTCTTTAGGCCCATCATCAGGCACCACATTAATAGCAGAGAAGCCCAAAAGACGGGCTTATACAGAAAACAGCAAGATAGATTAGGGTTAACCCAAAGACCATCGTGAGCTTAGTATGCCATTTAGCGTATAAGTGCCATTCCAACAAATAACGCCGCAACACTAAGTAATACTGATGCAATGACATACAAGGTCGCTTGTAAAAACTCACCTTTTGACCATAGCAAAACAAGCTCTAATGAAAAAGCAGAAAATGTAGTAAAACCACCAAAGAAACCGGTAGTAAGAAAAAGCTTAGTTTGTTCTGATAAACCACTCTTGAGAGCCCAATACTCGACAGCTAATCCCATCAAAAAAGAACCAAGAACATTGACTAATAAAGTGCCTAAGAGAAATTGAATACCAAATAGCTTGGTCGTCATGATGCTGACGCTATAGCGTGCTACAGATCCTAAACCACCACCAAGAAAAACCAGTAGAAAAGACACTTATATACTCCATTTTAGTTAGTGACTGAGAGCAAGCTATTGTCGTAATGCGGCGTTTTCTGAACCTTAAAATTTGGGCTTAATCACGTCAAGAATTGACAAAATAACAGTTTAATTTATGAACTGTCTTGAATAATATAAAAAAAGCGCCTTACTTTTGCAATGCCTGCTATTTAAAAGACGGTAATCTGAGCTTTTTATCCATAGTCAAAGCATTGGCATCACATATCTTGTGCTCAAAGTTGATAACTTCGGTGATATGTTATATTTATAGGACGCTCAATTTAGTACTAAAATGGCAGGATACTGCTTAGTAGGCGTAATTATTCCTTTGATAAACTGCTCTATAAGCGTATCACTGTAGAAGCTACACTCTATCATTCCATAGCTTCACTCTAATAAACTCAATTAAAAAACATCTATTGTGTCAGCGAACACAAAGTGCTGACTGGTTTCTAAGCCACCTGTGCGGTGGCTAACTACAATTGAATAATTGATTAATATCAGTTTAATTTCTAAGCCACCTGTGCGGTGGCTAACAGCTAGAGGGCTTCCAAGCGGATAACGCCTTTTTTCTAAGCCACCTGTGCGGTGGCTAACTGCATTGGGCTTTAGGTCGGTTTGATAATAATTTTCTAAGCCACCTGTGCGGTAGCTAACTAACTTAAACAAGATTCGCAAGATATGTAAATTTTCTAAGCCACCTGTGCGGTGGCTAACAAGAGGTACCTTTTCAGTTTGCTACGGGAGATTTTCTAAGCCACCTGTGCGGTGGCTAACCCGTCAGGCTGCCTTTAAGGAATAAATAAAATTTTCTAAGCCACCTGTGCGGTGGCTAACTGTTGTTTTAATGTAAAAGTTTAAAAGCCAATTTTCTAAGCCACCTGTGCGGTGGCTAACCGCTTAAGCACATGCAAACGGCCTAGCTATGATTTCTAAGCCACCTGTGCGGTGGCTAACGGTATCGACACACAATAACGCACTTCTAGAGGTTTCTAAGCCACCTGTGCGGTGGCTAACTACTGCTTGCGACGACTGTTTAATTTTTTTACTTTCTAAGCCACCTGTGCGGTGGCTAACTCCACCACGCCAACGCCTAGCGCGTTAAAAAATTTCTAAGCCACCTGTGCGGTGGCTAACGATGCTGCTCATGTCTGTCGCTAAAATCGTTATTTCTAAGCCACCTGTGCGGTGGCTAACAGTGGTACGAGCGATGCAGTTATCATTCAAGATTTCTAAGCCACCTGTGCGGTGGCTAACACAACTTACTTGTTGGCACTAATTATCCTCGTTTTCTAAGCCACCTGTGCGGTGGCTAACTATTAGCGTAGGGCAAGCCTGGTCTGTCTACTTTTCTAAGCCACCTGTGCGGTGGCTAACTATCGCCTTGAGTCCACTATTCAAGCATTAGATTTCTAAGCCACCTGTGCGGTGGCTAACTTTTGTTGTCGTCAGAATCAATAGCAACCACGTTTCTAAGCCACCTGTGCGGTGGCTAACGCTGAGACTCAGTCGTAAGTGACGCAACAGCATTTCTAAGCCACCTGTGCGGTGGCTAACGGTACGACTGATTTTACTTGCAGCATCGTTCCTTTCTAAGCCACCTGTGCGGTGGCTAACTATGTGTCCCTCGTATTGCCGGTACACCGTAATTTCTAAGCCACCTGTGCGGTGGCTAACTTCACTTGGAATTAGTGGTTGTCGCTTAGTAATTTCTAAGCCACCTGTGCGGTGGCTAACGTTGCAGGAGAGCGATACACACTATCTTTTCATTTCTAAGCCACCTGTGCGGTGGCTAACGACACAGGAGTGCCGGCCGGCACATCTTGCTTTTTCTAAGCCACCTGTGCGGTGGCTAACGCACAAAACTGGGCTGCTACAGGAGGCATGTTTTTCTAAGCCACCTGTGCGGTGGCTAACTTTTGCCGCGGGTACTTTTGGTGTTAGCTGCATTTCTAAGCCACCTGTGCGGTGGCTAACATTTGCAGACAGTGGGAGGTGTTGGTGATGCATTTCTAAGCCACCTGTGCGGTGGCTAACCGATGGAAGCTGCTTTTGGGGAATGATATTTATTTCTAAGCCACCTGTGCGGTGGCTAACTTTAACTGGGCTGTACATTGCTTGTGATGGGATTTCTAAGCCACCTGTGCGGTGGCTAACGGGTTTAGTCAAATCCACAGACTTTCTGAAGATTTCTAAGCCACCTGTGCGGTGGCTAACTTCGCATTGGAGCAAAGCGCTTCCAATCTTCATTTCTAAGCCACCTGTGCGGTGGCTAACTATCAGTCGCTAACTCCGTGTGATCCGATTGATTTCTAAGCCACCTGTGCGGTGGCTAACATAAAGCTGCTCTTAGCTCATCCTCAAAAGCATTTCTAAGCCACCTGTGCGGTGGCTAACTATCAGTCGCTAACTCCGTGTGATCCGATTGATTTCTAAGCCACCTGTGCGGTGGCTAACATAAAGCTGCTCTTAGCTCATCCTCAAAAGCATTTCTAAGCCACCTGTGCGGTGGCTAACTCGCTGCTAGCTATTAACGAAAGTAATATCAATTTCTAAGCCACCTGTGCGGTGGCTAACTTTTACTTAATTAGTTTGTTCATTAAAAATTATTTCTAAGCCACCTGTGCGGTGGCTAACGAAGCAGCTCTTGCTGAAGACTTTGAGATGATTTTCTAAGCCACCTGTGCGGTGGCTAACGGGTAAGAACAAAATATTCATGTCGGCGAGTATTTCTAAGCCACCTGTGCGGTGGCTAACCCACACATTTTCTTGTAAGTGCTGATTCATATTTTCTAAGCCACCTGTGCGGTGGCTAACCATGTCCTGAGTATTCGCTTAAGCCATTATTCTTTCTAAGCCACCTGTGCGGTGGCTAACTAGAAGCCATTGCAGACGACCGAGTGATGATTTTTCTAAGCCACCTGTGCGGTGGCTAACCTGTTATCACTGAGCCACCGGTCGCTTCTGATTTTCTAAGCCACCTGTGCGGTGGCTAACTAGAAGCCATTGCAGACGACCGAGTGATGATTTTTCTAAGCCACCTGTGCGGTGGCTAACCTGTTATCACTGAGCCACCGGTCGCTTCTGATTTTCTAAGCCACCTGTGCGGTGGCTAACTATGAATAAGAACTCCTCGCCATTTACTTCTGTTTCTAAGCCACCTGTGCGGTGGCTAACGCGATTTAAGACTAAGCGAGACGCCAACGAGTTTTCTAAGCCACCTGTGCGGTGGCTAACTGATTTGTATAGACACAAAAAAACCACCCGAATTTCTAAGCCACCTGTGCGGTGGCTAACCGTCTGGATACTTGGTTAATAGCCAGTTAGTTTTTCTAAGCCACCTGTGCGGTGGCTAACCGCACATTTGCGACTGAGGGGCAAGTCAATATTTTCTAAGCCACCTGTGCGGTGGCTAACCTAGACGCATATCAGAAGCTGCAGACGGTAGCTTTCTAAGCCACCTGTGCGGTGGCTAACTGCAGGGCTTCTAAATCAGTAATCATGTCTTTTTTCTAAGCCACCTGTGCGGTGGCTAACTCTACGGTGTGGGGTACATGCAAATGCCATGCTTTCTAAGCCACCTGTGCGGTGGCTAACAAAGGTAGGGTAAAGTTATCGCAATTTTTGAATTTCTAAGCCACCTGTGCGGTGGCTAACTTTTAAAGGCGATTCTTAAAGTATCACTACTATTTCTAAGCCACCTGTGCGGTGGCTAACTGAACATGAACCTCGCTATACACAAAACGTTTTTTCTAAGCCACCTGTGCGGTGGCTAACTTTACCCACTCGATGAGCTCACTTTCCGTTTCTTTCTAAGCCACCTGTGCGGTGGCTAACGGTTAGCTTCAGCACTTACTACTATTAGAATATTTCTAAGCCACCTGTGCGGTGGCTAACAACAATAATAACCGAAAAATATAAGCTACATCAAGTAGTTATTGATAAAACCTTTTTTTACCAAAATATTACTACCTAATGTAACTCATTGATTTTTATTCCAAATTTTTAAAGAAAAAAATAAAGGTATTTTTACACTACCAGTGTGGAACAGTGCTTTGACTACTTAACCCATAAGTATTAAAGCTACCAATACGTTGTCGCTCAGAGCTAATCTGTTCTATTAGCAAAGAGTATTCCTCTCCTGAACTCAAACTTTTCAACTTAATGAATGGTAAGTTCTTTACATTTGGCTCCTCATAATGTTTTTCAGCCTCTTGTATGGTTAAGTTATTAATTTTAGCAAAACGCTGATTTTGTATACTTCTAGCCTCTTCAAAGCTAATTTCTCTGCCCGTTCTTTTACTTTCTCGTTGCATAAACCTGCGAGTTAAACTCTCTAAATTCATGTCAACTCGGTAGCGTTTAACTAACAAATAACAATTAGACTTTTCAGGTACAGGCTGAACACTTTTAATATGCACATAATTCGTTAAGCGTTCTAGCCATTGAGTTAAGTTAAGTTTTACTAGCTCATCTTCAGTATTAGCAAAAACACGTAATTTTGAACCTAAGATAGCAAACTCTACCCCCCCTTTTGCAGTGTATTGATACTCAGGAAAACTTACGCCAATATTTACCGTTTTGTCTGGGTTTTGTTGCTCTACTAATGCTAAATGAATCTGCATATAAAGCTTGCCCCATAGTTGGGGCAGAGAATACTTACTATCATCAATAAGGGTTATTTCAATATAATATTTCATAGTATCTCCTTATACCCTGATATTAGATACATAAGCCAAACCTTTCTTTCCCAAATAAAAAGAAGACACACCGGCATTCTCTATCATTTGTTTAATTTCGAGTCCTTTTTCACGTTCGACATCGATAATGATTTCTAGTTGACCGCTGGCTTTAGTCATCATGGATGTTACTTCTCCTTCGCCCTTTATCTTTTCTTTTTTAATATAAGGGTTCCCCCATATCGTTTTTTTTGGTCCGGTCGTAAAACGATCCATGAAGTCTTTTTTAGTAAACCCTCGTTTTGAGATACCGCTTATCCCACCGGCTTTAGTTTTTGCAGAAGACATATCATACTTATCTTCTAATCTAACTAATTGCAAATACAAAGCTGAACAATAAAGGCTAAGGGTTATAACTTGACCTTTTTTATTAAAATAATCAATATCAGGGAACGTTGACTTTAAAGAATTCACTGCATTCTCAACAACATCCTGATTTTCCAAAGGTTTTTCTTTGTTTAAAAACTCAAGACGGTCAATAATACTAATTGGATCTAGTTGAATGTTTTCATCTATCATTATGTCATCAACAATATATCTGCATAATTTTTGCGTATCTAAACTTAATACTCCCCAAAAATCTTTTGAATAATCAGACGTAAAAATAGGGTCGGCTACTTTAATCATTCCAGTAAATGAATTTTGATCCGTACTACCATTCATGTTACGAATAAAAGTTATTTCATTCGTGAATTTGGGCTTATCCTCAAAAGAGATTTTACTTTCAAGATCTTCAAAATAATAAGAGTTTTCATACATTTTGCTACGTGCTTGATAGAGTTTTCGTTGATCACCAATTAAACGATTCAATAATCCCATAACTGTATCTAGCGTATTGTCGCGAAATTTGAAATTACCTTCTTTTTTCAGATTAGTCATAGAGCCCAAAAACTCTCTGCCTTTTTTTGGTACAGGCTCATTATTTGAACCTCCTAAAAATGAATTTCGCCATGATGAATCATAATCTATGGTTATTTTCATATTAGCCACCTACTTCGCATAAAAATATTGTGCATATTCAACCTGTGGTTCGCTAACAATCTCAGACTCATCGCGCTTAATGCGCATCATCTTATGGCTATCGTTATAATCGACAGTAATTTCATCAACATACATATAACCTTTAGCCTGGCGAATATTTAAATTAGCAATGCGTGACAACGTATGCTCAATAATTGCTTGTATTGCATCGTTATTAAGCAAAATCCCGCACTCACCTTCTTCGAAGATTGTACCTTTGCGAACATAATTACTATGAAAGGTAGCGATTGGATTCAATGATGGATTGAGTTCTTTAATAAAATTTTGTACTTTTTCTGCAACTTCTTCACCTTGTCCCTCTTTAATGATCATGCTTGCACGATCAAACTTTTTATCTAATGAGATAAATTGCAATTGTTCAATACTGATTGAACCATAAGATAAATATTCAGTATCACCAAAAGTAGTTTTAGAAAAGAATGATGAGCTATCCCTCTCACCTGCTTGCCCAAACTGCTCAAAGTTGCCATTTCCTAATTGATCTACAAAATCTTCTATTAATAATGGACTAGTTCTTTTACATTGGCTAGAAGGGACAACATAACCACGAACAAGGCCAGTAATAGAAGCCAATACTTTTTCTAAGTTTTTTTCTCCTGCAAAATGCAGATCAAATGCTTGCTCTTTAAATAAATGATGTCGAATACAATTCTGACTGATGTATAGAGGCGTTTTTTTAAAATCAATGTCAGTTGCCTCTTTTTTATATTTATAACCAGTATCCTCTTTTATTTTTCCCGTTAAGTTTGTGTAGCCTCTTAATTTTGGCAAAGTATGGTTATCTACTGTTTTTCCACTATCGCCAGTTAAGGTAGTTGGGCCATTCCAATTCACTACACCATGGCCTAATGCTTTAATTTTAAAGTCTACGCTTTTAATTCCTGTTACTTTTTCCATTGTTTATTCCTCATCTTCTGTGGTTTGATTAATTTGATTGATAGACATTGCGCCTATGGGTTGTTTGTCGCACACTGCGTAATAAATAGCGTTTGGATGTCGAGAACTCTCGCCGCCCACCGCTATCAAATCATTAGTTGTGTAGCTTAAATATATCGGAAACTCAGGATTTCTCGCATCGTTCAGCAAAATACTATCTTTGAATGACTTCACCCCACCCATAATATTATGGTGTTTTTTAAACATATGGGATAGTAAGTCTTTATCACTTTGACCGTAACCAGAGATAGCACTAGTAGAGTATGTAAGATTATCAATATCGCTGTCATCATCTAAGGGTATAGAATAAGCGTACTTTTCTAAGAATTCAGGCGTTGAATTTGTTAAATCGATTAGCGCCAATTGCACAAATCGATTGTCACCGCGTAAAGATGTTTTACTAATCTTGCTACGACTTTGATTTTTATTTTTCTTCGGTGACGCTATGATCGGATCGATCACTTTTGCATTAATTTGTTGCACACTATTTTTAAGTGCTGCGACAAGATCGCTCTCTATGAAACTTCGCTCGCGCTCATTATGATGAAAGTTGAAATAAAGTTGATAAATGTCTGGCAGGGTAAATGTTCTGTCAGTAAGCTCATTATGTAAAAATTGATACCACTCCCTTACCGAACTTAGCACATACATTTTTCCTAAAAAATTTGCTGCTGAACTTTTCCCCCTGCCATTGGCGATAGATTCTGGCACAGCTAGTGTATAAATATTTACATTACTATTCTCACCAAAACGATCTAAGCGTCCTAATCTCTGTAAGCAATCTTCAGCACTAGCGATTTCCGCAATCATATAATCGCAGCTAATGTTAAGTGAAGCTTGGACAATAGGACCACTACGTAATACCTCATATTTTCGTGTACCATTGCGTTTAAATGCCTCGAATACCTCTTCAAACCATTTTCGTTTATCACTTTTAATAAATTTTGAATGCAACAGTACTGCATTCTCGCTATGTTGATTAGCTATAAAACTGTTTTGTGCAGTTAGCGCCATATTACTGATCACAAATGTACAGTTGCTTTGCTGTTCAAATAATGGGTTAGTGTTATCAAGTTTACTGTCATCAAAAATTTTGAAATCGAGTTGATACTGACTTTTGTTAAACGATGGCATGACTTTGATATCATCCGGATGAATGTTCAATAAGTCTTCAACAAAAACATAATGTGGTGTAGCCGATACTAATAAGGTATTTGCCTGTTGTTGCTGCATTTTTTTAGCCGCGATAAGTTCAGCAAATAACAAATTAAACGATGGCATATTCACGTACTCATGAAACTCATCAAACACCACATGCACGTTTAAAAAATCAATAAGAGTATTAGCTTTAGTGTGACTTATCACTGAGCCGAGAATTTGATCTATGGTAGTGATAACGATATCGCCAGAAAAGTTTTCTTCATCAGGAATTGGGTTATCCCACTGATTATGAAACTTAAACTCACCAGTATTGATTTCAATGGTACTGTTAGGTAGGTATTGCTCAGAGGTTAACTCATAAAACAAACCTTGACACACTTGCACTCGAGGGCATACCCAAATGATGCGTTTCGCACCTTGCAACTTTGCCCACTCCAATGCAATTTTAGTTTTACCACAACCAGCAGCCCCAGCTAGTACAGCAACATCTTCTGCAGTAGTTAGTTGCCTAGCGATATCACTTTGTTTTTTGCTACGTTCACTACTAGGAAAAAAGGCGCTAAGGCATGCATCAATATCACTAGATAGAGTCGATTCAACGTCAAGCAAATCAGTAACAATATCGTCTAAATTCCGCTCAAAAATAGCAGAATGTAATTCTGCTGCACTTAAAGCAGATACTTTACGATCAGCAGTAATCAAACAAGCACGCACAATATTATTCAAAGCATTAACTTTTACATTATCGCTATTGCTTGATACTGACTCCTCTAACTCATACTCTTTATAACTTGGTAAAGGTGGTGCATCAGGAAGATTCTCTTCCAACTCATTTACAGCTTCAATCAAACAGATTTTTTCTAGGAGACTATTGCTTGAGTTTCTATATTTTTTATCAATAGCAATAACTTGTTTAAGGAGAGATTGTGCTTGTGTGACTATATCGCTTAAACCTAGACCTTGCTGGTTTACTAGCAGCTTTTTAGAAATATCTTTATAAGAGTCAAAACCATTATTTTCTTTACGATATGGCTTGGCATGATGCCAATAAATCGCATGCTTCACAGAGCGTTTATTACTAAGATTTAATGCTTTTAGCTCCGTACTATCAAGAAGGTGATACAGCAGCAATGATATTTCATTATGCCTTGGGTGTTTATCAAAGCTAAATTTAGCATCATCAATGTGTTGGCCATCTTCAGGTATAAACGCTTTCTTTTTTGGATTTGTGACCCATTCTTGGAATTTTGGGTCAACTTTACCTAGATCATGTAGAGAACCAGCAACAAAGTTTACAAATGAAAGTTGTGTACTACTTTCAGGAAATAATCTTCGATGCAACTGTTCTGCAACATACCCGATTGCAAATAAGTGTTCACTTAATAGCTGCAAGTGAGTGTTGGCATATAACACGCCTTGTTTGGGTTTATCTGTTACAACATCCATAAAAACATCCATCTCCGTATAATTAACCGGCACAATACCTTGTTCATTAAATTTTCTTCTATTGCCAACGATCCACAAGAGGTCACTTCTTGATCTAGAACGTATCCAGTGACAACTGACGGCTGTACTTTTACTTGCCGTTTTTCGTAATAGTTTTTTGACTGCTTGAAGACCTTCTTCGGTAATAACAGTTTGCCAAGTGTTGTCCCCTATCCGGTCAGCAAAAGCATCAAGGACTCTGCGGGTTTTAGCTAAAGCATTTTTCTCACACTGTGAAACCAAAACAACCATCATAAGTCTTCACCATCAGCTTTTTGTGACGTGTACTTAAGAGCAGCTCGCTTTACTTCATTAAACATGAAATCTAAAACCTTATGATCAGTAAAAGCTTGCAAGCACTGTTGTCGGAATTCTTGCTCTGTAGCTTTTTCTTTAGCACAAATAAATGCCCAGGGTAAGATAATTGAATCTTTAATAAGGTCTGCAACATCAAACACTAAAGCACCACGGCGAGTTTTACCGTGCATTACTGCAAAACCATGTGGAATCCCCAAAACCCAGAGCGTGGTTGCCGCTAAACCATAGGCTAAATAATTGCCATGATTGAGAAACTCATTTGCTTTGTCTGTCGCATCACGGTCTCTACTAAAGTCCTGATAACCAGTTCTTCCTGCAGCAAATTTATATAATTTTTTTGTGACTTCCGCTTCTAATTGCAGTAATTTTCCTACTCTATCGGCTGTAGCGATCTTCATCGAAAACTCTTCTACAAGGCTCTTGATGATAGGTTCGCCAGAATCAAAGCCTTCCTGCTTTAACTCCCTATCTTTTGACCAGAGTTTTTGTAAAAAATGCAAACGTGCAATCTGAAACTCTTTTGCTACTTCCAAGCGTTTGTCTTCATCAAACCAGAAACTCATCCATCCTTGGACATACTCCGTAGGACGATACTCACTTTGGGGAGTTAGCCATTCTATTTCTGAGCCCATCAGTAGCGGTGTGCCACCACCTCCGGAAAAACCAACTAACACGCCGGCTTGAGCTAACATACGCATAGCTGCCTGAGTAATAGATGTACCAGTTCCTAGCAACAAGCAAGTCGTGTTAGCTATAGGGATGTTGTAATAAAGATTTTTCTTGTCTTCTTCTGTGAGATAAAGGACTCGACCGTCCTTCTGCATGACTCTGCAATACTGCAGATAATAGATATTGGCTCTTTTTGAATGTAGGATTGCTTTTAAGTCTGTCAACTGCTCCACACACGCCTCTTATCTTATACAAAGTTAGCTTGAAATTTTATATTCAAAATAAAATGCTTCTCAATTACTTATTATAGGGTGAAAATATTTGATGTCTAAAATTTATTACCTTTTTAGAAAAATTAGATAAAGATAATATAAAAAAGCCCCGCACATCACTGCCGGAGCCTTCTTTACTATCACAAAGCACGCTATCTACTAAACAATCACAACTTCTTCTTCCTCGACTTCCTCAACCTTCAGCTCAGGAATCGGGTCACCCAGATGATATTCAAATACAGCGATAGACTCAACATGAGCTGTATGCGGAAACATATTAATCACCCCGGCACTAATTAAGCGATAACCCCCTTGGTGAACCAAGATATCGGCATCGCGCGCTAAAGTCGAAGGACTACAGGATACATAGACGATACGTTTAGGCCGTTCCTCTGCACTCAAAGCTGCTAAGGCGGTACAGACTGCCATGGCACCATCACGTGGTGGGTCAATCAACATACGATCAAAGTAACCTAGTGCTCTCAGCCACTCCACATCAACCTCAAATAAATTCAATGTCGAAAAAGTGGCTGTATCCTCTAGACCATGAGCTCTAGCCGCTTCGGTTGCGCGTGCGGTTAGGGTTGCACTACCCTCAATCCCCACAACTTCTTTAGCTTGAGTTGCCAAGGGTAAACTGAAATTACCGAGTCCACAAAATAAATCAGCAACTCTATCCTCCGGCTCAACAGCCAACAGGCTTAAGGCTTTGGCGATCATGGCACGATTAATTAAAGGATTAACCTGAGTAAAATCAGCCGGTTTATACCCCATTCGCAAATCAAATTGAGGCAAGCCGTAGGCTAATCTATCTTCGTCTTCCGGTTCTAAAGCATAAACACTCTCAGGCCCTTCAGGTTGCAACCACCAACTAATTCCGTGCTCAAGTGCAAACTGCCTTAAGTTAGTGATATCTTCTGCTATTAGCGGGTCTAGATGGCGCAACACCAACACCAACGATTCATCACCGACGGCCACCTCAATTTGAGGGACTCTCTCTTTAACAGTCAAAGAAGCAATTAACTGACGTAAGGGAGCCAACATATCCGATACCTTTTTAGGTAGCACCAAACATTCGGTCATATCAGCAATATACCTACCCTTACGCTCTCTGAAACCAACTAGAACAGTACCTTTTTTAATCACATAACGCACAGACAAACGCGCACGATAGCGATATTGCCATGATGGACCATAAATCGCCGGTAAAATCTGTGGTATTTTCAGCTTAGCAATATGCTTAAAACAGTCTTCTAACGCTCTTTGCTTAATCGCAACTTGCGCACTGGGGTCAAGATGCTGCATCGCACATCCACCGCACATCCCGTAATTAGGACAAGGCGGCTCCACCCTCAACGAAGAAGGCTCTAAGATTTTTTCAGCAAAAGCAAGTTCATAAGAAGGCTTTTTTCTATAAACATTAGCCAGTACTTTTTCGCCCGGCAATGCACCAACTACAAAAATTGTCTTACCATCACGACGCGCAACACCACGCGCCTCAAGATCCATAGATTCAATCGTTAAAACTTCGGACATATCTCACCTGATAAAGCTAAGTGGCTATTTTACCCGAGATTCATGATGATTAAAAAAAACGGCATTAGGAAATTAATCTCTAATGCCGCTAAGGGGAAGTCTACTACTTAGTTGATTTGTTGGAGAAACACATTGAACAACTTATACAACTTTAATTACTGAGACTTTTGTTCGCTACGCTCTTGCTTTTTCTGCTGTCTTTTTTCTGCTCGTTCAGCACGCTTAGCATCTTGCTCTTGGAAATAACCAGCAACTTTAGCTTGTTGCTCATCATTTAGATCATTCCATATCGCCAGCCACTCTTCGGTGAATTCCTCATGACGCTCTTGCATAGACTCTTTAATTTTCTGGCGCTCTTTAAGCATGGCTTCAGGATCAAGCTTTTGTTCAGCTAACTGCTTAGCACGCTTTTCTTCAACTGCAGCAAATGGATGCTCTTTAGACTCTCGGCGCTCCTCCATTGCTTGCTTAATCTCTGCTTTAAGTGCTTCGATTTTAGATTTTTGATCATCAGACAAAGCCAAGGTATCAGTAAACTCTTGACTAACTGGACCGTAGCCCGGTACTAATAACCCCACATCGCCCTTAAAACCATGATGATACTTGCCACCTCTCATGCCATGATGGTGATGTCCTCGTCGAGATTTGTCACCCTGGTGAGCGTGATGACCACGTTCTGTTTTGTCAGCGCGTTGACTGACTGCTTCGGCTGCCTGAGAATCAGGGGCTGATTGAGCCATTGTTGTGCCGGCTAATGAAAGGCCTAAAGCAATGGCAGATACTTTTAATAATGAATTAATCTTCATGAAAAAACTCCTATTGGTTAACAATCAAAATCAGTTTAACGTAGGAGGAGTTTCAAAAAGATTTCAAAATCGGTTGATATATTTCAGTTAATTACAGGTCCCATTGGGCAAGATATTCATCCCAAGGAGCGCGATCGCTAATCGCAGATAAAGACTCATAGACCAAGCGAATCTCTTCATCGTAAGCGACCTGATCAAGATCACATCTTAGTAGTTGATAGCGCAAATACATGAGCCAGGTATTGACAACATCCGTCTCGCAATAAGCTCGGATCTCATCAATACCACCCGCAAGCCATGTCGGCCAAACCTGACTCCCATCCATACCCAACTTGCCGGGAAACCCACACAACTTGGCCAGTTGATCTAAAGGTGCATTGGCCTTAAACGTATAGCCAGACAACACATCCATCAAATCAACGTGCCTGTCGTGATAACGACTTAAGTAATTATTAAATTTAAAATCACGATCATCTTGACCCTTATCCCAATAACGCCTAGAAGCTATGCCATGAATTAATGCTCGGTAATGCAGCACCGGAAAATCAAAGCCGGAACCATTCCATGAGACGATCGTCGGCGTGTAATGATCAATGACTTTAAAAAAACTACGCACCAAGCTTGCTTCATCGTCATCAGGCTCACCAAGACACTTCACGTGGAAGTCGTTTTTATTTCTAAAAACACACCCAATCGCGACAATTTTCTGAAGATGCAACGGCATAAAATCTGAACCTGTCTGCTCAAGTCTTTGCTGCTGCGCAAGCTCCACCACCTCAGCATCCGATAACTCCTCATCAAATTGCATTAACTGACGAATACCATGCGCATCAGGAATAGTTTCAAGGTCAAAGACAAGGTGTGGGCTCATAACAACTTATAAAAACTATCGAGGTAAGTAAGAAAGAGGATTGACGGGTGTGCCATTACGACGAACCTGGAAATGTAAGCGAGGAGACGTCGCATCAGTATCACCTAACTCAGCGATTTTTTGACCCTTTTTGACACGCTCATTAGTCTGTACTGTAATGCGACTATTGTGTGCATAAGCAGTGATGAATCCGTTACTGTGCGTGACCAACACCAAATTGCCAAGACCACGCAAACCATTACCCACATAAGACACAGTACCATCAGCGGCTGAATTGATCGGTGTCCCGACAGTACCGGCGATATCTATACCACGTGTCGTATTGGAAAATTGGGTGATGACCTTGCCACGCACCGGCCACTCCCAAGATATGGCCGCTGCATCAGCCGCACGCGTAGGTTGAGAAGAGCTGGCTGCAGACGCCCTACTCGCAGTTGCTGTTGACGCCGACGAGCGAGCAGCCGTACCGCCACGAACAGTTAAGCGCTGACCAACCTCCAACTGTGATGGATTGCTAATACGATTAAGACTGCTAAGATTCGCTACTGTCGTGCCATGTCTTTGCGCAATTGAATACAAAGTGTCACCACGCTGAACGACGTAGGTACCGGCTGAACTTGTAGCGCCTGAACCACCAGCCGATGTAATTGGGGCTTTTGAGCTAGAACCACAAGCAGCCAATAAAGCTGAAAAACATATTGCTCCGACGGTATATATTTTTCTATTCATCAAATAAACCTTTTCACTAAGGGACTTTAAAAATCAAAATTACGATACTATCTAACGAAAATTCGGAAAATTCGCTATATTAAATTAATTGTAGCCTATCGACTCTTTCTTGAGGGTAACATTTTTTATTAAGACTGAATACCCGGAAGCAAAGGCACAAAACGCGTTTCTTCAAGTTCATGCCTTTCCCAGCGTTGTTGGCCCACCCTCTCAAACATGACTAAATACTGCCGTGCGTCACCCACCGGGGCAATTAAGCGCCCACCGATGACCAATTGATCTAATAATGTTTGGGGAATTTCCAAGCCCGCAGCAGCAATGACAATAGCATCAAATGGCGCATATTGTGGCAGCCCCTTTAGACCATCCCCATATTTCAAATGAATATGCGAAGTATAAGGCAAATGAGCAAGATTTTCTGAGCCTAACTCATAAAGACCACGGATGCGTTCGATCGCAAACACTTGCTGATAAACCTCAGCTAGCACCGCCGTTTGATAACCACACCCAGCCCCTATTTCCAAGACACGCTGATTTGAAGCGCCTTCGAGCGCTAGGGACACCATGCGCGCAACGATATAAGGCTGGGAAATAGTTTGTTTAAACCCAATGGGCAAAGCCGCATCATCATATGCCCGACTTGCTAAGCCCTGATCCACAAAAGCATGACGCGGCACCGCTAACATAGCTTCCAGTGCCGCCTGATTACTGATACCTTGTTGTTGCAAACGCTCCACCATCAACTCGCGCATACGTGTTGAGTTGAGCCCGATATTTACAGAAATACGACAGCTTGACTGCGTCGGCGAACGGGACGATTTAAGCGAACCGTCAATTAAAGGACGATTCGCTGAAAGAATGCGAGTATTGCTATTAGCTGCAGACACAACAGGCTTACGAATCATTCCCATCCCTTCGAGCTTAGCTGCTTCTCGCTTAATCTGCCCATCACGCAAATGCGGTCTAAATGTTAAAGATTTTTTTGTCATTAAAACTAAAACTGCTAACTGTGAATCCAGCGTTGAGTTAATTCTATTTCGTCATGATGGGTTAGATCCAAATCCAAAGGAGTAATCGCGACGTGACCATTTTGTACCGTACCAAAATCAGTGTCATCGGCAAAATCTCGGACATTACCCACCGAACCAATCCAGTACATTGTTTCACCGTTAGGACTGATCGTTGGAACAACGGCTTGTGAAGGATGACGTCGACCCAAACGAGTGATACGAATATTATTTGGATCATGACTCGCTAAAGCAGGAATATTAACGCTTAAGAGCATAGGCGATTGGCGCGGCTTCTCTAACTGCTTTTTAACAATGTATTGGCTAATCTCAGCCGCCGCATCTAAATGTGGCCACTCACGCTCTACCAAAGAAAAGGCAATGGCCGGATAGCCAAATAAGAAACCCTCTGTGGCTGCTGCGACCGTACCAGAATATAAAGTATCTTCGCCTAGATTGGCGCCGTTATTAATACCGGCTACTACTAAATCAATCTTTTTGTCAACTAAACCTGTTAGAGCCACATGCACCGAGTCTGATGGCGTGCCATTAACATAGTAAAAGCCATTTTTAGCTTGGCGTATAGCCAGCGGACGATTTAAAGTTAATGAATTAGAGGCGCCACTATGATTGGTTTCAGGTGCGACGACCGTCACATCAGCGATATCACTGAGGGCTTCGTACAATGCCTCTATACCTCTAGCGCTGTAACCGTCATCATTAGAAAGAAGAATATGTTTTCTCATAAATACCAAAAAGAATGATAAATCAATTTAGACTAAAAGATTATAGCAGCCTTAGAGACAGTCTCTGACATTGACTACAATGAAAAAAGTTTAGAAAATTATTTTTCTTGCCTCTATTGCTAGATAGTTTATATTTTTCCATATAATACAAAACTTAATTAACTATTTTAAGAGTCAGCAAGCATGTCCTCTTTATTATTTGCCGTCATTTGTGCTATATCCGGCTACCTGATTGGCTCAGTTTCTTTTGCGATCATCAGTTCTAAGCTACTTAACCTCGAAGATCCTCGCAGCTATGGGTCAGGCAATCCCGGCGCCACTAATGTCTTACGGAGTGGCAATAAAAAAGCCGCGATTATCACTCTACTGGGAGATCTGCTAAAAGGCTATGTAACTGTCTTTATCACTATAAAAATAGTCCAGCATTGGCACCTCTCCCCGTGGCTAGTAACAATCGCCGCCATTGCCGTGTTTTTAGGTCATGTGTATTCAATCATGCTTGGTTTTAAAGGTGGCAAAGGAGTAGCGACCGGTGTGGGGGTGTTATTAGCTCTTAGTCCCTTACTCGGACTAATTTGTATTATCACTTGGCTGCTCATCGCGATATTATTCAAATATTCTTCTTTAGCCGCTATCGTCAGTGCTGTCATGGCACCTATTTATTATTTATTTTTAAATATCGGTAACGGCACTTTCTCGTGGCCTTGGTTTGTTGCTATTTTATTTATTGTGTCTTGCTTAGTCTACAAGCATAAGAAAAATATTGATAATCTTTTGCACGGCAAAGAGAGCAAAATTGGTAGTAAAAAGGCAGCGGTTATCAAGCCTGCTGCCACTGTCTCAACAAAGAAAAAACGTCAAAAAACTCATCGCTAAATCTCAGCGAGATCCCAGCGGGTGCGGATACGAGTGCTGTAATTGCGCTCAGTCAAATCAACCAAACCCGCTTTTACCCGCTCACTTGCTGCGTGAGCAATCATTGCGCCATTATCCGTACAGAGTGCGAGAGGCGGGAAGAAAACCTCACCACCTAGTTTGGCCATTTGCTTTTCTAAAAAGCTTCTTAGGTGGATATTAGCGCCCACACCACCGGCCACCACTAAACGCTTAAGGCCGCTTTGCTTCATCGCTTTAATTGACTTATAGCCTAAGACATCAACAATGGCAGTTTCAGTTGCGGCCGCCAGATCAGAATAGTCCTGAGCACTCACCTCACCTTCTTTTTCCAGTTTTCTTAACGTAGTAAGCACCGCCGTTTTGAGACCACTAAAACTAAAATCCAAGTTCGGACTATGCTTAAGCGGTCGCGGCAATTGAAAACGATTAGGGTCTCCTCCTTGTGCCAACTTAGCAAGATGAGGTCCACCAGGGTATGGCAGACCCATGAGCTTAGCGGACTTATCAAACGCCTCACCCGCTGCGTCGTCCAAGGTTTCTCCGAGCAATTCATATTGACCTACAGCATCAACTCGCATTAATTGCGTATGACCACCCGACACTAAAAGAGCGACAAACGGAAACTCTGGCACCTCCGGTGATAACATCGGCGACAGCAAATGCCCCTCTAAGTGATGAATAGGAATCGTCGGCAAATCATGACTCCAAGCAAAGGCTTGAGCCACGCTAGCCGTTACTAATAAAGCACCGGATAAGCCGGGCCCCGCGGTAAAAGCCACCGCATCAATATCCTCAATCGTCAAACTAGCATTTTTTAATACATCGTATGTTAGCGGCAGCACCCGACGGATATGATCACGTGACGCCAATTCAGGCACCACGCCACCGTATGCCTTGTGCATATCAATCTGACTATGTACGGCGTGCGCAAGCAAACCTTGTTCTGTATTTACAATGGCGACACCTGTTTCATCACAGGAACTTTCAAAACCGAGTATATTCATAAATCGCTGTATAAATTTTTGTAAAGAATTAAAATACTACCTTACAAAGTTAGTTTTTATTTCCATTTAAAAGAGCGCAAAGCACTATGTTTGAGTCTATCTTCAAATTAAAAGAGCACAACACCACTGCTCGCACCGAATTGGTCGCCGGTATCACTACCTTTTTGACCATGGCGTATATTATATTTGTTAACCCTCAAATTCTAGGCACCGCTGGTATGGATCAGGGTGCCGTTTTTGTAAGCACCTGCTTAGCGGCAGCACTGGGTTGCTTTATTATGGCCTTTTTTGCTAACTGGCCAATCGGTATGGCGCCAGGCATGGGGTTAAATGCATTTTTTGCTTTTACCGTGGTGGGAGCAATGGGATACACGTGGCAACAAGCGCTAGGTGCTGTATTTATTTCCGGGATAATCTTTATTATTTTAACCGCAACCGGCATTCGTGCGTGGTTAATTGAAGGAATTCCAAAATCTCTGCGCTCAGCAATTGTTGCAGGTATTGGTTTATTCCTCGCTTTTATTGCGCTACAAACTTCCGGTATTGTTGTCGCTAATCCAGCAACGCTAGTCGCTCATGGCGATTTAACATCCTATGAAGTCATCTTTACCATCATCGGATTTTTTATTATTGTTGCCTTAGATACACTCCGTGTACGTGGTGCTATCTTAATCGGCATCTTATCAGTCAGTATCTTATCAATATTATTTGGCTATACGGACGCTCCCAGCAGCCCTATCTCTATGCCTCCTTCTGTGGCTCCTACCTTTATGCAGTTAGATGTCTTGGGCGTATTGCATGTTGGTTTTATTAATATCATTTTAGTGTTTGTTTTAGTCGAGGTATTTGATGCTACCGGTACGTTAATCGGTGTCGCCAAACGCGCCGGCCTGATGCCTGAGGGCAAGCCAAGTCGCCTTGGCAAAGCTTTATTTGCCGATAGTACAGCGATCTTGGGTGGTTCTTTATTAGGTACCAGCAGTACCACTGCTTTTGCCGAAAGTGCTGCCGGCGTACAAAGTGGCGGTCGCACCGGCATGACTGCCATGGTCGTCGGTATTTTATTCCTCCTATCGCTCTTTTTCTCACCGATAGCCGGTGTCATTCCAGCCTACGCCACTGCCCCTGCGTTACTCTACGTCGCAGGCCTGATGATGCGAGAATTAGTAGAAATTGACTGGTCAGATCCAACTGAAGCTGTCCCTGCCTCACTCACTGCATTGATCATGCCATTTACTTACTCAATTGCTGAAGGGATTGCTTTTGGCTTTATTAGCTATGTTGTACTTAAGCTAATTACAGGCAAAGCCAAAGAATTACATTTTGCAACAATCATTGTAGCCACCCTGTTTGTAATACGTTTCGGGATGGCCTAGGTACAATACACGCTATAACGACGGGACAATATATGATTATGCACTTGGATTTATTCAATCTATCTTAATATAATGAATCAGTCTAGCAGTTGCTTTAAGTTTCTGCCCACCCACTTTACAGAAAAGGACAGTTATGAGTTATCAAGATTTAACCAAAGACACTTTCCAAGATGCCCTAAATCAAGATGGCACCTTGGTGATCGATTTCTGGGCACCCTGGTGTGGCCCTTGTCAGCAATTCAGCCCTACCTTTGAAGCAGCAGCAGAAAAGCACACTGATATTAAATTTTATAAAGTAAATACGGACGAAGAGCAGGAAATCGCCCAAGCGCTAAAAATTCGCTCAATTCCTACGCTAATGATCTTTCGTGATCGTATTCTTTTATTTTCTCAGCCTGGTGCGTTGGCCCCAGCTGACTTTGAAAGCCTATTAACAAAGGTTCAAGAAGTTGATATGGACCAAGTTCGTGCCGAAATCGCGGCCCAAGAGCAGGATGGCGGTCAAGACCAAGCTTAATAAAAAGCGCTCTTATGCCATATTAAAAAAGTCGGCACCTATCATGTGTCGACTTTTTTTAAATTTAAATCATCTCTTCTTTAGAAATGATTTTCCAATAGGCTTGTCCCCTTGTGAGGTTACGATGAATTTCTTCAAGCTCCGGTACTTTTGTCACGGGGATAAGCCATTCCCACTTGACACCTACCGCATCAAAATCTTCTGAAACCAATACCACACCATCTTGTTGTAGCTGCACTTTAAGCCGCTCCATATCAGAGTACGGGCAATCGCAAAGTACACGGCTCATAGCGACAATTTCTCGCTTAGGGGCATCATGCAAACACTTAGCAGCGGTTCCACCATAAGCACGCACTAAACCACCTGTGCCCAACTTAATGCCACCATAATAACGGATCACTAAAACAACGATATTGGTTAAGTCACGCCCCTCGATAGCAGCTAAAATTGGACGCCCTGCGGTACCACCGGGTTCACCATCGTCATTAAAACGATACTCATCACCAATACGGAATGCCCAACAATTATGAGTAGCATCGACCTTGCTATGCTCCTCAACAAAACGCAGCGCCTCTTCGGCCGACAGCACCGGAGCAGCATGAACGATAAAAAGACTTTTTTTAATTGTTTCTTCGTAAGAGACCGTACCTATCAGTTCTAACAAAAATTGACCTCAAAAAATTAAGATTAATCCTCTAAACCGCGAGAAGCCAAATAACCATCATAATCGCCTAAATAATCAACAATCTCACCATTTGGCATAATCTCGATGATTCGGTCAGCGATACCCGAAACAAATTGGCGGTCATGGGATACCAAAATAACGGTACCTTTGTACTTCTCCAACGCCATTTGTAATGATTCAATTGATTCCATATCCAAGTGGTTAGTCGGTTCATCTAATAATAAAATATTATGACGGCCTAGCATGAGGCGACCAAAGGTCATGCGATTCTTTTCACCACCGGAAAGCACTGAAACCTGCTTAATAATATCATCAGCTGAAAATAACAAACGACCTAAAACTGATCGTACAGCTTGGTCATCATCACCTGCTTGGCGGAAATTTGTCATCCAATCAAATACATTAACCGTCGCTTCAAACTGATCAGAAACGTCCTGCGCCATATAACCTATATCCGCATTTTCTGCCCATTTGACCTCACCACTATCCGGTTTAATATCACCCGCTAGGAGTCTTAATAAAGTTGTCTTACCAACGCCATTAGCACCAATGATGGCGACCTTTTGCCCTGCTTCGATCATGGCATTAAAATTATTAATCACCGGTTGATCATAACTTTTACTGACCTTCTCAGCGCTAACCGCTAGACGATGCAAGGCTTTATTTTGCTCAAAACGAATAAAAGGGTTTTGTCGCGACGAAGGCTTTACTTCAACCTGCTCAGATTTGAGGCGATCAATTTGCTTTAAGCGTGACGTGGCTTGTCGAGCTTTTGATTTATTAGCAGAGAAACGGCTGACAAAATCTTGCAACTCAGCCATACGCTCTTTGGCTTTAGCATTGTTAGCTAACAAACGCTCACGCGCTTGTGCTGAAGCTAACATATAGTCATCGTAGTTGCCCGGGTAAACACGAATCTCACCATAATCCACATCGGCCATATGCGTACAGACTCGATTTAAAAAATGACGGTCGTGACTGATAATAATCATAGTTGAATCATAGCTATCCAGTACATCGCCCAACCAACGAATGGTATGAATATCTAAGTTATTGGTAGGCTCATCGAGTAGCAAGACATCAGGATTAGAGAATAGTGCCTGCGCTAACAAGACGCGCAACTTCCAACCCGGCGCAATCTCACTCATCAATAGGCGATGCTCTTCAATGGGAAACTCAAGCCCTAACAGTAGCTCTGACGCACGGGCTTCTGCCGTATAGCCATCATATTCGGCAAACTTGGCCTCTAATTCAGCCGCGCGCATATAATCATCGTCAGTCGCTTCAGGATCCATGTAGATCGCATCACGTTCTTGCATGGCAGCCCACATTTCAGTATGACCCATCATGACCACATCAATCACTTGGTGTTCTTCAAAAGCAAACTGATCCTGGCGTAACTTACCCAACCGTAGACCCTGCTCTAACGTCACAGAACCGGAGCTTGGTTCTAAATCACCACCAATGATTTTCATAAAGGTTGATTTTCCGGAGCCGTTTGCCCCAATCAAACCATAACGATTACCATCAGAAAACTTTACACTAACATTTTCAAATAAGGGTTTAGGACCAAATTGAATGGTCAAATTCGATGTGGATATCAATTAATTTTTCCTTTTAAGCTTAAGCTATTTTTATAAAATCTAGTCATGATGATCGTGCTGATGATGCGCATGTTCATCATCACCGTGCGCATGCTCTTTTAATACCAGATAAGCAATATCATTTTGCGTAGCTAATCCAACCTCTTCGCCAATGGGCAAGGTAGCACGTACCTCACCATGGCCGTAAGGTAAGCCGGTCACCACAGGAATCCCGACCACTGAGCGAAGCCATTGGATTACCGAGTTGAAATTAAAACCATTATCATGCACGACTAACTGATAATCAGTAAAGTGACCTAACATAATTGCTTGCTGATTAGCTAAAACGCCGGCTTGCCAGAGCTGCCAAAGCATCCGCTCAATACGGTATGGATGTTCAGAAACATCCTCTATAAATAAAATGCCATTATCTATTTTAGGCATATAAGGGGTACCGATCAGGGAGCAGATCATCGCTAAATTGCCGCCCCACAGGGTACCACGAACGTCAACCTCGTCTGAGCCCTCGGCTTCAAAACATAAAATTTCGAGTTCATCGCGCATTGACTCGACAAAAAGCTCAGCGGTTAGCTCATCGACCTCAGTGTGACCAAAATCAGGAATCGCTGCCGGCCCGGTGTAACTACTCATCCCTGTTTTGGCTAAAAGAGCCAAATTAAATGCAGTAAAATCGCTGTAACCGACATAACGCTTAGGGTGTTTGGCAAGCAACTCCCAATCGATGAGGTGCAAAATACGGCTAAGACCATAACCACCTCGACTGGCCATAACAACCTCTGCCCCGCTGGACGCCGCGCGACTAAAAGCTGCTGCACGCTGCTCATCCGTACCTGCAAAGCGAGTCTCTTTAGCGTCTGCCATCGGGTCACGCCGCACATCAAAACCATAATCTGTCAGGCGTGCTGACGCTGTATCAAACATTGAGATATCCGCTACAGCACTAGACGGGGATAGGATATAGAGTGGTATCTGCTCATCGTACTCTGCCACATAGGGTGGCACGTCGTTGGCCTCATCAGATACTATCTGCTCATTATTAAACTCTTCTTCTGCTGTTTGCTCAAGAAAACTTTTGCCGCTGTGCTCGTGATTATCCATCAGACTTTATCCTTAAAAACTACCGCTGTATTATATAAGTAATGACACATTTAACAGCCTCTTTTGGCTAAACGCTTTGCTTTAAAAAAATTTCTCAACATAGTGGCTGCAGCCTCAGCCATCACCCCCTGAGTCACCACACAATGGTGATTTAGTTTAGGCTCAGACTGCAAGCTAATCACACTACCACATGCCCCTGTTTTTGCATCACTCGCAGCAAAAACCACGCGTTTAAGACGACTATGTAAAATGGCTCCCATACACATGGCACAAGGCTCCAAGCTCACATACAACGTGCAATCAGTTAAACGGTAATTACCCAATGCGGATGCTGCGTGTCTCAGTGCGACTATTTCAGCGTGGGCCGTCGGATCATTGCGATAAATGGTCTGATTAAAACCTTCGGCAAGCAAACGATTATCCGGCCCTATAATCACGGCGCCTATAGGCACCTCGCCAAGCGCTGCCGCCTTTTCTGCTTGCTGCAACGCCATTTCCATAAAAACAAGATCCTGATTCATAATCACTGTACAGTCAATAATTGCTCTTGCCAGCCAAGAGTAGAGGTTGCTATGCTAGAGCCTTGAGATTCTTCAATTAATAGAATAGCTAACCCTATCGGGTAGCTTGTTCTTTGCATAGGACATAACAAATTGATGGTTTTTAATCCCTTTATGGCAGGTGCATCAAACTTTTTTAAGCAAACTCAAGTTTTTTATGACATGCAAAAAGAGTTTATGAACAATGTCAGGCACTTACTTCCTACTAGCTTTCAGTCGAGTGATATGACTGTATTGCATCCAGACCCTGTCGATGTGGGGACCTGGGAACGATCGGTATTTACAGCGCCGGAAAATACGACCGAACAATTTGTGAACGAACTGGAATATTATACCTTTATTCCAAGTATCGCTGATAACAAACAGCAAGCAAAGCATCGCGGTATGGTGGTTATGTTACACGGTTGCGACCAAAATGCCAGTGTCTTTGCACAAGGCACTCAGATGAACTTATATGCACAAAAGTATGGTTTTATTGTGCTGTATCCTCAGCAAAATAAGCGACATAACTTTGCTCAATGTTGGCGATGGTATAACCTAGATTCCGACAGCGGTATGGCTGAAGTCAATACGATTATGGAGCTAATCTCTCGAACCATCAAAAAATATAAAATCGATTCAAATAATGTCTTTGTGGCTGGCATGTCAGCCGGCGCCGGTATGGCAAATGCGATTGCTTTTAGTTTTCCGGAAAAAATCACCGCAGTTGCCCTACATAGCGGCCCGGTATTTGGACAAGCACGTGATGTCCGTAGTGGCTTAACAGTGATGGGAGGCCTGATTAACGAAAGTGATGAGGAGTTAACCTCCTTTCTTAAAACCTTTTCAAAACCTAAGCCACACGACATACCCACGCTAATTATTCATGGAGCAAAAGATGATGTCGTTAACATCAGCAATGCCACCGCGCTCAGTAAGCAAGCACTTTATTTAAATGACTTACCCCTAGACACCAAAGTTACCGTGACACGACATAATCCTGACACACCTCATGCTTATACTCAAAAAGTCTATTACCACCAGAAAATGCCCATTGTTAAGGTAATGGAGGTTGATGAGATGGCTCATGAATGGGCGGGTGGTGATACCTCATTACCATTTAACACGGACAATGGGCCAAACTCCAGCGAGACGATTTTAAAATTCTTCTCTAACTATGTCACACGCCCTGTTGAGAAAAAATAAATGGCTAAACGCCCCCGTTCTAAACAATCCGTTATTAAGGCTACAAGACAACTTTTAAAGCTCCAAGGCAATATTTCAAAACATGCCCAAACAATATTGCCTGAACAGCTAAAAGCAGCTAATGTCTTGTTGACACGACCGGAACCGCAAAAACGCGGCGAATGGAAAAAGCACGTTTTTATCGCACCGGCTTTTAATCAAAACAAGCTCATCTCTAGACTCGATTACTTTATTTTCAAACCTTCTTCAACAGCACGCAAAGCTGACAGCAAACGCATGCCCTTAGTCGTCATGCTGCACGGTTGCCAACAAGATGCCGCTTTATTTGCTCAAGGCACACAAATGAATGTCATCGCACAGCGCAATCGCTTTGTGGTGCTTTATCCCCAACAAAGTAGACGAAACCACATCAGTAACTGTTGGCGTTGGCATCATATTATCGATGGACCCGGCATGGCCGAAGCGAATACAATCATGAAAATCATCCGCAGTGCGGTTATTATGCATGACTTAGATCCACAAAAGATCTATGTAGCCGGCCTATCTGCAGGGGCGGCAATGGCAGGCGTCTTAGCAGCCAGTTACCCCGATAAATTTGCAGCCGTGGCAATGCACAGCTGCCCGGTTTTAGGTCGCGCTCACGATACACTAACAGCAGTCAACGTCATGCAAGATAGCCACTTAGATAGTGACCAAGCCCTCGCTTCCTATATAGCACCGCTAAATCCACATGAAAAACATCTGATACCCACCCTAATTATTCAAGGCCAACGGGATACGGTGGTCAATCAGCGTAATGCTGACGAACTCGTTAAGCAGTTTCTATATATGAATAATCTACCAATGGATATGGCTGGACTGAGCAAAACGCACTTTGCCGGTAGTAATAAGGAATATCACCAAACAATTTATCGTGCTGGCTCCAAAAGAATTCTTGAGCTGATAAAAGTAAGGCACTTAAACCATGCTTGGGCAGGTGGTGATGCTCACCTGCCCTTTAACTCGACACATGGTCCCAACTCAAGCCAATTGATATGGGAGTTTTTTAAGCGGCATATGCCAAAATAGCATTACTCCAAATCGTCCAAATTCAGCTGAATGATCCTATTAAGTTAGGCGAATGAAAGATTAGCCTCTTTGATTAAAACAATTTATTTGGCAACCACAATGCAATTTCCGGAAACAAGAACACAATAATTAAGCCAAAAGTCTGTAATAAAATAAACGGTAAGGCAGCTACATAAATATCATAAATAGATATATTTTTGGGCGTCACCGATCGCATATAAAAGAGGTTGTAA
Source organism: Oligella ureolytica DSM 18253 (assembly GCF_000373745.1). Lineage (GTDB taxonomy): Bacteria > Pseudomonadota > Gammaproteobacteria > Burkholderiales > Burkholderiaceae_B > Oligella > Oligella ureolytica. The sequence goes on along the minus strand of NZ_KB892302.1, from coordinate 2,035 downwards.
CCAAATGGTGGGGTTAGATAAGCCGTTTGCATGCTCAATACGAATAAGATAGCAAACCGAACGGTATCAAAACCTAGTTCACTTACAATAGGCACAAAAATAGGTACTGTGATAAAGGCAATTGCAAAATCATCCAGAAACATACCCAAAACAAAGTAGCATAACAGCATTAATACGATAATCATTTTAGGTGAAATGCTACTGTCGTGTATAGAGCGACAATTAACTTGACCGGCGTAGCGACAATTATGTTGGCCGGTTAATCTGCTAAGGTCAGACACAGANAAAACGGAGGGTTTTACTGTGTCTGGTAGTAAGATTACTAAGCAACAAGTTAAGCGTTATATGGATTTTAGAAAGAAACACACTCAAGCAGTATCCGCTGCTAAAGCGGGCATCTCTGAGCGCAGCGCAAGGCGTATTGAACACAACCAACTTCAGCCCAAGTCCTCGCAACCACGCCACTGGCGTACTCGTGACGATCCTTTACAAGCAGTTTGGGACAGTATCGTTTTGCCATGGATTCGTGAGGATAATGAGATTACCCCTGTGGGAATCTTTGATTATTTATGCCAACACCATCAAGACATCTTTAGGCCTAGCGCTCGGCGTACCTTGGAACGTCGTATCGCTAACTGGCGAAGTGTCCACGGCAGTCCTAAAGACGTTATCTTCCTGCAGACACATGGCTATGGTGAATTGGGGATAGCGGATTTTACGTACATCAACTTAGGGGTTCGCATTGCCGATGATCCACTCAAGCACTTATTATTTCATTATCGTCTGCCAGCCAGTGGTTGGGCTTATGCGCAGGTAGTCTACGGTGGCGAGAGTTTTACGGCATTATCTGAGGGTTTACAGAACGCCTTTCAAGCTTCTAATGGCGTTCCTCTTGATGTGCGTACCGATAGCCTAAGTGCTGCTTATAAGAATATGTCCAGTCGAGAAGATTTTACTGGACGTTATCATGACTTCGCTAAGCATTACGGCTTTAAACCCACCCGTAATAATCGTGGAGTAGCTCATGAGAACGGTGCCATTGAGTCTGCCCACCGACATATTAAAGCGCAAATTACACAAGCACTTAAATTACGAGGCAGTAGTAATTTTAATTGTCGCGCTGAGTATCAGGCTTTTATCCAGAGTCTCATCGACCGACGTAACCAACGCGTGCACGATAAGTTTGCCTTGGAGCAGCGTCAATTACAAGCGCTCCCAGCGTACCCTAGCGACAACTACTCAGAGCACTATGTCAGTGTCAGCAGAACGAGTACCATTTCTTTAAAACGCGTCACCTACACCGTTCCCTCACGACTCATCGGTAATCGACTACTTGCTAGGGTATATGANCAACGAATAGCNCTATATCTTGGGATGGAGCAAGTNCTAGAATTAGANCGTCTATANACACGNAACAAGACAGGACGTGCACGNAGCGTCAATTACCGGCACATCATTGATGCGCTCAATAANAAACCATTGGCATTTAGGCATAGTAAGCTACGCGATGATATCTTGCCTAACGACAATTATAAAAGCATCTGGCACTATGTGGATGACAGTTTATCGGCTGATGAGGCGTGTTATTACATCGTTAAATTGCTGTACCTAGCTCACCGACATGACTGCGAGCATTCATTAGAAACGTATGTATTGGAGGGGATAAGACAGCGACAATTACCCACCATCCGGCAGTGTGAAGAGCGATTCATTCGCATCATTGCGATGCCGCCTAGCATAGCGATTAAACAGCACTCGCTTCAAGACTACAGTCAATTGTTTGGAGCCCATCATGCATAGAAATACCGCTTCCTTACCCTTGATGCTAAAGCAGCTAAGATTAGCCACGNTTGGCACGCTCTGGGAGAGCGTGGCAGATAAAGCGACTAAAGAACAATGGTCACCCCAGCAATACTTGGCTGAGTTATGCCATCAGGAGCTATTGGCACGCGAGGATAAACGTTTAGCACGCAACCTAAAAGATGCCACACTACCCATCGGGAAGCATTTAAATAACTTTGATTTTATGGCTGTC
>NZ_KB892301.1 GCF_000373745.1 Oligella ureolytica DSM 18253 | reverse complement strand
ATGGTACAACACTGTTCATCGTCACAGTCAGCTTAATTACGTAACACCACAGCAACGCCATGAGGGCAAAGACCGTGAAATACTAGCAAAGCGGCACAAAGTGCTAGCGAATGCCAAAAGAGATAATCCAATGCGCTGGGGTTCACGTGCAGTAAGAAACTGCACCCCTTTAGGTGTCGTCACGTTAAATCCGGAGAATGATTTAAGAGTAAAAAAAGCAGCTTAAAATTTATGTATGAGTGACAACTATCTTGACAAATACCGCACGCTTAACTTCCCTTTAAACTTAGATTGAGTGACAACTATACTAAATATAAACAATGACAATGACTTATCGCGTATATTTTTATGCTGAGCAAGTCTTTCTCGCACAAACAAAGGCCATTCTTGAACAAGATGATAAAGCAAAAGAACATGGAGGAGCAGCTATATGCTTTTTAGCTTGTGCTGCTGCTATCGAAGCCGTTGCCAATAATTTACTCTCTAAAACTATAGGGTTTCGCCATTATGACGAATTAAGAATTACTTCAAAAATTGAGAGACTATAAATAAAACTGTGTAAATCATCTATCATGATACCCATAGAGGGAAAAGGATAGATCACATGGATAAAAAGACCTTAGAAGCCTTTGCTCGTGAAGTCGCTAAAGGCTTAAAAACTGAAAAAGACTTAGCTGAATTTAGGCAGGTATTAACGAAGGTGACGGTCGAGGCTGCGCTTAATGCGGAGCTCGACGAACACCTTGGCTACGATCGTCATCAGGCGTCAAATAACGAGAATAGCCGTAATGGCTATGCCTCTAAGACAGTCAAGACAGAAGACGGTCAGTTTGAGCTAGAAACACCCCGAGATCGTGATGGCAGCTTTGAGCCTCAGCTCGTTAAAAAAGGCCAGACACGTTTTACCTCGATGGACGATAAGATCTTAAGCCTTTACGCCAAAGGCATGACGACACGCGAAATCGTGGCAACCTTCAAGGAAATGTATGGCGCTGATGTCTCGCCTACACTGATCTCTAAAGTAACTGATGCCGTGATAGAGAAAGTGGATGAGTGGCAGTCTCGCCCCTTAGATGCAGTCTATCCCATCGTTTACTTGGATTGCATTGTTGTCAAAGTTAGACAAGATAAGCGAGTCATCAACAAAGCAATCTATCTGGCGCTAGGTGTTAATTTAGAAGGCCACAAAGAGCTGTTAGGCATGTGGTTATCTGAAAATGAAGGCGCTAAGTTCTGGCTAGCCGTCCTTACTGAGCTACAGAACCGTGGGCTGAAGGATATCCTCATTGCTTGCGTAGATGGCCTTAAGGGCTTCCCGGATGCCATCAGTGCTGTTTATCCACAGACGCAGATTCAACTCTGCATTGTTCATATGGTCCGTAACTCCATGAAGTTCGTACCCTACAAGGATTACAAGGCGGTCGCCACAGGCCTCAAGCGCATTTATCAGTCCGCCACGGAAGAAGAAGCTTTGCACGAATTAGAGTTGTTCGGTCAGCAATGGGATGACAAGTATCCGCAAATTAGCCGCAGCTGGCAGGCGAACTGGTCTAACTTAAACACCTTATTCCGCTACCCGGAGGACATTCGACGAGCCATTTACACCACCAATGCCATTGAGTCACTCAATAGCGTCATTCGTAAGGCGATTAACAAACGTAAGCTATTCCCTACGGATGATTCAGCCAGAAAGGTGGTGTACCTTGCTATCATGGATGCATCTAAAAAATGGACAATGCCAATCCGCAACTGGAAATTGGCATTGAATCGATTTATTATTGAGTTTGAAGATCGCATCAGCGATTATGTATAACCAAGATGTTTACACAGAATTATCTACAGACTCAAAGAAAGTGAGTTCGACTATTTAAACACAGAGGAATATGAGCCTTTTTTAGTCGGATAAAATACACTCTCTCTAACTTTATTCCAAAATTAAAATGTTATCTCTCCATATTAAACTATGTGAGCCTGACTCTATCAATTGTATATGCCTCACGCGTCTCTCTATTTTAGCTACATGCTCAACATTAGGCCTACTAGGTTTTGGATATTTTAAATAAGCAATTAATTTATAATAACAGTCGTAAGTAGCTAGTTTTAGTTTTTTATTATGCTCAAACTCTTCCCCATAATATCCTAAATTTATGTATGCAATATAAATCTGTTTTTTTGAAAAAAACAAACAAATACTAATAGCTAAGAGTTGTTCACGTAACTTTCTACTTTTGGTCATTTCCCTTCGTGCAGTAATTACTCTTACAAGTTGCTGTTCAATCGTACTAGCACCTTGTCTTTTATTTTCAAGTAAATTAACTTTAAAAGCTCTGACTATAGCTATAAAATCGACTCCAAAATGAAGCTCCGTTCTATGGTCTTCTGCCAAGATTAAAAGATAGTGAATAAATGAAGTTTTTCCAATACTTTCTTTCCTGACTTTCACAAAACAACGTTTGAAATCTCTGCGTACACTTTGTCGACAGTAAATCGGCATTGTCACAAACAAAAAAGCCAAAGTCAGTAACAAATAGAACAACTTTCGTATTCTTCTTTTTGTAAACATGCTATACCTGAAGATTTTGCTACCGTTGACTCAAATGTACCTTTTAATTCTTTCTTCTGACCCCAAGCAAACCCTAGGTCAAGCTCTATGTATATTGAACTCTTTCGAGACTTAGGATTGTCTTCAGTTAGAATTAGGTACAGCTTACTACGTCCTAAGTATTTCCTTTCAACCCCGCCTGTAATAGTACCCATGACTCGGTCATGATGTTTATATTCAAAGACATTTTTTATATATTTATTTTTATTTTCATTACTATTTGGTGCGAATTCTTTGATTTTTTCACTCTTACCTACAACAGTTTTATTAGCAAATGAAATAATGACCTCTCTACAAATCCACATTTCTTTATAAGATTTATAGCTAGTTCTTTTAGTTTTAGTCAACAAATAAAAACGCCCATTTAAATTTTTACTAGGGTCTCTCTTTTCTTTAATATAAAAAACCAATAAAGCGAACACAATAGCAGCAAGCAAAGAGCTGCTAAAAGCATTAAAAAAAAGTAACATTGCTCTTTTAAACTGCCTCTCGCATAACCTCTGTCAACACTGCCACTGTTTTACCCATCTCTTCTTCTGTCAAGGTAGGATGAACCAAGAACATCAGGCTGGTTTCTCCTAGCTCTTTGGCTACAGGTAATGATTTTTTAGGTCTATAGGGTGTGTTATCAAAAGCTTTTTCTAGATAGACCTCTGAACACGAACCTGAGAATGCAGGAACACCTCTTGCGCTAATCTCATTCATGATGCGGTCACGATCCCAGCCATCTTTGAGCTGGGTCGGCTCTACAAAAACATAGCACTTATACGCTGCATGAATAATATCGGAAGGAACTTCCGGTACGCGTAGTCCTGGTAGCTGCTTAGCAGCATCCCAGATCTTGTTTGCATTAGCAATACGTGCTTTGTGCCATTCAGGCATACGCTTAGTCTGAATCCGACCTAATACAGACTGGATTTCAGTCATGCGCCAGTTAGTACCAAAGGAGTCATGCAACCAACGGAAACCTGGCGGATGCTGTTTTTCATAGACAGAATCCCAAGACTTACCATGATCTTTATAAGACCACATCTTCTTCCATAAAACTTCATCATTGGTTGTGACCATGCCCCCTTCACCACCGGTAGTCATGATCTTATCCTGACAGAAAGACCAAGCACCGATATGACCAATAGAGCCAACGGCCTTACCCTGATAGTATGCTCCATGCGCTTGAGCACAATCCTCAATCACATATAAGTCATGCGCTTCTGCTATCTGCATGATACCTTCCATATCACATGACCAGCCTGCAAGATGCACCGCAAGTATTGCTCGTGTTTTTGGAGTTAGTACTGCTTTAATGGTTTCAGGAGTAATATTTTGCGAGTCTCGACAAACATCGGCAAACACTGGAATTGCTCCTGCATTAACAATACTAGAAGCAGAGGCCAAAAAGGTTCGAGGTGTCACAATCACCTCATCACCCTCACCTATGTCTAATGCTTTAAAAGCAACATCAAGTGCTAAGGTACCATTAGCAATCGCAACGGCATAATCAGTGCCGATATATGCGGCAAACTCTTTTTCAAACTCTCGTCCTTCTTGACCAGTCCAATAGTTGACCTTATTGGACAACAATACGCGTTGAGTCGCCTCTGCTTCTTCCTGCGTAAACGATGGCCAAGGAGAAAATGGAGTATTTAACATAATAAGAACCTACGATTTAATTAGAGGTTTAGCTGGATTACCAATAACGGTTGTATTAGCAGGAACACTTTTGGTGACGACAGCTCCCATGCCAACAACAGCACCGCTGCCGATTACTAAAGGATTATCTGGTGTACCCTGCTTCAAAACTGCTCCAGTGCCTATATATGCATGATCTTCAATAATAATGTTTCCATTGCATTTCACATTCGGTGCAAATGTCACATAATCACCAATAACACAGTCATGGGCTACATAACTATAAATATTTGCATGGAAATGTTGGCCAATTTTTATATCTGAAGTTAAGGTCACAAAAGGATTTAATATTGCACCCTCACCTAACTCAACGTTATCTAAAACACATACGTTATCCGCTATAACAGTCCAAGACTTAACGCCATGCTCCAAACATCTTTTAGATAACTTCTCACGTATCTCACTATTGGCGATAGCAATAGAGACGTAACGTTCTTCTGCCTCTAACCCTAAAAACTGTTCAAAACTTAAAACTTTATGACCATTGACACTACTATCCCGCACTGCATTATCATCGATAAAATACAATTGCTGAAGATCTACATTATGACTCAACAAGTTTACTCGTGCTAAAGGCATAACTTCACGGCCATAGCCGCTGGCACCGAATACGGCGTAAACATTTTGATTACTCATGATTATCTTCCCTCTTTGATGAACCTGTAAACTTTGGCATCGTTACCTCGCCTTCAGCACTTATCCCTTCTTTTACAAATACTTTTTTGATAGTTAACAAAAGAATCTTTATATCTAATAAAAATGACTGATTATCTACATACCAGACATCATATTCAAACTTCTCTTCCCAACTAATCGCATTACGACCATTGACTTGAGCCCAGCCTGTGATGCCGGGACGTACTTCATGACGACGATATTGCTCTGTTGAATATAATGGGAGATACTCCATTAATAATGGCCTAGGTCCTACTAGACTCATTTCACCTTTTAAAACATTCCATAACTCAGGCAATTCATCCAGACTCGTAGTGCGCAATTTAGCACCAAAAGGCGTTATCCTGTCTGCATCGGGTAATGGATTACCATCTTGGTCGGTCGCATCTTTCATCGAACGAAACTTATACATGCGAAATGGTTTACCATCTCTACCGGGACGTATTTGCGAGAAAATAACCGGCGTACCCATTTCTTTTTTTATTTTAAAATACAAAAGAAGAAAAAGAGGACTTAGTAGAATTAACCCAATAAAAGACACAACGATGTCCAAGGCCCTTTTAGAAAACAGATTTATCATTTATTACCAAACCTCTTAACTTGAACTTTCATCATAATCAAACGATAAATCATGTTATTTTAGTCTTTTCCACTAAAAATTAAAATCCTTTCTACTCAACAAACGCATTACTAAACCCTTTGAGTCACATTAGAGTACAAAAGGTAATACCTATTATAAAAATAGAGTATTATTTAAACAATCATTGACAACTATTATTTTCTCTTTGGTTTTTACTAGGTGTTACATCGTAAAAGGCGTTAATCCAAGTGTTTATCAACAAAATTTCTCTCTAGCAAGAAAACACTAAAACCGCACGGTCATTACATGTATTCAACAGTGTGCTAATACAATACGTAATGAGCTCACCAATACAAACTGTTGATAACACTTAATCCGCAGCGTTTTTATAAATTACTCTTTAGCTTCAAAGCTATTACATGCATTGATTACTGCAGCAACCTGTTCATCTGTAATCGTTGGACCCATTGGCAAGCTCATCACTTGCTGATGAATCATTTCAGATACTGGATAGCTCTCTGAATTTAATTCTGTATAGGCTTGTTGCTGATGCGGTGGGATTGGGTAGTGAATTAAGGTTTGAATGCCTTTATCCAGTAAGTGCTTTTGTAATGCTTCACGTTGTTCACAACGGACTACAAATACGTGCCAAACGTTAGCTTCATCCTGTTGAGTAGGCAAAATTATTGCCTGATTATTTATGCCTTTTATATACGCTGCAGCTACAGCACGGCGACGCGCTATCTCTGTATCTAAATGACGTAGTTTTACACTGAGCATCGCGGCTTGGATTTCATCTAAGCGGCTGTTAACACCTTGGAAAAGGTTTTTATATTTTTCATGTGAGCCGTAGTTGCGCAGTGCGCGTAAAGTTTCGGCGAGCTGGTCATCATTGGTCGTGACTGCACCGGCATCGCCTAGTGCACCGAGGTTTTTACCTGGGTAAAAGCTAAAACCGCTGGCATCGCCCCAGTTACCCGCTTTTTTGCCGTTTAGTTCTGCTCCATGGGCTTGGGCAGAATCTTCTAGCACAAGTAAGTTATGGCGCTGGGCGATAGCCATAATGGCGGGCATATCAGCTAACTGGCCGTATAAATGCACAGGGAGAATGGCGCGTGTTTTAGCGGTAATCGCCGCTTCGGTTTGTTTCGGGCATAGATTGTAAGTGGCTACATCTGGCTCAACGAGCACCGGCACAAGGTCATTGGCGCTGATGGCTAAAATGCTGGCAATGTAGGTGTTGGACGGCACAATCACTTCGTCGCCGTCTTTGAGCTTGCCCAACTCTTTCCACGCGCGCAGGGTGAGAATCAGTGCATCAAGGCCATTGGCCACGCCAATCGCGTGCTTAGTGCCGCAGTAGCTGGCGAACGCCTGTTCAAATTGTGCTAGTTCATTACCAGCGATGTACCAGCCAGAGTCGATAACACGGGTACAGGCTTCTATAAGCTCATCACGGTATTGGGCGTTGATGGCTTTTAAATCTAGGAAAGGGATCATTTTATATACCTAATAATTTTTGCTGGATTACCAACAACAACTGCATAATCTGGCACGTCTTTAGTAACGACTGCGCCCGCACCGACCATGGCGTTTTTACCAATAGTAATACCCGGTAAAATGGTGGCGTTTGCTCCGATGCTACAACCTTCTTTTAAGGTGATGCCTTGAAAAGCTTCGGGATATTGTTTAGAGCGTGGCGCTTTGTCGTTGGTTAATGTGGCATTGGGCCCAAGAAAAACATTGTCCTCTATTCGCGAACCATCCCATATCTGCACCCCTGACTTAACGGTGACGTTGTTGCCGATAATGACATCGTTTTCAATCAGTACTTGAGCGTTTATATTGCAGTTTTTGCCTATTACTGCGCCTGCCAAAACCACACAAAACTGCCACACTTTGGTGTCTTTACCTATATTTTGACTGTGTACATCAGCTAGCGGATGAATGTAACTCATAAGATTTCGCACCCGTTATAAAGATATTTAGGCATAACTGAAGATTTAACCATGGATTGCCACGTCGCTACGCTTCTCGCAATGACAGAACTATTAGTCTATGCAAGCAAAGTGAAACAGTTCATCTTCGCTATTCAAAACTCAAAATTAAGCATTCACAATTTTTATGAACGCATCATAATCACGAATATAATCAGCTTCATCATAATGTTCGCTGGCTAGCACTAGCAGTACACAGTCTTCGCTGAAGTCGTGCATTTCTCGCCAGATTAAATCACCGATCAATAAGCCTTTAGTAGGCGAGTCGAGCCAGGCTTCTTCACGATTTTTGCCATCGTCTAAAATCATTCGGCATTTACCTGTTACGCAGACGGCCACTTGCTTTAGATTGTGGTGGGCATGAAAGCCGCGAGCTACGCCCTGCTGTGTGCCAAAAATGTAGTACACACGCTTGATTTCAAAGGGAACGGTTTTTTCGGCTTCTAAGGCAACCAGCGAACCACGAGCGTCGCCGAGAGGCGGGAAGTGAGCCCATTGAATTAAGCTCATAATTTACCTTCCATTAAAGCAAGCAAATACTGCCCATAACTATTTTTACTCAGCTGCTGACCTATACGCTGTAAGTCTTCTTGGCTGAGCCAGCCGTTGTTAAAGGCTATCTCTTCTAAGCAAGCAATTTTATAGCCTTGGCGTTTCTCAATGGTTTCGACAAACATACCGGCCTCAAGCAAACTTTCATGGGTGCCGGTATCCAGCCAAGCGAATCCACGGCCAAGCAACTCAACGTCTAAGTCGCCGCGCTCTAGATAGGCTTGGTTGATGCTGGTGATTTCTAACTCGCCACGCTCGGAGGGCTGCACTTGTTTGGCGATTTTCACCACATCGTTATCGTAAAAATACAGGCCGGTTACAGCATAGTGTGATTTTGGTTTCAGTGGCTTTTCTTCAAGGGAAATAGCGCGCTGGTTTTCATCAAACTCAACCACACCAAAGCGCTCTGGGTCTTTCACTTGATAACCAAACACCGTTGCGCCGCTGGGCTTGGCCGCCGCTTTACGCAGCATGGGACCAAAGCCTTGACCATAGAAAATATTATCGCCCAACACTAAGCACACGTTGCTGTCGCCAATAAAGTCTTCACCAATAATAAAAGCTTGGGCTAAACCATCGGGGCTGGGCTGTTCGGCGTAGGTCAGATTAATTCCAAACTCACTGCCATCACCCAGCAGGCGTTGATAACCGCTGATATCTTCTGGTGTGCTGATCAGTAAAATATCGCGAATCCCTGCCAGCATCAGAACCGATAATGGATAGTAAATCATCGGCTTGTCGTAGATGGGTAGTAGCTGCTTGGATACGCCTTTGGTGATGGGATACAAGCGTGTGCCTGAGCCGCCGGCTAGGACAATTCCTTTTGTGTTGTTACTCATGATGTGACTCCTAAGCGTTCGCGCTGGTAACTGCCGTCTTGGACGTTTTTGCACCATTGTTGGTTATCTAAGTACCACTGCACGGTTTTACGGATGCCTGACTCAAAGGTTTCTTCTGGTTGCCAGTTGAGTTCTTTAGCGATTTTGCTGGCGTCGATGGCGTAGCGGCGGTCGTGGCCGGGGCGGTCGGTGACGTAGGTGATTAACGATTTGTAGCTGGAAGCGGTGGATTGCTTCGCTGCGCTCGCAATGACGGTTGGTGATTGCGACGTAGCAGTCTCACGGGGGCGTAGCTCATCTAAAATTGCGCAAATGGTTTCGACGACTTCGATGTTTTGTTTTTCGTTGTGGCCGCCAATGTTGTAGGTTTCGCCAATTTTGCCTTCGGTGACCACTTTATATAAAGCGCGAGCGTGGTCTTCAACGTAGAGCCAGTCGCGGATTTGGTCGCCTTTACCGTAAATCGGTAGTGGCTTGCCTTCTAGGGCATTAAGTATCACTAAAGGGATGAGTTTTTCCGGGAAGTGATATGGACCATAGTTGTTGGAGCAGTTGGTGATTATTGTAGGGAAGCCATAGGTGCGTAGCCAAGCGCGGACGAGGTGGTCGGAGCTGGCTTTACTGGCGCTGTATGGGGAACTTGGCGCGTAAGATGTTTGCTCTGTGAAGAGAGGCAAACCTTGTTGCTCTTGTAGGTCGGCCTTTAGGCCGACTTGTCGGGCTGAAGGCCGACCTACATTGTTTTCAGGTTCGTCATGGGGGTGTGGCAGGTCGCCATAGACTTCGTCGGTGCTGATGTGGTGGAAGCGGAAGGCTTGTTTGCGGTCTTCTGGGAGTGCATTCCAGTAGGCGCGTGCCGCTTCGAGCAAGATGTAAGTACCTACGATATTGGTTTGAATGAATTCTGCTGGGCCATCGATGGAGCGGTCGACGTGTGACTCAGCGGCAAGATGCATCACAGCGTCAGGCTGATGTTCAGCGAATGTCCGTTTAAGTTCGTCTGCATTACAAATATCAACTTGCTCGAACGTATAACGGTCGCTTTGGCTTATCTCAAGCAAGCTTTCTAAGTTTCCGGCATAAGTAAGCTTATCGAGATTGACGATGCTGTCTTGGGTGTTATTTATGATGTGGCGAATAACTGCCGAGCCAATAAAGCCAGCGCCACCTGTGATTAAAATTTTCATCTGAACAGCCCCACTAATTTACAATACTCTTAATCTTCATATGCTTAAAAAGTGCAAACCCATGATCGTAAAAGAAATGAAAGAGAATAGATAAGAGCCAGCTACTAGGCTTAATCAACAAATAGTTCTTTGATAAAATCATCGACTTGCCATGAAATATCTCTCGTCGATTTAAGGTTTTCATTGTATTCGTTTCATGTGATCTATAATAAAAAAGCGGTTCATTTACACTTGAAAATTCAGTAACAGCAGCACATCGAATAGAGAAATCCCAGTCTTCATATTTAAGAAAAGGGTCAAATCCTCCGACACGATCGTATAACTCCCTCGTAAACATAATGCTACCAGCAGCATAAGGTTGCCGTAATGATATTTTACTCAATACATTCCCAATAAATTCTTTCTTTGGAAAAACTCTTAATTCTTTCCCAGTATCTGAATCGAACTCAAGCGCTTGAGTATAACAAAACTCAGATTTGATATTACGCTGCATTGCTTTGATTTGCTTCTCAACTTTCGAAGGGTGATAGTAATCATCGGAAGCTAAAATACATATAACCAAACCTTTTGAAAAATCTTGTATCCCTCGATTAAGCGTTTTACAAACACCAGCATTTTCTTGCATAACCAATGTAAAGCCAAGCTCTTCTTTTAATTGCATAAGCAGCTCACAAGAGCCATCTTTAGAACCATCGTCAACAACAATAAGTTCAATATTTTTATATGTTTGATCAAAAACACTACGAATAGATTTTTCTATATAATTAATATGATTATACGAAGGAATTACGACACTTACTAATGGGTTATTTTCTATCATTTGACTGCCCCAATAATGAGGTGTAAAACATTAATAGCTTCTGTGCTTCGGCTGTCCAGTTATATTTCTCTAAAACTGCTTTTCGTCCATTACGGCCCATTTCTTCTGCTTTATCTTTATTTTGATTTAAGTACAGAATAGCCTTTGCTATTGCTTGAGGAGACTCAGGATTCACGCAAATACCACAATTATTATCTTCTATAATTTCTTTCCAAAGAGGAAAGTCAGAGCAAACAACAGGTAAACCAGCGCTCATATATTCAAACATTTTATTAGGCTGAGATTCCATATGGTTGGGTGCTGGTAAAAATGTAACTATTGCCACGGTAGACTGGGACAATAGTTCTCTAACTGATTCTCGGTTTAACAACCCCAAAAAGCTAACATTTGACCAGCCAGGACTCGTCCTTAATTTATTTTCAAATTCAAGCTCTGAGAAATTTCCTGCAATTGCAAGATTCAAGTTTGTATTAATAGCAAATGAATCTACTAATTCCTGCAAGCCTCTAACTTTTGAAGCAGTACCTATATATACAGCGCTATATTTAATATCAATCGACTTCTCTAGCGGCTCAAACTCACTTTCAAAAGGAAAATTATTTATATCTAAGCTTATCGCATTAAGTGACTTGAAATGATTGCAAATAGAAGGAGTTGCCGCTATTACGGCATCTAATTTTTTTACCATAACTTTTTCTAAAAAAGAATACACAGTTGAAACAACACTTCTCATTACAAAATTCAGATAAGGCTTATCTTTTATATCATCAGCATAGTTTTCATGCGAGTCAAAGACAACAACTGCATTGGTTTTATATTTCAGCTTTAAACCTGAAGGAATAAGCTCTGGATCATGAAAATGATAAAAATCAGCTTTAAGCTCTAAAGCTTTAGTATAAACTCGTTTTGTTGTATTAAGCATACGACCAATTCTGCCGCTATTACTACAACCCACGTCTAAAATTTTAACACCATTTTTAACTTCATCACCTAAACCATCTGCTACAACAAGATAAACATCATAACCAGCATTAGCTAAAGTTACACATTGCTTTAAAAAAATTCTTATGTCGTAGCGTTTATGGACAGATGTGAAATGTACAATTTTTTTCAACTTAGTATTCCTTACTTAAAATATCAGCAATAGCAAAAGAAGCTCGTCCGCCGCCGTATAATTCTTTTTCATCTTTAACTACACGTCCTAAATTACGCTTGGAGGCCTCGATAATTTTAAGTGTATCAGCACCAACCAACTCATTAGCTCCAACTTCAATCAGCTCAACCCACTCTGTTTGATCGCGCATAGTCACACAGGCTTTACCAAAGAAAAAAGCTTCTTTTTGCACACCGCCACTATCAGTTAGCACTAGCCCTGTTCGCTGTAACAGCCAGATCATTTCCAAGTAGCCTACTGGTTCAATTAAATGCACATTAAGACTTAAACCCTGTTGTGCAATAACATTACGTGTACGTGGATGTAGCGGTAAAACAACCGGAGCAACGTTATGATGTAGATAATTAAGTGCTTTTACTATTTCCGCTAAACGCTCAGGATTATCAGTATTTTCTGCACGGTGTAATGTGGCAAGAATAAAGCCATCAGCCACAGCAAAACCTTGCGGCGCATTAGCCCGCTGAGCAAAAAATTCAGCGCTGTCTTGCATCACATCACCCACTTGCAATACCTGAATGGGCTTGTCATTAAAGCCTTCACGCTCAAGGTTTGCCATGGCGGAATCAGTCGGGCAAAACAGCACGCTGCTGATTTGATCGGTCAGAATACGGTTAATTTCTTCTGGCATTTGCATATTAAAACTGCGCAGGCCAGCCTCAACGTGTGCTACTGGGATATGCAGCTTAGCCGCCGATAAAGCACCGGCAAGCGTGGAGTTGGTATCGCCATACACCAGCACCCAATCTGGTTTTTCTTGCAACAACACTTTTTCAATTTCAATCAACATACGCCCCGTCATATCACCATGACTGCCGCTGTTGATATTGAGTTGATAGTCAGGGCGAGGGATGCCAAGTTGATCGAAAAACACATCGGACATATTGGCGTCAAAGTGTTGGCCGGTATGCACTAACACTTCGGTTAAGCCTTCGGTTTCTAGAATGGCTTTGGATACAACGCTTGCCTTAATAAATTGCGGGCGCGCGCCGATGATGGTTAGGATTTTTTTCATTTAAAAACTCTTTTTTGGCTACAAAAGGACACGGAAAGCACAGAAGGTTAAGCAAAAGCGAAGGGTTTGACCACGAGAGACTTGAAAAGAAAAATTGGGGTGTCCATGAAAACCTCTGAAGCTTACAGCAAGCTTATTATTTTCTGTGGATTCCGTGGCTAACTATCAAGCCTATAAGTTGTTATAAAACTCCAACAGCTTGGCTTCTTCAATACCCCAATTATAGCGCTCATGCACTGCTTTTTGGCCGTTACGGCCCATTTGCTCAGCTTCGGCTGGATGGGTAACTAAGTAATCAATCGCTTCAGCGATGGCTTGTGGTTCTAAGGGATCGACACATAAACCGCATTGGTTGCCTTCGATGATTTCTTTCCAAAGCGGGAAGTTAGAGCCGATGACTGGAACGCCTGCACTCATGTATTCAAACATTTTGTTGGGTTGCGCATCGATATGGTTAGGCGAAGGTAAAAAAGTAACCAAGCCGCCTACGCAGCGTGAGAGTATGTCACGTACATCCTGCCGCCCAACAAAACCCAATGCATCTACACGTTGCCAGCCTTTATCAGTATGCGCGGCCGCTTCAACCGTAGGCTCGTTAAACTTACCAGCCAACTGTAAACGCGCACCAGACTGCACCCCCCCATCGCTTGAACAACCTGAGAAATACCGCGAATACGACCAATGCCTCCCACATAAGCCACTTGCGCTTGTTTCTGCGACCAATCAATTTCGCCACTGGCTAACTCACCCAGCAAGGGGTAGTTGTTGATATCCACCGAAGTAACGCCCATTGCCAAATATTTATCACGGATAAAAGGCGTGGCAGCAATCACCGCATCCAACTTAGGTGTCGCCCAGCGTTCAAACAAAGCAAATGTCTTAGACAGCAACCACTTGGCTGGCTTATTCAAATAGGGCTTACCCAGCAACTGCTTGGGCACATCCTCATGGGCATCAAAAATCACGACCTTGCCGCGCTTCTTGAGTTTGACACCAATCGGAATCAACTCAGGGTCATGCAGATGGTAGATATCCGCATCCAACTCCAGCGCTTTAACCAACACTCGCCCTGGGGCATTACGGATACGATCCATGCGGCCTTTGGATGCACCTACATCATAGATGGATACGTTGTTTTTGGTTTCGTCGCCCTTACCATCAGCAACGATCAGTGAAACGGTGTAGCCGTTGCTGGCAAGTGACGTGCACTCCTTGAGGAAAATGCGCGTGTCATATCGGGGGTGGACGGAGGTGAGGTGGGCGACTTTACGAATAAGCATTCAGATTCTTTCCTGTTAATTTAGCCACAATCCCCTGCACTTTTTTCAGTAGCGCGTAGCGGCTATCCCAGTTGGGGAAGTCGGTGTAGTGCCTGCCAGGTTCTTCAATGTATTTATCTAGTTCTGAAACAGTGATACTTAGTTTTTCGGCTATAAAGGCTTTGTCTTCTGCTAGCTCTGCATGGTCGTAGAGGGGTTCGTTTAGCTTTTCTACTGCCTGTTCACGAGTGATTTTGCGTTTATCCATATTGAATTTTTTAGGTAAGTAGTAATTCTGGAAAAACTTGGTAAAGCGCGACTCACCATGCTTACGTTCGTAGGATATATAACCAATGCTTTCTAAACGTTGCTGCGCAATTTCTTGACTATAGGGCATAAGATTTAGCGGCCTTACAGCGGTCATTTTCTTCACAAAAGGGAAGTAAACGTAATACTCAAAAAAACTGATGGTTTGGTAATCTTTTAAAGCCACTTTACCGTATTTCTTATGAATCGCTTTTAGGCTAATTTCATCCATAGCGGCATGGTGCCACGCTGACGGGAAGGTTGATTCAGTTGCTATGTTGCCACCGTTGATGACATAGCGAATATCGTTGTCTACCGCAAAGTGATACAGATTGGCAAAAAACGCATGGTCTTGCACCACATCTTGGTTTGCCACGCCTGCTTTTAAATAAGCAAGTTGTAAGTCTTTTACTTCTTCCCAATCAACCACCTTGGTGTGCAACTTAAAGCCACAATAATCAACCACAGTGTTAATGTTTTTGACGGCATCTTCACTGTTCCAACCGGCATCCACATGCACCACTAAGGGCCTTAAACCGTAGTCTTTCATGACTAGGGCGAGGAAAGAGCTGTCTAACCCACCGCTGAGCCCTAAAATACAGTCGTATGCTTTGCCCTCACCTTCTTTTTTAAGCTGTGCGACTAAAACGTCTAACTTACGTTTACCTTCTTCATTTGGAAACCAACGCTTAGCAGTCACTTGGTCAAACTCATGGCAGTGGTTACACACACCTTGAGCATCGAAGGTAATTTCAGGGTCGGTGGTGTCCATAACACAGCGGGTGTATATTTGGTGGTTGTTATCAGTCATGGTTATGCCTTATTTAATAGCTGTTGGTAAGCCGCTAACATTTTTTGCTCTTGCACTTCCCAAGCGTTTTCGCAGGCGGCTTGGTAAGCATTGGCTTTCATGCTAGTTAAGTCTTGCTCTAAAAAGTTATCTATTGCCTGATTAATGCCTTCAGCAGAAAAATCACTGATAACCGCGCCCATTGCATAGCGTGTGACTAGCTCAGACATATCCTTCATATTAGAAACCAACACCGGCAAGCCCGCCATGGCGTATTCAAATAACTTGTTTGGCATACAGTAGTAATAAGATAGGCAAGTGTTTTCAATTAAAGAAATGCCAAAATCAGCAGAAGCGGTGTATTCCAGAACCACTTGCGGGGGCACAGCAGGGAAAAAGTAAATATTTGAGTGCTGCTCAGCGGCAATTTTTATATCCGCTTCTAACGGGCCATACCCCATAAACACTGCCACTACTTTGTCATCTTTACGCTGTTTAAAAGCCTCTAAAATCAAATGAACCCCGCGACCTGGCATTAATCCGCCCTGATAAAGCAAAATAATTTTGTCTTCACGAATGCCCAACTGCTCACGGAAGTGATTATTGATTTTTAATTCACGTGTGTTCGGCGCATTTAAAACTACGGGTGGACGAGCGATGTTGTATTCATTGGCGTACCAATCAGCAATGCTTTCGCTGACTACTAGGGTCATATCCGCTTTGTGAATAAGCTTTTTTTCAAGCTTTTTTGAAAGGCGCTTGCGCAAATTCATTCCGCCTACCTGCTCAGTTTCTAGTTCGTGAGCATCATAAACTAAGCGGGCACCAAAGAGTTTCTTAGCCAAAAAGCATATTGGCAAAACACCCAATGCATGAGCATTCACAACCGATGGCTTTAGCCTTCTCATTAATAGTAGACACCTAATTAAAAACTCAACGTATTTAATTAACTGAAAAGGTAAACTTTTAGGCAAGTTGCGTGTAATAAGATTAATCCTATACAGCTCAATATCTTGAGCAATATGTTCATGCTTAGGTAATTCTTTAGAACCTAAAGCAATAATGGTTATTTTCTTAAAAACCTCAGCCTTGATAAGTGATTTCACCTGTTTTAATACGCGACTAGCATTGGTGAACTCATTCATATTGATATGAACATTATGCATCTGAATTACTACCCTCAATCACTAAGGTGTACCAACGTAAATAATTAACCCAACGCCATACTCGTAAATCAAACTTTCGTTGACCTGAAACCACCTCATTAAACTCTTTAATAATTTCTTGTTTGTTGATAAATGCAATTTCTGGTGCGTTATCTATCCACTGTTGAATAATATCACTCATTGAAAGTAACCATTCTGATTCTGGCGTAGCGAAGCCTATTTTATCTTTTCTATCTAGTATTTCGTCAGGCACAATTCCGCGCATTGATTCACGGAAAATATGTTTGGTCACACCTTCATCCGATATTAAATATTCTTCAGGCAAGCTTAATAAAAACTCAGCCAATGGCAAGGTTAAGAAAGGAACACGGCTTTCTAAAGAAAAAGCCATAGAGTTTCTATCACCATGCCTTAACAAAGATGGCAATCCTCTTCCCTGCAAAGAGTTAGCTAAAGCTTCGCGTACACGCTTGCCTTTATTGGCTTTGTTTAAAACATCACGCTTTTCTGTGAGTTGCACATTTTTAGTAGCTAAATAATCTACTTTTAACCAAGCAGGTGCAAAGTCGCGTCCCATTTTCTTTCTAGCAAAAGCATAGAGCCAATTCGGTAATTTAATTCGGCCTAAATATTGCCAAGCCAATGAATAACTACCACCCGGTAATTGCGCCCATTTTTTTGCATACTTGTGTGCAGCAAGCAAACCTTCGCTTTCTAACTTGCTAAGTAGCTTGTGACCCGGATAACCAAAATAACCAGCTAAAAGCTCATCTGCACCCTGACCATCAAGCGTAACTGTAACACCTTGCTCTTTAGCCAGCTTAAACACTCTATACTGCGCATAAATACTAGTGCCACCAAAGGGTTCACCTTGTTTTAGCAGCATATCATCTAAATCCTGCTGCATTTGGTGCTGGTCTGCATATACTTTATGTGACTGCGTATTCATCTGCTTGCTGAGCGTATCTATCCAAGACTCTTCAGAAATACTTTTTTTAGTAGCGACATAGCTAAAGGTTTGTATGGGTAAATCTGGCTGCAAATAACGTACTGCAGAAACAACAGCTGACGAGTCTATACCGCCCGATAGTGCAATTCCTAAAGGCACATCACTTCTTAGATGAAGCTTTACGCTTTCTAAAAACAAATGGCGTAATTTTTCTTTAGCTTCGTTAAAGGTGATATTTTCAGTAGTGCTAATATCTGGTTGCCACCAAGCCTTAGGTTGAGTGGATACACCAGACTTCAAATCAAACTCTAAATAATGCCCAGGCAGAAGGTGTTTAATACCCTCTACAAAAGTAGATTCAGATGAATCGTAATCACCGTGTACTAGATAATCATAAGACCGCTGTAAATCGGGTTTAGGCTCTATAGCTCGTAACTTAATAAGGCTGCGTATATCGGAACCAAAATAAAAATTTGATTGACCATCAAGACTATAAAAGAAAGGCTTTATACCGAATGCATCTCTAACTAGGGTTAATTTTTTTTCTTCTTTATCTAATATCACAAAAGAAAACATGCCTATAAACTTTGATAAAGCAGATAAGCCCCATGCTGACCAAGCATTAACAAGCACTTCAGTATCTGAATCTGTTGTAAATTCAAAGCCTAGTTTTTCAAGCTCTAACCTAAGCTCTTTGAAGTTATAAATCTCACCGTTATAAATAACGCTATAACGCTGATCAGAAGAATAAAATGGCTGTGAAGCCTCTTCACTTAAATCAATAATCGAAAGCCGCGCATGTGCAAAACCAACATAAAGCTGATCTATTTTTTCTAGCCGAATACTTTGATTATCTGGCCCACGGTGCTTTATTAACTTCAACGATTCTTCTAATAAACCAGCTTTATTTTTACTACTTACAAAACCTAAGAAACCACACATTTGGTTTTCCTACTTGAATTATCATTAAAAACAAACACACTCACTGCAAACCCTACAAAAAACCACATGACTGGCCATTCTTTACCAACCGATAGATTGGCGTATAAAAACAAGAAGAGTAGAACAAAGAGCAGCCATAGATTGATGATTGCTTGGTTTAGGTCTTTGCCTTCTTTGCTTGCTGTTTTAATACTTTTAACCAAATGCCAACCTACTAAAAACAATAATGTAAGAGCGATTAAAAGCCCGACTAGCCCAAGTTCTGCCAGTAGGTTAGGTATAAAGTTGTGCAGTGTTCTGCCTGCATTGCCTGTGGTGAGTTCTGCGACATTCACATTGCCTAAAAAGGGTGCATAACTCATTTGAGCTGCGCCGGTTTCTAATAAAATATCGAAACGAGAGGTAACTGAGTTGTTGGAGCCTGTACCAAAACCAAAAGCGCGGGTTTTGCTTAAATCAAACCCTGTTACTTGTATGGCAATTACGGCTAGAAAAATAACCGCTACTAAAGCTGTGATGGCGTATTTAATAAGTTTTTTGAAGGTTTGTTTAGATAGGGGTAAGCGTAAATTTTTATTATAAAAAGCCTGTCGTATGTTTTTATTAAAGCTGAGCAAAGCGAGTACGCAGGTCATTAGGTAAATGGCTAGTAGGTTTGCTGTGGCAGCGTTAGAGCCTATCATCTGGCTGCTGATAACGGCTAGAACCATGCCAATACTGTAAATACCCAGCCACACAAATAGGTTAATACGCTTTCGTGTGCGAGGGTGGCTAGTTATGGATATAAAAGTAAAAGATGCCATCACAAACAGCATAATTAGAAAGTTACCCGGACGTTGATAACCCCCCTCTACGCCTGAGATATAAAATATATCATCTCTGTCTAGTAACCTGCCTTTAAAGCTTAAAAAGATAAGTGTGCTTACTAACAAAAATGTTAGCAGTAGTGTTTTACTGCTGGTTAGTTTTAGGTTGGCGTTGGTTAAGGTGTCTAGGGCTTTTCTTGCGAAGGTGCCGAGTAAAAAAAACAGTAAAATACCGCCAGTTGTAGCAACAGTGAGTTGTTTTAGGTGTTCCATATCGCCTAGGTCAACAATAACTCTAAGTGCAACCCAAAGAACAAAAAGCAAAAACACAACAAAATGCAGGCGTAATGAAATTTGACTTTTCACTAATTGCAAAAAAAACACACCACCCGCTAAAGCCACAAAGCCACCTAACAAGGGTAGCACTGTGCCCATTTCACCAACATTGGTTATGTTTAGAGTGAAATAAAAAAACAATAACAGGAGTTGAATAAGGCTAACGACTAACAAGCCGTTGGGCTTTTTAATAACAAACTGATTCATATCACTCTTCTATAATACGCTTATACATCTGTTTTAATTCACTATTGTCATGAAAGTACGAGTTATGCCATAGCAGAGTAAAACAGCCGCTTAGTTTACGGCATTTTTCTTTTAGTTCCAGAAACTTATTTTCTGCTGCTTGAGTTACGCCTAAGCCAAGGTATACATCATCGATTACTGTGCACTCCATAGCTATCAGTGGCCTTATGCGTATTTGTAGTGGTTGCTGGGTGATGGTGTTAAACGCTGGGTACTCAAAGCAAGTGCCGCAACGAAAGCCGGGCAAGTCGGCGTAGCTAAGCGTTGAATCGTAAGTCATATCGGCGTCGCTCCACGCTTGTAACGTGGTGGGATGCTCCCAGCGCAGGTAATGCATACGTCCGCCAAATTCGTTTTGTTTGATACCTTCTTTTTGAATTATAGCCCGTAGGCGGTCGGCTTCTTGCTTTATGAGCTGGGGCGTTTGGTAGGTGCCGTAGCTGGGGTGTAGGCCAATTTCGTGCCCGCGCTGATGTATTCGTTGTATCAGTTCGCGTATGGCTGGCTCTTCTGGCTGATAGTCAGCATCCATGTTGCTGGTGGTGTCGCAGATAAAATAAAACGCACTGGTTAGCCCGTTTTTTTCTGATACATCCATTAGCCAGTCAAACGTATTATACGGATCTTGCGGGTGTAAACGTTTACCTGCGCTGAGCTTGATGTAAGGCGCTTGTAAGAAGGCTTTGATATCACGACGTTTTAGCAGGTGGCCGGCCATCATGCGGATAATGGTTTGCCAGGGTTTGAATTGATACAGGCTGGGTGAGTCGACATCGTGGCTCACTTTCATACTGAATTCATGCTGCTTAAGCCCAACCTGCGGCCACTGTTTTTGGAACACCTGCCCCAACACATGCAACCACTCATCCACCACAGGGCGCTCAAGGTAGGCGTGTTTATACGCGTGTGAATGAATGGCTGGGAAGCGGCCGTGATTGTCGAGATCGGTGCGGTCGATTTCTTCTACACGGTTGAGCATCCAGTAGGTTAAGCCCAGTACGTCATAGTGAATAACATGATGTTCTGTTGCCTGTTCGATTAAAGGCTGCGGCAACTCGCGCACACCTGGCGTAGGTAAAGGCTGCTCTAACACACTCAGCCAACCGGCTTTGGCGGCATCCCACTCGCTGTGCGGTAAGTCAGAGTGCGACTCGTGAAAAGCCGAGTTTAAGCTTGGAAACAGGATAAAGCCTTGCTCACAGTCGGTAAGGGACAGCTTTAAACCGGCTTGGTAGGGCTGCAAAGTGAAAACAAGACCGAAGCGCTCTTCTAAAATAGAAGCAAGCCAGGAAAGAGCAGAGGTAGAAAATTGGGGCATTGCAATTAAAACTTATTTTGGCCACAGAAGGACACGGAAAAACACGGAAAAAACAAGGCTGCTTTAGCTACGACAATTCCCACATTGTACCCCAAAGGACGGCCTTGGAAGGGTGAGCGAAGCTAATAATACCACGAAAGAACACGAGAACATAAAACAAACTAAGTTTTCATGCTTTTAGTGGGTTTCTCGGCTAATCAATTACCTGCGTATACCCTGTAGGAAACTCAGAACTCTATCTGAATTATTACAACAGCATTAATATTATCAGCTAATTAAAAACACGCCGAAACATCAGCTGGGTTAGTTCCACTACCATCATAAACAGTACCTAATTCCTGTGGGTCCACAATTGGCTGCGGCCAAATTTTGTTGCTACCAAGCCAGTTATCAAAACCAACTGTATCTAGCTGCTGAAAAAACACATCACTGGTGTTGTTCGTGGCTATGCTGGATGCCCAATATCCCAAGCTGCTCGCCACTATATCCATTACTTGGATTTGCTTAACCTGCTTAGAGCATACGAAATCTAGCGTTTTGGCTTTCAGGGGAAGTGTAAATTTGCGTCTATCGTATCCTGCAACCACCTCGCTTTTGAACCAATCCATAAACTGCGTGACCATGTGTTGCTGCTACTCCAGAGTGTTGGAATCATCGTGTTTAACAGCAAAACCTGCTGGGTAATCATCGCCCCACTGTGCGCAATGGATGAAAAGCGAGGGAATGGACGGGTCTAATGCAAACTTATCAATGCGGTTAAGAACATCCACAGCTATGGCCTGAGTCGCTAAAATCAGATCTATATCTCGATTAAAACGAGCGTGCTTATTTGAGTTTTTTAGCTGATTCACTTCGTAATAAAAAGCGCTGATAGTGGCAGGCGATGCAGCACGCACCATTGCTATAAACGCTGCATACATTGCGCGGACTTGCTCAGTATCAAAAAATGTAGGCAAGCAATACCACAGCATATTTGAGTAGTTAATATTTTGACCGTTTTTATAAAAATCATAGCCATGCGCGTTGTAATAAGACTCTATAAGCGTATCGACTATTTTCGTAAGCGCCATAAACTCTTTATGCATTGCATGGATCTTTATGCGCTTCGTATTTATTAGCTCATCTGTTAATAGCTTTATTATTGCATTGCGCCCCGCTGGCGATTTCCGTAAACGCTTAAAGTGAGCTTCTGCTGCTGCGGAGCTGGGTAAATGGCTTAAAAGATATTCAGCTTCTGCAAGCGAAAAATCACAACTGGCGGTCGCAAATACAGGCTGGTCTTTATCAAGTAAGTTTGAGCCAGTGTTGCCTGATTCGTCGATGTAGATGGTTTTCAAAGCGGCTCTCACCTTTAAATAAACTTAGGTCAGTAGTTGCGAACCTGCGATGATGCTAACGCCAATAGCCCAGATTGTTTCAAAAATTGAGCCAATCAAAGCTCGCATACAACATTTAATAGTTTGCGCCATAGTTACCTCCTTAGTTTTGTTATCGTTTGCAGTAGATACAAGACGGATATATACATATCGGCATAACACTAAAAAAAGGGCTAAGGCACCAACAAGCACCCAAGGAATTGAACCCTGAACTACCACCCCTACTGGCCTAAGTTTACTTCGCCCAATTAACAATTTTCGTGTTCTTCGGTGGATTCCGTGGCTAAATCATAAAAAACTTTCGTGCGTTTCATGGCTAAAAAATCAAACCACCTAACTATTTACGTATTTCTTGCAGAAAGCGGTAAGTTTTAATGAGTTTTGAATTGGTTTTTGAGATTGAGAAGTAAGGCGTTTGCACCGCACCAAAGCCTCTAAAAAAACGCTCAACAGGTTCAATCATAGAGCCTTCAAAATCAAAGTTTTTGGTAACTGTTGCAGCAAACTGTATCGCTTCCCACATGCACAAACTGGTGGCGTCGCTATTACGTAAGTCTGGGTCACCACCGCCCATTAAGTAATAAGCTGTGTTGTCGTCCCAAATTAAGTAAACGCCGGCATGATGGCGACCTTGCTCATCTTCAGCGATAAAGATTTATCTATCGTTGTTAAATTTGACCGCAGCGTCTAGCTTATAAACAAGCTCTCTTGTGTAGGCTTATGCCATGCCTTGCGGGAGAATACTTTTTCATTGAGATTTAAGAGCTCATCTAATGATAAGACGGCGCAAAATTTACTACTTTTCATTTCTTAAATTTATTAATAATTCTTTTCAAAATATAAAATGGTGCTCTATGTACCCTATCCCATCTTCCTGCATTACAAACAAAGCAGTCTTTATCATCACAGATATTAAATTTCTTATTATTAGATAGTACTGATAAGTCTATATCATACGTTTCTTTAGCAGGAGAAATAATTGAGTAAGCATTCCCAACATAGCCTGTATCTAGAATTTTATTTTTAACATAATGCGCATAAAACTTATAAAATGAACTTGAGCAAAGCCCTGGATCTTTTCTTCTAAACAACATTAATTCATCTTTATCATTTCTATAGTAAACTGTATTCAGCGTTGGAAAAACATTAAGTTTTAACATTCCAAGATCTTGCTCAGCTAAGTGTGTCGTGGTAAAGCCTGGGCTATTATCAACACACCCAACAAGTATGCATTTACCTTTTAATTCAATAATCTTTCTAATTGGTTCATACGCAGGGCTGTTTTCATCATGTTCACTTGTTATAAACTCTGCATTTTTACCAATTGCCACATAAGAACAAGTTGGGTGTTTGCTTCTGAAAGAGTTACTATAATCAAGCATCGCATTAGGTAGCGCACCAGCATAGCTTTTTTTATTTCTATCGAAAGCATCGCTTGGGTTTGCTTTTCTAATGAAATAAGAATTCGTAAATGCGAGTGAAACTATAGTGCCTTCTTTACCAACCACTGAAAGCAGTGCGTCAATAAACGTATTAGCTTTGGAATCCATTCTGCCTACAGCACCCAAACTAGCCCTAATAAGTATTGTATCACCTTCTTCCACACCTAATTTTTTAAAATCATTTTCTATATCATCTTGATTATATGTTTTAAACTTTTTATTACTTAACATAAATTATCAAAACCCTACTTATAAAAGAGTCTATAAAAAGTATAAATATTAATATACCTAATTAATTTAATAATATTAACTTCCTTACTAAGCTCCTCTGTCATATTAACTGAGAAACCAAGCTTTTTTAACTCATCTGGCTGCTCTGCAGTTTGTATAAACCAGTCTTTTAAATTTCCTTTAAACCAATGTTCTTCTGGTATTGGCCAGCCCATTTTGTCTTTTCGCCAGGTGATTTCATCAGGTAGTTTTTTGTCGAAGGCTAAACGAGCCAGGTATTTTGTCCAGCCGTTGTGCATTTTATAGCAGGCGGGTACTTGGGCTAAAAACTCTACTAGGCGGTAGTCCATAAAGGGCATTCTAGATTCGATGCTGTGTGCCATAGAAGTATGGTCGGCATAGTGTATTAAAGTAACAAGCCCAGTTTCTATGGCGTTTTTTAGCTCTAGATTTAGTTCAGCAGGTGGTTGGCGGCCTTTGAGTCTTTTGAATAGCGCTTGATAGGCTTTGTTTCCGAAGATGTATTTAAAGTTTGCCATTAAAAGGCTAAGTAACAATGTTTTTTTAGCGCCAGGTATTTTTAGAAAGTAAAAGAATTCTTTGTAGAGGTCGAACAGTGAAATAGAGGTTAAGTAGCTGGCAATAAAGGGTAGATAGCCTGCGAGTTGTTCGTCTGCACCTTGGCCGTCTAGGGTTACTTTTACGCCCTCTTGTTTTACTTTCATAAAGGTGTGCCAGCCAGACATACAGGTGCTTTCTGGTGGGTTTTCCATTGCCCAAATAACTTTTTGGTGTTCTGCAGGTACGTCTTGTTCTTGGGGTTCTATTTGGTTGGAGTTGACCTTAAGTTCTTTGGCGAGTAGGTCAATAAAGTGGCTTTCGTCGCAGTCTTGTGTGCCGTCGGACTTGTAAACAGAGGAGAAGGTTTCTTGTAGGTATGCTTTGCCTTGGGCTTTTAGTTGTTGGTTGACAAGGTAAACAATCGAGCTGCTGTCTAAACCGCCGGAGAGTGCCGAGCCTACCTTTACGTCGGCTCTTAGACGTAGTTTTACCGCATCGGCTAGTAGATCGTAATATTGTTGGGCGTATTCTTTGGCTTTATTTGGGCAGAAGCGTTCTTTGCTGGTGTTGGTGGTTAATTCCCAGTAGCGGGTGAACTGGGGTTGGTTAAGTAGCTGTTCTTTGCTGCCTAAAAAATAGTGAGCAAAGGGAAAACGGTAAATGTTGGCGAAGGCGGTGTCTGCATCGTACTCATTAGGGCCGTTTTCTAGGTAATTTTTTAGGTAGCTTATGTTGGGCGCTTTTTCTACTAAGCCGCTGGCGTAGATGCCTTTAACTTCACTGCAAAAGACAAAGTGGTCTGCTGTGTGAGTGTAATAAAGTGGCTTTTTACCAAAGCGGTCGCGGGCAATGAAGTATTGTTGCTCTTGCTTGTCGTAGAGTACAAAAGCCCACATGCCGTTGAATTTGTTTAGGCAGTCTACACCCCAACAATCGTAGCTGGCGAGTATGACCTCGGTGTCTGATTCACTGTTAAAGGTGTACCCACGGCGGGTGAGTTCTTCTCTTAGCTCTGGGTGGTTGTACACTTCGCCGTTATAGGTGATGACGTAACGGTCTAGATAGTGCATGGGCTGTGCAGCAGCTTCACTTAAATCAACTATGGCCAACCGCCTGTGCCCTAGGGCAAAGTCTGGCGCATAATATTGCCCTTCACCATCGGGTCCACGGTGAATGATGGCATCGGTCATTTTTTTAAGAGGTGATTGGTCTGCTACTTGGCTAGCAATATAACCTGCAATTCCGCACATAAAGGGCCTTAGGTGATAATGATTGATTTTAGTTTAAACAATTGCTTTGGTGCCTTTTAAAATAAGCATCAAATAAATAATGTACAAAACAACTTCATGTATAACAAAAGCTAAAAAAAACTGCTCAACTGTTAGAGATGAACAAAAATATAGCGTTGGTGTGATGGTGCACAAGTAAAGCACTTGCCAAAGCACTCCTTTTTTTATGTTTTGCTCTAAGCCAAGTACCGCGCTCAATGGGCTAACAGCAAAACGTATAGCAACGGCTATTACTAGGTAACCTGCGTAGATTCCTGCCTGCCCCCACTCTTCACCAAAAACAAAGGCAAATAGCGTATCACCCCAAATAAATAAGATAGGTACTGCTGGCAGGTAAAGTATAAAAAGTATAAAAAACATTTTTATAATGTAGCTATTTAGTTTTTCTGGTGCTGTGTGGCTTATTTCTACTACTTTTTGAAATAGTACTTGTGCTATGGCCGACGAAATGATGGCTGTTGGCATGTTTAGCACACGAAAAGTTAAACTAAACATACCGGTTACTGTGCTTGAATAAAATTTAGTTAGCATTAAAACTGGCATTTGCATTGCACCAGCATCACATAAACCGCCAACAATTCCATACTTGGGGAATTTTTTGTATTTATTCATTTGCTGCTTTAAGTCACTTATTTTTGTTTCTTTTAGTATTTCTTTGTAGCTTCGATCTTTTCTAAGCAAATAGGTTATTGAGGATATAATTCCAAAAAATTGTCCCCAAATAAGTCCACCACTAACTTGCATAAAACCTAAGCCAGTTTGTGTCATACCTTGAAATAAACTTTGATTGACACGAGACACGGCTGTATTTTTAAACTTCTTTTGTCTGTTATTCCAATAAGTTAAAGCCTGGTAAACACCTGTCAGCAGTACTGAAATTGGCACTAAATACAACCAAGATGCAATGGCTTGATTGCCTAAAAAACTAGCTATTTCTGTATTCCATAGAAAAACAGGAATACTGATGAATATAGAAATACAAAAAGCAACCAGTGCTGATACCTGTAATAATACCCGCGCATCTTCATCTTCTTTAGGTAACATGATGGCTATTTCATAACGCCCTGTTGCTATTACGCCTAAGATGGAAACAAATGCTCCATACAGCGCCAGCAAACCAAAGTCTTCGGGCGTGAAAACTCGGGTAAGTATAGGAATAATCGCTATAGGTACTGCTTGTGCTAAAACGGTTCCTGTCATTAAAGTCAGTACGTTTTTAGCAAACTCGTTATTTCTGAACAGCTTAGTTAGCATTGATTACTTCTTGTGAAACTATTGGCAAGGCTTGCTTAGCGTATTCTATTGCACCCACTTCATTTAAGTGGTGTTCGTCATAGTAAATTAGATGACCGCTGCAGGCAGCATGTGTCGCAACACAGGATAATACAGTAAACAAAAAATTAGTATTAGAAAGAAATTTTTTTCAAAACTTAATCTTCCATTTGTAGATAGAATTTTCAAAACAAACTAATTAACTTTTCAACTATTACAATAATATCTTTAATTTTCAAATAAGGATGCATCGGCAAACTCAATACTTCCTGTGCCACTCTATCACCCACTGGTAGAGAATCATTAGTAGCAACCGCAGGCTGCTTATTTAAGGGGATTGGATAATGAACAGCCGTAGGAATTCCTTTTTCCTTTAACGCGTCAATCACTAGCTCACGGTCTTTAACACGGATTGTATACTGCGCATAGACAGACGTATTATGCTCTTCAATAAAAGGAGTTGTATTGATACCCTTTTCATTTAAGAGTTGATTATAATTTTTTGCAGCTTGCTGTCGCAAAGAAATCTCATCATCAAGAATCGCTAATTTAGGCAGTAGAATAGCTGCTTGTAAAGTATCGAGGCGGCTATTCACACCCACACGGATATGATGGTATCGTCTGTCTTGACCATGACGAGCCACTTGACGAATTACCGTTGCTAATTCCTCATCATTAGTAAAAATGGCGCCGCCATCACCGTAACAACCTAAAGGCTTACTAGGGAAAAAACTCGTACATGAAATTGTAGTTAGATTACCTGATTTACGACCCTTATAAGTCGCACCAAAGCTTTGCGCAGCATCTTCAATTACAGGGATACCATGTTTAGCAGCGATAGCATTTATCGCATCATAATCAGCACATTGACCGTACAAAGACACGGCAATAATCGCTTTGGTTTTAGGCGTAATCACAGCCTCAAGCAATGCTGGATCTAAGTTGTATGTACGCTCATCGATATCAACATAAACAGGTTTAGCACCTAGTACAGCAGACGTTTCAGCTGTAGCAATATAAGTAAATCCTGGCGTGATGACCTCATCACCGGGACCTACGTCTAA
The DNA here is from genome assembly GCF_000373745.1 of Oligella ureolytica DSM 18253. GTDB lineage: Bacteria > Pseudomonadota > Gammaproteobacteria > Burkholderiales > Burkholderiaceae_B > Oligella > Oligella ureolytica. The sequence goes on along the minus strand of NZ_KB892301.1, from coordinate 5,829 downwards.
GGCCATGAGAGCAATTTGCAGCGCGTCTGTACCATTAGCGCAAGAAATGCAATACTTCGCACCAGTATAATTAGCTAGTTTTTCTTCGAGCTCGGCTACTTCTGGGCCTAAAATATACTTGCCATGAGCAAGTACTTTTTGAATATTGGCATCAATCTGATCTTTAATTCGTGCTTGCTGCGCTGCTAAATCAATAAACTGCATTAGTGATCCTTTTACTCTTTACTTAAATTGCCGTCAGTCAAAATATATTTAGTACCAGTGTGCGAACATAACGCTTCACCATCACCTACTAAAGGTAAGTCTAACTGCTCACCAAACTCACTCATCCAACCAATTTGCTTGGCGGGTACTCCTACCATTAAGGCGTAAGGCTTAATGTCTTTATTAACAACCGCACCAGCGCCAACAAAAGCATATGCACCAATCGTCACACCACACACAATCGTACAATTTGCGCCTAGTGTCGCGCCCTTTTTAACGAGAGTATCTCTATACTCATCTTTGCGCTCAATAAGAGAGCGTGGATTGTAGACATTGGTAAACACCATACTAGGCCCACAAAACACACCTTCTTCTAAATGCACATTATCGTAAACAGAGACATTGTTTTGTATTTTACAGTGGTCACCAATAGTGACCTTATTGCCTACAAAGACATTTTGCCCAAGTGAGACACCCTTACCTATTTTGGCACCAGCACACACATGAGCGAAGTGCCATACGCGACTGCCCTCGCCTATTTGCGCGCCATCATCAACGATAGCCGACTCGTGTTGGTAGAAACTCATTTTTTCAACTTAGGATGGTAATCACCGGTTAAAGGAGCGATCGGTGCATTTCGAATGTGTGAGACGGTAGCGATAGCGGTACGATTTTCATCTAAACCAAAGCCACGTCCTGCTAGTATTTCTTGATAGCTGATGGTATGTAAATCTGTAAAGCCACCGGAGAATTCGATTTCTTCTCCATCAACTGTAATTGAGCGGAAAGTACGTTGTCCTGCTTCTTTTTGTGCTTCTGGTACATCATCAAAGTCTACCGACAAGAACCAGCGAACACGTGCATTTTCATACTCTAAATAACCTGCTGCTTTAGTATCGTCACTCAGGTGAACAATATTTTCTTGTAAGTCACCAAAAATAAAGTGCAGCATATCAAAGAAATGCACACCGATATTGGTAGCAATCCCACCTGATTTCTTCAAATCACCTTTCCAAGACTGAAGATACCAGTGACCACGAGAAGTGATATAAGTTAAATCTACTTCGTGTTTAGTATCTTTCTTAGAGTTTTGGACTTTTTCACGAAGTGCAATAATTGCCGGATGGACACGTAACTGCAAAATAGTATTAATCTTATGACCCGTATCTTTTTCTATTTCTTTTAGGCCATCAATATTCCACGGATTGAGCACTAGCGGCTTCTCGCAAATAGCATCAGCACCGGTACGCAAAGCAAAGCGCATATGTGAATCATGAAGATAATTCGGAGAACAAATTGAAACGTAATCTACTTTATCATTACTATTAGCACGGCGTAACTTATCAAGATGACGGTCAAAGCGCTCAAACTCAGTAAAAAAATGAGCATTAGGGAAGTGACTATCAATAATCCCAACTGAGTCATTAATATCAAGCGCAGCAACCAAGTTATTACCCGTTGCTTTAATCGCTTGCATATGGCGAGGTGCGATATAACCGGCAGCACCAATCATGGCAAATTTTTTCATAACAATACGTTCTTTAAAATATTTAACAAACAATATAGGTATTAAAGCTCAATCTGATAAAAAAGACCTTAACCTATCTCAAGATTAATCCATCACTCACTGTAAGGATATTGTGCAGTACGGCAATACTATAAACGAATATCCGCTTCCTGTGGCGCTAAGACATATTTAAGATCATAGAGAACATGTTCTGGCTTACCCAAGTCACGCAACTTCGTTTCACCCATCGCTTTAAACTGCTCATGCGCTACCGCTAAAATAATCGCATCATAAGCACCCACATCAGGCTCTGATTTAACTTCTATACCATATTCCTGTTTAACCTCTGCAGGGTCAACCCATGGATCGTAGACATCCACGTCAATGTGGTATTCATTGAGTTCATTGATAACATCCACTACTCGTGTATTACGAATATCAGGACAATTCTCTTTAAAGCTTAGACCAAGTACGAGGACTTTTGAACCCTCGACTTGAATTTTCTTTTTAACCATTGCTTTAATTAACTGAGTGGCGACATAAGCACCCATGCCATCATTTAATCGACGACCAGCCAAAATAATTTCAGGGTGATAACCAATCGCTTGTGCCTTATAGGTCAAATAATACGGGTCAACACCGATACAGTGACCACCAACTAAACCCGGTCTAAAGGGCAAAAAGTTCCACTTCGTACCAGCCGCTTCTAACACGGCTTCTGTATCAATATCTAGCTTATTAAAAATAAGCGCTAATTCATTAATTAATGCGATATTGACATCACGTTGAGTGTTTTCAATCACTTTGGCGGCCTCAGCTACTTTAATACTGGAGGCTTTGTGAGTACCCGCCGCAATCACTTGTCGATACACTTCATCCACATAATCTGCCACTTCATGCGTAGAGCCAGAAGTCACTTTGAGGATAGTACTCACACGGTGCTCTTTATCACCTGGGTTAATACGCTCAGGACTATAGCCTACAAAAAAGTCCTGATTAAAGCGAAGACCTGATACCTCTTCCAGTACAGGCACACATACTTCCTCAGTAGCGCCCGGATAAACCGTAGACTCATAAACTACGATATCTCCCACGGAAAGCACCTTAGCAATACTCTGGGAAGCCTTAATCAAGGGAATCAAATCGGGTTGCTTAGAGGCATCAATAGGAGTCGGAACAGTGACAATAAAGAAATTACAGTCTTTTAAGTCATTGAGCTCTGCCGTGTATTGAAGATTAGTCGCTTCTTTAAGCTCTTCAGGAGATACCTCGAGTGTATGATCTTCACCACTTCTTAACTCATCGATACGTTTTACATTAATATCGAAACCGACCACTGGTAGCTTTTTACCAAACTCCACTGCTAGTGGTAAACCGACATAACCCAAACCAATCACTGCTATTTTTATTTTTGAGAGATCAAACATACCTTGATTCCATTATTACCTTTTAGTAACGCGACTCTTCACTTCTACTAGTTAATACTTAAGACAAAGCCATTTTAATATAAACAACCCTAACAGATTATGAATCTGCTTGAGCTCTTGCTAATTATCAGAACATGATTAATGATGCTACACAATATGAAAGATGTGAGTAGCATCATTAATACTCACCATCTCGTAGAGACTGAGGTCCTGACCATTTTAAAATACCCAGCAAACACCATTAAAAAAGCTGCGTACATCATGACACCACTATTATGCCTTAAAAAAGCTTGGGTTAACCCAAAATCGATAAATACAAATGGCAACAATACACCTACAACCGCAAGCGATCGCTTAGCTAAGTCCTTGTGCCTGAGGTAGGCACTAAAGGCAATTATAGGGGCTGCATAAAGCGCTAGTAAAGCGAGTAGACCTAGCAGACCATGTTTTACCTGACGATCTAAGATCTCATTGTGCGCATGAGTAAAGTGTTTTGTCGCCACTCCCTGGATTATTCCCTGCTCACCTAGCTCTTTTTTGGCCTGGATATACCCCCCTTTACTCCAACCCATCAGTGGTTTTTCACTAATCAGGATGGCAGTGCCCTTCCACATTTCCAAACGCGCACCAATTGAAGAGTTTACATTACCAGCTTCATAAGATATGAGCTCATTAAAAGCCTGATGGACTCGGTCTTTTATACCTAATTGCGGCAAATTAAATGCGGTAATTGCTAGAAAACAAGTGATTATCAAGCCGATAACTTTGACCTTAGTTGAGAAAAAGCTACGATACACGCGATACAGGAAAAAGAAGACGAACGGTAAGCCAATCCATCCCCCACGACTACCCGAGAGAAAAGAACCATTTAGACCACAAAAAGCCCCAACGACAAGTAAGCAGAAAAAGAAGGTTTTATATTTTTTAAGAGTGGATGCCCAACCAAGACCAGCAAGACAGAACACACCTAAGAGCATGGACAAATTACCAAACTGTATTGCATTAGTATGACCATTAGGTCTTGGTAGCCCTAAACCAAACTTCTGGTATATCGCAAAGATACAGGCACCAATCGCCCCTAGCGCTATCCCCGTCCATAAGTAATGCAATGACGGTCTTGCCCGATAAATCAGAAAAAATATCGGTATCGCTAACGCAAAGCGTACCACCTTGTCTAAGTCACTATTATCAAAGACACCACTGACTAAACCATGCCAGAGCCAGTTAAACACCCCTTCTAGGGAGAAGAAAAGTAATATCGCCAACAGCCATTTGTCCCGAAGGTCTAATTCCACCGTATTTTTATTTTTAAAATCCTTAGACCATACGTACAAACCACCCAATACAAGCAAGACCGCACCGACTGAATAACCACTAGGTACAATCAGCGCCAGAAAACCAAGCAGAAAAACAGCCACTTCGGTATAACGCCGAAGCAATGGTTTTCCTGATGCAAGTGAGACTTTATTTAAATAGCGTTGGGACATAAATAGATTTAAACTTATTTTACTGTGGCAAGATTATATGCCAATCTACCTTAGATTAGATAACATTTAAGTATTAAAATGATTTCCCTTTTGTTGCTAAATATAACTGTAATGAGAATGATTACTGTTTAATCGAGTAATAAAACAAATATATGTGATAGATTGCTTAGGAGTATTGAGTGAAAGGGATCAGTAGAGCAACGAATAAAGTTTGCTAAAAGAAGAAAAGTACATTAAGAATGAGTTTTTTATAACTATAAAAAATAAGATTAATTCAGTTCTCTTTATTTTCCAGACAATCATATAGTTGAGACAAGAAATCAACCCCAGCGCTTGATAGTTTCTGCTTTTTTCTTTGAATTAAGCCTATTTTCCGATGTGCCACTGGATCAACTAATGGCTTGTAGTTGAGTCCATTTAAATTTAATGACTTTAAAGCCAATTTAGGTAGAATCGCGACACCCATACCTTGATGAACAAAAAGGATTGCAGTTGCCATATGTGTTGTATCCACTCGTAGCCCTGACCTAGTAGTCACGTCAGCCACCGCCTTTTCATAAAGATCTCTCGCACTTGAGCCCTTTGATAACACAATCAAATCATAGGGGACTAAATCCTCTAAATAAAGGCTTTCATATTCCGCCACAGGATGCTCGGGCGGATACACAGCACAAAAAACATCATCAACCAAAGGAATCACACTCAAATCATCCGCCTTCTCTAATAAAGCAGCTAAGGCAAACTCTACCTGACTCGGTGTTTGTCAAGCAAGTTGTCCGATTTCTTATGCTGCTAATACGGCATTTCTCTCTAACTCGTTACTCTCCTTCGATGGGTTTAGCCAGACCTCTTTGACCGGTTTCCAATGGCGGACAGAACGGTTTTTCCAACGCTCAGGTCTAGCTTCTTTGGCTGTTTCATAAACGGCACGACGATGCGCTAAAATNGCGTTATCNAGTCCGTTATGACGCTGCTCCGGCGTNACAAACTGAATGCCACTATGGCAATGCTGCGTGTTATACCAGATGACGAATTGATGCACCCATTGACGAGCCTGTTCTAGGCTAGTAAAGGGCTTATTAGGATAGGCTGGCGTGTATTTGAGTGCTCTAAACAGAGACTCAGAATAGGGGTTATCATCACTAACTGACGGGCGGCTAAAGGAAGGCACAATGCCCAACTTCTGCAAGGTCGCTAGCATGGT
>NZ_KB892300.1 GCF_000373745.1 Oligella ureolytica DSM 18253 | reverse complement strand
TAGTGAACTACCCGCCCAAAGTTGCCATATCAAAACTGGTTAATAGCCTAAAGGGTATATCCAGTCTTCTTATCCGAAAAAAGAACTACCCCAACATTAAAAAGAAACTGTGGAAAGGGGCTTTATGGTCGCCAAGTTATTTTGCTGGAAGCTGTGGCGGCTAGTTCCTAAAAAGCTTGGGGCATCGCTTATAATGCCGCGGTCACCTGAATCTCAACATTAACTGTTGGGCGGGCTAATTTAGCCTCTACAGTCGCGCGAGTAGGGATACCGTTAGGGTCTAACCACGTTTCCCAGATACCGTTCATGGTAGAGAAGTCATTTTCAATATCGCTTAACCAGATAGCAGCAGTCAGCAAACGACTCTTGTCAGTGCCGGCTTCTTGAAGTAGCGCATCAATTTGCTCTAAAACGCTGTTGGTTTGCGTGGTAATGTCTTTACCCTCAGCTTCGGGAGAAGGAACGATACCGGATAAATAAACGGTGCCATTGTGGATAACGATTTTAGACATCAATGGGCCAGTTTGCTTGCGTTCAATAGTTGACATATGAGTGCGTCCTTTTAATTAACTATTAAAGTAAAAAGTCATTTTAACAGAGCAAGGTTATTTTTATGCTAGTGCGATGAAATTTTTTATGGCTTATGCGTCAAGCGAATAGTGAGAACGTACATCACCAACATTAATAAGCAAAACGAGCCGTCATCCCCTCTAAACCGAGTTCTTGCATAATTTCCAATTGGCGTTCGCGAGCGCTTTTTTTGAACTTCGCCACTTTGCGTGCAATGATGAGCTCATTTTTCATCGAGTGCTCCCAGCCCACTAATTCAGTGACGGTGACTTGATAGCCACGAGCTTCCAATTGCAGACAGCGCAAGACATTGGTGATGTGGCTACCGAATTCACGGGTGTGAATTGGATGGCGCCAAATTTCAGAAAGACTTTTTTCTCTAATGGCAGCATTTTTGTTTTGACGTAAGTGCGCAGCTACTTCCGCTTGGCAGCAAGGCACTAGGACAATGTATTTAGACTAGCGCTCAAGTGCAAAGCGTATCGCATCGTCAGTCGCTGTATCACAGGCGTGTAAAGCCGTGGTGATATCAACTTTGACGGGAATATCGGTAGAGCGCATTGCCTCTTCAACGCTCATCGCTTTAAAGCTCATACCATCAGTAAAGCCGAGTTTCGCTGCTAATTCTTCGGAGCTTTTAACTAGCTGCTCTCGAAATTCAATACCGTAGACATGGGCTTGAGAATATTCCTTTAACAGCAGATCATACAGGATAAAGCCCAGATACGATTTGCCCGCACCATGATCCACAAGCGTCAATTGCTTTTGCTCCTCTAATACTTTGAGCATTAGCGGTTCAATGAAGTTGTAGAGGTGATAGACCTGCTTTAATTTGCGACGGCTATCTTGGTTGATTTTGCCGTCGCGCGTTAAAATATGCAGTGCTTTAAGTAGCTCAACAGACTGTTGAGGTTTAATTTCCGGGATCAAACTCATGGTGCAGCTACTTACTTAAACAGTCATTGAGAAAATACGAGTTTCAGGCTTATCTCTCAGCATTCTGAGGTCAAAGGTCATACAGATATTACGGGCAAAAATTCGTCCTTTTTCGGTGATTTTCAGACCATTATCTATAAACTCTAAGAGGCCGTCGCTTTCCATTTCTTTGAGGCGCTCAAGTGTATTGGCTAACTCAGGAAATTGCTCTTCAGGCTGAACCCAAGAAGTTTCTAATAAACACATCAAGTTGAGGATGTGACGTCGAATTACAAGGTCTTCTTGATTGAGAATATGGCCGCGAGCAAGAGGAATTTCATTTTTCTCAAGGCGAGCATAGTAATCCTCTAAAACCTTTTCATTTTGAGCAAAGCCATACCATGTATCGCTAATTGATGACATGCCTAAGCCAATCATGACTTGGGTAGAAGAGGAGGTATAGCCCATGAAGTTACGGTGAATGGTTTTATCAACCATCGCTTGATAGAGGCTATCAGTCGGTAGAGAGAAGTGATCCATGCCTACTTCAATGTAGCCAAGTTCTTCTAAGAGTGCCTTACCATTTTCATAGAGCTCGCGTTTTTCTTCACCTGAAGGCAGGTCATTCTCGTCAAAACCGCGTTGGCCAACGCCTTTGATCCAAGGTACGTGCGCGTAGGAGTAAAAGGCCAGACGGTCAGGCTTAAGTTCTAAAGTTCGACGTATGGTGCGATCCATGCCTTTCCAAGTTTGGAAGGGGAGACCGAAAACTAAATCGTGGCTGACACTGGTGTAGCCGATCTTGCGAGCAGCTTCAGTGACGTTTAAAACATTTTGATAGGGTTGCACGCGATTAATGGCGATTTGGACACGCTCATCATAGTCTTGTACGCCGAAGCTACAACGACGGAAACCGAGATCATAGAGCCCTTGCAGGTGCTCTAGCTTCGTGTTGTTTGGGTGTCCCTCAAAGCTGAAGGTGTGATTTTCAGCAATGATGGAGCTATCAAAGAGGTGGGTTAAGAGACGTTCTAATTGCTCTATGGCAAAGAAAGTCGGTGTCCCGCCACCTAAGTGAATTTCACTGATGACAGGCTTTTCCTCTAAAACCTCCAGGTAAAGATTCCACTCTTTGATCAGCGCATCAATATAGGGAGCCTCAACAGAGTGCTTTTTAGTGATGCGCTTATGACAGGCACAGAAAGTACAAAGCTGTTCACAGAAAGGTAGGTGGATATAAATACTAATACCTTGCTTGGTGTTAGATTCTTTAAAGCTTCGCTTTAAGGTTTCTAAATAAGCTTCAGGCGTGAAGCTGGCATCGTCCCAGTAAGGGACGGTGGGGTAGCTTGTATAGCGGGGGCCCGGGATGTTGTATTTATGAATTAGTTCTTTCATGTCAATAGTTTTAGTTAGTCGCTGCTTTTTTAGCGGCTGTTTTTTTTGCTGTCGCCTTTTTAGCAGCAGTTTTTTTGGTGGCTGCTTTTTTAGCAGGCGTTTTCTTTGTCGCAGTTTTCTTAGCCGTTGCCTTCTTTGCTGTGGTTTTCTTAGCGGTTGTCTTTTTGGCTGTGGTTTTTTTAGCTGGTGTCTTTTGCTCAAACTCGAAGCCGACTTTACCCTGTTCGTTAAGTACTAAAAACGCTTTAAACTTACGATTATTGCGATTAGAAACGAAGTTTTCTAATAAGTCTGTCTTTTTGTCAGTGAGCAACTTAGTCATTTGCTCATGGGAAATTTCTTGCTGCAAAATGACTTTACCGGAACGGAAGTCACAGCTCTTTTCCTTACCCGTGGCATTCTGGCAGACATAACTCATGCCTGTATCGTAAACCTTAGATGAGCACTTTGGACAATCTCCGACAGCAACGAGTGTAGAGAAATCCAGATTTTCTTCTTCCTCATCACGACCTTGGCCAAAATCAAATTCAAGCTTTTTTTCATCGCCGGTTAAACGAATGATGGCGCTGAATGGTCTTCCCATTTTACTGATAAAACCGTTTAGAGGTCCTAATTCATGTTCAGCCAGTAGGGTTTCAACTTCTTCCTGCTCAAAGGTACGACCGCCCGGGTGCTTAGTAATTGAGAAATCACAACTGGTACACGCATAGCGACGATAATTTTCTTTGACCACCTTGCCACAGACAGGACAAGGAGTTTTTAAGGTGACATAGTCGCCGGGAATGGTGTCATGCTCGTATTCTTTGGCACGACTGACTATGGTTTGCGTGCTGAGGGCAATATCCCGCATGAATGATTGGGGATCGAGCTGATTCGCTTCAATTTGTTTAAGTTTATACTCCCATTCACCGGTTAGTTCAGGGGAAGTTAATTCACGTACATTGAGGCCTGATAATAACGTCATTAACTGACGAGCTTTGGCGGTCGGTACGAGTTCACGGCCTTCACGGCGCAGATAGGTTTCGTTTAATAGTCCCTCGATAATGGTTGCGCGTGTCGCTGGCGTACCTAGGCCGCGTTCTGACATGGCTTCACGTAATTCTCCATCATCAACTAAGCGACCGGCACCTTCCATCGCACTTAATAAAGTGGCCTCAGTGTAGCGAGCAGGCGGCTTGGTCGCTAGCGCATCAAGGCGTACCTCTTCGGTGTTGACTTTTTCACCCTCAGTCACAGGGACTAGATTGGCTTCTTGGCCTTGTGCTTCGCGACCATAGATTTCTAACCAACCCGGATGGACTAGCACCTTACCCTCTGTTTTAAAGTGATGTGCCTTGACCTTGGTAATACGAGTGGTGACACGATACTCAGCCGCAGGGAAAAAGACGGCCATGAAGCGCTTAACAACTAAATCATAAATCTTAGATTCGGCTTCGCTTAATTCCTTAGGCATTTGTAAGGTAGGGATAATGGCGAAGTGATCGCTGACCTTGGCATTATTAAAAATACGCTTATTGGTTTTGACCCATTGCTCTTTGATGATTTTTGCTGCGTGAACTTGATGGCCGCGGTTAGCGTTGGAGCTACTTTCACTAATTAGTGCTAATGTGTCCTTTGCGTTTTGCACATAGTCTTCGGGTAGGAAGCGTGAGTCAGTACGAGGATAGGTCAGCACCTTATGACGCTCGTAGAGTGCTTGTGCCAAAGATAAGGTGGTCTTAGCGGTATAACCGAACTTGGAGTTAGCCTCTCGTTGTAAAGAGGTTAAGTCAAATAAAGCCGGAGAGATTTGCTTTGAGGGCTTGGACTCCTCAGTCACAATACCTTGCTTACCCTTACAGGCATTAACGACAGTTTGTGCTGCCAGCTCTGACCATAAGCGCGAGTCTCTTTTTTCAGCGTCGGCGGGGTCTTTTTTAAACTCAGGGTCAAACCAACGACCGCTGTATGCACCTTCAGAGGCAATAAAGTCGGCGTGAACTTCCCAATAGTCGCGACTAATAAACTGGCGAATAGCTTCTTCACGCTCGCAGACAATCCCGAGGGTTGGCGTTTGTACACGACCAATCGGGGTTTTGAAAAAACCGCCATCTTTACTGTTAAAGGCGGTCATCGCACGGGTGCCATTAATGCCGATAAGCCAGTCAGCCTCAGCTCTGGAGCGAGCAGCTGCTTCTAGCCCTTTCATACTTTCATCGTCTCGGATATTGTCAAAGGCGTCAATGATGGCTTGCTTAGTCATCGATTGCAGCCATAGGCGCTTGATAGGCTTTTTGCTTTTAGCGTATTGCATAATGTAGCGGAAGATAAGCTCACCCTCACGTCCCGCATCACATGCGTTAATAATTTGCTCAACATCTTTGCGCTTGATTAATTTAAGCAGCATATTAAGACGGGCTTCGCTTCTTTTATCAATTGGCTTAAGTTCAAAGCTCTTTTCCGGGATCGCCGGTAAGTTATTGAAGGACCACTTGCCACGGACGACATCGTCGGGATTAATTAAGGTCAACAAATGACCGACGCTTGAAGAGAGGACGTAGTCATCACTTTCAAAATAGTCGCCATGGCGTGAAAATCCGCCCAGAGCGCGGGAAATATCTAATGCAACAGAAGGTTTTTCCGCAATAATAAGAGTTTTTGACATAGAACTAGTTTAAAAAGACCAAAGGTAAAAGACTGGCATTGTAAATTCGCAATTCAGTGCAGTTTTACATGTAATTCATGCTTTGGCAAGTGCTTTGCCGGCTAAGCAAATGAAAAGAATTTGTCTGAAGGCAATATTGACTCAGTATAACAGTCGTTAATTAGGTGCTTTTAAAGAGGGCATTAACAGTTTTTTATCAACAATTTTTTATAACGCACAGAATGGCACAGTTTGATCTGCTTAGAGGTTCCCAATAGCTTGGTAGCTAGGACTAATTTGTCCATACGCCAGTTTCAATAGACAGCCTAAGTGCCTACAATAATAAAACTCAATAAAAGAAAAGGAGCGCACTCTGATGGGCTTTCAAAGTATGGCAGTTAAGCAGTTTTTAGCATTATTAAGCGCGGTGTTATTCCTAGCACTGCTTTCCAGCGGTGTAGTAACTTGGGTAGCTGTTAATTGGCAGAGTATCTCACCTAATTATAAAGTTTTATTGGTACAAGGTGTTTTGTTACTGATAGGTATTAGTCTGTTTACATTACGATTACGTGCCGAACAGAGGGTGGGCTCAGCGCGCGCGAGTCATGATTGGTGGTATCAGGGCTTAGCTTTTTTGGGAGCCGTCGTATCGGGTGCATTAATTGCCTTGGTTGGGCAGGTATATCAGACCGGAGCGGATACTTGGTTGCTCTTTGCGGTGTGGCTTGTCTTAATATTACCTTGGTTTGTCTTTTCGCCCAATGTGTTTGTTGCGGTGTTAGCGGTTGTGGTGGCTAATACAGCCGCTCTTCTATTCTTGCAGGATAGTCAGCTGTTAATTTCTCGTCCGACAGCGGTCTATGTCTTGGCTGCTTTCAATGCGTTACTTTTTGTGGGTTTGGAGCATAAGTGGGCTAAGTATGATGCTTTGTGGGCAGCGCTTAGTACGACAGTACTCATCTGCGCCATCACCATATTTGCAACTGCGAGAATAGGTGATTTTAGCGACGCTATTTCCTTGCATTTATTAATTGTTGCTGCACTACTGGTGATGTATGTCGCATTAAATGGCGGCGCGTTACGAATTAAGGTGTCCATTGTTGCCGTGATAGCAGCCGCGTTAAGTGCTTGTTTGATAGAAATGACTGTGGGTGCGTATCAACATAGTAGCCGCTTCGCTTTCATCTTGTTTATGATTGGCTTGGTTTGGGGCGCCGCCGCTTTTGTTATTCTGTTTTTATGGCGCTCTCTTAGTAAATTAACTAAGACTTTAGAGGCTAATAAACAAGGAATCACAAGGTTGCGACATCAGCCTACGCCAATTGCCGTGTTTTTGATAGTGAGCAGTCTGATAGTCGCGGCATTTTTCTACCTCGCCTTTTATATGACGGTTCATCAGAATTACGAAAATCAGCTAATGCATTTTACGAGTGAGCTATCCATTGCTTTATTACTCTTGGCGTTAGCTAGCTTTTATCTTCGTAAAGGCGGGGTCTTCGCCTATGGTTCTGTGGTGTGTTATGTCTTTGCCGTTTTTATTTGTATAGAAAGGTATTTCTCTAATTATTATTTTGAATCGTTTGGCGGACAGGCAGAGTCAACGCCTTGGCTTGCCTATATCGCAGTATTTGTCGGTTTAATAGTCAGTGCACTGATTTATCGTGTGCGTACTGAGTCATGGGTTCGATTTGTTGTCAGCTTAGGCTTTTTTGTCTTCTTGAGTTTACTCCCGGCATTTTCTTATGTACCTTGGTTGACGAGTAAGGCGGTATTGCTGCCGCTCATATTTATTGCCTTATTGCTGTGGTCCTTTAAAGACGCTAAGCCGCTTAGTCATCCCTTGTTTTCAGCATTTATTCTATGGGCATTTTATGTGGTGGCGACTCACCATTACCGAGTGTATGGTGCTATCTACACTGAGTCGTCATTTAAAGGTGTTTTATTAGCGTTTCTCACGCCGTTTAAGCAATTGTCTGAGTTATCGGACTTGTCGGGCATGCTGGTAGCTAGCAGAATTTTTTATTTGGTGTTAACGGTCATTCTTTCTTTAGTGCCTTTATGGGTGTTATGCCAAATCACTAAACATCAGGGTAGATTGGCTAGGGTTGTCGCTTTCTTGATTGGTCTTTTATCTGCTTGGTTGTGGTTTGGGCGTATTGAAATAATCATCACATTCAGTCTGATGGTGTTAGCGTATCAGCATAAGAGCCGCTCATTGTATTATTCAGCAGTCGTTCTTGGACTCTTTAGTCTGAGCATGTTTTATTTTAGTTTGCATGTATCACTCGAGCAAAAGGCTTATTTATTGCTTTTTTCAGGTGGTCTATTTTTAGTACTTTATTTGGTTTTTGCAAAAAGACTGTTAGTGGATGATGAGAAGTTAGTACAGGCAGCGGAAGCTCAGTTGTCAACAAGGTCAGAAGTGGCCGAGACTGATGCTTTTAAACTGCGTATTGCTCCAGTCAGTCGCTTGGGTTTTTATGGACTTTTAGCACTGTCGGTGCTGCTGCCTCTGACTGTTTCACAGTGGCAGACGTCCGGTTATGAGCGCATTCTACGTAGTGGTCAGTCTGTGTTACTTCGATTGCAGCCGGTCGACCCGCGCTCTTTGATGCAGGGTGATTATATGGTGATTAATTATGAGTTGACCGGTACGATTCAACGTGAATTGGAGCGATCAATTATTCATGAAAATACATCAGCCAACATGTCCGATCGTTTAGAAAAAAGCCTGTCACTTAGCGATGGTGTACGTTTCTTAGCAGAGGTAAAAATGATTGACGGGGTGGCGGAACAGCCTGTGGCGTTTTATGAGCCTCATGAAGTAACTGATTTCCGCACTCGAGAAGGCACGGTGTATTTACCTTTTGTTTTAAAGTCGGAAAGTACCAGATATGTTGTTAGCCCAAGTTTTAGCACCGACTTCTTTTTTAACGAGGGAGCGGCCAGTGCTTATGAACAGGCACGATTTGTTGAGCTAGCAGTTGGTGAGGGACGGGTAATGCTTAGGGCGTTGCTAGATATAGATAGGAATAAAATTGAGACCGCTACTAAGGAGTAGTAGCGGTTTATTTGCCGGCAGTGTGAGTGACGTCGGGAATTTAGTGAACTACCTCATCAGTACCGCTATGCTGCATCAACTCATCAAGCAGGAGATCATTGATCTCTTGCCCTTGGCTCCACATAACCATTAGCGCTAAGATCTTAAACTCAGATAAAATGAGCGTGTCCTGAGGAGCTTCTAAGGCACAGTTAATAATCGCCTCACGCATTGTCGGGCTGAGTGCGCCGCTTGTCTCCATATAGTATAGGAAGCTGATGCCGTTAATACCCAGCTTATATTGCTCGTAGGAATTATAGACGCGAGTGGCATCTGTAGTAATAGTAAGTTGTTCTACTTTTTGTCTTTCTGTATTTACTGATAAGCGATGTAACCAACTCATTGCATCATGGATATCATCGTGCTCAAAACCCGCAGCGATTAAGCGCACTGCCAAGTCTTCCGGCTTAGGACAATTGGCAGGTGTGAAGTAGTTTTCGTATACATAAACTAAAACGTCATACATGAGAGCTATCCCTGTTTAATCAATCAAAATTAAGCACGATACGTTGGTGCAACCGATAATTCTAACCTGAAAGGTACTTGATATAGTTAAAAGTCTCACTTTGAGTAAGGTAAATGGCAAGTACTTGGGGTTTTTCTATTACATAAAAGGTCTAAAAACCACAAAAGCCCTTTTCAATAAAGGCATAATAAGCTATCACATGCAATTTGTTTAACTAAGATTAGATCAAGGATTCAAAGGTCAGTTATGAGTTTATCGGACACTAACTATTTAATGGACATTACCTCTCGTCCAGAGTTGATTTTCGTAAAGGGTGAGGGCTCTTGGGTAGAAGATCAGCAGGGTAAACGCTATTTAGACATGTTGCAGGGCTGGGCGGTTAACTGTCTTGGTCACAACCCACAGCCTATTATTGATGCCTTAGCTAAACAGAGTCAGTTACTAATTAATCCGTCGCCGGCTTTTTATAATCAACCGATGATTGATTTAGCCAAGCGTCTTTGTGATGCATCGTGCTTTGAGCGTGTGTTCTTTGCCAATAGCGGGGCAGAGGCCAATGAGGGGGCGATTAAATTAGCCCGTAAGTGGGGTCAAAAAAACCGTAATGGCGCATATAAGATAATTAGCTTTGGTCATGCTTTCCACGGACGCACATTAGCTACTATGTCTCTGTCAGGTAAAGCCGGATGGGATCAAATGTTTGCACCACAGGTGGATGGTTTTCCCAAGGCGGAGTACAACAACATTGATTCAGTCAAAGCGTTAATTGATGATCAGACAGTAGCGGTTATGTTAGAGCCGGTGCAGGGCGAAGGCGGGGTGATTGCTGCAACAAAAGAGTTTATGCAGCAGTTGCGTGAGTTGACCACTGAAAAGGGCATTTTACTTATCGTTGATGAGGTGCAAACGGGGATGGGGCGCTGTGGGAGCATGTTTGCTTATCAGTTGTCGGGCATTGAGCCGGATATTATGACCTTGGCCAAAGGTATTGGCGGTGGCGTGCCTTTAGCCGCCTTATTGGCTAAAGAGTCAGTCTCTGTCTTTGAGCATGGTGATCAAGGGGGCACTTACAATGGTAATCCGTTGATGACGGCCGTTGGTATTGCTGTGTTTGATACCTTGGCGGCCGACGGCTTTATGGACTCAGTCAATGAGCGAGCGAAGCAGCTATCAGATGGTCTCATCCAACTATCAGAGAAGTGGGGCTTTAAGGGAGAGCGCGGTGAGGGTTTGCTGCGCGCTTTGATCTTAGACAAAGATGATGCACCTGCCATCGTAGAGGCGGCCCGAAATAGATCGCCTGAAGGTTTATTACTTAACGCACCGCGTAATAATATATTGCGCTTTATGCCGGCACTTAATATTAGCCAAGAAGAGCTGGCCCTAAGTCTACTGTGGCTTGACGAGCTAATTGCTCAGTTACGAGCGTAGACAATACTTATAGTTTAGATGTATTGATGTGACGATTGTTATAGATTTTATCAATCAGGCTAACAAGTAAATAAAATTGGCCCTAATTCGTATAGGGATCATACTATGTAAGGGTAGGTCATGCAGTGATTTATGGCCTATCTTTTTTAACGTTAAAAAATTCTTAAGGAGCAATCTATGTCTTACAATTCTGATAAAAATTTAGGCCATTCCACAACGATTAACGGTGCACCTGCCAGTAGTGATCGCAACTCGCTAACCGTGGGTGCAGACGGTCCTATCGTTTTACATGATCACCATCTGGTTGATACATTAGCGATGTTTAACCGTGAAAAAACGGTTGAACGTCAGCCTCACGCTAAGGGTTCCGGTGCCTTTGGTGTCTTTGAAACGACGCATGATGTTAGCGCATATACAAAGGCAGCCCTGTTCCAAGAGGGTGCGAAAACAGAGATGCTGGCCCGTTTTTCTACCGTTGCCGGTGAGCAAGGTAGTCCGGATACGTGGCGTGATGTTCGCGGTTTCTCTTTAAAGTTCTATACGTCCGAAGGTAACTACGACTTAGTAGGTAACAACACACCTATTTTTTTCGTGCGTGACCCGATGAAATTCCCGCACTTTATTCGTAGTCAAAAGCGTTTACCCGATTCCGGTCTGCGTGATAGCCACATGCAGTGGGATTTCTGGACCAGTCATCCTGAGACTGCACACCAAGTGACCTACTTAATGGGTCGTCGCGGTCTACCTAAATCTTGGCGTAACATGCATGGTTTTGGTTCACATACTTACATGTGGGTCAATGGACAAGGCGAGCGCTTCTGGGTTAAGTATCACTTCCGTACCTGTCAGGGCGAAGAAAACTATACCAACGCTGAAGCAACTGAGATGAGTGGTGTTGATGCTGATTTCCACCGTCGAGACTTATTTGAGGCTATTGAGCGTGGCGATCATCCATCATGGGATTTATTCGTACAAGTGATGCCGTACGAAGAGGCTAGAACGTATCGTTTCAACCCATTTGACCTAACCAAAACGTGGTCACAGAAAGATTACCCATTAATACCGGTTGGTCGTATGACGCTTAATCGTAATCCCGAGAATTTCTTTGCTGAAATTGAGCAGGCAGCGTTCTCACCATCTAACTTAGTACCGGGTATTGGTTTATCTCCTGACAGAATGTTATTAGGTCGCGTGTTTGCTTATCCTGATGCACAACGTCGCCGTATTGGTACGAACTTCCATCAATTGCCGGTGAATCAGCCAAAAGTGCCGACCAATACCTATGTATTTGATGGCAATATGAACTATCACCATAGCGGTAATCAGCCAACTTACGTGAGTGGAACCGCCGGTCGTGCCTTTGCCGACCATAATGGCCCTATCGAAGATGGTTGGGAATCTGATGGCGCATTAGTCCGTCAAACCTATTCTTTATATCCTGAAGATGATGACTTTGGTCAAGCAGGTACATTAATCCGTGACGTGATGGATGATGAGCAGCGTGATCGCTTCGTAGAAACAATCACCGGTGCTATCCAAGGTGTCCGTAGTCCCGTGCTTGAGCGTGTGTTCCAGTACTGGAAAAATGTTGATCAGACGATTGGTGAGCGTATTGAAGCCGCTTACAATAAGTCAGCTAGCGCTAAATAATAAACGATAAGAACCTCTAAGCTATCGTTGCACCGTTATAATTCAGGTAGTATGTAATTATAACGGTGCAATAAACTACAACTATTTTATCAGTGAGGTGAGAAGATGTTAACTAAAGTTTTGGTGGCAATAGATGGCTCAAAAAACTCTCTTGAGGCACTTCGTTGGGCTATTAAAATAATCGCCGGTAGCGATAAATCGGAAATCGTGATGGTTAATGCTCAGCCAAGTTTCCAGACGGTACACTCGAAGCGTTTGTTTTCTCAGAGCGATATACGCGAGTATCAGGAGTTACTATTTGAGGAGTCAGTGGCAGAGGCCAAGAAGATTGTTGACGCTCAAAGCATTCCGTATACCTTAGAGCTGCTCGTTGGCGATCCTAAGCAGTGCATTGTGGATAGAGTGCTTGAGAGTCAAAAGACAGATGAGCCCATTGAGATGATTGTTATGGGTTCTCGTGGTTTAGGCCCTATTCGCTCCGTGTTGGGTGGCGTAAGCTACGGTGTCATTCAGGCGGCTATTTGCCCTGTAACAATTATCCCTCACAAAGACTAGTTTTTAGAGTGTGTTGTTTTTAAAAGCAGAGACGGTTTGATACTGACTCTGCTTTTTCTTATTTAGCCCTTTGAACGTCCAAGTATATACAGGCTTGCCAAGACAATTAAGGTACCGACCCAATCCCAAAGGGTGATGGGGTCATCTAAAAATAGCCACGCTAAAAATAATAAAGAAATAGGCCCAATTAAACCTAACTGCGTACTCAAAGGTGCCCCGATACGCTCGACTGACCACATCAACATGAAGGTGGGGATAAATGTATTAAATACGGCATGTACCAATGACCAGTTATAAACAGGCAGTGGTTGTACAATCCATGCTACGCCGTGTGTTAGAAATAGCTGTACCAATATAAAAAAGGTTGAGACCAACATAGCATAGGCGACAAAGCGAGTTGAGCCAACCTCACGAATGAGTTCGCCGGCACCCATCACATAGCAGGAGTAGCTGACGGCTGAGCCGAGTACCAATATGCTCCCTAAGACAATGTCGCTACCACCCAGAGAGAAGTCTTGGACGAAGACGATTAATACACCGGCGTATGAGATCAGTAGTGACAGCAGCTGTCGTGCTGAGACCTTTTTCTTAAAGAACAGTACGGAAAACATCAAGACGAAGGTAGGTGTCAGCAGCAAAATCAGCCGCTCTAAGCTGACGCTGATATATTTTAAACTGGCAAAGTCGAGGAAACTGGCCAGGTAATAACCCAAAAACCCAAGGACAATGAGCTTCAGGCTGTTTTTTACTGATAAGGGTTTAAGCTCGCCACGACGTACTTTATGTTGTTGGAACAAGGCAACAGCAGCAAATAATGGCATGGCCATTAACAGTCTAAAGCCAAGGGTGGTTGTCGCATCAACGCCATATTCATAGATAAACTTAATGACAATGGATTTAGAAGAAAAGAGGATAGCGCCCAACGTGGCATAGATAAAACCCTGTTGGCGGTATGATTTTTTTATTTCTACGGGTATTGGCTTAGTCATAAAGTGGTGTCAATGTGAGAAATAAAGGCTTGGTTAAATGAAGTACATGATTAACAAAGCCTTAGACTGTTTACAGTATATTAGCCACGAAGACGTAATAGACGCAAAGCATTAAGTACGACGATAAGACTTGCGCCTATATCAGCAAATACCGCCATCCACATCGTGCCATAACCAAGTAAGGTGATAACTAGGAAAAGCGCTTTGGTGATGAGGGCAAAACTAATATTTTGCAGTAAAATTCGGTGCGTGCCCTTAGAAAGTCGAATCACGGCAGGAATTTTACGAAGATCATCGTCCATCAAGGCAATATCGGCTGTTTCAAGTGCCGCGTCAGAGCCGATGACTGCCATGGCAAAGCCTATATCGGCACGGGCGAGAGATGGAGCATCATTAATGCCGTCACCGACCATACCAACCATTCCTTTTTGGCTAAGCTCATCAATAACCTGTAGCTTGTCCTCGGGAAGCAGTTCGCCGCGAGCATCATCAATGCCGACTTGTGTGGCAATAAAATTTGCTGCTAATTGATTATCACCGCTTAACATCAGGGTGCGAATACCCATCTCGTGGAGCTCGTTGATCGCCTTGCGACTGCCTTCTTTAGGCATATCACCCATCACAAAAATTGCCAGTACTTTTTCAGTATCACACAGTAAGGTAGTGTTTTTGCCCTGCGCTTCGTAGGTGGCGAGTCGCTCTTCCAGTTCGGGCGTGCAGACGGCCAGTTCGTGAATGAGTCGATGACTGCCCAAATAAAAGAGTTTGTCGTTGATTAAGGCCTTACTGCCTTTGCCGGGTAGGGCTTCAAATTCAAGAATTTCCAGCGTCTTTGAATCAGGCGTTGTGCTTAAGGCGTGTTCGATGGCTTTGGAAATAGGGTGTTCAGAGTGAGCAGCGACGGTAGCCGCGATTTGTTTAATAGACTGTTTTTGTTGCTCGTCAAAAATAATGAGTTCGTTTAGTTCGGGCTTGCCGTGGGTTAAGGTGCCGGTTTTATCAAGGCATAAATAGCGTAATAAACGGCTATTTTCCAAATGTATACCGCCTTTAATCAAAATACCCTGGCGTGCCGCATTGGCTAGACCGCTGACAATAGAAACAGGGGTTGAGATAACCAGCGCGCAAGGACATGCGATCACCAGTAAAACCAAGGATTTATAAATCCACGAGAGCCATTCACCACCAAAAAGTAGGGGTGGCACAAGGGCAATCAGTAAAGCGAGTAGTAAGACCAGTGGTGTATAAATTCTGGCAAAGCGATCAATAAAACGCTGAGTAGGTGCTTTGGCATTTTGTGCTTTTTCAACACGATGAATAATGCGTGCTAATGTCGTGTTCGCTGAAGTAGCGGTCACGCGATACTCAAAGGCGCCGTTGAGATTGATGGTGCCTGCATAGACAGTGTCACCAATGGTTTTGTTAAGCGGTAGGCTCTCGCCGGTGATCGGGGCTTGATTAATATCTGAAAAGCCTTTGACGATCACACCATCGAGGGGGATTTGCTGGCCCGGTGTGATACGTACGATTTGATCGAGTGTCACTTCGCGAGCAGGTAGCGTTTGCCAGTTGCCGTCTTTTTGTAAAACGGTTGCGTGTTCGGGTGCTAGCTCCATCAGGCCGCTAATTGCTCGGCGTGCGCGCTCAAGAGAACGACTCTCGATCACCTCTGCTAGGCTAAATAGTACCATGACCATGGCAGCTTCAGGCCACTGTCCGATGAGCGCTGCACCGGTTACGGCAATGCTCATCAGGGCGTTAATATTTAAGTTGCCATGACGTATAGCAATCCAGCCTTTTTTATACGTATGGGTGCCGCCAATCGCAATCGCGATGAGAGCCAAACCGGCAGTAAGCCAGATGGAGAGGTTGTTGTAATGACTGATTTCAGAAGCAAATGCGATGAGTGCAGCAATAATGATCGGCCACCAAGGGTGTCGTTCAAGGGGGGCTTGGCTCACAGAGCTATCGTCTTGTTGTATTTCAGGTGTAAAGCCTAGGCCTTGGATGCCGTTGAGAATAGATTCTAACGCCTCCGGGCGATGAGTGACCGTTAAGATGCGCTGTATTAAATTAAAGTTAAGCTCGATAACAGCCGGGTTATCTTTAAAAAGACCGCGAATCATTGCTTCTTCAGTAGGGCAATCCATTTGCAGGATGCGGATAGTAGTGTGAACTTTATCGTTGCTTTGATGGGCTTGTTCTTTGCGCTGATGTTGAGATGACTTTTCTTGATAAGGCATAGTAAGTGTATCCAAAATAAATGATTATTTGACTTATACTTATTAGAAGCCCTATAGTAGCTACAGGGTCAAGAGTTTCTGAGAGTGATCATGAAAATAGGTGAATTGGCTAAATTAGCGGATTGCTCCGTCGAGACGATTCGTTATTATGAGCGTGAGGGATTGTTACCTCAGGCACCGCGGAGTCTACAAAATAACTACCGCGAGTACCAAACTAAGCATTTAGAGCATTTGATTTTTATTCGTCGGTGCCGTGCGTTAGAAATGACTCACGAAGAAATTCGTGTGTTGTTGATTGCTAGAGAGGAGCCGAACCAGAGCTGTGCGTCAGTAAATGATTTAATCGATCATCATTTGGTTGATGTGCAAAGAAGAATTGCTGAACTTCGAGCGTTATCAGAGGAGTTAGGTCATATTAGAAGTCATTGCGGAGAAGTCAAAACAGCCAAAGAATGCGGCATTTTGCATGAGTTGGAGAGGGTCGAGTTGTAATCTTCATTTGTTATCTTTATCAATGCTTTATTGCTAAATGAAATAATTTTCCGGACCACAATACTTTATAATAAAAGTTCAGATTCTCAGGTCTTGATCGGTGATATGAGTCACCTAGGGAGAAATAGATGCAAATGATAAAAAATACAGCGTTAGCTTTTTTAGCTGCAGCAATGAGTGTTACCAGTTTGGTAGCCATGGCTGGTGATTGGAATGCGATGCAGAGAAGTAAAATTGATGCTGCACAAGCGATTGTCATCGCAAAGGATAGAGTAAAGGGTCAGGCCGTCGAGCTGGAGTTTGATGAAGATGATGGTCGTGGCTACTATGAGGTAGAAATCCATACGAGTGATAAAGAGTATGAGCTGCGGATTAATGCGGATTCCGGTAAGGTAGTGGAAACGGATAGAGATCGAGAGCGTAAGGGTCTCTATGATGTCGGCATTAGCTTACAGCAAGCCATTTTGGCAGCGGAACGTGAAACTCAAGCCAAAACCAAATCTGCTGAGTTAAAAAATCGCGGCAACAGAGATAGCTATTACGAAATCGAAACGATCAGAAAAAATACCCAGTATGAGGTTAAGATCGACGCCAAGGATGGCAGTATTCTGACCATTAAACGTGACGATTAATCAATCATCAATGCATTAGTAATGCATGTAGATTAGTTTTTTAAAACAGGCCCTTAGGGGTCTGTTTTTTTGAGTGGAAAGCATTTAAATCGCTGTACTATAATGTATTATCTATCGCTTAAGTTTAATTTGATTTAAACTAAAACTAGTTCGATGAGGGTACGCGGTTGCCCTGATTATGTTTAATTCGTTTTTTTTGTAGAGAGGTAGGATGAAGTTTACAATGCGTTTTAATCCAAAAATCTATGAGCTTAAAAACGGCTATTCCTCTCATCGTTTCTTTCAAGATCTTGGTGCCGGACTGACGGTAAGCGTGGTTGCTTTGCCTTTGGCCATGGCCTTTGCGATTGCATCGGGTCTCAAACCGGAGGCCGGACTCTTTACCGCTATTATCGGCGGTTTACTTATCTCGTTATTTAGCGGCTCTCGGGTGCAGGTGGGCGGGCCTGCCGGTGCTTTTATTGTCATTGTGTATGGCATTGTTCAGCAATACGGTGTTGAGGGCTTGTTGCTTGCGACCTTGATGTCTGGTGTGTTGCTGTGGCTGATGGGTTTTCTGCGGCTTGGCGGCTTAGTGGAGTTTATTCCGGTGGCTGTGATTATTGGTTTTACCAATGGTATTGCAGTCCTAATTGGCTTGTCGCAGATTAAGGATTTCTTTGGTTTGCCGGTGCAAGATGTGCCTGCTGATTTTTTTCCGATGATACAGACGCTGTGGCGGGCTTTGCCACAGATGAATCTTCAGGCCTTATTCGTGGCATTGGTCTGCTTATTGGTGGTTTTTTTGTGGCAGCTCGGCCTGCAGGCAAGTGCTCGGTTTTTGAGAAATAAGCAAAGCAGTCATTTTTTACCGCAAATGATGCATTTTTTATCGCATATCCCCGGTTCTATTGTGGCACTGATCATTGGTGTCCTTTTGGTCTTGGGTTTAGATTTGCAGGTGGAGACGATTGGTAGTCGCTTTGGCGGTATCCCTCAAGGTTTGCCGGAGTTTACGGCTCCGGCCTTTAGCTTTGGTTTGATGGGCAATTTGATGATGCCGGCAATTACCTTAGCTGTGCTGGGGGCGATAGAGTCTTTATTGTGTGCCCGTGTGGCCGATAATATGATCAAAGATAAGCATGATCCTAATCAGGAGCTGTTGGCTCAGGGCTTTGCTAATATGGTGGTGCCTTTCTTTGGTGGTATGCCGGCTACCGGTACCATCGCTCGTACAGTCACAAATATTAAAAACGGGGCAACGAGTCCCATCGCCGGTATGATTCATGCCTTAGCGCTCTTGGTGGTTGTATTGATCGCAGCGCCATTGGCGCAGTATATTCCTTTAGCGGCGTTGTCTGCGATCTTGATGTCCGTAGCGTGGAATATGGGTTCTTGGCGTGAGTTCGGACGACTCCGAACGTATCGACCGACTTATGCGTTTACGCTGCTGTCCGTATTTTTCTTGACAGTGATGGTCAGTCTGACGGTCGCAGTGCAGGTGGGTATTGTGCTGGCGTGCTTTACCTTTATTTACCGTATTTCAGCGTTAACAGTCGCTGAGAAGCAGGAGCTGCCTGAGCTTGAGGATAAAGAAGGTATTCGTTCATATCGTTTGGTGGGTTCCGTGTTTTTCGGTTCTGTTACATTGACAGAAAAATTACTCAACCCCATGGCAACTAAGGCCTTAGTATTGGACTTTTCAGGCATCATATACGTGGACTCATCTGGTGTACATGCTCTTAAGGAAATGCTTCATGTGTATCAGGAGCGTGGTGTTCCTATCTTTGTTTATGGTTTAAGAGCGCAACCTAAGAACATTTTGTGGCGTACAGAGTGGTTACGAGAGCTGGGTCCGAGCCAAGTATTTGATAGTGTACAAGAAGTGCAAAAAGCCCTAGCTGCTTTACAG
Source organism: Oligella ureolytica DSM 18253 (assembly GCF_000373745.1). Lineage (GTDB taxonomy): Bacteria > Pseudomonadota > Gammaproteobacteria > Burkholderiales > Burkholderiaceae_B > Oligella > Oligella ureolytica. Next base: position 15,604 of record NZ_KB892300.1, on the reverse strand, counting down.
CATAAGCAGGAAGCAGAAGGGGTTGGGACAACAAAGTAAGTTTTTATGATGCAGTGGTTTGAAAACATTATCGCAGAATGGTCTGCGTATCAATTGTTAGGGCTTGGTCTCGTGCCAAGCCTAATTATATTTTTTATCATGTATTTTCTGTTGCTGGGAGCGCGCTCAGAGCGTCGCTTGGCCGAGTGGCAGTTGGCGGCTCAGCAGGAAGATACGGATCGGCGCGAAGCTGAGATCCGGGAGCTGGAGTTAGAGCTAAAGCAGTTGGATGATGAAAAAGATCACTTGGATAAGCAGCTAATTGCATTGTCAACTCAATTGAATTTACAACAGCAACATAAAGAGCAACAGGAGCAACAGACTGAGCAGCAGTTACAGGAGCTGAGTCGTCATTTTGAGTTGCTGTCAAAGCGTTTTTTAGATGAAAAAAGTCAGCTGTTACTGGAGCGTAATCAGGGGTCTTTAGAGCAGGTCTTAAAGCCCTTTAGAGAGCGTCTTGATTATTTCCAGCAGCGGATTAATGAATTGCATGGGCAATCATTGCAGGGCAATAGCGTAATTTCTGAGCAGATTAAGCAGCTATTGAGTGCGGGTCTGCAAATTGGTGAAGAAGCGCAAGCCTTAACCCGTGCTTTAAAAGGCGATAAAAAAGCGCTGGGTAATTGGGGTGAGTTGCAGTTAGAGTTGGCTTTACAGCAAGCCGGCTTAGAAAAAGATAGGCATTATAAAACGCAGGTGGCCTTTAGGACGGAGGACGGGCAAAGAATGCTGCCGGATTTGTTGTTGTATTTGCCGGATGATAAAGAGATTATCGTTGATAGCAAGGTGTCTTTAGTGGATTATCAGGCAGCGATAAGCGCAGCGGATGATGAGGAGCAAGCTCAGCGTCATCTATCACGCCATGTGCGGGCCGTGCGTAATCACATTGATGATCTGAGTGCAAAAAATTACAGCCAACTTTCCGGTTTAAACACCCCCGGTTTTGTGTTGCTTTTTATGCCGATAGAGGCAGCATTTATAGCGGCTTTAAAGGCAGATGATACGCTTTATCACTATGCTTACAATAAAAATGTCATTTTGACGTCACCAACCACCTTATTACCTTTGCTAAAGACGGTGTCGTATTTGTGGATGCGAAGCGATAGTCATGAGCAGGCGCTGGCTTTGGGAGATGAGGCTATGGCAATTTATAATCAGGCAGCGCTAGTGGCTCAACATATGGTTAAGCTGGGCCAAACATTAGATACCTCGACCCGTCAATTTAACCAGGTAGTCCGTTCTTTTGCCGGTCAACAAGGGGTGACAACCAAGCTCGAGCGCTTTAATCGCCTGAGCGCTAAGGCCTCAAAAGAGATGCCCGAGTTAAGAGAATTAGAATTAAAAACAGAGCTGCCCAGTAGTTTGAATCAAGAGAGCGAATAAAAACAACAAAAGCAGTTTAAGTCCTTGGGTTTATTGATAATTTATGGTATATTTACGGGCTAGCTAATAAAAAGGCATCCGTTATGTTGTGCTTTATGTTTTTCTTTGAGCTTTTTTTTAAATCAAAAAGCTTGATTAAAATGTCGAATGCAGCACAATAGCTTATTAGTTAGTGCAAATATATTGCGAGTTCTCTAAGTTTTCGTCTAGCCAGTTCCGAGTATCACTTAGTCTTTTCTGCGGGTTTTGATCTGTAGCAGGATTATTTGTTTTGAATTGGTTGTGATCACTAAAAAGCAAGATATTTACCCCTCATAATAAATGTTAGCCCTCACCAATCGTAGTGAGGAATGGAGTAATAAAATGTCAAATTCGACAACAACGCCTGCCGCTCATCGGCTAGGACTAGTCGGTCGTAAGGTTGGCATGATGCGTATTTTCACCGATGACGGTGATGCTATTCCAGTAACTGTACTGGACGTATCTGGTAACCGAGTGACTCAAGTTAAGTCCGTTGAGACTGATGGCTACACTGCTATTCAGGTTGCATTTGGCGAGCGTCGCGCTAGCCGTGTGACTAAGCCTTTAGCAGGTCATTATGCCAAAGCCGGTACCGAAGCTGGTTCTATTCTTAAAGAGTTCCGTTTGGATCCTGCCAAAGCAGCTGAATTTGAAGCTGGCGCTGAGCTATCTGTTGCCAACTTATTTGAAGCCGGTCAAAAGGTGGATGTACAAGGTACAACCATCGGTAAGGGTTTCCAAGGTGCTATTAAGCGTCACAACTTTAGCGCACAGCGTGCCTCTCACGGTAACTCAATCTCTCACCGTGCACCAGGTTCAACCGGTATGTGTCAAGACCCGGGTCGTGTTTTCCCAGGTAAGCGCATGGCTGGTCACATGGGTGATGTAACTCGCACTGTACAGAATTTAGATATCGTTCGCGTTGATGCTGAGCGTGGTCTTATTATGGTTAAGGGCGCTGTTCCCGGCCATAAAAATGGCAATATCGTAGTGCGTCCTGCAATCAAAATGACTGTTAAAGGAGCCAAATAATGGAACTTAAGCTCCTAAATGCACAAGGCGCTGCTGACGGTACTGTTAGCGCACCGGAGACCATTTTTGGTCGTGATTTTAATGAAGCACTAGTTCACCAAATCGTCGTGGCTTATCAAGCCAATGCTCGTAGCGGTAACCGTGCACAAAAAGATCGTTCAGAAGTTAAGTACAGCACTCGTAAGCCATGGCGCCAAAAAGGTACCGGCCGTGCACGTGCTGGTGCTGCAGGTTCTCCTTTATGGCGTGGGGGTGGTCGTACGTTCCCTAACAAGCCTGACGAGAATTTCAGCCAAAAAGTAAACAAGAAGATGTACCGTGCCGGTATCCGTTCTATCTTGTCACAATTAGCTCGTGAAGATCGTATCTCTGTTGTTGAGTCATTCAGCTTTGAAGCACCAAAAACTAAAATTGCCGCTAGCAAATTAAAAGCTATGGGTATGTTAGATTCAGTTTTAGTGATCACTGATGAACTAGACGAAAACACATATTTAGCTACTCGCAATCTGCCGGGTGTTGCTGTTGTTGAAACCAGCTACGCCGATCCACTTTCTTTGATTCACTACAAGAACGTGTTGATCACAAAAGCTGCAATTGCACAATTTGAGGAGATCTTAGGATGAAAGCAGAACGTTTAATGCAAGTCATTCTGGCTCCGGTGATTACTGAGAAAGCAACTTTTATTGCTGAATCATCTGCAGATCAACCACAGATTGCTTTGCGTGTTGCTCCAGATGCAACTAAGCCGGAGATTAAAGCAGCAGTTGAGCTGTTATTTGAGGTTGAAGTTGACTCAGTATCAGTTTTAAACCGTAAAGGTAAAGTAAAGCGTTCGGGTCGTTCTACCGGTCGTCGTAAGACTGTCCGTATCGCTTATGTATCACTCAAAAAAGGTCAAGAACTTGACTTTTCGGAGGTGAACTAAGATGGCATTAGTAAAAATTAAATCTATGTCACCAGCCCGTCGTGGCATGGTTAAGGTGGTTAATCCCGACCTTCACAAAGGCGCACCATATGCTCCTTTATTAGAGCCTAAAAAGCGTGGCTCAGGTCGTAACCACTATGGTCGCATCACGGTTCGTCACCGTGGGGGTGGTCATAAAGCTCATTATCGTATTATTGACTTCCGTCGTAATAAAGATGGTATTCCAGCAAAAGTTGAGCGTTTAGAGTATGACCCAAATCGTACTGCGCACATTGCTTTAGTTGTGTATGCAGATGGTGAGCGTCGTTATATTCTTGCTCCTAAGAAGTTAGCTGTTGGTGCACAGATTGAGTCTGGTGTTGAGGTGCCTATCCGCATCGGTAATGCTATGCCAATCCGTAACATTCCAATCGGTTCACACATCCATAACATTGAAATGTTGCCAGGTAAGGGTGGTCAAATTGCCCGTTCTGCAGGTGCATCTGCAGTATTAATGGCACGTGAAGGTATTTACGCTCAGGTTCGTCTACGTTCCGGTGAAGTTCGCCGTGTACATATCGATTGTCGTGCGACTATCGGTGAAGTAGGTAATAGCGAGCACAGCCTTCAGAACTATGGTAAAGCCGGTGCTATGCGTTGGCGCGGTATTCGTCCTACCGTTCGCGGTGTGGCGATGAACCCGATCGATCACCCACACGGTGGTGGTGAAGGTAAGACCGGTGAAGGTCGTGAGCCAGTGAGCCCATGGGGTACGCCTACTAAGGGTTACAGAACCCGTAGCAATAAGCGTACTGACAACATGATCGTCTCACGTCGTAAGCGTAAATAAGGGGCAATAATATATGTCACGTTCAATTAAAAAAGGCCCTTTCGTAGAAGCTTCCCTTATGAAAAAGGTTGAGGCCGCTACTGAAGGCAAGGATAAGAAGCCGATCAAAACTTGGTCTCGTAGTTCAACAATCTTACCTGATTTCGTAGGTTTAACGATTGCTGTACACAACGGTCGCCAACACGTTCCTGTTTATGTTAATGAGAACATGGTCGGTCACAAATTAGGTGAATTCGCGCAAACACGTACCTACAAAGGTCATGCAGCGGATAAGAAGTCTAAGAGGTAAGTGATGGAAACAACAGCTATTGTTCGTAACGCACATATCTCAGCGCAAAAGACTCGTCTTGTAGCGGACTTAATCCGTGGTAAATCAGTTGAGCAAGCGTTGAATATTTTGACGTTCACACCGAAAAAAGCCGCCGGCATCATCAAAAAAGCTCTAGAGTCAGCAATTGCTAACGCTGAGCACAATGACGGTGCTGATATTGATGAGTTAATCGTAAAAACAATTTACGTTGACAAAGCTCAGTCAATGAAGCGTTTTAGAGCACGTGCCAAGGGCCGTGGTAATCGTATCGAGAAGCAGACTTGCCACATTGTGGTCAAAGTCGGCGTTTAAGGAGTCACAATGGGTCAGAAAGTACACCCTACCGGGTTCCGTCTCGCTGTAACTCGTAACTGGAATTCTCGTTGGTATGCCGACGATAAGGATTTCGGTACTTTATTACACGAAGACGTAAAAGTACGTGAATACTTGAAGCGTAAACTTAAAAACGCTTCAGTTGGTCGTGTTGTGATCGAGCGCCCTGCTAAAACTGCGCGTATCACGATTCACACTGCACGTCCAGGTGTCGTAATTGGTAAGGGCGGTGATGATATCGCTCAACTAAATGCCGATTTACAAAGATTAATGAGTGTACCTGTACACGTAGGTATCGAAGAGATTCGTAAGCCTGAAATTGATGCACAGTTAGTTGCTGATTCTATCGCTCAGCAATTAGAAAAGCGTATTCAGTTCCGTCGTGCAATGAAGCGCGCGATCTCTAACGCAATGCGTGCAGGTGCTAAGGGTATTCGTATTGCCTCTTCAGGTCGTTTAAACGGTATTGAGATTGCTCGTACTGAATGGTACCGCGAAGGCCGTGTTCCTTTACACACGCTACGCGCTATCATCGACTACGCAACATCTGAAGCCGAAACTACCTACGGTATTATTGGTATCAAAGTATGGGTTTATCGTGGTGATTTATTGCCTAACGGCGAATTACCACCTGAGTTAGCCGCTTCTAAAGAAGATGATCGTCGTTCACGTCGTCGTCCTCGCGCTGATCGTCCAGACAGCCGTCGTCGTCGCCGTCGTCCAGCTGCTGCCGGTCAGCAAGCTGCTGAAGCGACTACTGAGGCTAAAGGAGAGTAATTATGTTATCACCAGCTCGCAGAAAGTATCGTAAAGAGCACAAAGGTCGTAATACCGGTTTAGCCACTCGTGGTACTCAGGTTAACTTCGGTGATTTCGGTCTTAAAGCTACAGGTCGTGGCCGTCTAACTGCTCGTCAGATTGAGGCTGCTCGTCGTGCGATGACTCGTCACATTAAACGTGGCGGTCGTGTATGGATCCGTATTTTCCCGGACAAACCAATTTCTCAGAAACCTGCTGAGGTTCGTATGGGTAGTGGTAAGGGTAACCCTGAGTTCTGGGTTGCCGAAATCCAACCGGGTAAAGTTTTATATGAAATGGATGGTGTAAGCGAAGAGTTAGCACGTGAGGCATTCCGCTTAGCAGCAGCTAAGTTGCCTATTTCTACCACCTTCGTTACACGTCAAATTGTTTAAGAGGTTTTTATGAAAGCATCTGAATTACGTGAAAAAGACGTGGCCGAGCTTCATAATGAGCTCGAGTCCTTATTAAAGGCACAATTTAACTTGCGTATGCAACACGCTACACAGCAATTAGCTGATTCAAGCCAGTTGTCTAAAGTACGTCGCGATATTGCACGTGTACGCACTATCTTAACCGAAAAGGCAGGTAACTAATATGAGCGAAACTCAAACGACAGAGAAACGCCAGCGTACCTTGGTAGGTAAAGTGGTTAGCAACAAAATGGAAAAAACCATTGTTGTTAGCGTTGAGCGCCATGTTAAGCACCCACTTTACGGTAAAATCGTTAGCCGCTCTAAGAAGTACAAAGCGCACGACGAAAATAACCAGTACAACGAAGGCGATATCGTTGAAATTGCAGAGGGCCGTCCTATCTCTAAAGATAAGTCTTGGACCGCAGTTAGATTAGTTGAAGCTGCTCGCGTAATTTAATTACGTAGTTAGTTAACGCTAATTTAACGCTGTTATTTCACAGCCAAAAACCCAAACTGTCTTATGATGGTTTGGGTTTTTTGTATTCATGTAACCCTTTTACTTTAAAATCATCGTATCGTCATATACACGGTGCAGAATTGCTTAAATTACTGACTAGGTGGTAAAGAGCATAGTGCTTCTTTTGTCTGTTTATAAAAGGATTGGATGTGTTAAAAGGGAAGAAAGGTTTAGTTCTTGGTATTAGCAATGACAATAGTATTGCTTGGGCATGTGCCAGAGCCATGCATGAAGCAGGCGCAACATTGGGAGGCACTTGGCTCAACGATAAGGCAAGACCTTATGTAGAGCCTTTGTTGCAGTCGGTCAATGCTGAGATTCAGTTGCCTCTCGAAGTGAGTAATGAATCACAGCTGGAAGCTTTGTTTGAGGAAGTTACCCAGCGTTGGGGCAAGCTTGACTTCTTACTTCATTCAATTGCGTTTGCACCCAAAGCAGATCTTCACGGACGGGTCGTTGATAGCTCATTAGAGGGTTTTTTGCAGGCGATGGATATTTCTTGTCATTCTTTCATACGAATGGCACGCTTGGCTGAGCCTTTGATGAAAGACGGTGGTAGCTTGATGACGATGAGTTACCTAGGGGGGCAGGAGGTTGTCCCTAATTACGGTATTATGGGGCCCGTCAAAGCAGCCTTAGAGTCTACAGTACGCTATCTTGCTTATGAGTTGGGTGAACAGGGTATCCGAGTCAATGTGATTTCTCCCGGAACGATTATGACTCGCGCTGCGTCAGGGATTGCCAGTTTTGATGCACTTGTTGAGGAAAATGCACAGCGTGCACCGATGGGGGCCGTTGATATTGATGATGTTGGACCGTTAAGTGTGTTTTTAGCGAGTGATGGTTCACGAGCAATAACTGGTGGCAATGTTTATGTAGATGGTGGATTTAATATCCTTAACTAAAAGTTACTACCATAAGATAAAAGTCCGGCCTGCTGTTTTTAGCAGCGCCGGCTTTAAGATGAGTAATCACTTGTCTTGGAGCGTCTGTTGCTTTACGGAGTCTTCGTGAAGTGATTCATTAAGCTGATCAACGATGGTTGTCCAAGTGCCGTCGATTTCTAATTTTTCAGCGATAAATTGGCGCTGACCCTCTGTCCAAAAAGGTGCATCAACAATATGAACATCAGCCGGTAACTGGTGTGAACCAATGAACTCGGCAATCGCCTCTTCGCTCGCATCTAAGCCAAGTTGCAAAAAAAGATTAGTCATACGAGGAACGGTAGTCATAAGAGTCTCCTTAGTAATTATAAGATGTCATCCGATAGGAATAGATTAGCTTAAGCAGAGTAAGATGTCTATTAAGGGATTTCTAGTCACTTCTGTAGTAGACAGTGCTAGGATTAAACCATTTAAGCGCGTATAAAGAGTACCGACTGCACTAAAATTTTTATGACGATTAAGCAAACATCATTACATCGATCTCATGCTCAGCGAAAGCTACTTGCCTTTCTATCACGTCAAGGACAGCAACTCAGTCTGATGCCTTATGCTCGTTTAGGTATGAGCTTGATTTTATTTTTGGTGATTATCTATTCAATGCTGACAGGTAATCATGATAATTTTCCAATACTGATTCTATTACAAATTGCTTTTTCGATGGTTTTATTAAGTGCATTTTTGCATTATGTAGGAAGTAGGTATTACGCTCCTGCTGTGTTGATGCGCTTTAGCTTAATAGTAGATAGCATACTTCTGACAGAGCTAATTTACTTTACGGGAGGAGCAAATAATCCACTGACGGTATTGTATATATTGCCGGTAATTAATGCCGCATTATTTTGTTCGCCACGTTTTGCCCGTATTTTAACGACGATTATTATTCTTTGTTATTTACTTCTTTTCTTTTACTATCGCCCGTTTAGCCTTTTTGAGCATGAATTAGCTGGTCATGCTCATCATGATAATTCAATGTTGATTCATTTAATCGGCATGTGGGTTACTTTTTCTTTTTCAGCGCTATTAGCCATGATGTGGATTTCCGGTTTAGTACAAACGGTACGCAGTCATGAAATGCGTTTGCAGCAAGCTTATCAGCGACAACAGGAAGATGAATATTGGCTTGTGATGGGTATGCAGATGGCGGGATTAGCCCATGAGTTATCAACACCTTTAAATAATCTTGAGCTGATTTATGAGGAGTTGCAGAATATGAGCGATTTGCCTGCTTCAGCACAAGCCGATGTGAGTTTGATAGCCACTCAGCTGGCGCAATGTAAGAATAGTCTGACACGTTTAAAACAGATAAGACCTCCTAAAGAGCAGCAAGTGTATTTATATGAGGAACTCAAGGAGCGTTTAGCGCATTGGCGTAATTTACGGCCGGATGTACATTATCAGTGGGTGCGTGATCCTAACGGTCAAAAAGATTATCACGTGATTTTGCATGAAAGTTTTTGGTATGCCTTGTTTAATATTTTGAATAATGCGGCTGATGCCGGTGAGAAAGGGATAGAGCTACAGTCGGTGGTAACGGGTGACAATGAGTTTCATTTAACGATCTATAATCATGAAGGGCATTTAAGTGAGAAGCAATTAGCTCAGGCTGGGCTGGATATAATTGACTCCGATAAGCCTTTTGGTTTGGGATTGGGGGTGCGTTTGGCGCATGCCAGTCTTTCACATTTAGGCGGCAGTTTAGAACTAAGCAATCAGAGTAAAGGTGGTGTACGGGCTTATATTCGCTTACCTTTGCAATTGGTGGATAGTGAGGAGCAATAAGGAATGTCAACAGAACAGCAGTATTTATTGATTGATGATAATGAAATCTTTGCTTCACTGATGGTACGAGGATTTGCCCGCCATAACTTGCTACTTGACTGGGCGGCTAATAGTCATGAAGCGCTCATCAAAGAAAATACCTATGCCGGAATTATCCTTGACCTAAATCTCGAGCAAGAAAGTGGCATGCATTTATTGCCACGGCTTTTAGAACGCTATCCGGAAACCAACATTTTGATTTTGACGGGTTACGCGAGTATTGCGACGGCTGTTAATGCCATTAAGATAGGGGCAACGAATTACTTACCTAAGCCGGCGACAGTTGAACAGATATTAGAGGCTTTTGCGGGTGAGTTGTTAGAAGAAATCAAAGAGGAGGCCTTTAATACCCCATCTTTAAAGCGCATGACATGGGAGCATATTCAATTTCAGCTGAGTAAAAATAACGGTAATATCTCTGCGACAGCAAGAGATTTAGGAATGCATCGTCGCACTTTGCAACGTATGCTGAATAAGCGCCCAGCAAAACATTAAAGGTTCTCTAAATATAGACTGCGACGATATGTCGCATGTTCAAAAAAGCATGAATGAACGATAATTTCTTCAATTAAATAGTAAATTGAGGAGATCATTAATGCTATTTCCTAGAAAAAGGCTTGCTTTAGCATTGTTTTCTGCTTATGCAGGCGTTGTGATGGCACACGATGAGGAACCCATCATTCAGAAATTAGATGATTTAGTGGTCCTTGTTGCGCCGACTACCGAGCCTAATAAGGTTTATTTGAATCCTAAACAAGCCTTTCAGCCTATGCCTGCTACTGATGGTGCCGGGCTTTTAAAGTCAATACCGAATATGAGTGTTGTTAGGAAAGGTGGTATGTCTGGGGATCCATTATTTCGCGGTTTAGGTGGTTCGCGTTTAGGGATTTATTCTAACGACAGTCAGTTCTTTGGTGGTTGTCCGAGTCGCATGGACCCACCGACTGCGTATATTTTTCCGGAAACCTACGATGAGGTTATTTTAACTAAAGGTCCGCAAACAGTGGTTGCCGGTCCGGGGCAAATTGCCGGGTCCGTTCAGTTTAATCGTAAACCGTACTATTTTGATGAGCCAACCATAGAAGGTAATGGCAGTGCAACGGTGGGTAGTTTTAACCGTTTTGATGGTTATGGTTCTTTTACTGCCGGTATGAAATGGGGTTATATTCATGCCAATGCCGTTCGTAATACCTCGAAAGACTATAAAGATGGTGATGGAAATCGCGTGCATTCGGCTTATCAACGACAGTCTCAGCAAGTTGCTTTGGGAATTACACCCGATCCTAACAGTGTGATTGAGTTTGCTTACCAACGCTCCAGAGGATGGGCAGCGTATGGTGATCGAGGGATGGATGGCTCGTTGTTTGATAGAGATGCTTTTAGTTTACGTGCAGAAAAGCGCAATATTAATACTTGGCTTTCGGAGCTAAGTGTTAGTTATGGTTATAGCTATGTGGACCATGTGATGGATAACTATAGCCACCGAGAAAAGACAGCGATGATGTATATGGCAATGAACCCTGATCGTCGTACCCAAACTGCACGCCTTAAAGCGACCTTGGACTTTGGCAATACCAGTACCCAACTTGGTGTGGATTATATGCATGATACCCATCGTGGACGTAATGGTATGGGTATGACTCGCATGATGGCAGATCGCTACAAGCAAGCTGAACGTAAAGAAAATCAGAAATTTGAACAAATTGGTATTTTTGCGGAGACGACTTGGCGCCTTAATGACTCAGAACGCCTGATTGGCGGCTTACGCTACGACCATACAACGGCTAAGTATTTTACTGAAATGGGTAAAGGTACGGGGCTCAATCAAAGTCACCCGGATTTGATGAAAAAAACCTATCAGACCGGTGCCGGCTTTTTGCGTTATGAGCATGATATTAATAATGTTACCCTATTTGCCGGTTATGGTATGGCACAACGTGCGCCGGATTTTTGGGAGCGCGATAAAGTAGAGGGTTGGCATATTAAACCGGAGACCAATCATGAAATTGATTTGGGGGTTATTTATCGTAATCAAGGAATTGAAGCCTCTTTGACCTTATTTGCCAGTCAATTAGAAAACTTTATTTTGATTGATGGTGATCGAGCGCGTAATATTCGAGCTCGCCGATATGGTTTTGAGGGAGAGATTCATTATGAGTTTGTGCCTAATTGGCATATTGGCACTTCCATTGCTTATACCCATGGTCAGAACCGTACGGATGACCGAGCATTGGGTCAAACGCCACCCTTAGAGGCGAATAGCTATATTGGCTATGATGATGGGGTTTTATCTGCTAACTTTTCAATGAGAAATGTTGCCAAACAAAGTCGCTATGCCGAAGGGCAGGGAAATATTGTTGGTACTGATACAGGGCCTAGTAATGGCTTTAGCGTATTTTCAGCCAATGTATCTTATCGCGTAAATGATCGTCTTAGCCTAAGTGGTGGTGTGGATAATATTTTTGATAAAACGTATCGTGAGTTTATCAGTAAAGGAGCGGCAGATATTGCAGGGTATAATCCGGTGCTGGGGCAACAGTTAAATGAGCCGGGTCGTCAGTTTTGGCTGCGTCTTGAAGGTACTTTTTAACTGAAAAATGAATTGTTTTATGCCCTATTTGTCCACTTTTTCATTCTCAAGACCTCAGGACATTTAGGGCTTTTTTTGATAAAAGGCAGGTGTTAGCAGCGCTTACTCCTGAGGTATCACTCGCAATAATTTGCCATTTGGATCATCAATTAAAAGCATGATTGCGCCGTCTTGTGCAATCGCCACATCACGAATACGACCTTGCTCGCGCTGAAGATAGCGTGCTTCACCAATGACCTCACCGTCTTTAAGTCTTAGGCGAATTAATGATTGACTCGCCAGTCCGCCAATCAATAAATCCCCTTGCCAGTCGGCAAAAAGCTCACCGTGGTAGAAGGCCATTCCACTGGGTGCAATCACCGGATCCCAAAAGTACACAGGCTGTTCCATATCCTTATGAGCAGTTAGTCCATCGCCTATCGTACGTCCTGAGTAATCGACACCGTAAGTGATAATTGGCCAACCGTAGTTAAGGCCGGCTTGCGGCTGATTTAATTCATCACCGCCACGCGCGCCATGTTCTACCGTCCAAAGACGGCCATCGGTGGCGAGTGCTGCTGCTTGAACGTTACGATGTCCATAGGACCAGATTTCGGGTTGTCCACCTTCACCGTGAAGTGCGGGATTGCCAGGGGCTGCTCCGCCTTGTGGGTTGATGCGTAAGACCTTGCCAATATGGGTGCTGATATCTTGAGCCAGAGAGCTGGCCTGATAGCGATCGCCGGTCGTGATAAATAGCATACCGTCTGTATCAAAGACTAAGCGAGAACCAAAATGTGCGGTTGATCGCCAAGGAGGAGTTTGTTGAAAAATTACCTGAACATCAGTTACTTGCCGATAATCGTCAGAGAGGATACCGGTCGCCACAGCAGTAGCATTGGTCCCATTGTCACGTGGTTCAGCGTAGCTCCACCAAATTCGGCGAGTGTTCTCAAAATCATCCTTAATCATGATATCCAGTAGGCCACCTTGACCGCGGGCATCTACCGCCGGCAGACCGCTGATGGGCGCTGAGAGCTGCCCGTCTGTATTGACTAAACGTAGCCGTCCGGGGCGTTCGGTAATTAGCCATGAGGCATTTGGTAGCTGCACCATGCCCCAAGGATGTTCAAGTTCGCTTACGATGGTCTCAACCTGTAATTGATAGTCATCCGGCAACACAGGCGCGCGAGTCTGATGCGCAAAGGCGGGTTCTTGTTGAGGAGCGTTTGGCGCACGGGCGTTAAAATCCTGTGCCAGGATTTGTGAACTTAGGCTTAAGCAGCTTATACAAGCGAGGTAGCTAAACAGTTTCTTCATGGTAAGACCGCCGTTGCGTGTGAGCCGGATTAACAGCCGGTGAGTAAGAGATCGCCAACCATGACGAACAGTCGATTCTTAACTAGCTGAACTGCTGACGAATGGCCTGAACATTAATTGATTGTACCAGTAAGCATAAGCAGATAAGCACCATCCCTAACCAGCCGATACCCAGTAATTTTTCTCCCACGAGGAGGATAGCGAGTAAGGTGGCAAATAAGGGTTCAATGAGTGTGATTAAGGTGGCGTTACTGGCGCTGATGGTTCGTAAGCCATAACTAAACAGTAGATAACCAAAAAACATCGGAACCGTTGCCATATAAAAAACAATGGATAAGTTTTTTTGGTTAGTAAAAAGGTTATCTCCTGTGAACCATAGAGAGGGTAAAAGACATAGAGCGGCACAGGCAAACTGTATGGCGATGGCAGATTTAGAATTAGCCCCGAGGTCAATCAGTTGCTTTGCGACCCATGAATAACCGGCATAGGTTAAACCGGCGACTAACCCCAAGACAATGCCAATAACCTGCATCAGGTGATTACTGTCAATGTTTGCATCTATCGGTGCTTTACCCAGTGCAAGAAACATCATCCCCAATGCCCCTAATAAAAAGCTGATAAACCACTGTATTGATATCGGTTTTTTGCTAAAAAGACGCTCTACAATCGCTGCAAATAAAGGCGCACTGGCAATAGATACCATGGTTCCTATCGCGACACCGGCAAAGAACATGGAGGAATAAAACGCCAAGGGATAAATCACCACGCATAGTGTACCCACGAGCACCAGCGCTAGATGCTGTCGGAGTATGGCGTAATCTTCTGCCAAGCTTTTGCGTGCGGCTAATGATAGCCAGATAGCACCCACCCCCATGGTAAAGCCACCAATAGCCAGTGGACTAAGATCGGTGGTGTAGCTGGCAGTCACGCCGGTTGTGCCCCATAATAAACTGGCGATGATGATGGCCAGCAGTCCTTTAACACCTTCATGCAACATAATTAACTAGACTTTTTTAAGGTAAATAAAAATGAATCTATATACTAGTCTTTTTTAGGGTGCTATGTTTGACAAAAAGGACGGTTTTGATGATTGCAAAGACGGAGCTTACTGTTTGAATTGACTGGGAGGCAGACCAACAATCTGGGTAAATCGACGACTAAAAGAGGATAAGTCAGTGTAGCCCACCATTTCACCAATGAGTTTCAAGGGGTAGTCCGTGTGGCTCAGTAGTGCCTGCGCTTTTGCAATGCGAGCCTTATTCACATAGTGCATGGGGGTCAGGCCGGTTTGTTGTTTGAATAGTACTTTGAACTGCGTATTACTTAGGTTAGCAGTACGTGCCAAGGTGTCAATAGTCAGCCTTTCCTGTAAATTACCTTCAATATAATCAATGGTATTGGCGATACGCTTATCTAATTTAGGCAATAAAGTATGTTCGGCCAGCAGATAATAAAATGTGTCGAACATGGCTTTTTCTAACACGGCATTCACCTGTAATTCCAGCTGTGCCTCGATAAAGTGAAGATAGCGTGTCAGCGGTTTTTTGACGGCAAAAACAACCTCCTGATAAGCTGCAATATTGTCCGGCACGCTCACCATATCAGCTACAACAAAGCGAGCTTCCGGGTTGGCTGTAAAGAGGTGTTCTTCTTGTTTTTTAACGATCACGCATTCGCCGGGTGCAACTTTCCCATCAAACAATCCTACTTGGATAGAGATGACGCCTCTGAGTGGCAGGACCAACTGATAAAAATCATGAGCATGAATTGTTGGCTTAGTGCTATAAGAGCGTATGGATAAACTGCCTTGCATGTTTTTTAACTAGACTCTAGGGATTTCTAATTGGCAGGATTGTATGTGTTAACTAAGATCATCATTGTATCCTCTTCTGTTAAATCCTTCTTCTTTCATGTGAATTGATGAATGTTGACTAGTCAAAAAATAGTCATAATTTAGTCATCAAAAAGTCAAAAACTATTGCTCTAATGACTATAAATAACGTTAGGGATGAATAGCAATGAGTAATGAAATTGATTTTCAAAAAGCTTGGTTTGCTGCAAATTATATTTATCAGCCGCTTAATGATTCCGGTAAGCGAGTTGCAGGGTAATCCCCCCATTTTTAACAGCAGTTGGCAGTAGAATGATTTAATTTATGTTGATGTAATTTTTGCCTCGGTGTGATGCCACCTAATGCCATGTTGGGGCGTTCGTTATTGTAAGTCCAGAGCCAAGCAGTGGCTCCGTGCTGAACTTCTTCTAGACTATCAAAGAGATTCTGGGTTAACCAGTCATAACGTACTGTCCGATTATAGCGCTCGACATAGGCGTTTTGTTGTGGATTGCCGGG